>CAYYIV010000016.1:0-97050 GCA_964472095.1 uncultured Pelagibius sp.
CTCCGTCGGTGGCGTGATCTATTGACGGAGCAACATAAGAGGCGAGAGCAATGCTCTTCATGGTCATCGAGCGGTTTCGCGATACCGCAGCAGTCTACGAGCGCTTTCAAGCGCGTGGCCGTATGATCCCGGACGGCGTCGCCTACGTGAACAGCTGGGTCGCCGCCGACGGCAGCCACTGCTATCAGCTCATGGAATGCGAACGTGAGGAGCAGTTGCGGCCGTGGCTCGATGCCTGGTCCGACCTCGTGGACTTCGAAGTGGTCGCCGTCACCAACAGCGCCACAGCGGCACGGTCGTTCAAGCGCTAGCGTTTTCCTTTGTCACTCCAAGTCCGTCATTGCCGGGCTCGTCCCGGCAATCCATGGCGGCTGCGCGTACGGGACTGTCTTGCGGAGGTCCGGTGCGGCTGCGCGATGGACCCTCGGGACAAACCCGAGGGTGACAGGAAAAGGTCGTTCCCAGCCCGCCTCTTGCCTACCTGTCGAACCAGAAGCGCTCCGGGCGGTACATGCCGAACTGGGCGCCGGGATCCCAGTTGAAGATGCCTTCCACCGGCACGTTGCGCAGCGCCTTGGCGACCACGACGGGCTGCGGCACCTGGGCGATCAGGCCGATGGAATAGACCTGCTCGGCGTGGATCGCCAGGATCTCCTCCCAGGCCGCCACCTTGTCGCTGCGCGAGGTGGCAGCGATCCACTGGTCGTAGAGCTCGAGCAGGCGCTTCGGCTGCTCCATGTCGGCCGGCTCGCCGGCGGTGCCATTGGTTTCGGCGTACTGCCCCCACTTCGGCCACTGCAGGCTCTGCTGGTGGATCGGTACGAACTCTTCAGGGCTGCTGTAGGGGGTGGGGATGCCGTTCTCGGTGCCGAACCAGATGGCCATCACGGTGTCGCCGGCGAAGATGCGGTTGCGCAGCACCTCGCGCTGGGACGGCTTCGTGAAGAGCTTCACGCCGATCTGGCGCCAGGAATCCCGGATCAGCTCGAGCACGTCGACCTCTTCGGTGTTCTCGCCGGCGGATTCCACGATAATCTCCAGCGGCCGGCCGTCCGGCAGCAGGCGGATGCCGTCGCCGTTGCGCTCGATGAGGCCGATGTCGTCGAGCAGCGCGTTGGCCCTTTCGGGCGCGAACCCGGTCCAGGCTTTGCCGATTTCCGGTTTGTAGAGGGGGCTGTCCGGCAGCACCAGGTTGTTGGCCTCCAGGCAGAGGCCGTAGTAGATGACCTGGTTGATCTCGCTGCGATTGACGGCCAGCGAGAGCGCCTGGCGGAAGCGGGCATCGCGATTCAGCGCGCGCCACACCGGATCGTTCGCGTTGAGGTTCGGGTAGAGTGCCAGCTGCGACCCGCGCACCGTCTTCCACAGCCGCACCTGGTAGTCGCTGCGCTTCTCCGCCGCTTTCAGGAAGGTGTAGTCGGAGAAATTCAGCCCGCGCGCCTGCAGGTCGGCCTCGCCGGCGGCCGTCTTGGCGGACACCAGGGAGCCGCCGACCACGTCGAGGATGAAGCGGTCGGCATAGGGCAACTGCTGCCCGGCGGCATCGATGCGGTGGTAGTAGGGATTGCGTGCGGCCACGAAGCGCGTGGAGGGCGACGCGGTGCCGTTGTTCCACGGCTGCAGCGTCGGCAGATCGGGATTGATGGAATTGTAAGTGTCGCCGATACGGTTGTGCAGCTGCGCCCAGTTGCGCGCGCCGGCGGACTTCACGGCCACGGCAATCTTCGCCGCATCGCCGTACTTCGGATGGAACTGCTTCAGGTAGTGGGACGGCACGAAAAGCTCGAGCGGCCGCGCCCCGGCCAGCGCCGGAACGAGGAAGGGGTTGGGTGTCTCCCAGGTGTAGCGCAGCGTCGTCTCGTCGATCACCTCGAAGCTCGGCAGCTCGCCGTTGACGCGCAGGGTGATCTCCGGTCCGACCGGAGAGAGCTCCTCGTTCTTGGCGATGTCCTCCCAGAAGTAGCGGAAGTCTTCCGCAGTGAAGGGCGTGCCGTCCGACCAGCGGTGCCCCTCGCGCAGCTTCAGGGTGAAGATGCGGCCGTCCTCAACCTCCATCCACTCGAGGATGTCCGGCACGATCTCAAGCTTCTCGTCGTAGCCGACCAGGCGGGCATAGCCGTAGACGATCAGCATGCGCACGTCCTTGTCGCGGGTGACCAGCATGCGGAGATCGCCGCCGTGCCTGCCGACCGAGAGGTCGGGGCCGCTGACCGAAATGCGCGGGATCGCCGGCAGGCGCTCGGCAACCGGCGGCAGCTGCCCGGTCTCGACCGATGCCGCGAGGGAAGGGATCTCTTTGAGAGCGGCCACCCGGGGCGCCGGCGGCGCCTCATAGCGCACGACTTCAGCCTCGGACCGGCCGGCCGTCACGGCGAGCAGCCCGGCCAGGATCAGCACCCGGCCCGTGGAGAAAACCCGGCAAAACATCAAGCTTGTCCCTGAACACTTTGTTATTAAAGAGTTTTTACCCTCATTACCGGCGATTATAGAGGCAGTTTGGGGAAAGCGCCAACCAAGACAGCGGAGCGCAAACGTTCGGTTGTGAAAGTCCGCCAGGCTCGCTTGAGAGGGGGCCGACCGCAGAAAGCGGCGGGCTCCAGCCGGCCCCGGACGCGCTGTCGGGCCCGCCCTGTCGCCGAGCCACGCTAGCGTCGGCACAGCTTAGGAGGCGGAAATTATAGCGCCTTGAAACTATTTAACTTTTCCTTAATCCGCCATGCCTTTAGCGCAATGCTGCGGTGCAGCATATGCGCTCGTCGCATGGCTCGAATGGGTCCATATAGGGTGCATCAGCCACACCCAAGCGGCCCCCTCGGACGAACTCATAGAGGCAAGGTCAAGCGGCCCAAGGGATGGCACTTTCGGATTTGCCGCCTCTGGCGGGGCGGCCAAACAGGACAAAGACAATGGACATGAACCAGTTCAAGCACATTCAGGACCCGATCGCCCGTGCCGAGGCCATGCGCGCCCAGGCGATTGCCGACTCGATCGTCGATGCCATCGATGGCCTGCGCAAGCTGATCAAGACTGCCACGGCCAAGGTCGCGGCCCACCTTGAGTACCGCCGTACCTTCGACGTGCTGAGCGGCATGACCGACCGCGAGCTCGACGACATCGGTATCAATCGCGGCGACATTCGCGCCGTGGCCCTTGGTCTCGACCCGCGCCCGCAGCCGGCCATCCGCTGTCCCGGCGATGCCCTGGCCCGCCGCCTGGCGCTGGCCGAGGCCTTCGAGCAGGGCAAGGACGAGGCCAAGGTGGTCGACTTCCGCACCAACGACAACCGCCCGGCTGCCGCAGCCTAAGGCGCTTTCGCCGCAGGCATCCAGCCAGGAGCAGCCTTCGGGATTGTCTTCTCCGGCCGCATGAGCGCCGGGGACCGCAACCCGGAAGACGCCGCAAGAGGGTCGCGCATCGCGCGGCCCTTTGGCGTTTCCGGGGCAGGTGGCCTGCGCCCGGTACTGGTCATGGCATCGCCACCGCTCTAAAAGTCCCTGCTGGGGGCGGGTACGGCCGCGCCCGGTACCCAAGGGAGGCAGGATGAGCGTGACGGGAGAAGCCAGGGCAGTGACCCTGCCGGAGGTCGCCAGGCGCAAGGGCGGCACGCCGATCGTCTGCCTGACGGCCTACACGACGCCCATTGCCAGGCTGGTCGACGTCCATTGCGACATTGTGCTGGTCGGCGACAGCGTCGGCATGGTGCTGCACGGTCTGGAATCGACCCTCGGCGTGACCCTCGACATGATGATCCTGCACGGCGAGGCGGTGCGCCGCGGCCTCGCGCGGGCGCTGATGGTGGTCGACATGCCCTTCGGCAGCTACGAGGAGAGCCCGGAGCAGGCCTTCCGCAACGCCGCCCGGGTGATGGCGGAGACCGGCTGCGCCGCCGTGAAGCTCGAGGGCGGCGCCAGCATGACCGAGACGATCCGCTTTCTCGTTGCGCGCGGCATCCCGGTGATGGCGCATGTCGGACTGACACCGCAGGCGGTCAATGCGCTCGGCGGCTACCGGGTGCAGGGGCGCGGCCAAGATGCCGACCGGGTCCTGCGCGATGCCGAGGCCGTCGCCGAGGCCGGAGCCTTCTCGGTGGTCCTCGAAAAGGTGACGGAGCCCCTGGCACGCCGGATTACCGAGGAGATCGCGATCCCGACCATCGGCATCGGCGCCTCGGTGGCCTGCGACGGCCAGGTGCTGGTGGTCGACGACATGCTCGGCATCTTCGCCGGTTTCCAGCCGAAGTTCGTCAAGCGCTATGCCGAACTGGGCCGCGACGCCGAAGCGGCCATCGCAGCCTTTGCGCGCGAGGTCCGCGAGCGGCGCTTTCCTGGGCCGGAGCACGTGTTCGCCGAGCCATGAGCCACAGGGCCTCGGCGCAGAGCCAATCCCAGGTCTGCCCGCGATCTGCCATTATTTTCCATAATATATATTATGCGCAAAACTGATGCGGGAAAGTGGGCCCTTTCCCGTCACCTGTCGTTGGACTCCCCTAACGCCCTGCGCTAGTCTTTCGCCGACAATAAGTCTCGGGGTTGTGCAAGCAGGGAGCTTTCAGATGCGCGTGTTTCCGCCGGTTCTATCGTTTCTCGTCCTTCTCCTGACCGCTGGCATTGCCCAGGGTGGCACCTTGGCGCCTCCGGGCCCCAACCCGAGCTGGACGGAGATGCAGAAGTTCGAGTGGTATCTCGGCTACCTGTCCCGCGCGGCGAACACTTGCGGCACCTACGTCGAATCCGGCGTCTTGCACGGTCTCGCCCGCATGACGCCCTACGGTGACATCGGCCTGGGCGTGGTCACCGGAGACGGCTTTGTCGGGCCGGTCTGCGGCAGGATCAACAACGAGGCGAAGGAACTTGTGGCCGACGCCGAGCGTATCCGCGCATACCTGGAGGCCACCTACAACTGCACCGGCGAAGCCTGCTACAGCCAGAAGCTCAGCGACTGGCAATTCCATGCCTGTGCAGATGTGCTCAAGGCGCACCTCGCCGGCCGTGCAATTGAGGAGGAACACCTCCGTGCGGTGACCATCACCAGTATCAGGCTCTCCGGCGCTACCTTGGATTTCCAAGCAAGGGTGCGGCTGAAGTCTTGCCAAGGCTCGCTCTACGTTGATCTCAAGGAGAGCTGCCGCATCGTGCAAGACTATACCCGCGGCGACTGTGAGATTGCCGGCGTCACGCGTTACTGACGGCGCCCGGCCTCGCGCCCGGCGAAGTCGGCTTTTCGTTAGTTATTCGTCGGCTCTCGAAGTTTTTTGACTTCGAAGTCGAAGTGCCGCACCAGCTCGTCTTCGATGAAGACGTCGATGGAATGCGGGCCGGTGGGATCACCCTCGACGATGCACCAGCTGCTCTCCAGCCAGCCGTCCTCGGGGGCCGCGAACTCCTCGGTGGTGGCCGTGGTGCGGTCGGCGGAGAATACGTGCGGACTGTACTCGTCGTCCTCGCCGCTCCAGAACAGCGGCGGCTGCGGCAGCTTCAGGACCTCGCGTACGCGTACCAGCGGCGGCGCCTCGGTGAGGCGAATGCGCCAGCCGAAGCAGGCCCGGTTGGGGAGATAGGGCACGAGATCGGAGATGACGGTCCGATCGTTGCCTTCCCCGTCGCCTACGGAGACCACGAATTCTGCGACCTCGACCGTGTAGCCGGCCCCTGCGGCTGCTGCGGCGCCGGCGGCCAGGGCCAACGCCCCGCTGAGGCCGAGCGCGGCCAGTAGCCTCGCTTTCCCACGTGCCGATCCGCGCTGTTGCGCGCCGGTGGTCACCATCGCCTGTCTACCTCCCCTTGGGCCAGTCCCCAGTATAGGCCGCGCTGCCGGCGATGGCCCAGTGAGAAACCCGGCCGTCTGCCGCCAAGCCGCGCTTTGAACCTTTCCGCCGGCCGCTGCGACTTCCTCACCAGTAGACACGCTTCGCCGCGTCACCTTTTTGATTTTAGAGGAAGCCACAATGAAACAGTCCCTCAACCGCGGTCTTGCAGCCCTGCTCGCTGCCACGGCGCTCACCGTGAGCCTGGCCGCAGACCCCGCCGCCGCTCAGGTGCAGCCGCGCCCGCAGGGCCCGGCCGGCAGCACGGTGCTGACCTCTCATCTGCCGGACATCATCCCGACCAGCCTCGGCTTCGTCATGAAGAGCGGCCCGGTGTCCTGGGGCGCGACCGTGGTGCTGGACAACCCGGCCCAGGCCGACGCCACCCGCGTCGGCCCGCAGAAGGACCTCTGCCGCTTCTACCCGGCGGCCTACCGCACCCACAACAAGGGCGACGGCGATGCCGGGGCCTTCGTCACCAAGACCTATGTCGGCGCCACCCTGGTCGAGACCCACAACGTGCCCGGCGGCCTCGCCGCCAAGACCGGCATCGACTGGCACAAGTTCACCGTCGACCTGAAGGAAGGTATGAACGTGATCCGGGTGGTGTTCGACGCCAACAAGCAGGTCGCCGAGACCGACGAGAACAACACCTACTCGATCCGCGTGAACGTGAAGATCGACTGCGACGGAGACGGCAAGATCGGCGGCGTCGCGACCCCGGTCGGCGGCCTGAAGAAGGCGCCCGGCACGGCCGATCCGGATCCTGTTCAGCCGCGCAGCCTGCGTCTCAAGCCAGCCAATTAACCCGCTGATTTTCAGTTACTTTCAGGCAGGCGCCGGTGTCCCTCAGAGGGCACCGGCGCCTGCCAGTTCCGTCAGCAGCCCCGGCAGCCGGGCGAAGCGGGCGAAGCTGGCCCGGTGCGGCAGGGCCGCGACCGGCGTCTTGCGGTAGCCCTCGGTGAACAGCAGGAAGGGCACCCCCGCGGCTTGCGCGGTGGCGGCGTCCACCTCGCTGTCGCCGACGTAGGCGAGCGATCCCAGGTCCACCCCGAGGAGACCGGCAGTATGGCGCAGAGGCGCCGGATCGGGCTTGCGCTGCGGCAGGGAATCGCCGCCGACCAAGGCCGTGAAGTGTCCGGCGATGCCGAGCTCGGCGATCATCTGGCGCGCCGGGCCGACCGGCTTGTTGGTGCAGATTCCGAGCAGGAAGCCCGCCGCCTGCAGCTCTGCCAGGGTCTCGGCGACGCCGGGGTAGAGCCGCGAAAGGGCGCTCGGCGCGGCGCCGTAGATCTCCAGGAAGCGCGGCAGCGCCACCGCCACCGCGGCGGGACCGTCGGCCTCCCCCACGGCTCCGAGGATGCGCTCCAGCAGCACCGGTACGCCGTTGCCGACGAAGCCGGTGATGGTGGCAAGGTCGAGGGCCTGGTACCCGCGCTCGGCCAGGAAAGCGGCAGCGGCGGCGTGGATGTCGGGGACGCTGTCGACCAGGGTGCCATCGAGGTCGAAGACCACGGCCCGCAGGCCGCGGGTGGGCCGTGCCGCCTCACCGGAATGAAATTTCATTCGCTAACCCGATCCTTTGAACCCGTTAACCCTGCGCTGCGACCGACCAGGTAACGCAACCGTCTGCGATGCATATCGGAGACTAGCCAAAGGATCAAATCCATGCGCAAGAGCCCCCTTACTCTGACCGCGTTGGCCGCTTTTGCCGCCGCCACCGCCATCAGCGCCCTCACCCACGATAGCGCCGCCCAGGATTCCACCCAGCTGCGCAGCCTGCCCGCCCAGGTCGCTCCGGTCGAGCCCAAGCCGGTGAAGCCGTCGCGCCCGCAGCAGCTGCAGATCAAGCGCAACGACCGGCCGGCCGGCCCCGGCAAGATCGCCACCGGCGCACCGACCGGCGGCCCGGACACCCCGGGCCAGCTGGCCAACCTGGTGGTGATCCCCTACTACAACAACCCGAACAGTCTGCCCGAGGGCTTTCCGACCCATAGCTACTGCCTGAAGAATCCGACCGGCGGCACGCCGAACCAGATCCGCTTCTACATCCGCAATGCCGGCGGCAGCGACAGCGGCAGCTTCCAGTGGACCCCCAGCTTCCCGAACGCCGGTGCGGCGCCGGCCCAGGTGATCGGCAACATCCCGGCCAACGGCCAGGTGCTGATCACCCAGGGCATCCCGAACGGCTGCTATGACGGCAACTACTCGGCGATGTGCCAGTTCTCCATCCACCTCGACGACCACGATGAGGTCGAGGAGTGGAGCGAAGCCAACACCTTTAGCAGCTATTGTGTCAGCCCGGCCGGCTGAACCGGATTCCGATCCCCGGTTCAGCGGCGGGCACACGGCGCGGTAACGCCCTGAGCGGCGTTGCCGCGCCGGCCCGATTCTGAGGTTCCAATGTTCTAGAAGGTGCTGCGGGGCTGGACGTCGTTCTCGATCTGGATGACCTGCTTGTCTTTCACCATGCTGGCAATCGAACCGGGCCGGCAGTCGTCCCCGATCCGCGACAGGCAGCCGATCACCAGACAGGACTCGCCGTCACCGCTGAGCAGTGGCATGCGCAGGATTTCGACGCGCAGATAGCTGCGGTCACTGTAGGTAATGCCCTCGACAGAGCGGATGCAGACTCCCTGCTCCATCACCTGCTCGAACATGGCGGAAACGGCGTTCAGGTCCTCGCCGTGCAGCAGCTCGTCGAGAAAGTGGTTGGTGTTCTCGATGCCCATGATGTCGCGGATGCCGGTTCCCGAGAGCCGGAAGTGATAGCGTCCGGTGCTCTTGATCCGCTCGACGATGAAAAGATGGGGCAGCAGGCTGGGAATGTCGGCGGGGTCGAGGTCGCTTCTGAACGGCACGCCGCCGCGGCGCTGGGACAGACTTTGCCAGTAGGCGTGGAATTCGCGGGAAACCCGGCTGAAGAAGATCCCTTCCGGTTCCTTCTGCGCCAGCGGCAGGGTGCTCATCATTTGCCCCGATCCTACAGTCGAAGTGTTGGGGCTTAGTTAAGCATGTCGGCAGTGCGCCGACGGCCCTGGCCGTCCGCTATGCCTTTGGCTAGTCTTCCCGCCATGACCGACAGCCCGCCCGACGGCTTCCCCGCCGCCGCCATCAAGATCGACCGCCTGCTCGCCATCATGGCGCGGCTGCGTGATCCCGTGGGCGGCTGTCCCTGGGACGTGAAGCAGAGTTTTGCGACCATCGCACCCTACACCATCGAGGAGGCCTACGAGGTCGCCGACGCCATCGAGCAGAACGACATGGCGGCGCTGAAGGACGAGCTGGGAGACCTGCTGCTGCAGGTGGTGTTCCATGCCCGCATGGCCGAGGAAGCCGGGCACTTCGCCTTCGCCGACGTGGCGGCGGCCATCGGCGACAAGATGGTGAGCCGGCATCCCCACGTGTTCGGCGGCCACCAGGCCGACACGCCCGACGACGTGAAGGTGACCTGGGAGGCGCAGAAGGAGGCCGAGCGTGCCGCCAAGGCCGCCCGGGAGAACGGCGGCAACGGCCGGCCGCTCAGCGCCCTCGACGGGGTGACGGCCGCCCTGCCCGCCCTGCTGCGCGCCGAGAAGCTGCAGAAGCGCGCCGCGCGGGTCGGCTTCGACTGGCCCGAGGTCGGCCAGGTCTTCGACAAGCTGGCAGAGGAGATCGCCGAGATCCGCGAGGTGATCGACCAGGGTGGCGCGGCCGGCGGCGACCCGGACCGCCTGGAAGACGAGGTCGGCGACCTGCTCTTCGTGGTGGCCAACCTGGCGCGCCACCTGAAGGTCTATCCGGAAACCGCCCTGCGCCGCGCCAACGCCAAGTTCGAACGGCGCTTCCGCGCCATGGAGGCAGCCCTCGCCGCGGCCGGCGACAAGGCCGAGGCGCAGAGCCTCGAGGCCCTGGAGGCACTCTGGCAGGCCGCCAAGCGTGCCGAACGCGGAAGCTAGATTGCTGCCGCCAGGCGCGCGCCGGCGAAGAGCGCGATGCCGTAGATCACGTGGGAGGCCAGGGCGTTGAGCATTGGCAGGGCCGGGTTCGGCGTGAGCCGGCCCATGACACCGATGCCGAGGCCCGGCTGCAGGATGAACCAGGGAATGACCACCGAGGCGGCGCCGAACACGGCGCCGTTCAGCAGCGACGGTGGACGGTCGAGAGCGAACAGCATGAGGCCGAGGTAGGCAAAGCCGTAGGCGATGCCGATGAGGTAGTGCAGGCACCAACCGAGCGCCAGCTCGCCCCTCACCTCGGCCGTGGCGGCGATCGGCCGGTGCACCAGCCTGCCGCGCGGCAGGTAGGCGAACCAGCGCCCGACCAGGGCCCAGTTGGCCGGCGGGATGCCGGCGGCGGCGAAAAGAACACGTTGCCAAAGGTCGAGGACCAGGGTGGCGAAGATGCCGGCGACGCAGGCATGAACGACGAAACTCTCGGCTGACATGAACGAAGGCTCCGGGGGGGTGTCGGCGACCGGGTGTCGGCGGCGTACTCAGTCCTTGGCCAGCAGCTGCATCAGGCTGGAGGTGTCCCAGCGGTTGCCGCCGCGCGCCTGGACCTGGGCGTAGAATTGATCGACCAGGGCGGTGACCGGCAGGCGCGCGCCGTTGTTCATGGCCTCGGCGAGACAGATGCCGAGGTCCTTGCGCATCCAGTCGACGGCGAAGCCGAACTCGAACTCGCCCCGGCACATGGTGGCGGCGCGGTTGTCCATCTGCCAGGACTGGGCGGCACCCTTCCCGATCACCTCGATCACCTTCGCCATGTCGAGGCCGGCCTTCTCGCCGAAGTTCATGCCTTCGGAAAGCCCCTGCAGCAGGCCGGCGATGCAGATCTGGTTGACCATCTTGGTGAGTTGGCCGGCGCCCGTCGGCCCCATCAGGGTAACCGCGCGGGCAAAGGCGTCGATCACCGGGCGGGCGCGCTCGAAGGCCGCCGGCTCGCCGCCGCACATGACCGTGAGGGTGCCGTTCTCGGCGCCGGCCTGTCCGCCGGAGACCGGCGCGTCTATGAAGGCGACGGCCTTTGCACTGCCGGCGGCGGCCAGTTCGCGGGCCACCTCGGCCGAGGCGGTGGTGTTGTCGATGAGGATGCTGCCTGCAGCCATGCCGGCAAAGGCGCCCTCCTCGCCCAGGACGACGCTGCGCAGATCGTCGTCGTTGCCGACGCAGGAGAACACCATCTCGGCGCCGCTTGCGGCGCCACGCGGGGTAGGAGCGATGGCGCCGCCATGCTTGGCCGCCCAGGCCGCGCCCTTCGCGGCGGTGCGATTGTAGACGGTCACGTCGTGGCCGGCGGAGGCCAGGTGCCCGGCCATGGGAAAGCCCATGACGCCGAGCCCGAGGAAGGCAACCTTGGTCATCTTGTCGATCTCACCCTGTATCGAGTTCTGGGAGCTTGGTTCCGGTAGCAGGCGAGGCGGAGCCTACTTGAGAGGCCTTGCTGGCCGCAAGCCGATGGCGGGAGCCCGCGCCTTGGCCTGCCCGGCGGGCCGATCCTGCCCCGCCATGCGCGCGTGGTATGCCAGACATGCAGAAATTATGGTGCAGCGCAGCATTTTATCCTTGATCTGGTATACCACGAATTTAATGTATCTTTCAGATGCTTCGTACAACGCACACCAACATTCGGTCTTCGAAAGGTATTCAGATGTTTGCACCTGCAACAAACACCTCCGGCTTCCATGGCTTCGACAGCCTGGTCTCCTTCTTCGCCCAGATCGGTGCGGCCTTCGCCGGAGCGCAGGAAGCGAATCGCGTCTATCTCGAACTGTCCCGCCTGTCCGACGCCGGCCTTGCCGCCCGCGGCCTCACCCGTGAGGACGTCGGCCGCCTGACCCTGCAGGCGCTCAACGACGCCGCCGTCCGCTAAGACCTGCCACGGTCGCAGCGGCCAAGCGCGCTGCGACCGCTTGCGGGAGGCCGGGGTTCCCGCCTGTTCTCCGGATCGGGCAAGGGTTCTTCGACGGCGCGGCCCTGCCCGCGCCGTTTTGCTTTGCGCCCGGCCTATGCAACCATGCTTTCGATCGAACTGGGTCCAACCGGGACGTTTGGAGGCAGACCGCATGGTCAGGCTGGCACTGGTGGCAGGCAAAGGCCGCGGGCTGCTGGCGACCCGACCGATCCCGGCCGGTCGTTGCATTGAGTTTGCGCCGGCCGTGCGGCTGGGCGAGAAGGACCGCGCGCTCATCGACCAGACCGGGCTGTTTCCTTACAGCTTCGCCGATCCCGCCGGTTTCGGCAGCGGCCGGCACGGCTGCCTGATCGCCTTTGGCCATTTGACATTCTGCAACCATTCAGAGCATCCCAACGCCGTCATACGCTGGGAGGAGGACGACGTCGGCAGCTGGGCGCGGCTCGAAGCTTTGACGGCCATTGCAGAGGGTGAGGAGATTACTTTGTTCTATACGAATATCTCCGAGTATTTGACCACCGACCTGTTCATTTGATCTGCAGAGATTGTCTTAAAAGCTTCCTTTCCCATCGCCCCTGAGCATCCGAATTTTATCTGTTGTTCGCTCGGCGGGATTTTCCCTTCTGGAAAGGAAACTTAAAGGACAGAATGCTTGAATGGGGCCGCATTTGAATCGCATGGCACCATCGCAAGAGCGGTGCCCGGGGATCAACTTATGGTGTCATCGTCATCACAGGCCTTGGCGGCAGCCGATGCCGCAGACGAGGCCGCCAAGGCGCAGAAGCCCGCGGCCAGAGGAGCCGGCTTTACCGGCACCTACCGCCTGCTCGTGCGTGGCAAGAACATCAACCAGAACACCTTGCTGGCCACGGACTATCTAAATCATTTCAACGAAATAATAATGCTTCTTGAGATGATACCTTCGTTGCCGGAGTGCTACGAAGATGCCGCCGAGTGGCGCCCCAAGAGCTACGCCGACCATTTCCGCGACAGCTGTTTCTCGGATGCCGAGCTGGCCATTCTCGCTTACGAGAACGCGCCGCAGAACTATCGCCAGGCGTTCGACGCCACCATCGAACAGATGGATCGCCTGGTTCTGGATGCCATGCCGCGGATCAAGGCCCTGATCGACGCCGGCCAGGAGGGTCCGTTGCAGGTCGGCATCCTTGGCGTTACCCGCAAGCTGCAGGGCTTCGTCGACGTCGCCTCTTCGATCATCAACGGCAACATGGACACCCTTGACCAGGCCCAGATCGACCAGATGATGAACGCCTGAGCGCGGCGATCCTGCCCGCCCTTCGCTTTCCCGTCAGTTTCCCAGCTGCATGGCCCGGTTCACCAGCCGGCTGAGCGCCTCCAGGCCCGGCTCGATACGCTCCGGGTCGATGGAGGAAAAGCCGAGGCGCATGAAGTTGCGCGGCGGCTTGGCCGAGAGGAAATGGGCCGAGCCGGGCTCGATGATGATGCCGTCGCTGATGGCCTCGCGGGCCAGGATGTCGGTATCCAGGCTGCGCGGGCCTTCCAGCCAGAAGCTGGTGCCGCCGCAGGACGGCCGCCTGCGGAACTGCGGCAGGTGGCGCTCCAGGGCCTCGCCCATGACCTCCCAGCGGGTGCGGAAGTCGCGCTGCAGGCGATGCACCAGGGCATCGTAGTGGCCGCCGGCGATGAACAGCGCCATGGTGCGCTGGTTGTTGGTCGCCGGGTGGCGCAGCATCAGGCGGCGCAGCATGCGCGCCTCGTGGATGAAGTCGGGCGCCCCCACCATGTAGCCCATGCGCAAGCCCGGGCCGAGATACTTCGAGAAGCTGCCGATGTAGATCACCCGGCCGCTGCGGTCCATCGCCTTCAGGGCCGTGGTCGGCGCGTGCAGGAAGTTCGCCTCGGACTCGTAGTCATCCTCGATGATGAGAAAATCCGAGCGCTGGGAGCGTTCCAGCAGCGCCATGCGGCGCTCAAGCGGCAGCGTCACCGTGGTCGGCGACTGGTGGCTCGGCGTCACGTAGGCGCAGGCGCAGCCGTCCAGGCGCTCGTCCACCACCATGCCGTCGCTGTCGACCGGGATCGGCCGCAGCTCGGTGCCCTGCAGGCTGAAGATGTTGCGGACGTCGACGTAGCCGGGGTTCTCCACCGCCAGCACCCGGCCCGGGCCGGCCAGCAGCTCGGCGATCAGGTAGAGCGCGTTCTGGGCGCCAAGGGTGACGAGGATCTCCTGCGCCTGGGCCTTGATGCCGCGACGCGGCAGCACCCGGGTGCGGATCTCCTCGATCAGGCGTGGATCGTCGTCGTTGAAGTTGTCCTCGGTCCAGGTCTGGATGGCCTCCACCCCGAGGGCCTGGCGCGAGCACATGCGCCAGGTGGAAACCGGGAACAGCTTGGGGTCCGGCTGACCGTAGATGAAGGGATAGGGATAGCGCCGCCAGTTGCGCGGCTTGGTGAGGTGCTGCTGCTCCGAGGGCCTGAGCTGCAGCCGCGCGAACCAGTCGACGGCGGGCGCGCCCTCCTGTTCCGGGAAGGTGACCTGGCCGCCGATCTGCTGGAACACCATGTCGGTGTTCACGAAATAGCCGATACGCTCGCGCGAGATCAGCAGCCCCTCGTCGGCCAGCGCCTGGTAGGCCAGCACGACGGTGTTGCGCGAGACGCCGAGGGAATGCGCGAGCCGGCGGCAGGACGGCAGCGGATCGCTGCCCGACAGCCTGCCGTCCAGGATGGCGTCGATGAGCTGGCGGCGCAGCTGCGCCTGCAGGCCGACCTCGCCGTCGTGGCGGACCGGAAAGATGAAATCGCGCAATTGTGATCCGCCCCGCCTCGGGGCCTCCCTCGCCGCCTCGCCCGGAGGCTCCGGGCGGCCGCCGCCAGCTTAGGGGCGCACCCGGGCGGCCTCAAGCCCCGGCGGTCAAGGTTGTTGCTCGCCCCTGGCAATCGCCTGGAAGTGGCGTGCGGCGGCGTTGCCTTCGCCGGCGCACCAGGCGCGGTTGCCGCCAAGCCCGCGGTTGCGCCATTCCCGTTCGGCCTCGACCCAGCCGCGGATGCGCTGCCGGCGGGCGGTTTCGGAGTCGAGCCCGTCCCGTTCGGTGACCGCCGCCAGTTCGGCCTGAAAGCCGGCTTCCACGGCCGGATCGAGGGTGCCGCAGTAGCTTGTAACAGCAAATTCATAGACGACCCGGGTAACCCCGCGGCTCTCGGCCGCCGCTTCGAAAGCGGCGGTGAGCATGAAGCCGGCGGTAGCCAGCGACGCGATCAGCAAGAGCCCGGTTTCCCGTTCGTGCACTTCTGGCACCATCCGCGGTATGGAGTTGGCCTTGACTTGCTTTGGCAGCCACGGCCAGATTCAAAAGTAGGCTCAAACGCCTCGAAACAAAATCTGAACTATCGGGAAGGGGCGGCAACAGCCGACCCCACGCTCACACGTCAACGTCTTGGGGAGAACTAGCGTGAAAAGGACTGGAAAGCCAACGTCGAGCGAGAAGACGCACCGCGCGGTGCGGAACTTCTCGCGCCGCACCCTGCTGAAGCAGGCTGCGGCCGGTGGCGCGATCGTCGCCGTCGCGCCCGCCATCGTCAGCCGGGAGACGCTCGCCTCCTCGGGTGAACTGGTGGTGATGAACTGGTCGGACTATCTGCCGAAATCCTTCCTGGAGGGCTTCGAGAAGAAGACCGGCATCGTTATCAAGCACACGCCTTACGGCTCCAATGAAGAGCTGTTGAACAAGATGCGCGCCACCAAGGGCCGCGGCTTCGACCTGGTCGGCCCGACCGTCGACCGCGCCGGCGAGTGGCAGCCGCTGGGCCTGCTGCAGCCCTTCGACATGAACCGTGTCGACACCGCCAACGTCGTGCCGGGCCTGCTCAAGGGCTCGACCGACGGCTGGACCTGGGACGGCGGCAACCACCACCTGCCCTACCACTGGGGCACCGAGGCGCTGGCCTGGCGCACCGACAAGTGGCAACAGGACTACGCCAACCTCTCTTATGGCGACCTCTGGACGCCGGAGATGAAGGGCAAGGTCATGGGCCGCCCGCACTCCATGATGCTGGGTATCGGCCTCTACCTCGACTCCAGCGGCAAGCTGCCGTCCAACCGCATGCTCGACGCCTACAAGGACGAGGCGACCATGCGCAAGATCTGGGACGAGGTCACCAAGTTCGCCGTCGAGCACAAGTCGTGGCTGAAGCAGTTCTGGAACGACGCCGACGCCCAGATCAACGGCTTCATGCAGAACGATGTCGTGCTCGGCCAGACCTGGGACGGCCCGCCGCTGCGCCTGAAGAAGGAAGGCAATCCGGTAACCTACATGGCGCCGCAGGAAGGCGCCCTGACCTGGCTCGACGGCCTCTCGATTCCGGTCGGTGCGAAGAACATCGACGAGATCTACGAGTACATAAACTACGTCTACGATCCTGAAGTGAACGGCCTGATCGCCAACGAGACCGGCTACAATCCGGTCGCCGTCGGCGCGGAGAACTTCCTCTCCGAAGACAGCAAGAAGGCGTTCAGCGAGGCCTATCCGGGCGATGCCCTCGACCGCCTGTGGTGGTGGCCGCCGTCTGAGCCCTGGTACACCGAGATCCGGGCCGAATACAGCGACAAGTTCGTCGCTGCCTGACCGTCGGACGGCATAGCGCAAAGGTGAGACGGGTCCCGGCTGGGAGGCCGGGACCCGCTTCCCATCAGGGACAAGAGGGTATTCAGCGTCCGGTGAAGAGACGCGATACCGAGGCGGCTTTCCCGCGCGGCGGGCCGGGACAGCGATACACGGGGGCGGGCTGAAATGAGCGCTGACGTAGAGCTCGATCACGTCACGATTCGCTTCGGCGAATTCACGGCGGTCCACGACGCAAATCTCAAAATCGAAGACGGCGAGTTCTTCAGTTTCCTCGGGCCGTCGGGCTGCGGCAAGACGACGATCCTGCGCGCCGTCTCCGGCTTCCTGGAGCCGAGCGACGGCGAGGTGCGCATCGGCGGCAAGAACATGGGCGGCATCGGGCCCAACAAACGGCCGACGGCGCTGATCTTTCAGAACCTCGCCCTCTTCCCGCTGATGTCGGTCGCCGACAACATCGCCTTCGGGCTGGAGGTGCGCGGCGTCGGCAAGGCGGAACGCCGCAAGCGCGCCGACGAACTGCTCGACCTGATCGCCCTCGACGGCCAGGGCGACAAGAAGGTCGGCGAACTGTCCGGCGGCCAGAAGCAGCGCGTGGCCATTGCCCGCGCCCTGGCGGTGGAGCCGAAGGTGCTGCTGCTCGACGAGCCGCTGTCGGCGCTCGACCTCAAGCTGCGCCAGCACATGCGGACGGAGCTGCGCGCCATCCAGCAGCGCGTCGGCATTACCTTCATCTACATCACCCACGACCAGGGCGAAGCGCTCACCATGTCCGACCGCATCGCGGTGATGAGCCAGGGAGTCATCCAGCAGGTCGGCACTGGCACCGAGGTCTACGAGAACGCGCAGACCGCCTTCGTCGCCTCCTTTGTCGGCGAGAACAATCCCTTCACTGGCAAGGTAGCCACGGTCGACGGCCGCTACGCCGTCGTCGACACGGCCTTCGGGCCGCTGCGCGGGCGCAATCTGCGCGGCCTCGGCGTGGGCAGCCAGGCGATGCTCTTCGTGCGGCCGGAATCGCTCGGCCTGCTGAACGGCCAGGGCACGGCCGACAACGTCATCGAGAGCCCGGTGGTGCACAGCGAGTTCGAGGGGCAGTTCTTCTCGGTCTTCCTGCGCAACGAAGGAGAGAAGGACATCGTCATGTCGATGACCAACTCGGGCAACCTGCCGGAATTCCACGACGGCGCGACCGCCCGGGTCGGCTTCAAGGCCGACCGCGCGCTGGTGCTGCCGGTGGGGGATGTGGCCGATGAGTAGGGCCGGCGCATGGAACTGCCGACCTGCGGCGGCGGTCGCACCGGTGGTTCCACCTGCTCCACTCGTCATCCTCGTGCCTGACACGAGGATCCCCAGGGGCCTTTGGGGCAAAGCAAGGCGCCCGGCCTCTCCCATGGATCCTCGCAACAAGTGCGAGGATGACAATCGAAAAGGTGGCAGTGCCAGTGCCGGGCCGACAACCCTGGGTGCGGCAAAGGCGAGCCTTTCCTACGTCAGCTGTGTGCTGGAGGTCAGCGCATGAGCGGTTTCATCCAGCGCAATGGCCTGGCCATCTCCGCCTACCTGATCGGGGCCGTGGTGTTCTGGGTGGTCATCATGATCGTCCTGCCGCAGGCTTACATGCTGGACTTCTCCTTCCGCAACAACCTGCCGCCGGCCAAGATCGGCGGGCCGGAGGACGTCTACACGCTGAAGAACTACCAGTATCTGGTGTTCGGCAGTCCGGGTTCCACCGATGCCTTCAACTACCTCCACCTGGAGGTCTTCCTGCGCACCATCATCGCCTCGGTCTTCGTCACCCTGATCGACTTCGTGCTCTGCTATCCCATCGCCTACTACATCGCCCAGGTGGCCAAGGGCGGCTTCGCGCGCTCCATGATCCTGCTGCTCATCCTGCCGTTCTGGGTGAACGAGATCCTGCGCGCCTTCTCCTTCCGCATCCTCTTCGGCACCTCCGGCGTCATCAACGCGGCGCTGCAGTCCCTCGGCATCGTCGACCAGCCGATCGACTTCATGCGGGCCGACGTCGCGCTCTATGCCGGCCTCTCCTACGCCTACATCCTGCTGATGGTCTTCCCGCTCTACAACGCCATCGAGAGCCTCGATCACAACCAGATCGAGGCGGCGCGCGACCTCGGCGCGCCGTGGTGGCGCATCCACTGGCGCGTGATCATGCCGCACGCCAAGCCCGGCATCGCCTCCGGCTGCACGCTCGTGTTCATGCTCTCGGCCGGCGCCCTGGCAGCGCCGCAGATCCTCGGCGGGCCGTCGAGCCTGTGGTTCACCCAGATCATCTATCGCTGGTTCAACACCGGCGGCAACTGGCCGCAGGGGGCGGCCTACGCCATCGTTCTGCTGCTCGCCTGCCTGGTCTTCGTGCTGCTGGTCATGCGGCTCTTCAAGGTCAGCCTCGGGGAGATCGCCCGATGAGTGCGCGGTCGATCCAGAAGCTGCTGCTGTCGTTCTACATTCTGCTGTTCTTCTTCTATCTCTTCGCGCCGCTGGTCATGATGAGCATGGCCGCCTTCAACGACGTCGAGTTCCCGCAGGTGGTGCCCTGGAAGGGCTTCACCCTGCGCTGGTTCCCTGCCCTCTTCGACGACGCGCTGATGATCGAGGGCTTTGTGAATTCGATCTGGATCGGCATCGGCGTGATGGCCCTGTCGGTGCCCATCGGGCTTGCCGCCGCCATCGTCATGACCCAGGTCCACCGGCGCCTGCAGACCCTCTACTACACCATCGTGGTGTCGCCGGTGCTGATGCCGGGCGTCATCCTGGGTATTTCAACCCTGGTGTTCTGGGACCGTCTCGGCACCTTCATGGACGCCGACTACGAGAGTTTCTACTACAGCGGCATGTTCCTCACCATCGTCGGCCAGTCGACCTTCATCTCGGCCTACACCATGCTGATCTTCCTGGCCCGCCTGCAGCGCTTCGACCGCACCCAGGAGGAAGCAGCCCTCGACCTCGGCGCGACCCACGTGCAGGTGTTCTGGAAGGTGCTGATCCCCTTTCTGCGGCCGGCGATCTTCTCGGCCATGGGGCTCGCCTTTCTGACCTCCTTCGAGAACTACAACACCACGGTGTTCACCATCCAGGCGGAGAGCACCCTCACTACCGTGCTGGCCGGCAAGGTGCGCATGGGCACGCAGCCGGACCTCGCCGCTCTGGCGGTGCTGATCATTGCGGTTACCCTGATCGGCGCGATCGCCATCGAGGTCGCCCAGCGCCGCGAGCAGCGCCGGAGTCTGGCGGCCAAGGCTACCGCCGCCCGCGCCGAGCGGACCATGCAGTCCGTAGCGCAGCCGGCGCAGTAGGCCGGCTTGCCGGAACAGGAGATTGCAGCGGCGCCACCGGTCCTCGGCTCAAGGCCGAGGACCGGTGGAGAGATTGCCTGATTACTGCTGGGCGAGCACGCCGCGCAGCTTGGTGAAGATCTCGTCGAGGTGTTTTTCCTCGCAGACCAGCGGCGGCGAAACCAGGGCGCAGTCGCCTGTCATCTTCACCATGCAGCCGGCGTCGTAGAGATCCTGCATCACCTTGAGGCCGCGGACGCCCGGCGCCGAGGAGGCGGCCAGGTCGATGCCGCCGATCATGCCGTAGCCGCGGATGTCGGTGACGACCGGCAGATCCTGGAAGGAATAGAGCGCGTTCAGGAACTTCGGCGCCATCTTCGCCGCCCGCTCGACCAGTTCTTCCTCCTCGAAGATATTGCGCGTGGCCAGCGCCGCTGCCGAGGCTACCGGGCAGCCGGAATAGGTGTAGCCGTGGAACAGCTCGATGGCGTTCTCCGCGGCCGCGTCCATGAGCGCCTGGTGAACCTTGTCGTTCACCGCCACGGCGCCCATCGGCACCACGCCGTTGGTCAGGGCCTTGGCCATGGTGATGATGTCCGGCATGACCTCGAAGCTGTCGGCGGCGAACTGCTTGCCGGTCCGCCCGAAGCCGCAGATCACTTCGTCGAAGATCAGCAGGATGCCGTGCTTGTCGCAGATCTCGCGCAGGCGCTTCAAGTAACCCTTGGGCGGCACCAGCACCCCGGTCGACCCGGCGATCGGCTCGACGATGCAGCAGGCGATGGAGTCCGCGCCGTGCAGCTCGACGAAACGCTGCAGGTCGTCGGCCAGGTCCGCGCCGGTCTCCGGCTCACCCACTGTGAACTGGTGCTCCGGCAGGTGGGTGTGGCGCAGATGCAGGGCACCCGGCAGGCCGAGACCGAAGGCCTTCTTGTTGTTCACCATGCCGGCAACGGCCAGGCCGCCGAAGTTCACACCGTGATAGGCCCGCTCGCGCCCGACCAGGCGCATGCGCTGCCCCTCGCCCCGCGCCTTGTGATAGGCCAGGGCGATCTTCAGCGCCGTGTCGACCGACTCCGACCCCGAGTTGGTGAAGAAGATGTGGTCGAGGTCGCCGGGCGTGACCGAGGCGATGCGCCGCGCCACTTCAAAGGAGGCCGGATGGCCGAACTGGAACGGCGGCGCGTAGTCCAGGGTGGTCAGCGCCTCGGTCACCGCTTCGGCGATCTCGCGGCGGCCGTGGCCGGCGGCAACGCAGAACAGGCCGGCCGACCCGTCGATCACCTTGTCGCCGTGATCGGTGGTGAAGTACATGCCCTCGGCGCGGGTCAGGATGCGCGGGTTCGCCTTGAAATGACGGTTTGCCGTAAACGGCATCCAGTGCTGCTCGAGCGAATTCGGGATCGGCGGGATGAAGTTCATCGGCCTGGCTTTCCTACGGTTTTACGAGTTGATACGAACCCTTAGCCTGCAGTCTAGCTCCGGCCCTTCGAGCGGAGCTAGACCCAATTGGCGGCGTTTCGTGAGGCCAGCAGGCGGCCGCCGGCGGCGGGTTTCCTCAGTTTTCCCTAAAGCCCGATGGCCTCCTCGGGCGGTACGAAGGCCAGGCCGTGGGCGTCTGCCACGGCCTTGTAGGTGATCTTGCCGCCGGCCACGTTGAGGCCGTTCTTCAGGTGCGCATCCTCAGCCAGGGCGCGGCGGTAGCCCTTGTTGGCCAGAGCCAAGGTGAAGGGCAGCGTCGCGTTGTTGAGGGCGAAGGTCGAGGTGCGCGCGACGGCGCCCGGCATGTTGGTCACGCAGTAGTGCACGCAATCCTCCTCGATGTAGGTCGGATCGGCGTGGGTGGTGCCGTGCGAGGTCTCGAAGCAGCCACCCTGGTCGATGGCGATGTCGACCAGTGCCGATCCCGGGCGCATCTGGCGTACCATCTCGCGGGTCACCAGCTTGGGCGCGGCCGCGCCGGGCACCAGCACCGCGCCGATCACCAGGTCGGCGCCCATGACATGGCGCTCAATGGCATCGACCGTCGAATAGATGGTGTTCAGCATCGCGCCGAACTGCATGTCGAGCTCGTAGAGGCGCTCCAGCGAGCGGTCGATGACGGTGACGTGCGCTTCCATGCCCATGGCCATGCGTGCCGCGTTGGTGCCGGAGACACCGCCGCCGATGATCACCACGCGCGATGCCGCGACACCGGGCACGCCGCCCAGCAGCATGCCCGAACCGCCCTGCCCCTTCTCCAGGCAGTGGGCACCGACCTGCACCGACATGCGCCCGGCGACCTCGCTCATCGGCGCCAGCAGCGGCAGGCCGCCGCGCGCGTTGGTCACGGTCTCGTAGGCGATGGCGATGCAGCCGGAGTTGGCGAGGCCCTGGGTCTGCGGCAGGTCGGGCGCCAGGTGCAGGTAGGTGAACAGCACCTGGCCTTCGCGCAGGCGGGCATACTCCGCCGGCAGCGGCTCCTTTACCTTCACGATCATCTCCGCCTTGGCAAAGACGCTCTCGGCGTCAGGCGCAATCTCGGCGCCGGCGGCGCGGTAGTCCTCGTCGGTGCAGCCGATGCCCGCGCCCGCCTTGGTCTCGACCATCACCTTGTGGCCGTGGTGGACCAGCTCGCGCACCGACGCCGGCACGAGGCCGACCCGGTACTCGTGGTTCTTGATCTCCTTCGGCACCCCGACCTGCATAGTGTTCTGTCCTCTCCCGTTCGCGTCGTTCTGTTATGCCGGAGGGCCCCGAAACCGCGCGGGAATCGCGCAGCCCAGAGCCCATCGCGCCCGAACCCTAGGCCGTCAGCCGGTCTGTTTCCAGAGCCAGTTTCGCAGGGCGGCTGATGCCAGACCGGTACTTACCGAGAGCGCCGCCCCTCACCCTCCCGCTTTGCGGGCCCCTCCCTCTCCCACGAGGGGAGAGGGAAAAAAGATGAGCGATATCGATGCACTGATCCCTCTCCCCTTGCGGGAGAGGGTTGTGAAGCCTTAGCGAGATCGAAGATCGAGCTTAGGCGCTGCTGGGTGAGGGGTAGGCACCTACTCCTCGCCCAGCAGCGCCTTGTGGAGGGCGTCCCAGCTTTGGCGGTCGGGCGCCATGAGAAGACCGATCTCGCGGTAGCGTCCCGCCGTGTAGGGCGTCCCGTCGAAGCAGAGCGCGGTACCGCCGGCTTCCCGGTGCAGCAGCGTGCCGGGGACGTGGTCCCAGGGCATCAGACGGGTGAACAGCGAGAACTGCGTCTCGCCGGCGGCCAGGCGCAGGTATTCGGATCCGGCGCAACGCAGCGACTTCACAGCCGCAACGCGGTCGCGGCGCTGGTCCACGCGGCGGGCGATTTCCAGCGGCGCGTAGCTGGAGGCGTGCAGGCTGCCGGTCATGCGCGCCGGTGTGTCGGCGGCCCCGACCCGCAGGCGGCGTCCGTTCATCCAGGCGCCGCCGCCGCGTTCGGCGACGCCGAATTTCCCGCTTACCGGTTCGAGGATCCAGCCGGCGGCGCTCTCGCCACCTTGGAGCAGGGCCACCATGATGGCGAAGCCCGGGCGGCCATGCGCAAAGTTGCGGGTGCCGTCGATGGGATCGATGATCCACACCGGCGCGTCCGCCTTCAGCTGGTCCATGAGCGACGGATCGGCGTGCACGGCTTCCTCGCCCACGACCAGGGAGCCCGGCAGCAGGTCCTGGAGCCTGGCGGTCAGCAGCTTCTCGACGGCGATGTCCACCACCGTGACCACTTCGCCGGCGGCCTTCTCGTGGATGTCTTCGGCAGCCAGCGCCTGGAAGCGCGGCAGGACATCCTCGGCGGCGATCTCCTCAATCACGGCGGAGACTGTGGCGACGTCGAACAAGGGCGTTCCTCTGCTGTCGGAGCGGCGGGGAAATGCAAGATATCCGCTTGGCGGACAAGGAAAAAGGGCCGCGGCGCCGCCGCGGCCCTCAATCCATCAGTCTCAGGCTAGTGGCCGGGAGCGACGGGGCTTAGAAGCCCATGCCGCCCATGCCGCCCATGCCGCCCATACCACCCATGTCAGGCGCCGCCGGAGCGGAGTCCCTCTTCTCGGGCGCATCGGCGACCATGGCTTCGGTCGTGATCAGCAGACCGGCGATCGACGCGGCATCCTGCAGCGCCGTGCGCACGACCTTGGTCGGGTCGATGATGCCGGCCTTGAACATGTTCACGTACTTGCCGTTCTGGGCATCGAAGCCCAGCGCCGGGTCCTTCGCGTCGTTGATCTTGCCGACGACGATAGAGCCTTCGTGGCCGGCGTTCTCGGCGATCTGACGGATCGGCGCCTGCAGGGCGCGGGCGATGATCTCGATGCCGACACGCTGGTCGTCGTTGGCCGACTCCAGCTTGGCCAGCACCTTGGCGGCGTTCAGCAGCGCAGTGCCGCCGCCGATGACGATGCCTTCCTCGACCGCGGCGCGGGTGGCGTTCATCGCGTCCTCGACGCGATCCTTACGCTCCTTGACCTCGATCTCGGTGGCGCCGCCGACACGCAGCACGGCCACGCCGCCGGCCAGCTTGGCCAGACGCTCCTGCAGCTTCTCGCGGTCGTAGTCCGACGTGGTCTCGTCGGCCTGTGCCCGAATCTGCGCACAGCGGCCGGCGATCTCCTTCTTCTTGCCGGCACCGTCGATGACCGTGGTCTCCTCCTTGGTGATGACCACGCGCTTGGCCGAACCCAGCATGTCGAGGCTGGCGGTCTCCAGCTTGATGCCGAGGTCTTCGGAGATCAGCTGGCCGCCGGTGAGGATCGCGATGTCCTCCAGCATGGCCTTGCGGCGGTCGCCGAAGCCCGGCGCCTTCACGGCGGCGACCTTCAGGCCACCGCGCAGCTTGTTCACCACCAGGGTCGCCAGGGCCTCACCCTCGACGTCCTCGGCGACGATCAGCAGCGGACGGCCGGACTGCACCACGGCTTCCAGCAGCGGCAGCATGGGCTGCAGGCCGGAAAGCTTCTTCTCGTGCAGCAGGATGTAGGGGTTCTCCATCTCGCAGACCATCTTCTCTGCGTTGGTGATGAAGTACGGCGAGAGGTAGCCGCGGTCGAACTGCATGCCTTCGACGACGTCAAGCTCGGTCTCGAGGGACTTCGCCTCTTCCACCGTGATGACGCCTTCCTTGCCGACCCGCTCCATGGCCTCGGCGATCATCGAACCGATGTCGGCCTCGCCGTTGGCGGAGATGGTGCCGACCTGGGCGACTTCGGCGGAGGTCGAGATCTTCTTCGACTTCTTCTGCAGTTCGGCGACCACCGCAGTGACGGCGAGGTCCACGCCGCGCTTCAGATCCATCGGGTTCATGCCGGCGGCAACGGCCTTGGCGCCTTCGCGCACGATGGCCTGGGCCAGCACGGTCGCCGTGGTGGTGCCGTCGCCGGCGATGTCGTTGGTCTTCGACGCCACCTCGCGCAGCATCTGGGCGCCCATGTTCTCGAACTTGTCGGAGAGCTCGATCTCCCTGGCCACCGTGACACCGTCCTTGGTGGTGCGCGGGGCACCGAAGGACTTGTCGATCACCACGTTACGGCCCTTGGGGCCGAGGGTGACCTTTACAGCGTCGGCCAGAATGTCGACGCCGCGCAGCATTCGCGTGCGGGCATCGGCGCCAAACTTAACGTCTTTCGCAGCCATTTCCGGTTCTCTTCCTTTATTGCAGAACGCCCATGATGTCGGACTCACGCATGATCAGCATGGTCTTGCCGTCCAGCTTCACTTCCGTGCCGGACCACTTGCCGTAGAGGACCTTGTCACCCTTCTTCACGTCCAAGGCGGCCAGCTTGCCGTCCTCGCCGCGGGTGCCCGGTCCAACGGCAAGGACCTTGCCTTGCATGGGCTTTTCTTTGGCTGTGTCGGGAATGATGATACCGCCGGCGGTCTTCTCTTCTTCCTCCAGCGGCTCGACCACGACACGGTCATGCAGCGGCCTGAATTTCATGGAATCTACCCTGTCTGATTGGTTTCGATTGGATGAAAGCTCACAAGAGGCTCTCATGAGCCCGCCAGTCAGCCGGTGTTAGCACTCGACATCGCCGAGTGCTAGCGCTGCATATAAAAGGCCAGGGTGGCTAAGTCAACCGCCGGAGGCGAGGTTTCCGACCGGGACCGACGATTCGATCAGGGAATCGGCCAAAATCTGAGCATTCTCAATAGATCCGGCAAATTTCTTGAGGAAACGCTCCAGATCCTGCCGGGCGATCTTCACATCGACCTCGGTGGACATGCCCTCGTCGCGGCGCGCCAGAACCTCGCCGTGGTCGTAGAGCCAGGCCAGCGCCGCGCCCTCCTCCAGCTTGAGGGCGATGGTGGCCTCGCGGCGGCGGGCCGAGAGCCGGCGGTCGATCAGCGCCAGCACGGCGGCGCAGCCCTCCCCGGTCAGGGCCGAGCAAAGCACGCTGTTCTCGCTGTCCGCCGTGCGCTGCCTGAGGTGCGCCTGGCCGGCGGCATCCAGCAGGTCGGCCTTGTTCAGCACCTCCAGGACGTGGCTGGCAGCCTCCGAGATGCCGAGGTCGGCCAGCACCGCCTGGACGTCGGCCTGCTGGGCGAGGCTGTCCGAATGCGCCGCATCGCGGACATGGAGGATCAGGTCGGCCTCGGTGACCTCCTCCAGGGTGGCGCGGAAGGCGGCCACCAGGTCGGTCGGCAGATCGGAGATGAAGCCGACGGTGTCCGACAGGATGATGATCTGGCCGGACGGCAAGCCGACCCGCCGCATGGTCGGGTCCAGGGTGGCAAAGAGCTGGTCGCGGGCCAGCACCTTGGCGGCGGTCAGGCGGTTGAACAGGGTCGACTTGCCGGCGTTGGTGTAGCCGACCAGGGCGACCACCGGGTAGGGCACACGCTGGCGGGCGCCGCGATGCAGCGAGCGGGTGCGCTGCACCTGGTCGAGTTCCTTTTTCAGCCTGACGATGCGCTCGGTGATCAGGCGGCGGTCGATTTCCAGCTGGCTTTCGCCCGGGCCGCCCATGAAGCCGAAGCCGCCGCGCTGGCGCTCCAGGTGGGTCCAGGACCGCACGAGGCGGGAGCGCTGGTAGGTCAGCGCCGCCAGTTCGACCTGCAGCTTGCCCTCCTTGGTACGGGCACGCTCGCCGAAGATCTCGAGGATCAGCCCGGTGCGGTCGATGACCTTGCAGTCCCAGGCGCGCTCCAGGTTGCGCTGCTGGACCGGCGTCAGCGCGGCATCGACCACCACGACGCCGATCTCGAGGAGACGAATCTCCTCGGTGAGGCGCTCGACGGCGCCACCGCCGATCAGCGTGTTGGGCCGCGGCTTCTTGACCGCCACGACCTCGCTGGCCGCCACCTCGAGGTCGATGGCGGCGGTCAGGCCCACAGCCTCGGCCAGACGCGCGTCAGGCGCGCGCAGGCCTGGCTGCAGGAGGTCGGGGTGCAGGACGAGGGCACGTTCGGTCATGGATGGCGACGGCGCCGGGCGCCGCCCCTTTCTTTCAGGCCGCAAATGCCTGGAGATTCAGCCTTGCCACGACCGCTAGAGGGTCATCCCTCGGCCGCTTCTTCTTCCTTGCTGGGATCGAAGAGCTGGACCGGGGTGGCCGGCATCACGGTCGAAATCGCGTGTTTGTACACCAACTGCGAGTGCGCGTCGCGCCGCAGGAGTACGGAAAAATTGTCAAACCAAGTAACAATCCCCTGCAGCTTTACGCCATTCACCAGGAATACCGTAACCGGTACCTTGTTCTTCCTGATGTGGTTGAGGAATACGTCTTGGACGCTTTGGTTCTTTTCGGCGGCCATTTTTCTCGCACCTTATTCTTGTTCTTAACAGCGGTCGTCTAACTTTTTCTGGCCCTTGCACGTTCGTGCAGGTTTGCGGTGCGTACGCACTTTGCCGCACCTCGGGTGCCGATCGCACCGCAAGATGTCACTCCGGCATGCCTGCGGCGCGCGCAAACGCGGAACCCAGACAGACCTTCCTAACACGGCTTGCGTGAAATGAAAAACCATCCTGTAGGGGTACCGGGAGCCCGGGTTTCGCTTACGCGAAGTCTCCTATTTGCGGTTCTACCGAGCCGTTTTCAAGGGCTTGCAGGGCAAGCATTGCCAGCGCCCCGCAGTCGCTGAGATGGCGGTCGAGGGTGAGCCCCTCGAACTCGCCGCGCGCCGGCGCCTCCCCCCGCAGCAGGATCGCCGTGCAGCCGCTGTTGCGGGCGCAGAGCACGTCGATGTCGGTGTCGCCGACGAACCATACCGCCGGGCCCGACGGGATGCCGCTGCCCGCGAGGGCGAAATCCACCACCTCCCGGGCCGGCTTGTCGTGGGACGCGTCGGCGGCGCCGACCAGCGAGTCGAAGTACTTGTCCCAGCCGAGCGCCGCCGCCTCCAGGCGCAGCAGGTGCCCGCGCTTGTTGCTGACCACGCCGAGCAGCAGGTCTTCCGCCGCGGCCAGGGCGTGCAGCATCTCGCCGGCACCCGGCAGGGCGCGCAGCTGCGCCAGGTGGTCGGCCTCGTAGGTGCGGTAGAACACCGCCGTCGCCTCCTCCGTCCGCTCGCCGAAGAGTTCCGGGAAGCTGTCGCGCGCCGACTTGCGGACGTTGCGGCGGCACTCCTCCAGGGTCCAGGGACGCTGGCCCATGGCCGCGAAGGTCGCCGTCATGGCGTGGTGGATGAGCGCCCAGCTGTCGACCAGGGTGTTGTCCCAGTCGAAGAGGATGGCTTTCGGTGCCGGCAGGTTCATGCCGATTTCCGCAGCGATTGCATGTAGTCCATGTAGTGCTGGCGCAGCTTGCCGGTGAGGATGCCGGGGTGGCCGTTGCCGATCGGCTTGCCGTCGAGCTGGGTGATCGGCAGCACGAACGAGGTGCTGGAGGTGAGGAAGGCTTCCCGCGCCGCCCTGGCCTCGTCGACGGAGAAGCTGCGCTCCTCCAGCGCATAGCCTTCCTTGCGGATCAGCTCCAGCAGGGTGATCCGGGTGATGCCGTTGAGGATGGCGTGGGTGGCGTCGCGGGTCACCACCTTGTTGTCGGCGGTAACGATCCAGGCATTGGTCGAGGTGCCCTCGGTGACCATGCCATCGCCGTCGACCTGCCAGGCCTCGTAGGCCCCCGCCTCCACCGCCGCCTGCTTGCCGAGGATATTCGGCAGCAGGGAGACGGACTTGATGTCGCAGCGGTCCCAGCGCTGGTCCGGCACCGTGATGACCTTCAGCCCCTCGCTCAGCACCTGCTCGCTGTGGGGTTTCATCTGGCGCGTGGTCATCACCAGGGCGGGCCTGGCGCCCTTGGGGAACTTGTGGTCGCGCGGCGCCACGCCGCGGGTGATCTGCATGTAGAGGAAGCCGTTGGAGAGTCCGTTGCGGCGCATCAGCTCGCGCGACACCAGCTTCAGCGCCGGACGCGACATCGGCTGGGCAATGCGCAGCTCCCGCAGCGAGCGGTCGAGGCGGTCGAGGTGCAGATCCTCGTCGACCAGGATGCCGTTGAACACCGGCACCACCTCGTAGACGCCGTCGGCGAACTGGTAGCCGCGATCCTCGATGTGCACGGCCGCTTCACCATGCGGCAGGTAGCGGCCATTGACGTAGGCTAGACGGGGCATCCGCGGCCTCTCCTTTGGGCGGGAATCGGAAAACTGCCAGATCCTAGAAAAACTCGAGCTTCACGGCAAAGAGCTTCTCGACCTTCTTGACCGCTTCCGAGCGCGCGAAGATCACTACCAGGTCGTTCGCCCGGGTCACGGTGTCGCCGCGCGGAATGATGACCTCGTTGCCGCGCACGATGGCGCCGACGATGACCCCGTCCGGCAGCCGGGCGTCGCGAATCGGCACGCCGACCAGGCTGGAGGTCTCCAGGGCCTCGGCCTCGATGACTTCGCCGAAATCCTCGCTCAGAGAATGTACCGAGCGGATGCGGCCGCGGCGCACGTGCTGCAGGATCTTGGAAACCGTGATGGCGCGTGGGCTCACCACGGTATCGATCCCCAGGGTGCTGACCAGCGGCCCGTAGGAGGTCTTGTTGATCAGGGTGACTGCACGCTTGCAGCCGTAGCGCTTGGCCAGCAGCGAGGTCAGGATGTTGACCTCGTCGTCGTTGGAGACGGCGATCACCGTTTCGGCGGTGGCGGCGTTGGCCTCTTCCAGGATCTCCGTATCAAGGGCATTGCCGTGGATCACCACGGTGCGCTGCAGGGACTGCGCCACGGTCTCAGCGCGGCGCTTGTCCACCTCGATCACCTTGAGGTTCACCTGCGGATGATTCTTCTCAACCGCGTGCGCCAGGTTGAGGCCGATGTTGCCGCCGCCGATGATGATGACGCGGCGCGCCTCCTTCTCCTCGTGGCCGAAGGCCCCCATGGTGCGCTGCAGGTGACTGGTGTCCGCCACCAGGTAGACGTCGTCCCCGGCCCGCATTTCGTCGTCGGGCGTCGGCACGAAGCCCTTGCCGTCGCGCGAGACGCCGATCACCACGATGTGGAGGTCCGGGAACAGGGCGGTGAGCTGGCGCAGCGGCGTGTTGATGACCGGCGTGTCCTCACTGCAGTGCAGGCCGACGAGGCTGACCTTGCCGTTGGCCAGCGGCTGCACGTCGAAGGCACCCGGCAGCTGCAGGCGCCGCTCGATGGCGCGCGCCACCTCGATTTCCGGTGAAATGATCACGTCGATCGGCATGTGTTCGCGGCTGAAAAGGTCCGACCACATGGGATCGAGATAGCTCTGGTGCCGCACGCGGGCGATCTTGGTCGGTACTTCGAAGATCGAGTGGCAGATCTGGCAGGCCACCATGTTCACCTCGTCGGCGTAGGTCACCGCGATGACCATCTCGGCGTCGGCCGCGCCGGCGCTTTCCAGCACGTCGGGATGGGAGGCAAAGCCGACCAGGCCCTTCACGTCGAGCGAGTCGGTGATCTTCTCGATCAGCTCGCGCGACTGGTCGATGACCGTCACGTCGGCGTTCTCGCTCGCCAGATAGCGCGCGATGTTGAAGCCGACCTGACCGGCGCCGCAGATAATGACCTTCATGGGTTAGATGGCTCCGCTGGCTCGCCGGTCGCTCATTCAGGCGCGCTCCACCGAGCCGACGCCGAGCGAGCGCAGCTTGCGGTGCAGGGCGGAGCGTTCCATGCCGACGAAGGAAGCGGTCCGCGAAATGTTGCCGCCGAAACGCATGACCTGGGCCTCCAGGTACTTGCGTTCGAAGACCTCGCGGGCCTCGCGCAGCGGCAGGGACATGATCTCCTCCCCGGTCTCGCCGGGCAGCGAGGTGGGCGAGGACGCGCCGATTTCCGGCGGCAGCATGTCGGGGCGCACGAGATCCTGCGGGCGGCCCGGGGCCATGATCAGCACCCACTCGATGACGTTGCGCAGCTGTCGCACGTTGCCCGGCCAGTCGTAGGCGCGCAGCGCCGCCAGGGCATCGTCGCTAAGGCCCCGCGGCGGCAGGCCGGCGTTTTCTGCAGCGCGGTCCATGAAATAGGCAACCAGCTCGGGAATGTCCTCGCGTCGCTCGCGCAGGGCCGGTACCTCGATGGGCACCACGTTGAGCCGGTAGAAAAGATCCTCGCGGAATCGCCCGTCGGCAATCAACCCGGGCAGGTCCCGGTTGGTGGCCGCGATGACCCGCACGTCGACGGCGATGCGCTTGTCGCCGCCGACCCGCTGGAAGGTCTGCTCCTGCAGCACGCGGACGATCTTGCCTTGGGTTTCCATCGGCATGTCCGCCACCTCGTCGAGAAACAGCGTGCCGCCGTGCGCCTTCTCGAAGGTGCCGACCTTGCCGCCGCTCTCGACGCCGAAAAGCTCCGGCTCGAGGCGGTCCGGGTGCATGGTGGCGCAGTTCAGCGCCACGAAGGGCTCCAGAGCCCGGTGCGAGCAGGAATGCAGCTGGCGCGCAACGACCTCCTTGCCGGTACCGGCCGGGCCGGTGATCAGCACACGGCTGCCGGTCGGCGCCACCTTGCGGATCGCCTGGCTGGCATGGTGGAACCAGTGGGAGCACCCGATGAAGTCGGAACTCTGGCCGATACGCAGGCGCAGCTCCTCGTTCTCGCTGCGCAGGCGCGCAGCCTCGATGGCGCGGTGGACCACCAGCAGCAGGCGGTCGGATTTGAAGGGCTTTTCGATGAAGTCGTAGGCGCCGAGCTTGATGGCATTGACCGCGGTCTCGATGTTGCCGTGGCCGGAGATCATCACCACCGGCGTGGCAGGGGACTCCTGCTTGACGACGCTCAGGATCTCCATGCCGTCGAGCGGCGAATTCTCCAGCCAGATGTCGAGCACGACCAGGCTCGGCTGGCGCTCGCGCAGCAGCGCGAGGGCACTCTCGCTGTCACCGGCATCGCAGGTTTCATAGCCTTCATCCTGCAGGATGCCGGTGATCAGCATCCGGATATCGGCCTCGTCGTCTACGATGAGAATTTCGTTACCCATGTCCCGCAGCTCTTTCCACAGACGGAATATCGCCCGCCTCTTCGGCTTGCCCGCCGCTGCTTTCCGCCACTTCATCGCGCAAGGGGAAAACGAGACTGACGACGGCACCCCCACCTTCCCGATCGCGAAGGATCAGGTCGCCGCCGTGGTCCTCCATGATCTTCTTCACAATTGCGAGCCCAAGTCCAGTGCCCCGCTCCCGCGTGGTCACATAGGGCTCGGTCAAGCGGTTGCGGTTGGTCGTCGGCAGACCCTTGCCGTTGTCGGCGATCTCGATCACGCAGTTGCTGCCGGCCGTTCCCAGCGCGATTCCGATGGCCCCGTCGCCGGCATCCCCTCCCTGCGCCTGGTAGCGGCCTTCGATCGACTCGATGGCATTCTTGATGAGGTTGGTCAGCGCCTGGCTGATCTGGCGGCCGTCGCAGGCCAGCACCACCGGCTCCGGCGGTGCCGTGAAATCAAAGCTCAACTGGGAATGTGCCGTGCGCTGCAGGAAAACCGCCTGTTCGATCAGCTTGCCGATGTCCTCCTTGCGCATCACCGGCGCCGGCATGCGCGCGAAGGCGGAGAACTCGTCGACCATGCGGCCGATGTCGCCAACGTGGCGCACGATGGTGTCGGTACAGACCTGGAAGGTCTCCGGGTCGTTGGTGATCTGGCCGACGTACTTGCGCTTCAGTCGCTCGGCGGCAAGCTGGATCGGTGTCAACGGGTTCTTGATCTCGTGGGCGATGCGGCGCGCGATGTCCGACCAGGCGGCCTTGCGCTGCGCCGCCAGCAGCTGCGTGATCTCGTCGAAAGTGACCACGAAGCCCATGACGGCATCGTCTTCGAGTTCGGCCGAGATGCGTACCAGGAGGACCCGTTCCGCACCGCTGGAATCCGGAATGGAGAGTTGCTGCTCGGCCAGCTTCCTGGGCCGCCGGCGGGCCCGATCCAGCAGGTCGGCGACCTCCGGCATGACCTCGGGCAAGCCGCGACCGCGCAGCGACTTCGCGCGCGCGCCCAGGAAGTCGCAGGCCTTGCGGTTCACGAGGTCGATGCGCCCGGTCTCGTCGACGCCGATGACCCCGGCCGAAACGCCGCCCAGCACCGCCTCGATGAAGCGATTGCGATAATCGAGCTGCTCGTTCGCCTCCAGCAGCGCGTCCTGCTGGCGCTCCAGCTGACTGGTCATCTTGTTGAAGGCGCGCGACAGGTTGCCGATCTCGTCGCGCCGCGGCGGTCCCAGCACCCTGGCCTTGAGGTCGCCCTTGCCGACCCTCTCCGAGGCCGCGATAAGGCTGCCGATCGGCCCCGTCATCTGATTGGCGAAAGCCAGACCGATCCAGACCGCCACCAACAGCAGCAGCAGCGCCACCACCAGGAAGATCAGCGCGAAGGTGATCTGCAGGCTGAAGCGGTTGCCCTCCAGTTCCTCGTACCGCTGCACCGCCCAGCTGGTACTTTCCATATGGCCCAGCACGCGCGGATCGACCAGGCGGCCGACATAGAGAAAGGCGTCGGCCGCGAGATCCAGGCGGACCAGGGCGCGCACCCGATCCTCATCCTCTGAAGTCATTACGGCCATGCCGGTGGCGCGGGCCCGCTCGAAGGCCCAGTCGGGAATGTCCGGATTGAAGGCGAGGAAGAAGTTGGAGGAGCGCGCCAGCATGCGCCCCTCGCTGTCGTAGACCGCCGCCTCGGGCAGATATCGCAGGCTGGCCTGGCGGGTGATCATGTTGTTGAAGAGTGCCGGGTTGTAGACCAGCGTCGGACCACCGCGGTTCAGCACCTGGGCGATGGACAGGGCATCGGTGGCGATGGCCTGCTGGTGCTCTTCCAGGTAGGCGGTGGCCACGGCCCGCGAGTTCTTGATGGCGGTCGACACCCGCTCGCTGAACCAGAACTCCAGGCCCAGGTCGAACATGATGACCGAGAAGGCGGCGACCAGGATGGTCGGTGCCACGGCCACCACCGAAAACAGCGCCACCAGCCGCCCGTGCAGGCGGGACCCCGCGCGCCCTTTCTTGCGTTCGATCCAGAGGATGGCCAAACGCCGTGTGATCAGCGCGGCAAGCCCGAGGCTGATCACCAGGTCGGCCAGCAGCAGCAGGAGGATATGCCGGGCGTTGCTGGCAGCCGCCAGGTTGCCGGTCATGGCCACGAAAGTGGCGATGCCACAGGACAAGCCGGCGACAAGCAGGATCAGCGCGATGGTGCGCTCGACCTTGATCTGGCGCAGCAGCAGAATGAGGCGGGGCAGAAGCGCGGCGGCTTCCCTGGCCCGCTCCGGCGCCTCATCGTCGCCGAGGGGCGCATTGCCCTCACCGGTCTGTTGTATATTTACCACAGGCTATTTAAGGCCGCGAATCACCTGGATGTCCAGGTCCCGAATCTTCTTCCTGAGAGTATTTCGATTCAGGCCGAGCAGCTTTGCCGCACGGATCTGGTTTCCCCTGGTGGCAGAAAGCGACAGTTCGATCAAGGGACGCTCGACTTCGTGCAGAATGCGGTCATAGAGGCCGGAGGCCGGCAGGCCGTCTTCATGCGCGGCGAAATAGGCGCGCAGGTGCTGCTCGACCGCGCCGCCCAGCGACTCGGCGGGGGCGGCCACGGCCCGCTCGGCCGCCTTGCCCTCGCTCAGTTCGCGCTCGATGACCTCGCGGTCGATGGTCTCCTGGCTGTAGAGCACAGTGAGGCGGCGGACCAGGTTCTCGAGCTCGCGGACGTTGCCAGGCCAGTGATAGGCCTTCAACGCGTCCATGGCCTCGGCGTCCAGGTCCTTGGCCGAGAGACCCTCGTCCTGCGCCTCGGCGAAGAAGTGGCGCGCCAGCTCCGGGATGTCCTCGGTCCGCTCGCGCAGCGGCGGCAGGCGGATCGGCACCACGCTGAGGCGGTAGTAGAGGTCCTCGCGGAACAGGCCCTGGCGCACCATCTGGCGCAGGTCGCGGTGAGTGGCGGCTATGATGCGCACGTCGGCACGGATCGGCGTGCGGCCGCCGACGGTGGTGTATTCGCCCTCTTGCAGCACGCGCAGCAGCCGGGTCTGCGCCTCCAGCGGCATGTCGCCGATCTCGTCGAGGAACAGGGTGCCGCCGGCGGCCTGCTCGAAGCGGCCGGAGGAGCGCACCGTGGCGCCGGTGAAAGCCCCCTTCTCGTGGCCGAAGAGCTCGCTTTCGATCAGCTCGCGCGGGATCGCCGCCATGTTCACGGCGACGAAAGTGCCGCGTCGGCGCTTGCCGTAGTCGTGCAGGGCGCGGGCCACCAGTTCCTTGCCGGTGCCGGACTCGCCGTAGATCATCACCGTCAGGTCGGTCGGCATGAGCCGGGCGAGCACCCGGTAGATCTCCTGCATGGCCTGGGAACGGCCGATGAGGGGCAGTTGCTCCTCGCTCTCCGCGCTTGTCAGTCTGGCCTTTGATTCGGCACCGCTCGGCTCGGAAAGCGCGCGGTCGACCACCGAGATCAGCTCGCGCAGGTCGAAGGGCTTCGGCAGGTACTCGAAGGCGCCGCGCTCGGTCGCCTTGACCGCCGTCAGCAGGGTATTCTGCGCCGACATCACCAGGATGCGCAGGTTCGGCCGCAGCTTCTTGATGCGCGGGATGAGGTCGAGGCCGTTTTCGTCCGGCATCACCACGTCGGTAATGACCAGGTCGCCGTCGCCTTCCTTGATCCACTGCCAGAGGGTCGCCGCATTGCCGGTGGTGCGCACCACGTGGCCCTGGCGACCCAGGGCCTGGGTCAGCACCGTGCGGATCGCGCGGTCGTCGTCCGCCACCAGGATAGTTGCGGCGCTCATGCGGGTGCCGTCCCGCCTGCCGGCCCGCCGCCCTGGTCCTCGCCCTCCTCGATGGCGTCGCCCTCCTCGCGCGGGGCCATCGGCAGCATCATGCGGAACAGCGTGCGCCGCGGCTGGCTGTCGAACTCGATGACGCCGCCGTGGTCGCCGACGATCTTGGCGACCAGTGCCAGGCCCAGGCCGCTGCCGCCTGCCTTGGTGCTGACGAAGGGATCGAAGAGGTGCGGCTGCAGGTCCTCCGGGATGCCGGGGCCATTGTCCTGGATCAGCACCGCGAGCGGCAGGTCGACACGGCTGCCGCTGCCGGGAATGGCGAGGCGCACACCCTGCTGGTAGCGCGTCGACAGGGTGATCTCGCCGCCCTCCTTCGGCACCGCCTCGGCGGCGTTCTTCACCAGGTTGAGGATCGCCTGGATCAGCAGGTCGCGGTTGCCGTAGACCGGCGGCAGCGAGGGGTCGTAGCTCTCGATGAACCGCACGTTGCGGGCAAAGCCGTTCTCGGCCAGGCGCCGCACGCGCTCCAGCACCACATGGATGTTGACCGGCTCGCGGGCCAGCGGCTGGGTATCGGAGAACATCTCCATGCGATCGACCAGGGCGACGATCCGGTCGGCCTCTTCGCAGATCAGGCGGGTCAGCTGGTGGTCGTCCGGGCTGGCGTTCTGTTCCAGCAGCTGGGCCGCGCCGCGGATGCCCGACAGCGGGTTCTTCACCTCGTGCGCCAGCATGGCGGCCATCGCCGTCACCGAGCGCGCCGCATTGCGGTGCACCAGCTGATGATCGATCTTGCGCGCGATCGTACGCTCATGGATGGAGACCACCACGCTGCCCGGGCGGTCGCTCAGCGCGGCGGCATCGATCGACACGAAATGCGAACCGATCTTGGGGCTGGAGATGGTGACGCCGTACTCCGAAACCGAATAGCTGCCTTCGCGGACCTGGCGGATCAGGGCGAAGATCGGCCCGTCCTCCGGCAGCATGTCGTTCAGCGGCCGCCCTACCAGGTTGGTGGTCGAGGAATCGAAGAATTGCTCGGCGGCCTGGTTCACGAAGGAAATGCGGTCCTCGTCGTCGACCACGAAGAGCGGCACCGAGAGCGCGGCCAGGATGGAGGACTGGTCCGGCGGGCCGCTGCGCACCGGCCGGCGGGCGAAGAGATCGGAAACCCTGGTCATCACGCAGCTTCCTTCTCGAGCGCCGGCGCGAAGAGCGTCCGGATCATGTCTTTCACGCGGGCGGGATCGTCCTCGCGGTTCATGCCGGCGCGGAAATCCGCCGCACCGGCGATTCCCCGGGCGTACCAGCCGAGGTGCTTGCGCGCGACCCGCACGCCATTGTGTCGCCCGTAGAGGGTCAGCAGATCCTCGTAGTGCTCGAGCATAACCGTGACCTGCCGGTCGAGCGACGGCTCCGGCGTGCGGCTGCCGTCGCGCAGGTAGTCGACGACCTGGCGCAGGAACCACGGACGTCCGTAGGCGCCTCGGCCGATCATCACGCCGTCGGCGCCGGAGCATTGCAACGCCTCGGCGGCGTCCTCCAGCGTTACGATGTCGCCGTTGACGACGACCGGCAGCGACACGGCTTCCTTCACCTCGCGCACGAAATGCCAGTCCGCGGTGCCGGCATACTTCTGGCAGCGGGTGCGGCCGTGCACCGTAAGCATCTTTATGCCGCTGTCTTCGGCGATGCGGGCGACCGCCGGTGCGTTGCGGTGCTCCAGGCTCCAGCCGGTGCGCATCTTTACGGTGACCGGAATCGCGACCGCCTTCACCACCGCTGCCATGATCGCGCCGGCGAGGCACTCGTCCTGCATGATGGCCGAGCCGCAGGCCTGGTTGGTCACCTTCTTCGCCGGGCAGCCGAAATTGATGTCGATGACCGCGGCACCGCGATCCTGGTTCAGCCGGGCGGCCTCGGCCATGACCTCGGGATCGCGGCCGGCCAGCTGCACCGAGAGCGGAAACTCCGCCGCGCAATCGCCGGACATCTTGCGGGATTCCTTCACCGACTCGCGCATCTGCCGGATCATCGCATTGCTGGCGATCATCTCGGACACCACGAGGCCGACGCCGAAATCCCTGACCAGCCGGCGGAACGGCTGGTCGGTCACACCGGACATCGGCGCCAGGATGACCGGCGCCGGCAACTCAAGCTTGCCGATGGCAATGCCCATCGCTTCTCTCTTTCCCCGCGCCGCCACAAGCTTCGCCGACGTGCCGGCGACCGGCCAGGCACGGCCGAGGTTCACATTGCAGGAGGCGCACAACCCCATCCGAAGGCGGGATTCATGCACAATATTTGGGCGCTGTCACGAAGCATTGCCCGTTTCCGCGCAGCCCTTTGCCGGCTCTGCACGAAAAACGGGCATTCTAGACCAGGGATCTTTCGCCAGGTTGAGGGAGCACGCCATTGAACCCGCTATGCGTCAATTTCCCCCTTAGGAAAGCAGGAAATCAGTGACGAACTTGACCCCTGGATAGGCCAGGCTGAGCAGCAGGTAGGCCAAGAGCACAACCCGCGCGGCGCGACGCCCGCGCAGGCCGCGACGGTAGTGCAGCAGCAGCAGGACGCCGATCACCAGGAACGCCAGCAGCGCCAGCAGCGTCTTGTGGCTCAGCATGAAGAACTCACCGGAAGTGACGTAAAGTTCTGAGATTCCGGTGGCGATACCGATGCCCAGGATGACCTCGGATGCGGCCAGCAGGCGGACCTCCAGGCGCTCCGCGTCGGCCACCGAGGGCAGCAGGCGGGTGAAGGCGTTAGGGCTGCGCCGCTTGAGCGCGCGTTCCTGCAGGACGACCGCGGCGCTGGCCACGGCGGCGATGGTGCAGAGGCCGTAGGTCGCCACCGAGACGGTAATGTGGACGACCAGCCAGCTGTCTGGCGTGCCGCCGGGCAGCGGCTCCGGCTGGACCAGCGGGCCGAAGGCCGTGGCCAGGGCGCCGAGCACCAGCAGATAGGGCAGCAACAGCGGCGTCAGGCGGGCGGCCTCGCGCTGCCACAGCACCACCAGGCCGAAGAGCGCCAGGGACACCGCGACGGCGAGCCACAGGGTCGTCGGCAGCCCGGTCAGCCATCGGGCCCCGAGGGAGACGACGCTGAGCACCGAAGCACCGGCCAGTGCGGCACCGAGCAGCAGCCAGAACAGGCCATCGGCGCGCGTGGCTTGCCGCAGGAAGGGCAGCAGCGTGGCCGGCAGCAGGGCGGCCAGGGCGGAGAGCGACAGAACCACGATATTCATGCCGCCCTATATATCACCTCTTGGCCGCGCCACCAGGGGCCTCGAGATCGGATCGCAGTCAGACGGAATCACTCAGTGGTTCCGTCTGACTGCGTGAATCCGATCTAATTCAACGGGTAGAGCAGATTCACACGGTCGAAGGATCGCCGAAGGCGATTCCATGCGACCGTGATCTGCTCTAGGCTCGCGGCCTTGAGTTCGCAACGCAGCGCGGAGTCCCGCACTTTGACCAAGACAGCTGCGCTGGTCGTCGCCGCCGGGCGCGGGCAGCGCTTCGGCGGCAGCCTGCCCAAGCAATACGCGACCCTGGCCGGCGTTCCCCTGCTGCGCCACACCCTGCAGGCTTTCGTGGCCCATCCGGCCATTGCCGAGGTGCGCGCGGTGATCCATCCGGACGACCGCCCGTTGTACGACACGGCGGCCGCGGGCCTCGATCTGGCCGCGCCGGTGGCCGGCGGACGCAACCGCCAGGAGTCCGTGCTGCGCGGCCTGGAAAGCCTGGAAAGCGCGGCGCCGGCGCAGGTGCTGATCCATGACGGCGCCCGCCCCTTCGTTTCCGCGGCGGTCATCGACCGCATCGTCGCCGCCCTCGCCGCGGGCCCCGGCGCTATTGCGGCGCTGCCGGTAGTCGATACCCTGAAACAAGGCGACAACGGGCTGATCGCCGGCACCCGAGACCGCGCCGGCCTGTGGGGCGCGCAGACGCCCCAGGGCTTCCGCTTTGCGGAGATCCTGGCGGCGCACCGGGCCGCGGCGGGCGAGGAACTGACGGACGATGCTGCCGTGGCCGAGCGGGCCGGGCTGGCGGTGGCTTTGGTGGAGGGCAGCCTGGAGAACATGAAGGTGACCTCGCAGGACGACCTGCGCACGGCGGAGCGCTGGCTGCGCGGCGCGCAAGAGGAAACCCGCGTCGGCCAAGGCTTCGACGTGCACGCTTTCGGGCCCGGCGACCACGTGACGCTCTGCGGCCTGCGCATCGACCACGACGCCGGCCTGGTCGGCCACTCGGACGCCGACGTCGGGCTCCATGCCCTCACCGACGCCATCCTCGGCGCCCTCGGCGCCGGCGACATCGGCAACCACTTCCCGCCCAGCGATCCGCAGTGGAAAGGCGCCGATTCCGGCAAGTTCCTGGTGCACGCCCGCGACCTGGTGGCGGCGCGCGGCGGCCGCCTGCTGCACCTCGACGTCACCCTGATCTGCGAGGCGCCGAAGATCGGGCCGCACCGCGCGGCCATGGTGGCCCGCATCGCCGGGCTGCTCGACCTGCCGGCCGAAAGGGTCAGCGTGAAGGCGACCACCACCGAGAAGCTCGGGTTCACCGGGCGCGGCGAAGGCATCGCCGCCCAGGCGGTGGCAACCATCGCCCTGCCCCAGACGTTCTAGGCCCATGTCCGTTCCCTCCCCCTGGCTCCCCTCCTCGCTGCTCGCGACCTGGTTCGGCGCCGGCCTGCTGCCCTGGGCGCCGGGCACCTGGGGCTCGCTGGCGGCGCTGCCCTTCGGCGTCGGCCTGTTCTGGCTGTCGGGGCCGATCGGCCTGCTGGTCGCCACCGTGGCGGTCTTCGCCCTCGGCCTCTGGGCCGCCCACAGCTACGAGCAGGTGCTCGCCGTCAAGGACCCGGGCGTCATCGTCATCGACGAGGTCGCCGGCCAGTGGCTGGCCCTGATTCCCGCCGGGCTCAACCCGGTCGGCGTCCTCCTTGCCTTTCTGTTCTTCCGCGTCTTCGACGTCGTCAAGCCCTGGCCGGTGGGCTGGGCCGACCGCCACCTGAAGGGGTCCTTCGGCATCATGGCCGACGACATCATCGCCGGCCTCTACGCCGCCGCCGCCGTCTACGCCATCCTGTGGTTCTGGGAAAAGGCCTGATGTTCGACGCGCCGCTGCTGCGTCAGGCCGAGGCGTTGCTGGCTCTCTACCGCAAGGCCGGCAAGCGGATCGCCACCGCGGAGTCCTGCACCGGCGGGCTCATCGCCGGCTGCCTGACGGAGATCGCCGGTTCCTCAGATGTGGTCGACCGCGGCTTCGTCACCTACTCCAACGCCGCCAAGACGGAGATGCTGGGCGTCTCCCCGGCGCTGCTCGATCACCCCGGTCCCGGCGCCGTCAGCGCCGAGGTCGCCGCCGCCATGGCCGAAGGCGCGCTGCGAGCCTCCCAGGCCGACGTGGCCGTCTCGGCGACCGGCATCGCCGGACCCGGCGGCGCCACCGAAGGCAAGCCGGTTGGGCTGGTCTACCTCGGCTGTGCGACGCGTGGCGGCACGGCGCAGGCGCGCCGCCACCACTTCCCCGGCGACCGGGCGGCGGTGCGCCTGGCCACCCTGCGCGAGGCCCTGCGCCTCTTCGAAGAAGTGCTCTGAATGTCGTTCCTGCCGCCGCCTTTGCCGCCCCTGCCGCCGCTGCCGGTGCGCGCCGGGAACCTGCTGCTGCTGGTGCTCGCCTTCGTCGTCGGCTTTCTCGCCATCGGCCTGCTGGCTTCCCGGCTGTTTCCCGGCGACGCGATCACCGGCCTGCTGCCGACGCTCGCCCTCTTCGCCGGACAGTCGGTGTTCCTGCTCGCCATCGCCTGGCTGCTGGTGCTGCGGCCCCACCGCCTCCGTCTGGCCGACATCGGCCTCAGGCCGACCTACCGCGCCTGGTACCGCCTTGCGGTCGCCGGCGGCCTGCTCTGCGTGCCGGTCTTCTCCCTGGTGAACCTCGGCTTTCAGACACTCTTCGGCGGGCCGATCGAAAACCCGCAGCTGCAGGCGCTGGCGCCCGACGGCTTCAGCTGGACCAGCCTGGTCTCCATGCTGCTGCTGGTCGGCGTCGTGGTGCCCTTCGTCGAGGAGGTCGTGTTCCGCGGCCTGATCTTCGGCTGGCTGCGCAAGCACCTGCGCTTTGCCTATGCCGCCCCGATCAGCGCGGTCATCTTCGCTGTGGTGCACGCCATTCCCGTGCTGATGCCGCCGCTCGCCCTGATGGGGCTGCTGCTGGCCGCGGTGGTCGAGCGCAGCGGCTCGCTGTGGCCGGCCATCATCCTGCACGGCGTCTTCAACAGCCTGATGACCATCACCTACTACACCGCGCTTGCGGCGGGCGGCTAGGGAATGTGTGGACCCTCTGCAGCGACGCGGCTCGGCGCAGGACGCGGCCCAGCAAGGACGAAGCTCGACGGTGGTGGCGGCAAGCCCACCCAGACCCAGACGAGCACCATGACGAGGAATCGCCACAACGCACGCTTGCGGCGGGTCGGCTCGAAGTCGGCGAGAATCTCCAAAGCGACGCTACGCTGCGAGGCCGGCACGCAGAGCGCGATCCCGCCCAGGGCGTGGGTCAGATGCCAGTGCATCGTGAGTGTGTACCAGGACTGCGGAAAGGCTCTGACGCCGTAGGACTTGAGCAGGGAGAGCGCCAGCGCCGCCTCCGGCATGCCGTAGGCCCAGCCGACCGTGACCAGCTCGCACCGCTCCTGCGCCATCGCCGCTGCCCCCTTCCCACCGAATCCACGGCGCCAAGCTTAACACGGCGCTCTCGGCGAGGCGCTAGGGCCTCGCGGAACCCGACGACGGCGCGGCGTCCGGCGCGCCGTAGAGCTGGTTGGCGCGGGTCTCGAAGGCAGTGACCATGCGGCGCACGGCTTCGTGGAACAGGCTCTCGATGAGCTTCTGCAGCAGCTTCGAGCGGAACTCGAAGTCGACGTAGAAGTCGATCTGACAGCCCTGCGGGTGCTCCTCGAAGACCCAGTGGTTGTCCAGGTACTTGAAGGGGCCCTCGGCATAGGTCACGTCGATGCGCTGCGCCACGGGATCGGGCTCCACCCGGCTGATGAAGCGTTCGCGGAACATCCTGAAGCCGATGATGAGGTCGGCGACGATGAGATCTTGCTCGCGTGTGCGGATGCGCGCGCCCAGGCACCAGGGCAGGAATTCCGGATAGCGCTCGATATCAAGCACCAGCTCGTAGAGCTGGTTCGGGCTGTAGGGCAGGACCCGCTTTTCTTTATGGATCGGCATGAGGTCAGACTAAGGGCTACAGGTATCCAGGAGCTTAACCGGCGGCGGCCAGCCTGGCCTCGCGGGCGGCGCGCAGCCGGGCGAAGTCGTCGCCGGCATGGTAGGACGAGCGGGTCAGCGGCGAGGCCGAGACCATGAGAAAGCCCTTGTTGTAGGCCATCGCCTCGTACTGCTTGAACTCCTCCGGCGTGACGAAGCGATCGACCACGTGGTGTTTGGGGGTCGGCTGCAGGTACTGGCCGATGGTGAGAAAGTCGACCTCGGCCGAGCGCAGGTCGTCCATCACCTGCAGCACCTCGGACTTGCCCTCGCCCAGGCCGACCATGATGCCGGACTTGGTGAACAACGAGGGGTCGAGGCGCTTCACCTCGTCGAGCAGGCGCAGCGAGTGGAAGTAGCGCGCGCCCGGGCGCACCTCGCCGTAGAGCCGCGGCACGGTCTCCAGGTTATGGTTGAAAACATCCGGCCGGGCGGCGACCACCACCTCCAGGGCACCCGGCTTGCGCAGGAAGTCCGGCGTCAGGATTTCGATGGTGGTCCCCGGCGCCGCCTCCCGGGTCGCCCGGATCACCTGGGCGAAATGCTCGGCGCCGCCGTCGGGCAGGTCGTCGCGGTCGACCGAGGTGATGACCACGTGCTTCAGGCCCAGCTTGGCGACGGCTGCGGCCACGTTGGTCGGCTCGAAGGGATCGAGGGCGCCCGGCTTGCCGGTCGCCACGTTGCAGAAGCTGCAGGCCCGCGTGCAGATGCTACCCATGATCATCATGGTGGCATGGCGCTGGGCCCAGCACTCACCGATGTTCGGGCAGGCCGCCTCCTCGCAGACCGTGTGGAGGCCATGCGCCTTCACGATCTCGCGGGTCGCGTGGTACTCGCGCGAGACCGGCGCCTTCACCCGGATCCAGGCCGGCTTGCGCTTGACCTCCTGGTCCGGCTTGTGGGCCTTCTCAGGATGGCGGACCCGCGGGGCGGCGGTAGTGATCTTCTCAGTCATCTCACCAGCTTCTTTCGCGCGGTGTCACGGCAACAGCAGCCGCTTGATCAACAGGACGGTGTGAAGAAACACCCAGATCGTCACGCGGACAAGGGGCGCAAAGATGAACTCCCCGACGACCTCCCGTTCCAGCCAGGATGGCTTGACGGCCCGGGAACCCGCACATTCCGGTGGCTTCGGCGCCTCAGCCATGTCGCTCACACGGGGACAAACCACACTTCCTCCTGAAATTACATATGGATGACGCGGCCGTAGGCATCAAGCACCGACTCGTGCATCATCTCGGAGAGGGTCGGGTGCGGGAAGACTGAGTGCATCAGCTCGGCCTCGGTGGTCTCGAGGCCCATGGCGACGACGTAGCCCTGGATCAGCTCGGTGACCTCCGCGCCGACCATGTGGGCGCCGAGGAGCTGCCCGGTCTTGGCGTCGAACACCGTCTTCACCAGGCCCTCGGGCTCACCCAGCGCAATCGCCTTGCCGTTGCCGATGAAGGGGAAGCGGCCGACCTTCACCTGGTAGCCGGCCTCCTTGGCCTTCTTCTCGGTGAGGCCGACGCTGGCCACCTGCGGGTGGCAGTAGGTGCAGCCGGGGATCTGCTCCTTCTTCATCGGGTGGACGTCGTTGAGGCCGGCGATCTTCTCGACGCAGATAACGCCCTCGTGCTCGGCCTTGTGGGCCAGCATCGGCGGGCCGGCGACGTCGCCGATGGCATAGATGCCCGGTTCCGCCGTGCGCCCGTAGTCGTCGACGACGATGCAGCCGCGGTCGGTCTTCACCTTGGTGCCTTCCAGGCCAAGGTTCTCGATGTTGCCCTGCACGCCGACAGCGGAGATCACCCGGTCGACGGTGATTTCGCTCTTCTTGCCGGCCTTGTCCTCGATCGTGGCGGTGACGTTGTCGCCGTTCTTCCTGACGGCGGTCACCTTGGCCTCGGTGAGGATCTTGATGCCCTGCTTCTCGAAGCGCTTGTGGGCGTGCTTGGCGATCTCCTCGTCCTCCACCGGCAGGATCTGCGGCAGCACCTCGACCACGGTCACCTCGGCGCCCATGGTGTGGAAGAAGGAGGCGAACTCGATGCCGATGGCGCCGGAGCCGATCACCAGCAGCGACTTCGGCATGGCTTCCGGCACCATGGCCTCGAAGTAGGTCCAGATCAGCTTCTTGTCGGGCTCGATGCCAGGCAGTGCGCGCGGGCGCGCACCGGTCGCCAGGATGATGTGCGGCGCCGTCAGCTCGGCGACCGGCTTGCCGTCCTTGGCGACAGTCAGCTTGCCGGGACCGTTCAGCTTCGCCTCGCCGTCGAACACCGTCACCTTGTTCTTCTTCAGCAGGTGGCCGACGCCGCCGTTCAGCTGCTTGGAGACGCCGCGCGAGCGCTTCACCACCTTTTCCAGGTCGAAGCTGACCTTCTCGGCCTTCAGGCCATAAGCGTCGGCGTGCTGCATATAATGATAGATCTCCGCCGAGCGCAGCAGCGCCTTGGTCGGGATGCAGCCCCAGTTGAGGCAGATGCCGCCCAGGTGCGCCCGCTCGACCACGGCGGTCTTCAGCTTCAGCTGCGCGGCACGGATCGCCGCCACGTAACCGCCCGGCCCGCCGCCGACAATGATCACATCGAACGAAGTATCAGCCACGAAAACTCTCCTCTAGGCGGGGGCGCTACCGTTCTGTCTCTCAAACTGTCATTGCCGGGCTTGTCCCGGCAATCCATGCCCGCAACAAGCTCCAGATCTCTCCTGGAGAGGCTCGGCGCCGCGGTACAATGGACCCTCGGGACAAGCCCGAGGGTGACACCTGGAGTGGTTGCCGGCCGGTGCGATCGCCAGCAGCGATATATGACCACCCCCTCATCCCGGCGGGTTCCAGATGCTGCGATCTGGCAGGCGGCCGGTGATCCACAGGATGGTGTCCGCCATTACAACAGCTTCGATGTCCGTCGCCTCATCGACCGCACCGGCATTAACAATGACACCAACGGGGAGAAACTGCGCCAGGTATCGCGCCAGGTCGATGCGCCACGCACCGCCCTGCTTCTTCAAGTATACAGCTGCATCCGGTTGAAGACCCCAGGCGTCGCGCAGATAACCCTCTGCCTCATCTCCTTCGACTAGGATTTCATACATCTCTACATTCGCGATCGTCTGGGTGTCGAATACGCGGGCGCTGACTGCATACTCGACGGGATCTGTCTTACGCATGCTGCGCAAGTGCTCCGCATCAAAGCTGTGGCGGAGGAGCAGGACCGCGAGCTGATCTACTGGCGACAAACCTCTTAGTTCCTGCGGTTCCATGCTCAAAGCGTGATCGATTCCGTCACGAAGAAGTGCGTGGCTTTCAGCGCTCGTCAGTGCAGAGGCAGCCCGCCCGTCGCCATCGATCAATGCCGTCTTATAGGCGCCAAGAGCTTCGGCTGCAGCGGTTTGATCATCCATTGGCAGAGCCGGGCTTGAGTACGCCAGAACAAGCGCAATTGTGAGCGCGCGAAGTTTCATCCCGGCGGATTCCAGATGTTCGCATCCGGCGCGCGGCCGGTGATGAGATGGATGATGAGCGGCACCACGCCGCTCTTGCCGTCGCTGGTCTGCAGGGCACCAAGCATGCCGGCCTGGGCGTCGAACACGGCGCGGTAGGGCGCGATGGAGGACAGCAGGTCGAAGCGCCAGGTGCCGGCCTCCTCCTTGAAGTGGACGTTGACCGGGATCGGCGAGCCCTTGAGGTTCGACAGCGGCGCGTGGGCCTGGGTGCCGGTGACGGTGAAGTCCGCCGCCTCCAGTTTCTGCACCTCGTTCATGTCGAAGGCGCCCTGGTCGACCGCGTAGGCGACCGGGTCGCCCTGCTTCATGGCGCGCAGCTCATCGGCCTTCATATTGTGTCGCAGCATCAGCACCGAGATCTGGTCCAGCAGCGGCAGCGCACGGACCTCCGGCTCCTCCAGGGTGAGTGCGCGGTCGAGCGACTGCTCCAGGAAGGCGTGGGTGTCGGAAGCGGTCAGCGCGGAAGCCGCGGCGCCGTCGCCGTCGATCAGCGCCTGCTTGTAGGCCTCGAAGCTCTGCTCGACCGCGGCCGGGTCGGCGAGCGCCGCCGTGGGCAGCAGACCGACCAGCAGGGCGGCTATGGAAAGTCGCAGCCTCATATCGGCGGGTTCCAGATCTCCGGGCCGGGCCGGCGGCCGGTGCCTTCCTCGAGGGTTGCGAACAGGAGCTCTTCCTCAGTCATGCCGGAGATAGCGATCGCCAGGGTCATGACCTTGCGCGAATCGTTGATGGCCTGCAGCAGGTCGAGGCGCCAGGCGCCTCGCTCCCGCTGGAACGACAGCGACGAGGTGGAAGGCTTGCCCACCTGGTCCAGGGCGAAGGCGCGGGCGGTGTCACCGCTGATGCGGTAATCGGTCAGCCTCAGCCGGGCCGTCAGCTCCTCGCTGAACCAGCCCTCGTCAATGCTTTTCGCCACCAGCTCGCGGCCGCTGAGCCGCCGCAACTGTTCTCGCGTCAGGCCCAGGCGGAACATCAGGATGGTGACGCGGTCGGTGAAGTCGGCCCCCTCCAGCCGCGCGCGGTTGGCCGTGAGGGCCTCGTCGGCCAGGTCCCGGTAGTACTCCCAGCTCTCCTCGGTGACCAGCTCGGCCGCAGCATTGCCACGGTGGGCCAGCAGCGCCTCCTTGTAGGCGAGGAAAGTCTCTTCCACCACCCGCTCAGGCGAGTTCTCCGCCGTCTGCGGCGGCGTCGCGCAGGCAAGGGGCAGCACCGCAATCAGCAGGATGGCCAGGAAGCGGCAGAAGCTCATGACGGCGGGCTCCAGATCTCCGGGCCGGGCTTGCGGCCGGTGCCCTGCTCCAGCATCAGCAGGACGAACTCGTCCTCGCCGAGGCCGGACTGCTGCACGGCGTACTCGAAGGCGGTGCGCGTCAGGTGCATCAGCGCAACGAGGTCGAGCAGCCAGCGGCCCTCCTCCCTGACGAACTGCATCTTGAAGGGCGTTTCGCTGCCGTCCGGCTGGAGGATGGTCCCGGTCGCGGCGTCGCCCTCGACCTGGTAGTTGCCGAGCTGCAGCCGGCTCGCGCCCTCCTTGCCGATCCAGCCTTCGTCGACCGCGAAAGAGACCACGTCGCTGCCGGACATGCGCTGAAGCTCGGCAGCTTCCAGGCTGTGGCGCAGCAGCATCGCGTAGATGCGGTCGGAAAGATGGATCCGATGCAGGGCGTCGCGGTCGAGCGTCAGGGCCTGGTCGGCAAGCTGGCGAAAGTAGGCCTGCGAATCCCGCGTCACCACCGCGGCCGCAGCATCGCCGTCGGCGGTCAGGATGGCCGTCTTGTAGTCGAGGAAGCTCTTCCTGACCTCGTCCAGCGGCGCGGCCGCAGCCGGCCAGGGCAAGACGAAGAGAAGCACCAGTAAGAGGAAGCGCAGGCTTCGCATCGGGAAACGGCCTCTGGGTTCATTCGGTCGCAAAATAGCTTACAGCAGCATGGTCAGGGGATCTTCGATCAGTTTCTTGAAGGCCGCGAGGAACTGCGCCCCGACCGCGCCGTCCACCACGCGGTGGTCGACCGAGAGGGTACAGCTCATCACCGTGGCGATGCTCAGGGCGCCGTCCTTCACCACCGGGCGCTGCTCGCCGGCGCCGACCGCCAGGATGCAGCCCTGCGGCGGATTGATCACCGCGGCGAAGTCCCTGATGCCGAACATGCCGAGGTTGGACACCGAGAAGCTGCCGCCCTGGTACTCCTCCGGCTTCAGCTTGTTGTCGCGCGCCCGCGCCGCGAGATCCTTCATCTCGTTGGCGATGGCGGCGAGGCCCTTGCTCTCCGCCGCCTTGATGATCGGCGTGATGAGGCCGGCCGGCGTCGCCACGGCAACCGAGACGTCGGCGTGTTCGTAGAACAGCAGGCCGGACTCGTCGTAGGAGGCATTGGCCGCCGGCACCTTCTTCAGGGCCAGGGCCACGGCGCGGATGACGAAGTCGTTCACTGAGATCTTGTAGTCGTCGGAGCGGGCGTTGAGCTCCTTGCGCACCTTCAGCAACGCGTCCAGTTCGCAGTCGACCGTGAGGTAGAAGTGCGGCACCTGCTGCTTGGACTCGGTGAGCCGCTTGGCGATCACCTTGCGCATGCCGGAGAGCGGCTCCTGGCGGTACTTCATGCCCAGCATGTCGGCGTACTGCTTGGCGCCGGGACCTGTCGCCGCCGGCGCGGCTGCGGCAGCCGGTGCCGCGGCGGCTTCCCGCGCCGCTGGCGCGGCAGCACCCGGCTTGGCGCCCTCGACGTCGGCCTTCACGATGCGGCCGTGCGGGCCGCTGCCCTTCACGGCAGCGAGATCGACGCCTTTGTCCCCGGCGATGCGCCGCGCCAGGGGGCTGGCGAAGATGCGGCCATCCGGCCCGGAGGGCGCCGCGGGCGCCGGCGTCGCGGCTGCCTTTGGCTCCGGTGCTTTGGTGGCGGGTTCGCTGCCGTTGCCTTGCGGACGCTCCGCTTGCGCCTTGGGGGCTTCCTTCGGCGCTTCCTTGGACGCTTCCTTGTCCTTCGGTGCAGGGGCGTCGGCCTTCGGCGCCGCGGTCATGGCCGAGGTGTCTTCACCTTCCTCCAGCAGCACGGCGATGACCTCGTTGATCGGCACGCCTTCGGTGCCCTCGGCCACCATGATCTTGCCGATGGTGCCCTCGTCGACGGCCTCCACTTCCATGGTCGCCTTGTCGGTCTCGATCTCGGCAATGATGTCGCCGGCGCTGACCTCGTCGCCTTCCTTGACCAGCCACTTGGCCAGCGTGCCTTCAGTCATCGTCGGCGACAGCGCCGGCATCAGGATATTGATCGGCATGGTGCTTGTTCCTCCCCCGGGCTCAGCCGCGGTAACAGACTTCTTTGGCGCCGGCGACGATCGTGTCCGTCTGCGGCAGCGCCAGGGCTTCGAGGTTGGCGGCGTAGGGCATCGGCACGTCGACGCCGAAGACCCGCTTCACCGGCGCGTCGAGCCAGTCGAAGGCCTGCTCCATCACCACCGAGGCGACCTCCGAGCCGATGCCGGCATAGCCCCAGCCTTCTTCGCAGGTCACCAGGCGGTTGGTCTTGCGCACCGAGGCGACGATGGTCTCGGTGTCGAGCGGCCGCAGGCTGCGCAGGTCGATGACCTCCGCGTCGATGCCTTCCTCGGCCAGCTTCTCCGCAGCCGCCAGGGCCTTGCCGACCATCAGCGAGAAGGCGGTGATGGTGACGTCCTTGCCCGGGCGGACGATGCGCGCCTTGCCGAGCGGGACCACCCAGTCCTTGCTGTCCGGCACCTCGAAGCTCTGGCCGTAGAGCATCTCGTTTTCCAGGAAGATCACCGGATTGTCATCGCGGATGGCGGACTTCAGCAGACCCTTGGCGTCGGCTGCCGAATAGGGCGCCACCACCTTGAGGCCCGGCACGTGGGCGTACCAGGAGGCATAGCACTGGGAATGCTGGGCGGCGACCCGCGCGGCGGCCCCGTTCGGCCCGCGGAATACGATCGGCGAGGAAATCTGGCCGCCGGACATGTAGTGGGTCTTGGCGGCGGAGTTGATGATCTGGTCGATCGCCTGCATGGCGAAGTTGAAGGTCATGAACTCGACGATGGGCCGCAGGCCGTACATCGCGGCGCCGACGCCGAGGCCGGCGAAGCCGTGCTCGGTAATCGGCGTGTCGACCACGCGGCGCGCACCGAACTCGTCGAGCAATCCCTGGCTGACCTTGTAGGCACCCTGGTACTCGGCGACTTCCTCGCCCATCAGGAAGACGCGCTCGTCGTTGCGCATCTCCTCGGCCATGGCATCGCGCAGCGCCTCGCGCACGGTCTGCTTGACCGTCGCGCCGGTCCATTCCGGCTCGGCCTCCGGCGACGCGGCCCGCGGCGCCGGCGGGGTGGCTCCGGTAGCGGGCGCCTTGCTCTCGGACTTCGGCTGCTCTTCATCCGATTGCCTGGCTTCAGGTCGTTTGGCCTCGGACGGCTTGGCCTCCGCCTTGTCGGAAATCGCCGAAGCGTCCTCGCCATCCTCCAGCAGCACGGCGATGACCTGGTTCACCGGCACCCCGTCGGTGCCTTCGGGCACCATGATCTTGCCGAGCACGCCCTCGTCGACGGCCTCGACCTCCATGGTCGCCTTGTCGGTCTCGATCTCCGCCAGCACATCACCGGCAGCGATCTCGTCGCCTTCCTTCTTCAGCCACTTGGCCAGCTTTCCCTCGGTCATGGTCGGCGAGAGAGCCGGCATAAGTACGTCGATAGGCATGTCCCCTCCGGGCGTTCAGCGCGGGCGGCCGCCGCGGCGTTTGGTCGTCTGTTTCGGGCGGCCGGCCCTGTTCTTGTTCAGGCGCCGACGTAGACGTCGGTGTAGAGTTCGGAAACGTCGGGCTCCGGGCTGGTCTGCGCGAAGTCGGCGGCCTCCGAGACGATGGCTTTCACTTCCTTGTCGATTTCCTTGAGCTTGGCCTCGTCCATCACCTTGCGTTCGTTCATGATGCCGCGCAGGCGCTCGATCGGGTCGCGCTCCTGGCGCACTTTCTGCACCTCCTCCTTGGAGCGGTACTTGGCCGGGTCGGACATGGAGTGGCCGCGATAGCGGTAGGTCAGCATCTCCAAGATGTAGGGCCCCTTGCCGGAACGCGCATGGCCGAGCGCCTTCTCCGCCGCTTCGCGCACCGCCAGCACGTCCATGCCGTCGACCTGGACGCCGGGAATGCCGTAGGCCTGGCCGCGGTGGTAGAGCTCGGTGGACTTGGCCGAGGAGCGCTCGATCGAGGTCCCCATGCCGTACTTATTGTTCTCGATGACGTAGACGGCCGGCAGCGACCACAGGGCGGCCATGTTGAAGGACTCGTAGACCTGGCCCTGGTTCAGCGCGCCATCGCCGAGGTAGGTGACGGAAACGGCGTCCTCGTCGAGGTAGCGGTGCGCGAAGGCCAGGCCGGTGCCGAGCGGCACCTGCGCGCCGACGATGCCGTGGCCGCCGAAGAAGCGCTTCTCGTGGCTGAACATGTGCATGGAGCCGCCCTTGCCCTTGGAGTAGCCGCCGGCACGGCCGGTCAGCTCGGCCATCACGCCCTTGGGGTCCATGTCGCAGGCCAGCATGTGGGCATGGTCGCGATAGGACGTCAGCACGGTGTCCTTAGGGCCCATCGCCGCCTGCACGCCGACCACCACGGCCTCCTGGCCGATGTAGAGGTGGCAGAAGCCGCCGATCAGCCCCATGCCGTACATCTGGCCGGCCTTCTCCTCGAAGCGCCGGATCAGCAGCATGTCGCGGTAGTATTTCTGAAGGTCCTCGACGCTGGCCTTGATCGGCGCCGCAGCGGGCTTGCGTTTGCCGCCGGACTTTGCGCCCGACGCTTTGGTGTTTGCCATAGGGGACTCCCTGCCTTCGCGCAAAGGAAACGAGGCGGTTCCCGGACCGCCCCTTTGCGCGCAGTCTAGCGCAAAGTCAGGGGCCTGACAATCATGGTTAATCTGATGAAATATATGATGAATTTATGAATTAACGCGAAATGAGTTAAACACCCATTGCGCCGGCGCGCAAACGGTTCAGGGAGCACTGCCGGTCCGCCGCAGCCCGGGCGGCAAGAAGATAGTATGATCGTTCGCGGCCCCGTAGTTCAAGATCGCCTGCGCCCGCTCTTCCAGCAGATCGGGATCCAGGTGCTCGCGGCGCAGCAGGCTGACGCGATGCTCCAGGCGCGCCCGCTCCCCGGCCACCGTCTGCGCCGTCGTCACGACCTGCGCCCGCTCCTGCTTCAGCATGATCCAGGCATAGAAGCCGCGGTCGCCGTGCAGGGCATGATAGGCGAAGTAGGCCACCATGCAGGCGGCGAGCACCTGCGGTGCCGCCTGACGGGCCCTTGACTTTATCTCGCGGAGCAATCGCATGCCCCGAACGAATCACATCCCGATTCGCCGGGCAAGGGAAAAAGAGTCAGGGATTCCAATTAGATTCAAAAAGCGACTCGGGAGCCCCCCAAAGCCCCCGGGGTTCGCGTTTTGGACTCAGAAGCGGGCCAGTCGGGGGCCTGTCCTGGTGCAGACCCACCGACACAGGAGAAGCGGCCTACCCTAGCCCCTCAGCACCGAGCGCCCGGCATAGACGGCGGCGGTGTCCAGCTCCTCCTCGATGCGGATGAGCTGGTTGTACTTGGCCAGGCGGTCGGAGCGTGACAGCGAGCCGGTCTTGATCTGGCCGCAGTTGGTGGCCACCGCCAGGTCGGCGATGGTGGCGTCCTCGGTCTCGCCGGAGCGGTGCGACATCACCGCGGTGTAGGCGGCGCCGTGGGCGGTCTGCACCGCCTCCAGGGTCTCGCTCAGGGTGCCGATCTGGTTGACCTTCACCAGGATGGAGTTGGCGACCCCCTTGGCGATGCCGTCGCGCAGGCGCTCCGGGTTGGTCACGAAGAGGTCGTCGCCGACCAGCTGCACGCGATCGCCGAGGCGCTCGGTGAGCAGCTTCCAGCCCTCCCAGTCGTCCTCGCTCATGCCGTCCTCGATGGAGAGGATCGGGTAGCGGTCGCAGAGCGCCGCCAGGTAGTCCACCATGGCGCCGGCATCCAGGGTCTTGCCCTCCCCGGCCAGGTGGTACTTGCCCTTCTTGAAGTACTCGGTGGAGGCGCAGTCGAGCGCCAGCATGACGTCGTCGCCCAGGGCGTAGCCGGCCGCCTCGGTGGCGCGGGCGACGAAGCCGAGGGCCTCGTCGGTGGAGGCCAGGTTGGGCGCGAAGCCGCCCTCGTCGCCGACATTGGTGTTGTGGCCGGCGTCCTTCAGGCCGCGGCGCAGGGCGTGGAAGATCTCCGAGCCCATGCGCACGGCCTCGGCCAGGCTGTCGGCGCCGACCGGCATGATCATGAACTCCTGGATGTCGATCGGATTGTCGGCATGGGCGCCGCCGTTGATGATGTTCATCATCGGCACCGGCAGGGTGCGCGCGAAGGTGCCGCCGACATAGCGGTAAAGCGGCAGCCCCGCCTCCTCCGCTGCGGCCTTGGCCACGGCCAGCGAGACGCCGAGGATGGCGTTGGCGCCAAGCCGGCGCTTGTTGGCGGTGGCGTCCAGCTCGATCAGGGTCAGATCGATGTGGACCTGGTCCTCGCCGTCGAGGCCGGAGAGCACATCGAAGATCTCGTGGTTGACCGCCTCGACCGCGTTGAGCACGCCCTTGCCGCCATAGCGTTTCTTGTCGCCGTCACGCAGCTCGACGGCCTCGTGCGCGCCGGTGGATGCGCCGGAGGGGACGGCGGCGCGGCCGAAGGCCCCGCTTTCCAAGGTGACATCGACTTCGACGGTCGGATTGCCCCGGGAGTCGAGAATTTCCCGGGCCTGGATATCAATGATTGCGGTCATGGCCCTCTCGGCGTGCTTGGAGTTTCTGCCGATCCAGCCGGGTCCGGCAGCTGCGCCTAGGCTATAGGCGAGCCGGGACGACTTGTCGACCGGCGAGCGGCGCCGGCCGCCGAGAAGGCGGTGAATAACTGCTCTTTGATACAGGAGGCCGGATCAGGCCGCCGGCTTGGCCAGCTTCTGCGCATTGCCGAGCTGGTTCACCGCCTCGCGCAGCTGATCGGCGATGGCCGAGACGTCGGCACTGGCGACGCTGACCGTGGTCGCGCCGGAACTCGCCAGGGAGGCGGCCTGCTGCACCTCGGCCAGGTCGTTGGTCACCGAACGGGTGCCGGCGGCCGCGTGCTGCGCCTCGGCGGAGACCGAGCGGGCGGTATCGGCCACCTCGCGGACGCGCTCGGCCATGCGGCCGGCGCGGGCCTCGGCGTCGGAGATGCGCCCGGAGATGGCGCTGGTCACCCCGATCTGGGCATCGGCCGAGCCGGAGATGCCGCTGATCGCGTTGTTGACCTGGTCGATGACGTCGCTGATGGCGGAGATAGCGCTCACCGCCTGGCCGGTGCCGCCGCGGATTTCCTCGATGCGGCTTTCGATCTGCTCGGTCGCTTTGGCGGTGTCGTCGGCCAGGCGCTTCACTTCGCCGGCCACCACGATGAAGCCCTTGCCGTACTGGCCGGCGCGCTCCGCCTCGATGGTGGCGTTGAGCGCCAGCATGCGGGTCTGCTTGGCGATCTTGCGGATCGCCTCGAGCACCGCGCCGATACGGTCGCTGGCCTCGCCGAGGGTGTCGATGGTGCTGGTCGCCTCGGTCACGCGCCCGACGGCGGTGTCGGCGATCCGCTTGGCCTCACGGGCGCCGGAGGCGATCTCCTCCATGGCAGAGGCCATGTTGCGCACCTCGGCGGAGACCACTGCCATGTGCTGGGAGACTTCGTTGGCGTGGCTGGAAATGTCGCCGACGTTCTCGTTCACGCCGCCGACGGCTGCCGCCATACTCTCGACGTTGCCCGAGACCTGCTCGGTGGTCACGGAGACGTCCTGTGCACGGGTCAGCATGCCCTGGGAGCTGGTGCTCAGCTGGCTCGAGGTGGCGTTGAGCTCGCTTGAGGCGACCACCAGGCGCTGTGCGCCGCTGGCGATGCCGTCAATCATCTCCTCCAGCTTGGTCATCAGGCGGTTGAAGGAATACGCCAGCTCCGCCGCTTCGTCGCCGGTGGTCTCATCGAGGCGCCGGCTGATGTCGGCGTTGCCGGAGGCGAGGTCGTTCAGCGCCTGCTGCAGCAGGCCGGTGCCCAGCGTGGTGCCGTGCTCGGCCGAATTGAGGCCTTCCAGCTCATGCGCCGCGGAGACGCGCAGGCCGACGGTGACGTCGATCAGCTTGAACACGAGACAACCGGTGCCGAAGGCCCAGACGAAGGCGACGCCGACGCCGAGCGCCTGTACGCCGATCTGGCCGATGCGGCTGGTCTCGCCGAGCGCATCGGCCGGCATGAGCACGGCCAGCAGAATGGTGCCCCAGGCGCCGCAGACGCCGTGCACGGCGACCGCGCCGACGGCGTCGTCCAGCTTCAGCTGGCGCTCCATGAACCGGGTCGCGTAGACCACGACGATGCCGCTGGTCAGGCCGACGACGATGGCGCCGTAGGTGTCCAGCACGTCGCAGCCGGCGGTGATGCCGACGAGTCCGCCGAGCACGCCGTTGATCGGCCACACCGGACGGTGCAGGCCTTCGTGCCAGCGCCCCAGGGCCATGGCGACGGCGCCGCCAAAACAGGCCGACAGCATGGTGTTGGAGACGATGTGCGCGAAGGCCGGGGTGCCGGCGGTGGTGGAGCCGCCGTTGAAGCCGATCCAGCCGACCCAGAGCAGGATGGCGCCCATGGTGGCCAGCACGGCGCTGTGGCCGTGGATCGGTAGCGGGTTGCCCTCCTGGTCGAAACGGCCGATGCGCGCGCCGGCGACGACAATGGCGGCAAGGCCGATCCAGCCGCCGACCGAGTGCACCACGGTGGAGCCGGCGAAGTCGATGAAGCCCAGGTCCGCCAGCCAGGCGGTATTGTCGGCGACCAGCAGGTTGCCCCAGGCCCAATGGCCGAAGATCGGATAGATGAACATCGCGACGCAGACGGCGGCGATGAGGTAGCCGCCGAAGCGCATGCGCTCGGCGACGGCGCCGGACAGGATGGTCGCGGCGGTGCCGCAGAACACCAGCTGGAACACGAAGAAGGTAAAGTCCCAATCGCCGCTGTGGTTCCAGAACGGGCTCTCGAAGCCGAACCAGCCGCCCGCCGAGGGGCCGAACATCAGGCCGAAGCCGAGCACCCAGAAGGCGCAGCCGGCGATGATGAAGTCGGCGATGTTCTTCTGGGCGACGTTGATCGAGTTCTTGGATCGGACAAGGCCGGCTTCCAGCAGCAGGAAACCGCCCTGCATGAGGAAGACCAGGGCCGCAGCCACCATGGTCCAGACGTGGTCGATGTTGGTCTGCTTCTCATCCAGGCCGGCCTGGAATTCCCGGCGCAGCGCCTCGAGGTCGGCCTGGCTGACGGCGGCCCAGCCGCTGTCGGCCAGGAAGGCGCTCGCCAGGACCGCGGCGGCCAATGTCAGTGCTAGTCTCATGATGCGGCGACTTCCCAGATCCACACATTGCCGGTCCCCAAGCGCCGGCAAACCGGGAATATGATTAGCAATCGCTGAAAATTTGATGAATCTTCGTAGGTGTTCGCCTGACGCGCGAGAGACTGCAGGTGTTTTTGCGCCGCCTTGCGGCGCCATCTCGGGGGCGCTAAGAAGCAGCCGCCCCTGACTTTCCCCTGAGAGGACCCCTAGATGCAGCTCACCCTCCGCAAGTGGAACCTGTCGATCGGCAGCGGCCAGCAGCTCTTCTGCATCCTCGGCCTCAACGTGCTGGAGAACCTCGAGCTGACCCTGGAGACCGCCCGCCACCTGCAGGAGGTGACCGCGGCCCTCGACCTGCCCTTCGTGTTCAAGGCCAGCTTTGATAAGGCCAACCGCTCCTCCTTCAAGAGCTACCGCGGCCCCGGCCTTGCCAGGGGCCTGGAGATCCTGGCCGAGGTGAAGGCGAAGCTGGCGGTGCCGATCGCCACCGACCTGCACGAGGTGCAGCAGGCCGAGGCGGTCGCCGAGGTCGCCGACCTGGTGCAGATCCCGGCATTCCTGGTGCGCCAGACCGACCTGGTGGTGGCCGCCGCCCGCGCCACCCAGCGCCACCAGGGCCTGCTGCACGTGAAGAAGGCGCAGTTCCTGGCGCCTGGGGATTGCCACGCGATCCTGCGCAAGATCGAGGAGGCTGCCGGGAAGGACATGACCATCCTCTGCGAGCGCGGCTCGAGCTTCGGCTACAACAACCTGGTGGTCGACATGCTGGGCATCCCGGAGATGCGCCGGCTGGGCGCACCGGTCACCATCGACGCCACCCACGCGGTGCAGCTGCCGGGGGCCCAGAAGGACGCCGACGGCGTCGCCAGCGGCGGCCGGCGCGAGGGCGTGGCGGTGATCGCCGCGGCGGCGGTGGCCGCGGGTGCCGACGGCGTGTTCCTGGAATTCCACCCAGACCCGGACAAGGCGCTCTGCGACGGCCCGAGCTGCCTGCCGCTCTCAGCCGCCGCCGAGCTGCTGGGCAGGCTGAAGGCGCTGCACGCGGTGGTACAGGGACAAGCGGCGTAGCGCAGGCTTCAAGAACCCCCTCACCCTCCCGCTTCGCGGGCCCCTCCCTCTCCCGCAAGGGGAGAGGGGATTTTTCGTCGTAATTCAATACCTTACCCCTCTCCCCTTGCGGGAGAGGGGTGCGCAGCCTTGACGAGATCGTAGATGGAGCCTAGGCGGAGCTGGGTGAGGGGTCAGCGGTCGAGCAGGCCTTTCGTGACAGCAGCGAGGGTGCCCTCCATGTTGTCGAGGATCTCATTGTTCCAGAAACGAAGGACGCGGTAGCCCTGTGAGTTGAGCCAGGCCGTCCGTGCATGATCACTGGTCTGGTGACTGCGCTCGGCATGCTGACCGCCGTCAAGTTCCACTACAAGCCGTCGCTCGAAACAGACGAAGTCGACGATAAACGATCCGAGCCGGACTTGACGTCTGAACTTGTGCCCCGACAGCTGACGGTCGCGCAGGCGGTTCCACAACACGCGCTCTGCCTCGGTCTGGTTGCGTCGGAGTTGCCGGGGGCGCATGGGAGCGATTGCAGCACAGTGGCGCGGCGGCAGCTACCCCTCACCCTCCCAATTTGCTGACCCCTCCCTCTCCTTTTGCGGGAGAGGACCCCCTAGACCAGGCGCGACTGCTCGACTGCGGCGGCGATGAAGGAGATGAACAGCGGATGCGGGTCGAGCGGCTTGGATTTCAGCTCGGGATGGAACTGCACGCCGACGAACCAGGGATGTGACGGCAGCTCGACGATCTCCGGCAGCTCGCCGTCGGGCGACAGGCCCGAGAACAGCAGGCCCGCCTGCTCCAGCACCTCGCGGTAGTTGATGTTCACCTCGTAACGGTGGCGATGGCGCTCGCTTATCGCGTCGGTGCCATAGATCTCCCGTACCCTGGTGCCTTCCTTGAGGAGGCAGGGGTAGGCGCCGAGACGCATGGTGCCGCCGAGGTCGCTCGCGGTATTGCGCCGCTCGACCTCGTTGCCGCGCGACCACTCGGTCATCAGGCCGACCACCGGGTCGGCGGGCGAGCCGAACTCGGTCGAGCCGGCCTGCGGCAGGCCGGCCATGTGGCGGGCCGCCTCGATGACTGCCATCTGCATGCCGAAGCAGATGCCGAAATAGGGAATCTGGCGCTCGCGGGCGAAGCGCGCCGCGGCGATCTTGCCCTCCGCGCCGCGCTCGCCGAAGCCGCCGGGCACCAGGATGCCGTTCACGCCCTCGAGCTGATGGAGGGTGCCGTTGCTCTCGAAGATCTCCGAATCCAGCCAGGAGACGTTGACCTTCACATTGTTGGCGATGCCGCCGTGGGCAAGCGACTCGGCCAGCGACTTGTAGGCGTCGAGCAGGCTGACGTACTTGCCGACCACGCCGATGGTGACCTCGCCGTCCGGCTGGTTGATGCGCTGGGTGACGTAGTCCCAGCTGGCCAGCTCGGGCGGCGGCGCATCGAGCTGGAAATGGCGGCAAACCTCGTCGTCGAGGCCTTCCTCGTGGTAGGCGCGCGGCACCGCATAGATCGACTTCACGTCGAGGGCCGGGATCACCGCCTCCTCGCGCACGTTACAGAAAAGGCCGATCTTGCGGCGCTCGTCCTTTGGAATCTCGCGCTCGGCGCGGCACACCAGGATGTCCGGCTTGATGCCGACCGACTGCAGTTCCTTCACCGAGTGCTGGGTCGGCTTGGTCTTCAGCTCGCCGGCCGCGGCGATGTAGGGGAGCAGCGTCACGTGAAGGAAGAGGCTGCGCTCGCGCCCCAGCTCGTTGCCGAGCTGCCGGATCGCCTCCAGGAAGGGCAGCCCCTCGATGTCGCCGACGGTGCCGCCGATCTCGCAGATCACGAAGTCCTCGTCGGTGAGGTCGGCGCGCACGAAGGCCTTGATGGCGTCGGTGACGTGCGGAATGACCTGCACGGTGGCGCCGAGGTAGTCGCCGCGCCGCTCGCGCGCCAGCACCTGCGAGTAGATTTGACCCGTGGTCACGTTGTCGGTCTTGCGCGCCGGCACGCCGGTGAAACGCTCGTAGTGACCGAGATCCAGGTCGGTCTCGGCACCGTCGTCGGTGACGTAGACCTCGCCATGCTGATAGGGCGACATGGTTCCCGGATCCACGTTCAGGTAGGGGTCGAGCTTACGCAGCCGGACCTTGAACCCGCGGGCCTGCAACAGCGAGCCGAGTGCCGCCGCACAGAGACCTTTGCCGAGGGAGGAAACCACGCCGCCGGTGATGAAGATAAACCGCGCCATGGGCGAACACTATTGAACGAACTTGAGGGGTGAGGCAAGCCTCGCGGCAGGGTTGGCACGCAGGCTGTTCAGCCCTTGCGAAAACGCCGCCGAAAGCTTGGCGAAAGTTGCCGGCGCACCGGTTGCGCCAGGCCCCAGCACAGCGCCACGCAGGAAGCCACCGGCGCGAATCGATCACGCGGCTGCCGGGCCGAGTCGCCCGGCGGCCGAGGGGTTGGCGCCTTACTGGGTGGGAACGCTGGGCTCGGTCGGCATCGGCGGTGCGATAGGAGCCGGGGCCGAACTTCCAGGAGTGTCGCTCGGCAGGCTGTCCAGGATCGACCGCGGCTGGCCGCCGCCGGCCAGGAGGGTCAGCGAGAGGCTGGTGAGCATGAAGGCGGCCGCCAGGATCGCCGTGGTGCGGGTCAGCAGGTTGGCAGTGCCGCGCCCGGTGAGGAAACCGCCCATGCCACCGCCGCCGCCACCACCGCCGCCGCCGATGCCAAGGCCACCGCCTTCGCTCCGCTGCAGCAGGACGACGCCGATCAGGGCGAGCGCCAGAAGGATGTGAATGACCAGAAGTACTGTCGTCATGATGCCCGTTGCCTAATTCGGCGCCCGCGCCGCGCCCTCGGGCACGCTGGCGGGCTGGGGCGCCATTGCCGCGCTATGTAATGGCTCCGGGCCTGAAAGACCAGCGAAAAGTCCTGAGAATCAGGGCGCAAAGGCACTCGCCTGCCGGTTTCAGCAGCTCTGTGCGATACCCCAGAAGGCCTCGGCATCCAGGCTCGCGCCGCCCACCAGGGCGCCGTCCACATTGGCCTGGGACAGCAGTTCGCGGGCGTTGTCGGGTTTCACCGAGCCGCCGTAGAGGATGCGCACCTTCTCCGCCCCCTCGCCGACCAGGCCGACAAGCAGGCGGCGGATCTCGCCATGCACCTTCACCACGTCCGACGGGGTCGCGGTCCGCCCGGTTCCGATGGCCCAGATCGGCTCGTAGGCCACCACCAGGCGGCCGGCCTCCATGCCGACCGGGACGGAGCCCTTCACCTGGCGCGCGATCACCGCGAGAGTCTGTTCGGCGTTGCGCTCCTTCTCGGTCTCGCCGACGCAGACGATGGGCACCAGCCCGGCGCTCAGTGCCGCCTCGGCCTTGGCGCGCACCTGGGCATCGGTCTCACCGTGACCGCTGCGGCGCTCGGAATGGCCGAGGATGACGTAGCTGCAGCCGACGTCGCGCAGCATCTGCGGCGCGGTGTCACCGGTGTGCGCCCCGGAGGCCACGCTGTGGCAGTCCTGTCCGCCGAGCGTGATGCGGCTGCCGGCCAGCGCCTCGGCGACGAGCGCGAGGTAGGGAAATGGCGGGCAGACCAGCAGATCGCAGGACAGCTGGGGCCCCTTGCCGAGCGCCTTCAGCGCTTCGGCCAGGGCTCTGGCGTCCTCGGCCAGCCCGTTCATCTTCCAGTTTCCGGCGATCAAAGCTCTCATCGGCAGCCCCCTGCATACAACCGCGGCCTACCTAGCACAGGCTCCTGCCCAAGACCATGGGGCAAGGCGCCCGTCTCTCCCGTGTTCGAAGAGCGGCCCGAGGTCTGCCAGATCGGGCGGAATTGCTTGTTGCCCGGGCACGGACGCCTTCCTACACTGCCGCGCCTTGCGATCCGGGCCGCAGTCAGGATTTCCCGGCCCTTCTCGCGGGCCCTTACCAGTGAACCCTAGCGAAGCAGTACAAACGCCATGAAAGCCCCCAAGTTCCTCGTGAAGATCGTCACCTTCGTGCTGTTCGGCCTGCTGATCCTCAGCTTCGCCGTCTGGGGCATCGGCGACATCTTCCGCGGCGGCGGCCAGGCAATGGTGGTGGCCCAGGTCGGCGGAACGACGATCGAGCAACGCCAGTTCAGCCAGGAGCTCTCCAACGAGATCAACTCCATGAGCCGCCGCATGGGCGTTCAGCTGACCATGGACCAGGCGCGCGCCTTCGGCATTCCCCAGCAGGTGCTGGAGCGCCTGATCACGCGGGCGATGCTGGACGAGATGTCGGCGCGCCTGGGCATGCTGGTGACAGAGGAGCAGATGCGCAAACAGCTGCTCGAGAATCCCGATTTCCTCGATGCCACCGGCCGCTTCGACCGCAACCGCTTCGCCCAGATCCTGCGCTTCAGCGGCACGACGGAGCAGGGCTTCCTGGCACGGGTCGGCGAGGACATCAAGCGCCAGCAGCTGGTCGCCGCGGTGACCGATGCGGCCGTCACGCCGGAGAGCCTTGCCGACCGTCTCTTCGTCTACCGCGAAGAGCGTCGCGTCGCCGACTACGTGATCCTCGCCAACGACAGCTTCAGCGATCTCGGCGAACCCGGCGAGCCCGACCTGCAGGCGATCTACGACAGCGCCGGCGACGAGCTGATGACTCCGGCCTTCAAGTCGATCGCCCTGGTGGTGCTGAGCGTCGCCGAGGCGGCCCAGAAAATCACGATCTCCGAGGACCGCATCGCCGCAGCTTTCGAGGAGCGCAAGGACGTGCTTTCGACGCCGGAGCGGCGCCGCGTGAGCCAGGTCGTGCTGCCCGACGAGGCCGCGGCCCAGGCCCTTGCCGACGGGCTCTCCGAAGGTGCCGACTTCGCCAGCGCCGTCGAGCAGGCCGCTGGCCGCGCACCGGTGGACCTCGGCAGCGTGACGCAGAACGACCTGCCGGATGCGCTTGCCGCCGCGGTCTTTGCGCTGGAAACCGGCCAGGCAACAGCACCCGTGCAGAGTCCGCTGGGCTGGCACGTCGCGATCGTCACCGACATCGAGCCCGGTACGGTCGCCACGCTCGAAGACAGCCGCGACCAGCTGCGCCAGGAGCTGGCCGAGGCGGCAGCGATCGACAACGTTATCAACCTCGCCAACCAGTTCGATACGGCGCGTGCTGGCGGCTCGACCATCGAACAGGCTGCCGCGCGGCTGAACCAGCAAGCGCGCGAGATCCCCGCCATCGATGCCCGCGCCCGCACGCCGGCCGGCGAGCTGGTCGAAGGCCTGCCGTCGATCAGCGAGTTCCTGCCGGTGCTCAACCGGACGGCCGTCGGCGACAGCAGCACGCTCACCGAGACCCTGGATGGCGACTATTTCATCGTGCGCGTCGACGGCGAGACGCCGGCCCGGAAGAAGCCGCTGGCGGAGGTGCGCGACCAGGTCATCGAAATCTGGCGCGCGCAAGAGCGGGCCCGGCTTGCCGAAGAGAAAGCGACGGCACTGGCGGAGCGCGTCGGCAACGGCGAGCAACTTGCCGCAGTGGCCGAAGCCGAAGGGCTCGGCCTGCAGCAGACAGCGCCGATCACACGCTTCGAGAACGCGCCCCAGCGCACCCCCTCGCCCCTGCTCTCGCAGCAGATCTTCGACATCGCCGAAGGCGAGGTCACCACGGCAGGCACCGGCAACGGCCAGATCGTCGCCCAGTTGAAGGAGATCCTGCCGCCGGCAGCGGAAAACCGCGAGGCGCGCATGGCGCAACTGGAGACGCAGCTCACCTCCTCCCTGCAGAATGACATCTTTCAGCAGTTCCTGGCGGCGCTGCAGCAGGAGTTCGACGTCACCATCAACGAGCGTCTCGTGCAGCAGTCCCTGGCGAACTTCTAGAGCCGCTTCATGCAAAGCTCACCCGACTTTGCGACCTTCGAGGCGACCTACGATGCCGGCCGTCCCCAGGTGGTCCACACGGCGTTGATCGCCGACCTGGAAACGCCCGTCTCTGCCTTCCTCAAGCTGGCCGAGGGCAAGCCCAATGCCTTCCTCTTCGAGTCCGTCGAAGGCGGCTCGATCATCGGACGGTACTCTTTCCTTGGCATGCGCCCGGACCTCATCTGGCGTTGCCGCGGCCGCCAGGCGGAGATCAACCGCAAGGCCCGCTTCGACACCGAGAGCTTCGAGCCGCTCGACAAGCCGGTGCTCGACAGCCTGCGCGACCTCATCGAGGAGTGCCGCTTCGAGCTGCCGGAGGGCCTGCCGCCGATGGCGTCCTGCCTGCTCGGCTACATGGGCTACGACACCGTGCGCCTGATGGAGGACCTGCCGGACGACAACCCGCTCGCCATCGACGTGCCCGACGGCCTCTTCATCCGGCCGACCGTGGTGGCGGTCTTCGACCGCGTCGAGGATCTCGTCACCGTCTTCACGCCGGTCTGGCCGCGCGGCGACGTCTCGGCCCGCGCCGCCTACGCGCAGGCCTGCGAGCGGCTGGCCGACGTGGCGCAGGACTTCGAGCGCGCGCTGCCGCGCGGCCGCGACGTCATCGCCGATCTCGACGAGCTGCCGGAACCCTCGGCCAACCTGACGCGCGAGGATTTCCACGCCATGGTCCTCAAGGCGAAGGAGTACATCCTCGCCGGCGACATCTTCCAGGTGGTGCTCTCGCAGCGCCTATCGCTGCCCTTCAAGCTGCCGCCTTTCGCGCTCTACCGCGCGCTGCGGCGACTCAACCCCTCGCCTTTCCTTTTCTTCATCGATCTCGGCGGCTTCGCCATCGTCGGCTCCAGCCCCGAGATCCTGGTGCGCCTGCGAGACGGCATGGTGACCATCCGGCCGATCGCCGGCACCCGGCCGCGCGGCGCCACGCCGGCCGAAGACCGGGCGCTGGCCGAGGACCTGCTGGCGGACCCCAAGGAGCTGGCCGAGCACCTCATGCTGCTCGACCTCGGGCGCAACGATGTCGGCCGCGTTGCCGAGATCGGCAGCATCAAGGTGACCGAGAAGAACGTCATCGAGCTCTACAGCCACGTCATGCACATCGTCTCCAATGTCGAAGGCCGCCTCGCCGAGGGCAGGGACGCCATGGACGCGCTGATCGCCGGTTTCCCGGCCGGCACGGTCTCCGGCGCGCCCAAGGTGCGGGCCATGGAGATCATCGAGGAGCTGGAGCCGGAGCGCCGCGGCATCTACGGCGGCTGCGTCGGCTACTTCGGCGCCGGCGGCTCGATGGACACCTGCATCGCGCTGCGAACGGCGATCGTGAAGGACGACACCATGTACATCCAGGCCGGCGCCGGTCTGGTGGCCGACAGCAAGCCGGAGTCGGAGCACCAGGAGTGCTGGAACAAGGCCCGTGCCCTGCTGCGCGCCGCCGAGGAAGCCGTGCGCTTCGCCGCACGCCGCGGCAACTAGCGCCCTTTCCGACAACCCCTGTAACGGAGTCATCATGGCGACGCTGACACTGTGGGGCCGCCTGTCCTCCTGCAACGTGCAGAAGGCCGTCTGGCTGCTGGAGGAACTCGGCCTGCCTTACGAGCGCATCGATGCCGGCGGCGACTTCGGCGGCCTCGACGATCCTGCCTATCGCGCCATGAATCCGCACGGCCTCGTGCCGACCCTGCGCGACGGCGACGTCGTCGTATGGGAGAGCGAGGCCATTCTGCGCTACCTCGCGGCGCGCTACGGGGCGCCGGCGTTCTGGTCCGCGGAGCCGGCCGAGCGCGCCGCCGCCGACCAGTGGCTGGCCTGGACCGCCGCCGCGCTCTACCGCGACTGGATCGACCTCTTCTGGCTCAGGGTGCGGACGCCGCCGGAGCGCCAGGATGCAGGGCAGATCGAGCGCCTGCGCCAGCGCACGGCCGAGCGCCTGAGATTCCTCGACGGCCAGCTTGCCGGGCGGCCGTACATCGCCGGCGTTGCCCTCTCGCTCGCCGACATCGCCGCCGGGATGACCCTCTACCGCTGGTACGAAATGCCGATCGAGCGGCCGGTGCTGCCGCATCTTCGGGCCTGGTACGAGCGACTCTGCGAACGCCCTGCCTATCGCAAGGGCATCTGCGTGCCTTTCGACGACCTCAAGGGCAAGCTGACCCACTGAAACCCGGCCGCCGTCCGGTGTCTGTGGAAAACCTCTTGCCGGATTTCGCGAATCGCTGTGGAGTGGAGCTCCTGTTTCAACAGCTGAAAGGAGGTGATCCAATGTCTCATGAGATCTCGGTGGAGTCCCAGGGCCTTGGATGTATTACGGGTTTGATGGAGCAGCCTTCTTCCGACTCGTAACACCTTCGAAGCGGGACCCCGTTTTCGGGGCCCAGGACTTAACCAGCTCATGGAGGGGCCGCAGCAATGCGGCCCCTTTTGAGTTTTTAGTATCGAGTCCCGCTCGACTTTCCCTATCTCAAAAGCCGCTGAAGATCATGTCGATCGCCTTCATGATGCGGTCCTGCTCCGCGACCAGCGAGCCCGCGCGCCTCTTCAGCTCGCTTTCGGAAACCGCTGCCATGTACTGGGTCATCATGACGTAGCCAGCGCCGGCGATCTGGAAGACGGGATTGAGGTCTCGCGCCGGCGGCGGGGCCTCTTCTTCCGGCTGCAGCGGAACCACGACACGGGTTGAAAGACCGCTCAGGTAGTCGCACTGGATATCCAGCAGGTAGCCACCGATTTCCGGGTACTCGAAGATGTCGAAGCGCGCCATTCCGGAACTTGCGATTCAGAACTTGCGATGCCGGGCCAGTGGAATGCCCCGCGCTTCCACATAGGCGTTGGCCGCCTCAAGCGCCGGGCCATTCTCTTCCAGCCAACGCTTCTCCTTGGCCGCAGCCACCTCGAGCGCCAAGCCCCGTTCGCAGGCCCGGGAGATGTTTACCTCCAGGGCCTTTGCCTGCCTGAGCAACTCGGAATCGAGCGAGACATTGGTCGCCCTGCGGGCCCCGGAGGGCTTTGCGTCGTTCAGGAAGCCCATCGTCTTCGGCATTTTCAGGCACTCGCTCCAGCAGTTTGCATGCGCATAAATATTGCGCATAATATATGCGAAGATTCGCCATGAGCGCAACCTGCAAGGTGGTGCCCCGGGAGAGCGGCCTTTTCAGCCGCCGGCGATGTGCTGCGCGGCCAGGCGCTGGCGGTGGCGCACGATGGCGGAGATCGGCACCAGGGCGAAACCGCGGGCCTGCATCTCGGGGATCCACTGTTCGAGCGCCGCCACGGTGCCGTCGTGCGGATGGCCGATGCCGATGGCGTAGCCGCGCGCGCGCGCAGTCTGCTCGAGGATGGAGAGCTGCTGGTGGATCGCCGCCGGGTCGTCGGGCTCGTTGTCGAGGAAGACGTCCCGCACCGCGTAGGGCACGCCGCTGCGCGCGGCGAGGTCGCCCGCCACCGAGTTGCCGGCCGTCAGCGAGTCGAGGAACAGCAGGCCACGCGTCCTCAGCGCATCCATCACCAGGGCCATGCCTTCCGGCGAGGCGGTGAAGCGGCTGCCCATGTGATTGTTGATGCCGACGTAGCCCTCGAAGCGGTCGAGGCCCCAGGCGAGACGCTGCAGCAACTCGGCGCGCGGCAGATCTTCGCGCAGCACGTTGGGGCCAGGGTCCATCGCGTCGCTCACCGGCTGCATCGGCACGTGCAGCATCAGCTCGTGGCCGGCCGCCTGCGCCTGCGCGGTCATCGCGGCGAGGTCGTTGGCATAGGTCATGAAGGCCAGCGTCAGCGGCGCCGGCAGGGCGATGGCGTTGCGCGCCCCGCGCCGGTTCACGCCGACATCGTCAAGCACGACGGCGATCATCGGACGGCCTTCGGCCACTGCCGTGGCGACGGCGTTCCGCTGCCACAGCGGCGGCCCGGCGGGGCCGGGCAAAGGCAGCGGCCCGGGCGGCAGCGCGACCTGCTGGCCGCTCGTGCCGTTGGGGGTCGCGTTCTGCAGCGGCGCCGTGGCCTGCTGCTCGCGCAGCGCCTCGTGGTACTGCACCTCCAGGGCCTCGCGGTCGACCTGCGGCGCGGTGGCGAGCACGCGTGGGGCCGGGTTGGCCTTGGGAGGTTCGGGAACCTGGGGAAGAGCTGCCGTGATCTCGGGCACTTCGGAAGGCTGGCCGAGCAGCCCCTGGCGGTCGAGGAAGACGCCGGCGACGCCTCCCAGAAAAAGCCCGATCAGCAGCAAGCCAGCGATGGCGGCCGTGTTCCATAGCGCCTCGCCGGACGGTCGACGGCCCTTCCCGGCCTGCGGCGAATCGTCCATCGTCATGGCCGCGACCCTATCACGGCTTGGTTAACGAAGCGGCGGTCAATTGGCGGGCGGTTGCGCGGCTTTGCCGGCAAGCCCCTGGAGGATCGGGCACTCCGGCCGGGCATCGCCGTGGCAGCGCTCCATCAGGTGCCGAAGGGTCTCGCGCATCTCAGCCAGTTCGGCGATCTTGCGCTCGATGTCGGCCAGGCGATGCTCGGCCATGGCCTTCACCTCGGCGCTGCTGCGCGAGCGGTCGCGCCACAAAGCCAGCAGGCTGCCGACTTCCTCCACCGAGAACCCGAGGCTGCGGGCGCGCTGAACGAAGCGCAGGGTCTCGACGTCCTGTTTGTCGTAGACCCGGTATCCGGCGGTGCTGCGGTCGGCCGGCTCGATCAGGCCGACGGACTCGTAGTAGCGGATGGTCTTGGACGGCACGCCGGATTGCCGGGCCGCGGTCCCGATGTTCATGGCTCACTCCTTTGCGCAGGGTTGCGGCAGATTCAACCTTCTAGTCACTGGAAGGTCAAGCGGCCTGCCGAAGCGGCGATTTGGCGGCTTTCCGTCGCGCCGGGGGACCTGTTATAAGAAGAGTTCCAAGGGGCGATAACAAGACGCAAGAGCGCAGCACAAGCATCTGAAATGTTTCTGCTAATCGACAACTACGACAGCTTCACCTACAACCTCTTCCACTTCCTCGGGGAACTGGGAGCGAAGGTCGAAGTGCGTCGCAACGACAAGCTCACCCCGGCCGAGGCCCTGGCGCTGCGTCCGCAGGGCATCGTCATCTCGCCGGGGCCCTGCGATCCCGACCGCGCCGGCATCTGCCTGGATCTCATCGCCGCGGCGGCCGGCAAGGTGCCCATCTTCGGCGTCTGCCTCGGCCATCAGGCCATCGGCCAGCATTTCGGCGGCCGGATCGTGCGGGCGCCGCAGCCGATGCACGGCAAGCTGAGCGCGGTGTCGCACCAGGGCCGCGGCGTCTTCGCCGGACTGCCCTCGCCGCTCACCACCACGCGCTACCACTCCCTCACCATCGACCCGGCGAGCTTCCCGAGCGACCAGCTCGAAATCACGGCAGCAGCCGACGACGGGGTCATCATGGGGCTGCAGCACAAGAGCCTGCCGATCTACGGCGTGCAGTTCCATCCCGAGAGCATCGCCTCGCAAGACGGCCACGCCCTGCTGCACAACTTCCTGAAGCTCGCCGAACCGGCCGCGGCGGCCTGACGCGGGGATCCGGAGCATGAGCGGCGCGACGCCCGATCTCAAGGGCCTGATCGGCAAGGTCGCGACCGGCGCGCCGCTGACCCGCGGCGAGGCCGAGCAGGCCTTCGACATCATGATGTCCGGCGATGCCACACCAGCGCAGATGGGCGGTTTCCTCATGGCCCTCAGGGTGCGCGGCGAGACGGTCGAGGAGATCGCCGGCGCCGCCACGGTGATGCGCAGCAAGATGACCACCATCAAGGGACCACCCGGCGCCATCGACATCTGCGGCACCGGCGGCGACGGCACCGGCAGCTACAACATCTCCACCGCCAGCCAGTTCGTGGTCGCCGCCTGCGGCGTGCCGGTGGCCAAGCACGGCAACCGCGCCGCCTCGTCCAAGAGCGGCGCCAGCGACGTGCTGGAAGCCCTCGGCGTGAACATCGAGGCCGACTTCGCGCTCGTCGAGAGGGCCCTGGCCGAGGCCGGCACCTGCTTCCTCATGGCCCAGCGGCACCACAGCGCGATGCGCCACGTCGGCCCGGCCCGCGTCGAGCTGGGCACCCGCACCCTCTTCAACCTGCTGGGGCCGCTGTCGAACCCGGCCAAGGTGAAGCGCCAGCTGATCGGCGTCTTCGCCCCGCAGTGGATCGAGCCGCTCGCCGCCGTGCTGCGCGACCTCGGCCACGAGCGCGCCTGGGTGGTGCACGGCGCCGGCGGCATGGACGAGGTTTCCACCCTCGGGCCGACCCAGGTGGCCGAACTGAAGGACGGCAGCATCACCACCTTCGAGGTGACGCCTGCTGACGCCGGGCTGCCGACGGCAAGACTCGAAGACCTGGTCGGTGGCGACCGCGACCACAACGCGGCGGCATTGCGCGGCGTACTGGAAGGCAAGCCGGGCGCCTATCGCGATATCGTGGTGCTGGGCAGCGCCGCCGCGCTCATCGTTGCCGGCAAGGCCACGGACCTGCGGCAGGGTGCCGACCTGGCGACGGAGGCGATCGATTCCGGCCGCGCGCTGGAGGTGCTGAACCGCCTCGTGCGCATCACCAACGCAGGGGCGCCGGCATGAGCGACGTGCTGGAGAGAATCTGCGCCGACAAGCTCGACTGGATCGCCGCCCGCAAGGCCGCGGTGAGCTTGGCCGAGCTGGAGCAACGTGGCGCCGCGGCCTCCGCACCGCGCGGCTTCCGCGCCGCCCTGGAAGCGAAGGCGGCATCGGGCGCCAACGCGCTCATCTGCGAGATCAAGAAGGCCTCGCCCAGCAAGGGCCTCATCCGCGCCGACTTCGATCCGCCGAGCCTCGCCCGCGCCTACCTTGCCGGCGGCGCCGCCTGCCTCTCGGTGCTGACCGACGAACCCTATTTCCAGGGCGCCGACGCCTACCTGGCGGCAGCGCGCGCGGCGGTGCCGCTGCCCTGCCTGCGCAAGGACTTCATGCTGGATCCCTACCAGATCGTCGAATCCCGCGCCCTCGGCGCTGACTGCATCCTGCTCATCATGGCCGCCCTCGACGACGCCCAGGCGGCGGAGCTGGAAGCCGCCGCCCTCGGCCTCGGCATGGACGTGCTGGTGGAGGTGCACGACGGCGACGAGCTCGACCGCGCCCTGAAGCTGAATTCACCCCTCATCGGCATCAACAACCGCAACCTGAAGACCCTGGCGGTCGACCTCGCGACCACCGAGGCGCTGGCCCCGCGCGTTCCGGCAGACCGCCTGCTTGTCGCCGAGAGCGGCCTCCACTCGCCCGCGGACCTCACCCGCATGACGGCAGCCGGTGCCCGCGCCTTTCTGATCGGCGAGTCCCTGATGCGCCAGGACGATGTCGCCGCCGCCACCGCCGAACTGGTCCAGGCCCCCGGCTCGACCGCGGCGCGCCGGGCATAGGAGATTGCCGGCATGGCCGACTTCACCCACTTCGATGCCGAGGGCAAGGCCGTGATGGTCGATGTCTCCGACAAGGACGTGACAGAGCGGATCGCCGAAGCCAGAGGGTCGGTCGTCATGCAGCCGGAGACGCTGGCGATGATCCGCGCCGGCGGTGTGAAGAAGGGCGACGTGCTTTCGGTGGCGCGGCTCGCCGGCATCATGGGGGCCAAGCGCACCCCCGACCTGATCCCGCTCTGCCATCCTCTCGCCCTCACCTCGGTGAAGGTCGACCTGACGCTGGACGAGGCGCGCTCTGCGGTCGACATCATTGCGACCTGCAAGTTGAAGGGCCGCACCGGCGTCGAGATGGAGGCGCTCACCGCCGTTTCCGTGGCGGCACTTACGGTCTACGACATGTGCAAGGCGGTCGACCGCGGCATGGTCATCACCGAGGTGCGCCTGACCCGCAAGGCCGGCGGCAAGTCGGGCAGCTACGAGGCGCCTTGATGATCTCCGTCGCCGAGGCGCTCGACCGCATCCTGAAGAGCTTCCAGCCGCTACCGGCCGAGACCGTCAGCATCGCCGAGGCCTTCGGCCGGGTACTGGCCCAGGATGTCATCGCGCGGGTGACCCAGCCGCCGCACGCTGTTTCCGCCATGGACGGCTACGCGGTGCGCGCCGCCGACGTGGCCAGCGTCCCGGTGGCCCTGAAGGTGATCGGCGCGGTACCCGCAGGTGGGCTCTTCGAAGGCAGTGTCGGGGCCGGCGAGGCCGTGCGCATCTTCACCGGCGCGCCGCTGCCCGCCGGAGCCGATGCCATCGTCATCCAGGAGGACACCGAGGCCGGTGACCGTTCGGTCACCGTGAAAGAGTTGTGCAGGGCCGGCAACTACGTGCGCGCCGCCGGTCTCGACTTCGCCGCCGGCGATCCGGGCCCGCGCGCCGGACGCCAGCTGACGACCCGCGATGTCGGCCTCGTTGCCGCCATGAACCATCCCTGGGTATCGGTGCGCCGGCGCCCGCGGGTCGCCATCCTCGCCACCGGCGACGAGGTGGTGATGCCGGGCGAGCCGCTCGGTCCCAGCCAGATCGTCAGCTCCAACGGCCTGGCGCTTGCCGCCTTCGTGTGCGCCTGCGGCGGCGTGCCGCTGCAGCTTGGCATTGCCGCCGACCGCGAAGACAGCCTCGCCGGACTGGCCGCCGGGGCCAAGGGTGCCGATCTGCTGCTGACCACCGGCGGCGCCTCGGTCGGCGAGCACGACCTGGTGCAGAAGGTCCTCGGCCGCCAGGGTATGGAGTTGGATTTCTGGAAGATCGCCATGCGCCCGGGCAAGCCGCTGATGTTCGGCAGCCTGGCCGGCACGCCGGTGCTCGGCCTGCCCGGCAACCCGGTCTCCGCCGTGGTCTGCTCCCTGCTCTTTGCCCGCCCGGCCCTGAACGCCCTGCTCGGCCTCGACGTGCCGGCGCATCCGCTGGAGCAGATGGTGCTCGGCGCCGATCTCGACGCCAACGACCGGCGGCAGGACTACCTGCGCGCCACCGTCGCCGTCAACGGCGACGGGCGGTGCACCGCCACGCCCTACGGCCGTCAGGACTCCTCGATGCTGGCGCTGCTGGCGGCCGCCGACGGGCTCATCGTGCGGGCCGCCCTCGCTCCGGCGGCGGTCAAGGGCGAGATGGTCGAGGTGCTCTCCTTCCCGCGGCTGGTGCCCGGCCTCTGATCCCTGGGGCCTATCCTTTTGCGCGCATCTCCGGCTGGCGGGTTGCGGACAAAGCCCTTGACGACCTATGAGAACCAAACTAGAACACGTAGCGGAGTTTTTGTTTTGTTCCACATCTTGTGTCGCTGCGACGACGAAAGACGACACCCGGGGGGTCCAGCCGGTCCATGCTCACGAAAAAGCAGCACGAACTTCTCCTCTTCATCCATCGGCACCTGCAAAGGAATGGGGTGTCGCCTTCGTTTGACGAAATGAAAATCGCCCTCGCGCTGAAGTCGAAATCCGGCATCCACCGGCTGATTACCGGCCTCGAGGAACGCGGCTTCATCCGCCGCCTGCCCCACCGTGCCCGGGCCGTCGAGGTGATGCGCCTGCCCAACGACATCCTGGCCAGTGACAGCGCGGCCCTCGCCGAAGCGGGCCACGTCGAGGTGAGCATGGCGCAGGCCCCGCGCACCGGCTTCGCCCCCAAGGTGATCCGCGGCGGATTCTCCTCGTCGATCCCCGGCGCCCAGGCCGGCAACGACGGCGAGGCGCTGCAGCTGCCGCTTTATGGTCGTATCGCCGCCGGCACGCCGATCGAGGCGCTGCGGGATCATTCGAACTACGTCGATGTGCCTGCCGCCCTGATGGGGAGCGGCGAGCACTATGCCCTGGAGGTCGACGGTGATTCGATGATCGACGCCGGCATCCTCGACGGCGACACGGTGGTCATCGAGCGCTGCGACACGGCGGAGAACGGCACCATCGTCGTCGCCCTGATCGACAACGAGGAAGCCACCCTGAAGCGCCTGCGCCGCAAGGGTGGCGCCGTGGCGCTGGAGCCGGCCAACCAGGCCTATGAGACGCGCATCTTTCCGCCGGAGCGGGTGGCGATCCAGGGCCGCCTCGTCGGCCTGCTGCGCCGCTACTGATCCTCTCCCCCATCCTCCTCCGACCGGTTCTCCTGCGACTGCCAGGCTGACCGCCGCTGCGGGAAAGGCGACCAGGGCCGGTCGCCCTGTTGCCGGGCGACGCTTTGCACCCGGGGTCCCTCCGGCCGCAGCCATACCGCCTGGGCCCCACCCCGCCAGAGATCGAAGCGGTCGATCACCAGCAGCGGAGCGCTGCAGGGCTGGCGGCGCAACGGCTCCAGGCTGATCACCACCTGCGCAATTGCGCAGTCGTCAGCGGCGGCGCGCGGGTCCAGCAGGATTGCCGCCGTGGCCCCGCCATCACGGTAGAGGCAGCCCAGGGGATCGCAGCGCAGCCGCCCCTCCGACGCCGCCCCGAGCGACGGCCAGGCCAGCGTCTCCGCGGCGAAGCCGTGGCGCGCCCAGGTGTCGAGCACGAAGCGGCTGCCGCGCCGCGAGGCAACCCACAGCCGCGCTTCCGGGTCGCGCAGCGCGACCTGGCGGCCGTCGCCGCTGACCAGCAGGCTCGGCGGTTCGAAGGCGAGCGGCGAGAGCGCGCCAGCCAACAGCAGCGGCACCGCGGCCCAGCGCCAGCGACGCTGCCAGAGGCAGAGCCACAGCCCGCCCAGCACCAGGAGCCCCAGCCCCCAGTCCGGCATCGGCGGCACCGGCAGCGCCGCCGCCGGCCAGTCCGCCACGCCGGCCGCGGTGGCGAGCAGCAGTTCGATGCCCCAGCCCATCGGCGCAAGGGCGAGGCCCTCCAGGCCGAAGGGCATCAGCAGCACCGCCAGCACGGCCCAGGGCATGATCCAGAAGGCGGTCAGCGGCACCGCCACGAGATTGGCCGGCAGACCATAGAGCGCCATGCGGTGAAAGTGGAAGGCGGCGAAGGGCGCGGTCGCCAGCATGGCGATGACCGAGGTGGCCGCGACGCCCAGAAAGTAGCCGCCGAGGCGCCGCAAGGGTCCCTGCCGCTCCCGGTAGCGCTCGCGGCGGTGCTGCCAGGACTCGTAGGCCGCAATGAGGGCGGTGACCGCGGCAAAGGACATCTGGAAGCTCGCCGTCATCAGGCTTTCCGGCGCCAGCAGCAGGATCACCGCCGCCGCCCAGGCGACCAGGCGCAGCGACAGCGCCCGACGGTCGAGCAGCACGGCCAGCAGCACCACCAGCACCATGAGGAAGGCCCGCTCGGCCGGGATGCTGGCCCCGACCAGGTTCAGGTAGACGAAGGCGCCTGCCGCCGCGGCGACCGCCGCCCATTTCTTGATCGGGTGGTAGAGCGCCACGCCCGGCAAGAGGGCGAGACCGCCGCGCAGGAAAAAGAACAGCAACCCGGCAACCAGGCCCATGTGGAGTCCGGAGATGGCCAGCAGGTGTGCGAGCCCGGCATCGCGCATGTCGGCCTGCACGGAGTCCGGGATGCCGCCGCGCTGGCCGGTGATGAGCGCGATGGCCACGGCGCCGCCGGGGCCGTCGAGCTGGGCGGCGATGCGGGTCGTGACCGTCTGGCGCAGCTCCGACCACCAGAGGCGCCAGGCATGCCATGGCCCGCCAGCGGTCTCGCCCGGCGGCGCCAGCAGCTGGGGCGCGCCGTAGGCGAAGCCGATGCCCCCGAGGCCCTGAAAGTACGCCTGGCGCGCGAAGTCGAAGGCCCCGGGCAGGGCCGGCGGACTGGGCGGACGAAGCGCGGCGCGCAGCCGCAGCTCGCTCCCCGGCTCCGGTGGGCTGTCGAGCCCCGCGACGGTGACGCGGATCCTGCCGGGCAGCGCTTCCGGCGCCAGGCCCGGCATCTCCAGGGGCCGCAGGTAGAGCCGCCAGCCACGGGCCTGCGGCTCGCTGGAAAGAAGCTCGGCGGTGAGCGTTGCCGGCCCCCAGGAGCGCTCGAGGATCGGCGCGGCGACCAGCTCCCGGCGGACCTGCGCCGCGGCAAGGCCGAGTGCCGCGGCGAGCAGCGCCAGCAGCACGAGCCGCGCTGCACCCGGCCTGCGCAGCACCAAGAAGGCGGCGAGCAGGCCGAGGGCCGCGCCGGCACCGAGCCAGGCCGGCGGCTCGACCGGACTCCAGAAATAGCCGGCCACACCGAGCCCCAGCAGCACCGGCAGCCACAGGGGCCAGCGGTCGCGCTCGGTCAGCAGGCCATCGCGCAGCCAGTCTCCGGCAGCGGCAAGTCGCGGCTGCAGGGCTCCTGCGTCGTCGTGAAGTGCCGTCGACATGCGGGCTTTCCTTGCAGCCGGAAGACTTTCACTGCAGCGATTGTAGCGGGCGAGCAATGCGCGCAACAGGCGCAAGGTTTTTGAGCGCCGGATGGCCGTTGCGGGCGCTTCGAGACGCCCGTGGCTGGCTCAACATGAAGGTCTTTCTTCATGCCTTCAAAGATTTACCTCATGCTGAGCGTGATTGGGCGGCAGCCCGGGCGGGCGTCCCGAAGGACGCGCCCTGCTGGTGCGAGCTCCCTTCCCGGTGGTTTGCCGAGGCTCCCCCCGCTGTGCTACACCCCGCCATTCCTGTCCGCAGCCCGTTTCCAGCAAGCGATGCCCAGATGACCACCGACTCCCGCCCCGTCGTGACGCGCTTCGCGCCTTCGCCGACCGGCTACTTGCACATCGGCGGCGCCCGCACGGCGCTGTTCAACTGGCTCTACGCCCGTCACCACGGCGGCAGTTTCCGACTGCGCATCGAGGACACCGACCGCAAGCGCTCGACCCAGGAAGCCATCGACGCGATCCTCGACGGGCTCGACTGGCTCGGCCTCGACCACGACGGCGAGGTCGTCTACCAGTTCGCCCGGGCCGCGCACCATGCGGAGCTGGCCCGCTCGCTGCTGGCGAAGGGCCGCGCCTACCACTGCTATGCCTCGCCGGAAGAACTCGAGGAGATGCGTGCCGCCGCCCGCGCCGAGGGCCGTCCGATGCGCTACGACGGACGCTGGCGTGATCGCGATCCGGCCGAGGCGCCGGTCGGAGTCGACCCGGTGGTGCGCCTGAAGATGCCGCAGGACGGCGAGACGGTGGTCGAAGACCTGGTGCAGGGTTCGGTCACCGTGCGCAACGACCAGCTCGACGACATGATCTTGCTGCGTGCCGACGGCACGCCGACCTACATGCTGTCGGTGGTGGTCGACGACCACGACATGGGTGTCACCCACGTCATCCGCGGCGACGACCACCTGACCAATACCTTCCGTCAGATCCAGCTCTACCGGGCGCTGGACTGGGAGACGCCTCGTTTCGCGCACATTCCGCTGATCCACGGTCCCGACGGCGCCAAGCTGTCGAAGCGCCACGGCGCCCTGGGGGTCGAGGCATACCGCGAGATGGGCTACCTGCCCGAAGCCCTGCGCAACTACCTGCTGCGGCTCGGCTGGGGCCATGGCGACGACGAAGTGATCTCCACCGCCCAGGCCATCCAGTGGTTCGATCTGGACGCCGTCGGCAAGTCGGCGGCGCGCTTCGACTTCGCAAAGCTGGACAACCTCAACGGCCACTATCTACGCGAGGCCGCCTCGGAGCGCCTCGTCGGCGAGGTCGCGGCGCGGCTGGAGGCCAAGCTCGGTCAACCGATCGGCGAACGCGCCCTTTCGCGCCTCGCCCAGGGCATGGATGGCCTCAAGGCGCGGGCAAAAAATCTTTCTGAACTAGCTGAAAATGCGGTATTTTATGTGGTCGATCGGCCGCTGGAGCTGGATCCCAAGGCCGACAAGATCCTGAATGCCGAAGCGCGGCAGCGCCTGGGGCGTTTGCACGACAACGTGAGCCGCTTGCCTGACTGGACCGAGACCGCCATCGAGGCGGCGGTGCGCGCTTTCTCGGAGGCCGAGAGTTGCAAGCTCGGCGATGCCGCCCAGCCGCTGCGTGCCGCTTTGACCGGTTCCAACGTATCGCCGGGTATATTCGAGGTGATGGTTGTGCTGGGTCGCGAGGAATCGCTGGCTCGCATCGCCGATCAGGGCACCACGGCGTGACAATTATGTTGCGCCGCGGCAATTGATTGAATCGGGCCGATTCACTATGCTCGCGCACAATATGAAACGCACCTTGCGGGTCATTTTAGCCGAGGGATGGAAACATGAACGACGCCAAATCGACTGCCAACAGGGAAACCGTGACCCTGACGGACAACAGCACGGGTAAGAGCCTGGAACTGCCGATCCTCGGCGGCAGCGTCGGCCCGCGTGCCATCGACGTGAGTCGGCTCTACGCCGAGACCGGCTATTTCACCTACGACCCGGGCTTCACCTCGACCGCCAGTTGCGATTCCAACATCACCTACATCGACGGCGAGGTCGGGGTGCTGATGCACCGCGGCTACATGATCGAAGACCTGGCCGAGCACAGCGATTTCATGGACGTCTGCTATCTGCTGCTGCATGGCGAGCTGCCGGACGCCAAGGAAAAGTCGAGCTTCGAAAAATCAATCACTTACCACACCATGCTGCATGAGCAGATGAACAATTTCTTCCGCGGGTTCCGGCGTGATTCGCACCCCATGGCCGTCATGGTCGGCGTGGTCGGCGCGATGTCGGCCTTCTACCATGACTCGACGGATATCAACGACCCGCACCAGCGCATGGTGGCCTCCCACCGCCTGATCGCCAAGATGCCGACCATCGCCGCCATGGCCTACAAGTATTCGGTCGGCCAGCCCTTCGTCTATCCGCGCAACGACCTGCGCTACGCCGAGAATTTCCTGCACATGATGTTCTCGGTGCCCTGCGAGCAATACAAGATCAGCCCGGTGCTGGCCCGCGCGATGGACCGCATCTTCATCCTCCACGCCGACCACGAGCAGAACGCCTCGACCTCGACGGTGCGCATCGCCGGCTCCAGCAACGCCAATCCCTTCGCCTGCATCGCCGCCGGCATTGCCTCGTTGTGGGGGCCGGCACACGGCGGCGCCAACGAGGCGGTGCTGCAGATGCTGACGGAGATCGGCGCCAAGGACCGCATCCCCGAGTTCATCAAGCGCGCCAAGGACAAGGATGACCCGTTCCGCCTGATGGGCTTCGGCCACCGCGTCTACAAGAACTACGACCCGCGCGCCAAGGTGATGCAGAAGTCCTGCCACGAAGTGCTCGGCGAGCTCGGCATCGACGACGACCCGCTGCTCGACATCGCCATGGAGCTGGAGAGGATCGCGCTGGAGGACGACTACTTCGTCGAGAAGAAGCTGTTCCCGAACGTCGACTTCTATTCCGGCATCATCCTGAAGGCGATGGGGATCCCGACCTCGATGTTCACGGTGCTGTTCGCCGTCGCCCGCACCGTCGGCTGGGTGGCGCAGTGGCGCGAGATGATCGAGGATCCGAAGCAGCGCATCAGCCGCCCGCGCCAGCTCTACCACGGCTACACCGAGCGCACCTACGTCCCGCTCGACAAGCGCTGAGCTGCCACGTCCCGCCATCGATCCCGGACAAGCGCTGGCTCACGCGCGCTTATCCGGGCCGGCGGGCAACACGCCGACCAGAGCGAGGACGGCTCACCGGCGGCCCTTCTGACGCAGGCAATCGAGGACGCAGCGGGCCGCTGCCCGACTTGGCGCGCCTTCCGGCGGCGTCAGAGCTTCCACCACACCCATCGCCCCCTCGCGCTGCGCAGAGCGGGCTGCCGGGTCGTTGAGCAGGCGGTCGATGGCAGGCAGGATCTCGGTGCTGCGGCAGCGACGCTGCAGGAACTCCGGCTGCACCTCGCGCCCGGCGATGAGGTTCACCAGGCTGACGAAGGGCACCCGGAGCAGCGAGGGCGGCAGCAGGCCGGCGGGGCCGGCAAGGCGGTAGGCCACCACCGTCGGTACGCCGGCAACCGCCAGTTCCAGCGCCACGGTTCCAGAGGCGGCCAGGGCAGCCGTCGCCCGGCTGAAGGCGCGCGCCTTGGCCTCGGCGCCGCGCACCACCTCGACCGGCACCGCCCAGTCGGCAACCTGGGCCCGCACCAGATGCTCCACCGTCTCCACCGTCGGGATCACCACCGAGAGGCCCGGATGTCCGGCGGCCAGGGCGCGCACCGTCTCGGCGAAGATCGGCAGCAGCTTGGTGACTTCGCCCCGGCGGCTGCCGGGCAGCAGCAGCAGGCGGGGCGGCGATCCGGCTTCCGGCGGCAGCCTCGCGGGAGCCGCTGCTTCGATGGCGGGGTGGCCGACGAAGTAGGTCGCCAGACCGTGGCGCACGAAGTAGGGCGGCTCGAAGGGCAGCAGCACCAGCAGGCGGTCGAGATAGCGGCTGACAGACTTGGCGCGCCAGGGCTTCCAGGCCCAGACCTGGGGCGCCACGTAGTGGATCAGCGGGATGCCCTGCCCCTTCAGGCGGCCGGCGATTTCGAGGGTGAAGCTCGGCGAGTCGATCGTGACCAGCGCATCCGGCCGCAGCGCCTTCACCGCCGCCACGGTCTCGCGCAGGCGGCGGATGATGGCGAGGAGATGCGGCAGGACCTCGAAGAGGCCCATGACCGCCAGCTCATGCATCGGAAAGCGGCTCTCGAGGCCCTCGGCCACCATGAGCTCGCCACCGATGCCGGCGAAGCGCACCCGCCCGCCCGTCTCCTGCTTGAGCGCCGCCATCAGACGGGCGCCGAGCAGATCCCCCGAGGGTTCGCCGGCGATGAGGAAGATCAGCGGCCCGCCGCCGCCGGGCGTGACGGCTGGAGCGTCGGTCATGGCACCGAAGCGGCCGCATCGGCATCGAGCCTGATGCCGATCAGGAAGAGGTTCAAGCGGTCGGCCGCGGCGGTCACCGCCGGGATATCCACCACGAGGGTGCCGCCGGCCTCCACGGCAATGCCGCGCAGCCCGGCCGCCGCCGCCGCCTGCACCGTGGTGACGCCGATGGTCGGCAGGTCGGTGCGCCGCTCCTGCCCCGGCTTGCGCAACTTCACCAGCACCCCGCCGGGCCCGGCGCGGCGCAACGGCCCGCAGCGGGACAGCAGTGCGTCGGTGCCCTCCAGCGCCTCGACGCCGAGCACCAGGCCGTCCTGAACCACCGTTGCCTGGCCGACGTCGGCAGCGCCCATCGCACGCACCACCTCGATGCCGCGCCGGATATCGCGCCAGGCGCCTGCGTCCGGCTGATGGCGCCCGAAGCAGCCTTCCGCAGCCAGCAGGTCCTGCAGGAACTCCTCGACACCACGCAGCTGGAAGCCCTCGGCCTCCAGGCCCTTCACCACGGCGCCCAGCAGCCCGTCGTCACCGAGGCTGTTGAAGCCGATCTTGGCGAGGAACTTGAAGGTCATGCGGTCGGGGCGCAGCTCGGTCATGCTCGGCCGCTTCACCGCGCCGACCAGGACCAGCTCGCGTGCGCCAGCCGCGCGCAGCGCACGGATCGCCTTCTCGCTCTGGCCCATGCGTATCCACAGGTGGTCGGTGCCGGCAACAGTGGCGGGATCGGTGTGGCCTTCGATGGCGACGACGAAGGCACCGCGGCCGTCGCTCTGGCAGAGTTCGACGAGCCGGCGTGGGAGCGAACCGCCGCCGGCGACGATACCGAGCGGCCCGTTCATCAGTCGTCTTCCGGCTGCAGGATGGGCCGCGAGGTCTCGGCGCGCAGGAAACCGAGCAGGGCATCGACCGTGCCGCGGCCACCATACTTCGAAGCCACCGCGTCGATCCGCTCGACGAAAGTACCCTCGGCCCGGAAGAGATCGTCATAGGCCTTGAGCAAATCCTGGATTTCCTTGTTGTCGACTCCTGCGCGCTTCAGCCCGACGATATTCAGTCCGGCCAGCAGGCCCGGCCGGCCCATGACCATGCCGAAGGGGATCACGTCGCTCTTGGCGCCGGCCATGGCACCGATGATGGCGCCGCGGCCGACGCGGACGAACTGCTGCGCCCCTGACAGCCCGCCCATGATGACGTAGTCTTCCAAAGTGACATGGCCGGCCAGGGTGGCGTTGTTGGCCATGATCACGTGGTTGCCGATGCGGCAGTCGTGGGCCACGTGGCTGCCCGGCATGAAGAGGCAGCCGTCGCCCACCCGGGTCACCATGCCACCGCCTTCCGTGCCGGGGTTCATGGTGACGTGCTCGCGGATCACGTTGTCGCTGCCGATCTGCAGTTCCGAAGGCTCGCCCTTGTACTTCAGGTCCTGCGGCGGCTGGCCGATCGAAGAGAACGGATAGATCTGGGTGCGCGCGCCGATCGTGGTGCGCCCGTCGATCACCACATGGCTGTGCAGGCGCACGCCCTCGCCCAGCGAGACGTGCGGACCGATGACGCAGTAGGGACCGATGACGCAGCTGTCGGCGACCTTCGCACCGGATTCGACGACTGCGGTCGGATGAATATCAGGCATCAGTAGCCCATGATCATGGCGGAAAAGCATGCATTGGCGACCAGGGTGCCCTCGACCTTCGCTTCGCCTTTGAACTTCCAGACGCTGCGCCGGTTCTGAATGCGCGTGACGTGGATTTTCAAGGTGTCGCCTGGGACCACCGGCTTGCGGAAGCGCGCCTCGTCGACCGACATGAAATATACGACCTTGCCGTGGGCTTCTTCCCCGAGGGTGTACATCACCAGGGCGGCGGCAGTCTGCGCCATCGCCTCGACGATCAGCACGCCGGGCATCACCGCCTGGGCGGGAAAGTGGCCCTGGAAGAAAGGCTCGTTGATGGTGACGTTCTTGGTGCCGACGGCGCTCTCGCCGGGGACGACATCCGCCAGCCGGTCGATCATCAGGAAGGGATAGCGATGGGGCAGCAGCCCCATGATCTCATGCACATTGAGCGAGCCGATGGCCGGCCGCTCGGAGGTCTCTTTATTCATCCTTCTTCTTGCCTCTTGCCTTCAACTCCCGATCCCACAAGGCGCACAGGCGGAAAAACTCCCGCACCGGCCGCGCGGGACTGCCCAGCACCGTCATGCCGCTCGGAACGTCGCGCATGACACCGGACTTGGCGCCGATCTGGGCGCCGGCGCCGACCTTGAGGTGCCCGGAGATCCCTGCCTGGGCGGCGACGGCGACGAAATCCTGCAGGACGGTGCTGCCGGCGATGCCGGACTGCGCCACGAGAACGCAGCCGCGCCCGATGCGCACGTTGTGCCCGATCTGTACCAGATTATCAATCTTCGCCCCGTCCCCGATCACCGTATCGGGCCCTGCGCCGCGGTCAATCGTGGTGTTGGCGCCGATTTCGACCCCGTCGCCGACGATGACGCGGCCGAGCTGGGGGACATCGACGAAACCTTCCGGATCCATGGAGAATCCGAATCCCCGGGTGCCGATTCGGGCCCCGGCGTGGATCTGGCAGGCCCGCCCGACCTGGCAGTAGGCCAAGGAGGCATTGGGACCGATCACGGTGCCGTCGCCGACGCTGACCCCCGCGCCGATCACGCAGTTGGCTTCGATGCGGCAGCCGCGGCCGACCTCCGCCGCCGGCCCGATCACGACGCCGGGTCCGATCTCGCTGCCCTCACCGACGATGGCGGTGGCGTCAACCACGGCAGAGGGGTGCACGCCGGGGCGCGGCCGCGGCTGCGGATAGAAGGCCTGGGCGACCTTGGCATAGCCGCGGTAGGGGCGCCGGGTGAGCAGCAGCACCATGCCTGCCGGTGCCCGCTCGGCGAACTCCGGCGAGACGATGCAGGCACCCGCCTTGCTCTCGCCGAATTGCCCGAGGTAGCGCCGGTTGTCGAGAAAGCTCACGTCGTCGGAGCCGGCGGTGTCGAGCGGCGCCACGTCGGAGAAGCGACGTGCACCGTCGGCTCCGGGCGAAAGATCGGCCTCGGCGATCGCGGCCAGGTCGGACAAGCCAAAGGGGCCCGCATTGTCGAAGAATCTGCGATCAGCCATGGGGCGTCCTCAGTTCTGAACCGCCGGTAGCGGCACTTTCTCCAGCTCGGCGTTCAGCCGCTGCAGGGCTTCGTCAGTGAAATCGAATTCCGAGCGCACAATGATAACAGTGGACTTGGCCAGCACGAGATCAAGGTTGTTCTCGCGGGCAATGTCCTGAGAGATCTGCAGCAGGACCTGTTGGATCTGGGCCATACCCAGGCTGAACCGCTGATCCAGTTGGCGACGATCCTCCTGCAGCTGACGCTGCAGGTCGACGCCCTCGGATTCCAACTTCTCGCGCGCCTCGGTGTAGGCTTCGGCCGTCAGCGATGCGCGCCGCTCGGCCAGGTCGATGTCGGCCGCCCGCAGCGCCGCTTCACGATCCTGGATCTCCGCCTGGGTGCTTTCGCGCAGCGCCTCGACGTCGCGCGACAGGGCCTGGACCGCCGTGGAGGCGCGCAATACACCTTGGATGTCGATCACGCCGGCAATGGGTGCGCGTTCGAGCTGCGCCCGCGCAGGCTCCGCCACCGCCGCAACCACCAGAAGGATTGCGGTAAGGTAGAGTGACCAGCAGCGAAGCCGTTTCATTCGGTCTAAAACTGTGTTCCGAAGCTGAAGCTGAAGATCTCGGTCTCGTCGAAGTCTTCTTTCACGAGGGCGAAGCCGAGATCGATCACCAGCGGGCCGAAGGGCGAATTCCACGAGAGGCCGGTGCCCACCGTCACGCGCGGCGCGTTGGAGTCGTCCACCGTGATCGGAATGCTGTTGTCGTCGATCGCCCAGGCCGCACCGACATCCGTGAACAGCCGAGCGCGGATATCCACGTCGAACGGCAGATCCAGCGGGAACGACGCTTCTACGGTGCCGGTGTAGAAGTTCTTGCCACCCAGCGCGTCACCGGTGTTGCGGTCGCGCGGCCCGATACCGCCGAACTCGAAGCCACGCGGCTGGCCGCCGCCCTTGAAGAAGCGATCGGAGATGCGCGTATCCTCGCCGAGGCCGATCATGGTGCCTCCGCTGCCGCGTACGCTCAGCGTGATGTCGTTTGCGACGGTGTAGTAGTAGCCCGCGTTCAAGCTGGAGCGCGCGAAAGTCACATCGCCGCCCAGACCGAAGAACTCGGTGCGGAGGCTGGTAATAAAGCCCTCGCGGGGGTCGAAACGGGAGTCGCGGGTGTCGTAGGTCAGCTCGTTGCTGATGCCGGAGCGCACCGTCGCGCCCTCTTCCGAGCGCACCAGCAGCGATGCATCGTTGTCGACGTCGGTGATGTCGCGATTTTCCAGAGTGTAGCGCACCACGTTGCGCAGCTCTTCGGTGATGTTGAAGCCGCCGCGCAGCGAGCCGCCGATGCGCTCCTCCTCAAAGGAGCTTTCATCGCTGCGGTCGTTGGTCGAGCGATAGAGGTCGACGCCGGCAGCAAGGTTGCGATCGAGGAAATAGGGCTCGGTAAAGCTGAAGTCGAGCTCGGTGGCTGCGCCGGCCAGGGTGAAACCGAGGCGGATGTCCTGACCGCGGCCCAGCAGGTTGCGCTCACGCAGACCGATGTTGCCGATCGGGCCATTGGCGGAGGAGAAACCGGCGCCGAAGGTGACGTCGCCGGTCGACTGCTCTTCCACCCCGACTCTCACGACCGTTCGATCCGGCGCGCTGCCCGGTTCGTTGTCGACGGTGACGGTCTTGAAGAAGCCGAGGTTTTGCACCCGCTGGCGCGACCGCCGCAGTTTCGAAGTGTTGAACGCGTCTCCCTCGACCAGCCGGAACTCGCGGCGGATGACACGGTCCAACGTACGAATGTTGCCTTCGATGTCGATGCGCTCGACGAAGACCTTCGGGCCTTCCTGGATATCGTAGTCGATATCGATGGTGAGGTTTTCGCGATCGCGCTCGACGCGCGGGCGAATGTCGACGAAGGCATAACCGAGGTTGCCGACTGCATCGGTCAGCACTTCGATGGTCTCGTCGACTTCGCTGGCGCTGTACCAGTCGCCCTCTTCGGTGGTCACCTCGCTGCGCAGGACTTCCGGATCCAGGTTGCGCAGACCGGTCTGCAGGCCAATCCTGCCGAAGCGGTAGCGCGGCCCCTCCTCAACCGTGAAGGTGACGATGAAGTCCTGCTGGTCCGGCGTCAGCTCGGCCACCACGGAGACCACGCGGAAGTCGGCATAGCCTTCGTTGAGGTAGAAGCGGCGCAGCAGTTCCCGGTCGAAGGTCAGGCGATCCGGATCGTAAGTGTCCGCAGATGTGAAGAAGTTCCAGAACGACGCCTCGACGGTGGTTACCTCGTCGCGCAGGGACGAGTCCGAGAACTCCCGGTTGCCGATGAAGTTGATCGAGCGGATCGAGGTCAGCGAGCCTTCGTTTATCTCGAAGGCCAAGTCGACGCGGTTCTGCTCGAGCTGGATGACCTTCGGCTCGACGGTCGCGGCGAAGCGACCGGAGCGGCGATAGATCTCCAGGATACGGTTGGTGTCGCTCTGTACTTTGGTGCGCGTGAACACGACGCGGGGCCGCAGCTCGATCTCCTGCTGCAACGTCTCGTTATCGATGCGCTGATTGCCCTCGAAGGCGATGCGATTGACGATCGGGTTTTCGGCCACCACGACGACCAGCGTGTCGCCCTCGCGCTCCAGGCGGACGTCGGCGAAGAGGCCGGTGGCAAAGAGGCTCTTCAGGGAGTCGTCGAGGCGGACCGGATCAAAGGGATCGCCGGGATTGACCCGCATGTAGGACCGCACGGTCGCCGCCTCGATACGCTGGGTGCCATCGATGCGGATGTCGCCGATGCGCCCCCCCGAGAGGATCGACTGGGCGGCGGATGACTGCGGAAGGGAGACCCAAACTGCACAGGAAAGCAGATACGCCAAAGCAACGACGAGAAACCGTCCGCGAAACACGTTTCCTTGTCCTTCCCCCGTGGCGCTGGTGCTGCTTTTTAGGTGCCCAGGCCTTTAACAAAATTCACCAGGCCATCGATCCGCAGGAGATCGTTCCAGGTTACGAAGACCATTAACGTCAATACCAGAGCCAATCCGATCCGAAAACCGTATTCTTGCGCCCGCTCGCCCAGGGGCCGTCCCCGCACGGCCTCGATGGCGTAGAACAGCAAGTGGCCGCCGTCCAGCATCGGCACCGGGAAAAGATTGATCAAACCCAGGTTGATGGACAGCACGGCGGCAAAGTAGATCACCGTGGTGATGCCGAGCTCGGCCGCCTGCCCGGATATCTGCGCGATGCGGATCGGTCCACCCAGTTCATCGGTGCCGCGATCCCCGCGGATGATCTGGCCCAGAGCGGTAAAGGTCTGGTCGATGATGGAGAAAGTCTCGCGCGTCGCCTGCCAGACCGCCGTCGCCGGATCGTGGCGGATATAGTCGGCGCCGCTGCGGCTGATACCCAGTCGGCCGACCTCATGCTCTTCACCAAGGCCGTTGGACAGCACGACCCGCGTGGGCGTCGCCTGCAGCTCGACCGTCGTGCCGTCGCGCAAGACCGTAAATCGCAGAGTCTGCTCGGGACGCAACGCAACGATCCGTTGCAGCTCTTCAAAGCGCGCAACCGACTGCCCATTGACGGCAACGACCTCGTCGCCCACCAGGAAGCCGCCGGCCTCCGCGGCGGAGTCGGTCATCACCTCGCCCACAACGGCCGGGGTGAACGGCTGGCCAACGATGCTGAACAGGCCGGCCAGCAGCACGATGGCGAAAAGGAAATTGGCGATCGGCCCGGCCGAGACGATCGCGGCGCGCTGCCCCAGGCGCTTGTGCGGGAAGGCCATGGCGCGGTCCTCGGCGCTCATGGCATCGTTGCCTTCCGCCGGCATGCTGGCGGCATTGGCGTCGCCGAACATCTTCACGTAGCCGCCAAGCGGGATCAGGCTGAACTTCCAGCGCGTGCCGGCCTTGTCGTTCCACCCGAAGATTTCGGGGCCAAAGCCGATGGAGAATACCTCGACGCGCACGCCGTTCCAGCGCGCCACCAGGTAGTGGCCAAGCTCGTGGACGAATACCAGGGCCGTGAGCACCGCCAGGAACGGCAGTCCGAAGCCGTAAAGTCCTCCAGAGAAATCCATGATTTACAGCGTAATCCTACTGTTGTGCATCAGGATGAACCGGCAGCCTGTCGCGCGTCTGGGAGGTTCGGCCCCTGCCCCGAACTTGCGCCCGGAGGTGCCCCGGAACCAGCCCAGCTAGATACCGCAAAACCGTTACCAAAGAAAGGACTTAGCAGCCGGTCCAGGCTCCGACTTAGGGTGCCGGAGCGTGGGCTTCAAGCAGCCCCCGGGCAGTTCGCCGTGCCAGGGCGTCGGCGGCCTCTACTTCGTCCAGGCTGGCCAGCACGATCGCCGGATGGGCGTCCAAGGTGCGCTCGACGATCTCTGTAATCTCGAGGAATCCGAGCCGGCCCGCCAGGAAGGCCGCCACGGCCTCCTCGTTGGCGGCATTCAACGTGATCGGCGCGGTGCCGCCGGCGCAGAGTGCGGCGCGCGCCAGCGCCAGGGCCGGGAACCGCAGCGGGTCCGGCGGCTCGAAGGTGAGCCTGCCGATGGCCGCCAGGTCGAGCCGCTCGACCGGCGTCTTCATGCGTTCGGGCCAGGCCAGGGCGTAGGCAATCGGGGTGCGCATGTCGGGCTGTCCGAGCTGCGCCAGCACCGAGCCGTCGACGTAGGCGACCATGGAGTGGATCACAGATTCCGGATGCACCAGGATGTCGATGCGCGGCTCCGGCATGTCGAACAGGAAGTGCGCCTCGATCAGCTCCAGGCCCTTGTTCATCATGGTGGCGGAGTCGACGGAGATCTTGGCGCCCATGTCCCAGTTCGGATGCGCAACGGCCTGGGCCGGCGTGACGGCGGCCATGTCCGCCCGGCTGTAGGTGCGGAAAGGACCGCCGGAAGCGGTCAGAATGAGGCGGTCGACGCTGTCCGGATGCTCCAGGTCGAGCACCTGGAAGATCGCGTTGTGCTCGGAATCGACCGGCAGCAGCTGGGCGCCGCAGCGCTTCACCTCGGCGGTCATCAGGCTGCCGGCGCAGACCAGGGTTTCCTTGTTGGCGAGGCCTACCACACTGCCCTGGCGGATCGCCGAGAGGGTCGGTGCGAGACCCGCCGCGCCGACGATAGCGGCCATCACCCAGTCGGTCGGCCGCGCCGCCGCCTCGGCCACGGCAGCCGCGCCGGCTGCGACTTCGATGCCGCTGCCGCTGAGCGCCTCCTTGAGATCGCCATAGGCAGAGTCGTCGGCCACCACCGCCAGACGGGCACCGAACCGCTTGGCCTGCATGGCCAGGCGGGCCACCGACCGGTTGGCGGTCAGCACCTCAACGTCGAAGGCGCCGGGATTGCGCTCCACCAGGTCCAGGGTGCTGCAACCGATCGAGCCGGTCGATCCGAGGATCGAGAGCCGGCGTGGCTGGCTGGCGGACTTCGGCGATGTCGACGCCAAGGACATGTCAGATCGTATCCTTCACAACCCAGATGAACAGGAACGCAATCGGCAGCACCGCCAGCAAGCCGTCTACTCGGTCCAGGATACCACCATGCCCGGGAATGATGTGACCGGAATCCTTCACCCCGAAGCGGCGCTTGCACCAGGACTCGAGAAGGTCCCCGCCCTGGGCAATCACGGCGAGAACCATGCCGCCGACCACCAGCAGGATCGCATCGCCGATGTGGAAGCTGGCGGCCAGCACGCCGACCAGGGCGGCCGAGAAGGCACCGCCGGCAAGCCCTGCCCAGGTCTTGTTGGGACTGATGGCCGGCGCCAGCTTCGGTCCGCCGATGCCGCGCCCGGCGAAGTAGGCGCCGATGTCGGTGGCCCAGACCACCGCCAGCAGCCAGAACACCAGATCGCGGCCCTGCGCCGGCACGTTGCGCAGCCAGAGGAAAGCCAGGCAGGCGGCGCCGATATAGAGCATGCCGAGAGCGATCCAGGGGACCTGGCGTCGCCGGGTGAACCAGGTCGCAATCGCCGCCGCCGCGGTCCCCGCCAGCAGCACCGCCAGGGCAAGCTGCGGGCTGCCGAGGGCGAAGGTCAGCGGCACCGCGACCAGCGCGGCGACGGCAAGCGCGCCACCGGCCCCCATCCCGCCCTGGCCGCAGAGCCGCGCCCACTCCCAGCCCATCAGGCCGGCCGCCAGAATCACCAAGCCGACGAACCAGATGCCGCCGAAATAGATCGCAAGCAGAACCAGCGGGGCCAGCACCACCGCCGAGAGGATGCGGGTCATCAGCAAGGGAAAGGCGTCCTACAGCGATTCGGCCGCCGCGCCGTAGCGTCGCTCGCGCCGGCGAAACTCCGCGACGGCGGCTTCGAGGTCTCCCTTCTCGAAGTCGGGCCACAGCTTGTCGACGAAGATGAACTCGCTGTAGGCCGACTGCCACAAGAGGAAATTGCTGAGCCGCTGCTCACCCGAAGTCCGGATGACCAGGTCGGGATCGGGAATGCCGGCGGTCAGCAGCCCGGCGGCGAAGCATTCCTCGTCGATGTCCTCGGGCGCGATCTCTCCGGCGGCCACGGCGGCAGCCAGTTGGCGGGCCGCCGCGGTGATCTCCTGGCGGCCGCCGTAGCTGAGGGCGATGACCAGGTCGAGCGCCTCATTCTCCGCGGTGCGCGCTTCGGCGTCCGAAATCAGCCGCACAATGTCCTGCGGCAGGCGGTCGCGCTCGCCGATGACGCGCAGGCGGATGCCGTTCTTGTGGAACTCGGCGATCTCGCTCTGCAGATAGCGGCGCAAGAGGCCCATAAGGTCCTCCACCTCGCGGGTCGAGCGGCGCCAGTTTTCCGAGGAAAAGCCGAACAGCGTCAGGAAGGGAATGCCCATTTCGAGCGCGCCAACAACGCAGCGCCGCACCGCTTCCGCACCCTGACGATGGCCCAGCGTGCGGGGCAGGCCCCGGGCGTTCGCCCAGCGGCCGTTGCCGTCCATGATGATCGCAACATGCCGCGGCGATGGCGAATTCCGAGAGAAGCGTGCGTCGTCCATTGCCTTCTTCGATCGGGGCTGGCGGAGTCGAAACGTCTGGTAAAGCACTCGACGGAACCTAGACCTGGAGGATTTCCTCTTCCTTCTGGGCCAGGGCCTCGTCGATCTTCTTGATGTGCTTGTCCGTCAGCTGCTGCATCTGCTCGGACCAATGATGATGCTCATCTTTGGAGATTTCGTGATCTTTTTCCATTTTCTTCAGCATCTCCATGCCGTCGCGGCGGACATTGCGGACCGCGACCCGGGCCTGCTCACCATACTTGCCGGCGATCTTGGTGAGCTCGACGCGGCGCTCCTCGGAGAGCGCGGGAATCGGCACGCGAACGAGCTGGCCGTCGGAGGCCGGGTTCAGCCCGAGGCCCGATTCCCGGATTGCGCGCTCGACGGCGCCAACCATGCCGCGGTCCCAGACCTGGACCGTGACCATGCGCGGCTCCGGCACGCTGATGGAACCGACCTGGTTCAGGGGCATGTTGCTGCCGTAGGCTTCCACCTGGATGGGCTCCAGCAGGCCGGCGGAGGCGCGCCCGGTCCGCAGGCCGGCGAACTCCTTGTGAAGGGCCTCGATGGCGCCGTCCATGCGGCGCGTTATATCGCGTAGATCAGGGTCTGCCACGGATCATCCCTCGTTTTTCACCAGTGTGAAGCAACCTTTGCCGGAGAGGACCTCGGCGAAGGCACCGGGTTTGTATATTGAGAACACAAGGATAGGGATAGCGTTTTCCCGGGCAAGGGAGATCGCGGCGTGATCCATGACGCCGAGATCGTCGGTCAGCACCCGCATGTAGCTGAGGGTGTCGTAGCGCTTGGCCCCGGGGTTCTTGGCCGGGTCGGCATCGTAGACGCCGTCTACCTTGGTGCCCTTCAGCAGCACGTCGCAGCCCATTTCCGAGGCGCGCAGCGCGGCAGCGGTGTCCGTCGTGAAGAAGGGATTGCCGGTCCCGGCGGCGAAGATCACCACCCGGCCCTTTTCCATGTGGCGGACGGCACGCCGGCGGATGTAGGGCTCGGCCACCGTGGCCATCGGGATCGCCGACTGCACCCGGGTATCGACGCCGACGTTCTCCAGGGCACTCTGCAGGGCGAGCGCGTTGATCACCGTCGCCAGCATACCCATGTAGTCAGCCGAGGCGCGCTCCATACCGCGCGAGGCGGCCGACACGCCGCGGAAGATGTTGCCTCCCCCGACCACCAGGCAGACATCGAAGCCCAGGCTGCGCACCTGGGCGACGTCGGCGGCGATCTGGGCCACCATGCCGGGATCCATGCCGTATTCGCGGTCGCCCATCAGGGCCTCGCCGGAAATCTTCAGCAGGACGCGCTTGTACTTGTGGGGGCTGTCGGCCCGGCTTTGCTTTTTGGACATGAGCCCCTTTTGAACTCCGGCGACTTGTACTCAGGCAGCGGCCAAGCCCGGCGACGGGAATCGGGGACCGGGCCCCAGCCGGTGAAAGCGGGCACATGGTAATGCGCCCGAACGCGTCATGCCAGGGGGGCGACGCCGCCCGGCAGAGCCGCCTCCATTTGACACGGAGAGAAGCGGTCCGCCGCGGCTGCCGCGATATCAGCCACCAAGGGTGGCGGCCACCTCCGCGGCGAAATCCTGTTCCTCGCGCTCGATCCCCTCGCCGAGCTGGATGCGCACGAAGCCGGCGACGGCGACCGGCGCACCGACGTCCTTGGCTGCCGCTTCCAGCACCTTGGAGACCTTGGTCTCGCCGTCGAAGACGAAGGTCTGCTCGAGCAGGCAGGCCTCTTCGTAGAACTTGCGCAGGCGGCCTTCGACCATCTTGGCGATGACGTCTTCCGGCTTGCCGCTGGCGCGGGCCTGCTCGCTCAGCACGCCGCGCTCGCGCTCCAGCGCACTGGCATCGACACCGCTGCGGTCGACCGCCTGCGGATGCGCCGCCGCCACGTGCATGGCGAGCTGCTTGCCGAGGGCTTCCAGCTTGCCCTTGTCACCGGTCGACTCGAGACCGACCAGCACGCCGATCTTGCCGAGGCCCGGCGCGGTCTGGTTGTGGATGTAGGAGCACACCACGCCGTCGCCCACGGTGACGCCGGCGGCGCGGCGCAGGTTCATATTCTCGCCGATCTTGGCGATCATGTTGGTCAGCTCGTCGGCCACGGCATTGCCGCTGCCCGGGAACTTGGCGGCCTTGAGCGCCTCGATATCGCCGCCGACCTGCAGGGCGGTCTCGGCGACCTTGCGCACGAAGTCCTGGAAGCCGTCGTTGCGGGCGACGAAATCGGTCTCGGAGTTGACCTCGACCACGGCACCCCTGGCGCCCTCGGCGGCGACGCCGACCAGGCCCTCGGCCGCCACGCGGCCGGCCTTCTTGGCCGCTGCGGCCAGGCCCTTCTTGCGCAGCCAGTCGACGGCCGCTTCCAGGTCGCCGCCGCTCTCGGTCAGCGCCTTCTTGCAATCCATCATTCCGGCGCCGGAGGTCTCGCGCAGCTCTTTCACCAGCGTCGCTGTGATTTCAGCCATGACGGAATCCTTTTTTCTTTGAAGTCTTGAGCGGCCCTTCGGAGCCTGCGCTCGGGGCCCGTCTTGCGGGAGTCAGGTTGCCGTTCGGGGAGGCCGGCGGCGACGGCCGGCTCCCCGCGGCAAAGCTGCGATCACGCTTGCGGTGCGGCTTCCTTGGCAGCCTCTTCGGCCGCCGGAGCGACGGCTTCGGCCTCGCCGGCTTCCGGCAGAGGTTCGACCGGCACCTCGACCGCCTCGCCGATGTCGGCACCGCTGGCGGTCATCTCGGCCTGGATGCCGTCGAGCACGGCGTCGGCGATCAGATCGCAGTACAGCCCGATGGCGCGCAGGGCATCATCGTTGCCCGGCACCGGGAAGCTCACACCGTCAGGATCGGAATTGGAATCGAGCACCCCGATCACCGGGATGTTGAGGTTGCCCGCCTCTTCGACCGCGATGTGCTCCTTGTTGGTATCGATGACGAAGAGCACGTCCGGCAGGCCGCCCATCTCCTTGATGCCGCCCAGCGCGCGCTCCAGCTTGTCGCGCTCGCGGGTGAGGTTCAGAACCTCCTTCTTGGTCAGGCCGGTCTGGTCTTCGGACAGCAGTTCCTCGACCGCGCGCAGGCGTTTGATCGAATTGGAGATCGTCTTCCAGTTCGTCAGCATGCCGCCCAGCCAGCGGTGGTTGACGTAGTACTGGCCGCAGCGCTTGGCCGCCTCGGCCACCTTGTCGCTGGCCTGGCGCTTGGTGCCGACGAAGAGCACGCGGCCGCCGCCGGCGACGATGTTGCGCACGGTGAGCAGAGCCTGGTTCAGCAGCGGAACCGTCTGTTCGAGGTCGATGATGTGAATACCGTTGCGGATCCCGAAAATGTAGGGAGCCATGCGCGGGTTCCAGCGACGGGTGGTATGTCCAAAGTGAACGCCAGCTTCGAGAAGCTGACGCATCGAGGGGCTCGGAAGCGCCATGAGATGTTCTCCGGTTGGTCCACCGCGGGCCTGTCATCTGATCTCAAGATTCTCCACCAACGTGTTGGAAAACCTGAGATTTCAGACACCGGAGCGACTGTTCGGGATGTCTCCCCGACGGCCGCATTGCCCGCGTGTGAGATTGATAATGCGCGGGAGATACCCCCGGGGACCCCAAAAGGCAAGGGAAAACCCGGGCTGGGCCCACCCGGCTGCTCCCCCTCTTAAGGCCCCGTCGCGCCGGGCCTGCATGGGGGCATGATCGCGGAGCGGCCTTCAGCTGGCGATCGGATGGCGCCTTTCCCAGGCCTCGATATAGTTGCGGGTCCGGGGAACGGCGTTCCTGGACTTGCTCAATTGAATCTGGGTCACGATATGGCTGCCTTGCATGAAGGTCAGTTCGCTGGTGGCCAGGTAAAACTCCCACATGCGGCAGAAGCGCTCGTCATAGAGCGCCGCGGCCCGGTCGCGGTTGGCGGCGAAGCGCTCTCTCCAGTGGCGGCAGGTGTGGCCGTAGTGATCGCGCCAGATCTCAAGGTCATTGATGAACATCCGTGTCTGCTCGATCCGCGGGATGATCTCAGAAATGGCCGGCGAATAGCCTCCCGGAAAGATGTACTTGCGGATAAACGCGTTGGTGGCACTGGGACCGTTGCGGCGCGCAATGCTGTGCAACAGCGCAATGCCGTCATCGGTGAGGAGTTCGCGGATCTTCTGAAAGAACGTGGCGTAGTGCGCGACGCCCACATGCTCGAACATGCCGACCGAGACAATCCGGTCAAATGGTCCTTCGACGGCCCGGTAATCCTGTTCCAGAAAGCGGACACGGCCGGCAACGCCGGCCTCCACGGCCCGCGTCTCGGCGATGCGCCGCTGCTCCGGCGACAAGGTAATCCCCACCACCTCAGCACCGCATTCCCGGGCCAGGTAAATCGCCATGCCGCCCCAGCCGCAGCCGATATCGAGCACCCGCATGCCCGGTTCGATGCACAGCTTGGCGGCGATGTGACGCTTCTTCGCGGCCTGCGCCGTCTCCAGGTCGTCGCTTTCCTTCTCAAAGTACGCGCAGGAGTATTGCATGTCGGCGTCGAGAAACAGCCGGTACATATCGGCGTTGAGATCGTAGTGATGGCGCGCGTTGTGGGAGGCCACGCGCGCCGGATTGAATTGGAACAGGCGCCGGATCATTTTCTGGAAGGTCTTGTTCCGGCTCTCGGCGCCGGGCTTTTTCCCGCTTCCGCGGTTCTTTTTCAGCAGCAGCAGAAAGTCGTAGATCGAGCCGCCTTCGATTTCGATATCGCCGTTCATGTAGCCTTCGGGCAGGTGAAGCGCGGGATTGAGCGCCAGCTTCCTGACAATGGCCGCGTTCTTGAATCGAAGGGTGAGCGCCGGTGTGCTGCCGTCGCCCGCGACAATCGTCCGCCCTGTGTGATCGATCACCTGCAGCGCGCCGCTGCGGATGTATGACTTCAGCAACCGCTTCAGCAAGGTCGCGCTAAGGGCACCCCTCATGCCAATTGGGGGCCTATGTTGGCGGTCTTGTCATTGCTTGAAGAACGAAGCCGACTAGGCATTTTCAAATCCACCGCCAGACATCCTCATAGCCCTCATGAGCATCGCCGCAACGTAGCACAGTTCGGCATTGCGCTTCGCAAATCTGTGTGGATCCACCGCGGCGCTCCTAGCGGTCCTGCATGACCACGCCGGGGACGGCCTTGATGGCCTGGCGGATTTCCGGCGACAGGCGGAAGCCCTGGCCGAGGTCGAATTCCAGCTCCTGGCCATCGTCGAGGGCGACGATGAGGCGGATCTGGCCGCGCCCCCTGCCCTCGCGCGCCAGCAGGGTCTTCAGGCTTTCCAGCGGCCCGGGCGTGTTGAGATGGATGTCGAGGCCCTTGGAGGCGCGCGCCGCGGCGTTGTCGAGCGGCTCCAGCGACTGGGCGGTGAGCCGCGGCTCGTCGCCGTCGCGCTGCTCCGCCGAGACCTTCAACAGCAGGGTCTGGCCGCCTTCCAGCAGCTCGCGGCACTGGCCGAGGGTCTCGGAGAACAGCGTCACCTCGTAGACCCCGGTGGCGTCGGAGAACTGCACGAAGGCCATGCGGTGGCCCTTGCGGTTGTTGATCTCGCGCTTGCCCATGACGATGCCGGCCAGGGTAAAGATCCCGCTGCCGCCTTCCCGCAGTTGGCTGTAGGTGGTCACCTGCACCTTCTCCAGGGTGGCGCCGTAGGTATCCAGCGGATGGGCCGAAAGGTAGAAGCCGATCGCCTCGAACTCATGGTGCAGGCGTACCATGCCGGGCCAGTCCTCGACCGGCGACAGCGGCAGTGGCGCCGGGCCGCTGTCTCCCGCCGCGCCGAACAGGCTGACCTGGGCGCTGTCGCGCTCGCTGGCCGCGGCGCTGGCGTGGCGCACGATGGTCTCGGCGGCGTGGAAGACCTGCGCGCGGTTCGGGTTCAGGGCATCGAAGGCGCCGGCACAGGCGAGGTTCTCGATCTGGCGTTTGTTGATCAGCCGGGCATCGAGCCGGTGGGCGAAATCGGCGAGGTTCTTGAAAGGGCCCTTGGCCTGGCGTTCCGCCACCACCGCCGCCATGGCGTTGGCGCCGACGTTCTTCAGCGCCGCCAGGGCGTAGCGGATCGCCGGCGTTGCGTCGTCCAAGACCTCGACGCTGAAGTCCGGCTCCGAACGGTTGATGTCCGGCGGCAGCAGTGCGATGCCCTGGCGCTGCAGCTCCTGGCGGAAGACGTTCAGCTTGTCGGTGTTGCCCATGTCGTAGGTCATCGACGCCGCAAAGAACTCGACCGGGTAGTTGGACTTCAAGTAGGCGGTCTGGTAGGCGACCAGGGCATAGCCGGCCGAGTGGGCCTTGTTGAAGCCGTAGCCGGCGAACTTGTCGACCAGGTCAAAGACGTAGGACGCCCGCTCCTGGTTGACGCCCTTGCCCATGGCGCCTTTCACGAAGATGTCGCGCTGGGCATCCATCTCCGCCTTGATCTTCTTGCCCATGGCGCGGCGCAGCAGGTCGGCCTGGC
>CAYYIV010000017.1:0-96810 GCA_964472095.1 uncultured Pelagibius sp.
AAAGTCAGACCCGCCGCCCGCGTATCCCTTCCAAATCTACAATGTCAAACAACAGGCCCGTACAGGGTCCGCGCATGCGGAGTCCTTCGAGCGGTTTGCCCGCTTCGCCACTCACGAAGAAGCAGTGATAAGGGCAAACAATATACTGATTTGAAACCGATCTTTCAACGCCCAAGGCTGTGGAAAACCGGTTCTTCAGACACCACCGCCAACCCGAGGAGTGGAACCCTCGGTCCCGGCGACAGCGAGGGGTATATAGGAGGTCCCCGCCGGGCTGTAAACACCCAAATTCGCCCCTCCGAGCAATTTTTTCCCGGCCACCCCTCAGAGGATCCCCAGGGCCCTCAATTCGGCCTGGAGAACCGCCGGAAGTTCGTCGCCAGCGGCGCCGCCGGCAGCCAGATCGGCCGGTGCATCGGCAGCCGCCAAATAGCGCCAGCCCTGGAACGGGCGGTGTCCGCGGGGGATCACGCGGACCACCTCGGAGCCCAGGTGCAGGCGGGCGAAACCGCGCCCGTCGGAGTCGGTTTCCTGGCTGATGTCGAGGATCGGCTGACGCACCTGGATGAGGCCCTTGATGACCCAATAGAGCGAACCGCCGTCGAGGATTTCGTCGCGTCGCGTGGGCATCATGCGGGTGTCGTGGCGCAGGCGCTCGCCGCGTTGCAGGCGCCGGGCCTGGAATTCCTGGAGCTGTTCGACGCTCTCGACCCCGACGCAGAGCTTGCGCAGATGCAGCGTCATCGATCCCCCTTCACTTCCGACCGCACGGACCGCAAGACCTAGGCCGCGCGCCCGGCCAGGGCAAGGGCCACCTTGGAGGCCGGCGGCCGACCCAGTTCGGCGCAGACGTAGGCGCCGGCGGCGGCCAGCCTTTCGAGGTCGATGCCGGTCTCGATGCCGAGTCCGTCCAGCATGTAGACCACGTCCTCGGTGGCGACGTTGCCGGAGGCTCCCTTGGCGTAAGGACAGCCGCCGAGCCCGGCAACCGCAGCGTCGACGGTCGTCACGCCGAGTTCGAGGCAGGCGAGGATGTTCGCCAGCGCCTGGCCGTAGGTGTCGTGGAAATGCACCGCCAAGCGTTCCAGCGGCACCTTCTCGGCTACCGCCGCCAGCATTGCCTGGGCCTTCAGTGGCGTGCCGACGCCGATGGTGTCGCCCAGTGAGATCTCGGCGCAGCCCATGGCGCGCAGCGCCGCCGCCACCTCCACGACCTTGCCAACCGGGACCGCGCCCTCATAGGGGCAGCCGAGCACGCAGGAGACGTAGCCGCGCACCCGCAGGCCGGCGGCCAGGGCCGCCTCGCAGACTGGCGCAAAGCGCCCCAGGCTCTCGGCGACGGAGCAGTTGATGTTGCGCCGGCTGAAGGTCTCGGAGGCTGCAGCAAACACCGCGATCTCCTCGACACCGGCCGCGCAGGCCAGATCCAGTCCCTTGAGGTTGGGCACCAGAACGGGATAGCGCACCCCCGGCCGGCGTTGCAGCGCGGCCAGCACCTCGGCAGTGTCGGCCATCTGCGGCACCCACTTGGGCGAGACGAAGGCGCCGGCTTCGATCACCCTGCAGCCGGCCTCGGCAAGCCGCTCGACCAGCGTCACCTTGACCGCCACTGGCAGGCTCCCCGGCTCGTTCTGCAGGCCATCGCGCGGCCCGACCTCGACAATCTCGACCGACTTCGGCAGCGCCATGGCCTCGCCTGCCCCTCTGCTGTTCAGGGATACTCACCGGCGGCTCCAGGCTAGAGCCTCGGCGGGCCGAGTTCCAGCCTGCCGGCGATCTCACGGATGAACGACGACCGCCAGTTCCGCCCCATCCTCCACCAGGTCGCCCACGGCACAGCCGAGCGCCTCCACGACGCCATCGTGGGGAGCCGTCAGGGTGTGCTCCATCTTCATGGCCTCCAGCCGCAGCAGCGGCAGGCCCTCGGCGACCGCTTCGCCCACCTGCACGAGCACTGCCGTCACCTTGCCGGGCATCGGCGCGACGATGCGCCCGCTGGCGCCCGCCTCGCCCGCCAGTCCTTTAAAGGGGTCCACCAGACTGAGAAGATAGCTCGCTCCCTCCACGACGACCCAGCGGTCCAGCCCCTGGCGCAGCACCCGGGCGGCGAAGCCGGCATCGCCGAGGCGCACTGCCAGGCGACCGTCCGGCAAGGTCTCGGCCGCCGCCGAGACCTCCCCTCCGGGCAGCGCCAGCCGCAGCCCGTCACGGCCGAAGTGCACCCTCGCCTCCAGGACTTGCTCGCCGCTTAGGAAGGCCAGGTCGCTGTGGGTCTCGGCATTGAGACGCCAGCCGTTGGAAAGCTGCCAGGGCGAATGCGGATCGCCCGAGGCCGCCGCGCCGCGCCGCGCATCCTCGCGCCGCCAGGCCATCTCGGCCAGGGCCGCTGCCGCCAGCACGAATTCCGGTACATCCTCCTCGGCCGCCACCAGGATGGCACGCTGCTGGTCGATGAAGGCGGTGTCGACGACGCCGGCGGCAAAGCGCGTATGCGACAGCACCGCCTGGAGAAAGCCGAGGTTGGTGACCACCCCCGCCACTTCGCTGCGCGCCAGCGCGCGCTGCAGGCGGTTCAGGGCCGTGGTACGGTCCGGGCCCCAGGCGATGACCTTGGCGATCAGCGGGTCATAGAACACCGAGACGCTGTCGCCGGAACGCACACCGCTGTCGACCCGGATGCCCTCGGCACCCTCCGGGAAGGCCAGGTGCAGCAGCCGCCCCGTCGACGGCAGGAAGCCGGCCGCCGGATCCTCGGCATAGAGCCGCGCCTCGATGGCATGCCCGCTGGCAACGATGTCGTCTTGCAGCACCGGCAGGGCCTCTCCCGCCGCGACGCGCAGCTGCCACTCCACCAGGTCGAAGCCGGTGATCATCTCGGTCACCGGATGCTCGACCTGCAGGCGCGTATTCATCTCCATGAAGTAGAAGCCCTCGCCATCGACCAGGAACTCGACGGTACCGGCGCCGCGATAATCGATGGCCTCGGCGGCGCGCAGCGCGGCCTCGCCCATGGCCCGTCGCAGCGCCTCGCCGAGCCCCGGCGCGGGGGCTTCCTCGATCACCTTCTGGTGACGCCGCTGCGAGGAGCAGTCGCGCTCAAAGAGGTGCACCGCATTGCCGTGGTCGTCGCGGAAGATCTGCATCTCGATGTGGCGCGGCGCCGCCAGGTAGCGCTCCAGCAGTACATGCTCGTCGCCGAAAGCGGCCTTGGCTTCCCGCCGCGCCGCCTGCAGGCCCTCGAGGAAATCCTCCTGCCGCGGCACCACGCGCATGCCTTTGCCGCCGCCACCGGCCGAGGCCTTGATCATCAGCGGATAGCCGATCTTGTGGGCCTCCGCCACGAGAGCGTCGGCCGTCTGCTCCAGGCCATGGTAGCCCGGCACCAGGGGAACGCCGGCCCGCTGCATGAGGGCCTTGGCCTCGCTCTTGGAGCCCATGGCACGGATCGCCGCGGCCGGCGGGCCGACGAAGACGATGCCCGCCTTGGCGCAGGCCTCCGCGAAGGCGGCGTTCTCGGAAAGAAAGCCGTAGCCGGGATGGATCGCCTCGGCACCGGCTGCCTTGGCCGCCTCGAGGATTGCGTCGGCGCGCAGGTAGCTCTCGGCCGCAGGTGCCGGGCCGATGCAATAGGTGGCATCGGCCTCGGCCACGTGGGCGGCGGCACTGTCGGCTTCCGAGTAGACCGCGACACAGCGCAGCCCGAGCCGCCGCGCCGTCCGCATGACGCGACGCGCGATCTCCCCCCGGTTGGCGATCAGGACCGTCTCGAACAAGGCCTCTCCTGCTCTTGCTTTTGAGTCCTTGGCTCAGTGCGCATCACTGCGTCAGTTCCTTCTGCTCTTCGGGCTCGATGATCTCGATCTCCGTCTTGCGATGCTCGCCCATCAAGAGGTCGACCGCCTGCTCCGCGGCGTCGCGAAACGGCATCGTGACCAGATCCGCGCCGGCTTCCTGGAGCTTTTTCACCGAACTCTCCCGGCTCGCCGCGACGGCGATGCGGCCGCGATAACCTCCCCCGCGAAGGGCCTGGATCAACCCCATGCGCGGATCGGTCTGCGCCAGGCCGAGATCGTGTTCGGGAATCGCACAAAACACCCAGCTGACTCCCTGGATCGGCAGCGAGGCGACAAATTCCGGATCGGTGATATCGCCGTAGAGCGTGTCGACGCCCTCCAGGCGCCATCGGCGCACGGCCAAGGGGCTGAAATCGATTCCAAGAACCCGCAACCCCTGGTCCCGCAGCATCTGCAGGATGGAGCCGCCGTACCTGCCCAGGCCGAAGACGATGACATCGGCTTCGCTGCAAGGCGACCCGACTTCATCTCCCAGTTCGCGAGCGGGATTACGGCGCTCGAACACGCCCAGTGCCGGCGCCAGGAAGCGATACAGCTGATGCGAATAGAGAATCATGTATACCGACGCCGCGATGGTGATCAGACCGATCAGGGTTACGAGACCGACGGCCTGTTCCCCAACATGTCCAAGCGTCAGCCCCATCGCCATGAAGATCAGCGAGAATTCGCTGATCTGCGCCACCGTCAGACCGGCGAGGAAGCCCGTGCGCTTGCGGTAGCCCATAGCCCCCATGATGGCGAGAACGATCAAGGGGTTCCCGATGAGGACAAAGAGCGACAGCAGCAGTGCCGGTACCACGTCGGCGCCCAGCAGGTTGAGGTCCAACCTCGCGCCGAGGGCAATGAAGAAGAACAACAGCAGGAAGTCCCGCAGGCTCGTCAGGCGGGTGGACATCGCCTCCCGGAAAGGGGTCGAGGCCAGGGAGACGCCCGCAAGCAGGCCTCCCAGCTCCTTGCCGAAACCGAGATAGTCTCCTAGCGCCGCAAGGAATGCCGCCCAACCGATCGCAAAGGACACGAGCAGCTCCGGCGAGCGCGCCAGGCGTTCCACCAGCGGATTTGCGATGTAGCGGATGAACAGGGCCACGCCGACCAGCACGGCAATCGCGGACACGGCCATCGCCATCAGGCTGAGCGGCGAAGCCTGCGCTTCGGTGCCGATGCCGAGAGTCGAGAGAACCACCATGGCCAGGACGACGACGATATCCTGCACGATGAGGAAGCCGAGCGCGATCCGGCCATGCAGCGAGCCGATCTCGCCTTTGTCGGACAGCAGCTTGATGATGATGATGGTGCTCGAGAACGTCAGCGCTACGGAGATGTAGAAGCTGGTGAGCCAATCGAGACCCAGCGCAAGACAGATGGCAAAGCCAAGCAACGCCGTGAAGAGAACCTGGCCGATCCCGGTCGCGGCCGCGACGAGTCCCACCGAGCGGATGAGCCCGATATCCAGCTTCAATCCCACCAGGAACAGCAGCACTGCAACGCCCAGTTCCGCAAGCAGCTCGATGTATTCGTTGGCCTCGGCGATACCGAGCGCGGAGGGTCCGGCGATGAGGCCGACAGCGATGTAAGCCACGATCAGGGGCTGCCGCAGAGCGACGCCGACCAAACCTGCCGTCGCCGCCAGCACCAGCAGGGCGGCGATCTGGTAGAACAGCGGCAGAGAACCAACGTCCGGCATTCAAGTGACCTCAACATCCTTCACGAGCGGCGCCAGCAACGTGCTCAAGCTACCACAACAGGGTCCAGTCAGCCCGACCCTTCGGCATCGCCATTGGCCGGGCAGCAACGAAGCGGGCCAGTGGTTCATTGGGCGAAGCGACCCAGGGTGAGCGTGGGGCCGCGCAGCCAATAGCGGTCGGGCCTCGTCATGGCGCGCTACTCGCTCCGCCAGTTCGGCTTGCGTTTCTCCAGGAAGGCCGCAACTCCCTCGCGGCCCTCGTCCGAGACGCGCAGCGCGGCGATGCGACCGGCGGTCTCCTCGATCAGAGCCTCGTCGATACGGCGGCCGGCCACCGCGAAGACAAGGTCTTTTGCCTCATGCTGCGCGGCGGGGCCTCCCTGCAGCAGAGCATCGACGACCTGCCGGCCGCGCACCTCCAGCGCGCCACGGTCGACCACCTCGTGCACCAGGCCGAGGCGCTGCGCCTCCCAGGAAGAGAAAGTTTCAGCCGTAAGGAAATAGCGGCGTGCAGCCGCCTCGCCGATGGTCGCCACCACATAGGGGCTGATGACGGCAGGGATCAATCCGAGCTTCACTTCGGAAAGGCAGAACCTGGCTTCCTCCACGGCAACCACGATGTCGCAGCATGCGACGAGACCGACGCCGCCGCCGTAGGCCGATCCCTGCACCAGGGCCACGGTCGGCTTGGGCAGGCTGTTCAGCGTCCGCATCAGGCGGGCCAGCCGGCGCGCGTCCTCCAGGTTCTCCGACTGCGAATAGCCGGCCATGGCCTTCATCCAGTTGAGGTCCGCGCCGGCGGAGAAGCTTGGCCCCTGTGCTGCCAGGACGACGACCCGCACGCGCGGGTCGTGGGCGACGCCGTCGAGTGCGGCGGTTAGCTCGGCGATCAGCGCCTCGTTGAAGGCATTGTGCACCTCCGCACGGGTCAGGGTGATCCGCGCGGCACCCTGCTCGTCGATTTCCTGCAGGAAAAGCGGAAAGGTCATGGCGCTACATCCGGAAGATGCCGAAGCGGGTCGCCTCGATCGGGGCATTGAGCGCGGCGGAAATACCCAGGCCGAGCGTCATGCGGGTATCGAGCGGATCGATGATGCCGTCGTCCCAAAGGCGTGCCGTCGCATAGTAGGGATGCCCCTGCTCCTCGTACTGGGCGCGGATCGGTGCCTTGAAGCTTTCCTCCTCCGCCGCGGGCCAGTCCTCGTCCCTGCCGGCGAGGCTGTCGCGGCGGATGGTCGCCAGCACCGCCGCCGCCTGCTCGCCACCCATCACCGAAATGCGAGCATTGGGCCACATCCAAAGAAAGCGCGGATCGTAGGCACGGCCGCACATGCCGTAATTGCCCGCCCCGAAGCTGCCGCCGAGAATGACGGTGAACTTCGGCACCTTGGCGCAGGCCACGGCCGTGACCAGCTTAGCGCCGTCTTTGGCGATGCCGCCGGCCTCGTACCTGCGGCCGACCATGAATCCGGTGATGTTCTGCAGGAACACCAGCGGAATGCCGCGTTGGGTGCAGAGCTCGATAAAGTGCGCTCCCTTGAGCGCCGATTCCGAAAACAGGATGCCGTTGTTGGCGAGGATGCCGACGGGATAGCCCCAGATGCGGGCGAAGCCGCAGACCAGGGTCTGGCCGTAGAGCGTCTTGAACTCGTCCAGTTCGCTGCCGTCGACCAGCCGGGCGATGACCTCGCGCACGTCATAGGGATGGCGCAGATTGCGCGGGATGAGGCCATAGAGTTCAGCCGGATCGTAGTGTGGCTCGCGCGGCTCGTGCAGCTCCAGAGAGGCGGTCTTGGGGCGATTGAGCATGGCAACGATGCGCCGCGCGATGGCCAGCGCGTGGGTGTCGTTCTCCGCGTAGTGGTCGGCGACGCCAGAGGTCCGGGTGTGAACCTCCGCACCGCCCAGCTCCTCGGCGGTCACCACCTCGCCGGTTGCCGCCTTCACCAGCGGGGGGCCGCCGAGGAAGATGGTGCCCTGCTCCTTGACGATGATGCTCTCGTCGGCCATGGCCGGCACGTAAGCACCACCGGCTGTGCAGGACCCCATGACCACGGCAATCTGCGGAATGCCCTTGGCCGAGAGATTTGCCTGGTTGAAGAAGATGCGCCCGAAGTGGTCCCTGTCGGGAAACACCTCGTCCTGGTTCGGCAGGTTGGCGCCACCGGAATCGACAAGGTAGATGCAGGGCAGATGGTTCTGCTCCGCGATCTCCTGGGCCCGCAGGTGCTTCTTCACCGTGAGCGGGAAGTAAGTGCCACCCTTCACCGTCGCATCATTGGCGACAATGATGCACTCGCGGCCGGATACGCGGCCGATGCCGGTGATCAGGCCGGCCGCCGGCACCTCGTCGCCGTAGAGGCCGCTGGCCGCCAGCTGCGACAGCTCAAGGAAGGGAGAGCCGCTGTCGAGCAGCCGGCGTACCCGCTCGCGCGGCAGCAGTTTGCCACGGCCGAGATGTCGCTCCCGCGCCGCCTCACCACCGCCCAGCTTGATGCGCTCGACCCTTGCGCGCAGATCATCGGCCAGCGCCTGGTTGGTCCGCCGGTTCGCGGCGAAGTCCGGGTCGCGGGAATTGACCTTGCTGGAAATCAGCGACATGGGTGCGACGAATCGGCAAGCCAGTGGGATTCGCTTAGTTTGGGCAGGCAGCGGTGGGCAGCAAGCAAAATCCACCGGCTCGCCGCAGCGATGGCCAGGGAGCGAAACTGCGCCAACACCAAGGCGCGGTGCAACGGCTTACCCAATATTAACGACTGACTGCCTAGCTTGGCCTTTCTAGGGCCGATCCCTAGGAAGGAGCAATAGGTATGCCCTATGTGGCAAGAGACGACCAGGGTCAGATCATCGAAGTCCAGGAGGGCGAGACGGAGTCTGCCTGGGAGCGAGTCGGCCTCGACAATCCGGAGCTGGTTTCCTACCTGAACCGCGCGATCGACGACGGCTTGGGCCGCGATGAGATCCGCGCCGAGCTCGAGGCCACCGATCGCGAGCTGATCCGGGTTATCGAAGACGTCATCACCGTCCTTATCGACAAGCGCGTCTTCATGCTGACCGAGCTGCCGGCAGCCGCCCAGGAGAAGCTGGCGCGGCGCTACAACCTGCGCAGCAAGCTGTCCGATCTCGGCAGCATCATCTCCGACCACGAAGAGTTCATGCTGCCTTGAGGCCGCCCCGTCCGGGGCCCCTCTCCGAGCTTGCGGAAAAGCCAACATCTATGTATGAGTAGATCTCCCGCGACACAGCGCCGGCAGACCTCTCGGCATGCAAGTTTCCGCGCCCTCGGCCTTTCTAAACCAGACCCCCCGGCCTCGCATCGTGCAGTACCGCAACAAGCGGTACTCGGTCCGGCTGGAGCCGATCTATTGGCAGACCCTTGAGGTTCTCGCCGATCGCAAGCGCATGCGGCTCGGGCGATTCGTGGCGGAGCTTGCGGAAAACTACGAAGGCCCGAACTTCTCCTCCTACCTGCGGGTTTTCTGCATGCTGGAGGGCGAACAGGCCCTGGCGCGCGAGACGCTCGGCCCCACCCACCACGGCCTGCTGGACGTGGTCACCAACTGCCCCAATCCCGGCCTGATCCTGTCGCGCTACCGCACGGTCATTGCCTACAACAGGTCGTTCGGGGACTGGCTCGGACCGGCCGACGTCGCCGTGATCGGCGCCGAGCTCACCACTCTGGTGCAGGTACGCACCCGGCGCTCGCTCAGCGACGTCTGGCAGGATCTGGTCAGCGGGCGCGAGCCGAAGGCCGATGCCAAGCTGCTCTACGTGGCGCCGGGGCGGGTCAATGCGGCTCAGGCGACCATTCTCGCACTGCGCTCGCAGACCTATCAGGAATTCTATGCCGTGATGTGGCTGTCACTGCAGTCACGGCGCCCGGGCAGCGGTGGTGGTCCGACGCCGCCCCCGCTACTCCCCGAATAGGGTATGGCGCGACGGCAGGCTCAGCCGGCGTTGGGATCGTTGATGATGAGGATATCGCTGGCGCTGTAGACGGTCAGGCCACCCTCGAAGCTGTAGAAATGCAGGCCGGTCACGTCGACACCGGTGGCGGTGACATGCGGGTCGGCGATACCGAAACCGGTGATGGTCTCGCGCGTGAGCAGATTGACCGAGACGTCCTCGCCCATGAAAAGCACGACTTCGCCATCGGAGTCCGGAAGCAGGTCGCCGAGCGGTAGAACGACGGAGTCTGAATCGGGATCGTCACCCGGCGACGGCGCACCAGGCTCGACGATGACCAGCGGCAACCTTTCAGTCTCGCCGCCCAGCACCAAGCCATGCTCCGCCGGCGTTTCCGCGCCGAACAGTGCCTGTCCCAGATCCACCAATGTCTTGTCGTTGCCCATAGCCGCCAATAGGCCGGATTCCGGCCAGAAATTTCATTACTCGCGTATCAGGATAGAACGTTGCCCGAGAAAGAACAATATCCGTCAATCCAGGCCACAGGGGCCCTAGGATCAAAAGCCGCAACTCAGCCCGACTTCGTCCATAAACTGAGAATCTGTATAGATTCTCTCGCGAAAGTTGTTCTGATCTGCTTAAGAGAGTACGCGCCGGCCTAGAACTGAAAAGAACGGCGCCCCACCAGGGGGACGCCGTTCTCAATGTCTACAAGGCCGTCGTTACCGACGGCCCGCTTGCAGCCTGGGCTCTTAGTCGTTCAAGCCGTCGATCCAGGACTTGTGCTCGACCACCGCCTGCGTCGGCGCGCTGACACCCATAGTCTGCAGGAGTACGCCGCCGACCGCGAGAATGCGGTAGGACGCAAGCTGCTCGTTGGTCTGGGCCGTGATCAGCTGCCCTTCGGACGTGAAGAGTTCGTTCTCCGCGTCGAGCACGTCCAGCAGGGTACGCTGTGCCACCTCGAACTGCTGCTCGTAGGCGCCCAGGGTCGAACGGTTGAAGTCGCGAGCGTCTTCCAATGCCTCGATGCTGTCGCGCGCGGCTTCCAGCTCGAACCAGGAGCGCCGCATTTCCTGCTGCGACTCAAGCACCGAACGATAGCGTCGGTTCTTGCTCTCGGTCAGGCGGAAGAGCGCTTCCTGGCGTGCCGCCCGGTCGATGCCACCGCGGAAGATGTTCCACCGCACCCGCAACATGAGCTGGTTGTTGAACTCGTACGTATCGAGTGAATCTTGGCCGTCGTTGTACTCGCTCTGGGCCTCCAGCGTGACGGCCGGATAGAACGGCACTTCGGACAGCTCGATCTCGGCCTCCGCAGTCCGCACGTCAGCCTCGAAGATCTTGGTGGTGGGGTTGTTGCGCACCGCCAGCTGAACCGCGTCATCGAGACCCCCGGGCAGCGTACCAGCCGGAAACTCCGGATAGCTCAGGTCGTTGCCGGGGAAGGAGCCGACGATGCGGGTGAAGATCGCCTCGGCAACGCGCAGATCCTGAAGTGTCTCGACCAGCGTGTTACGGGCACGCGCCGCGCGAGCGTCGGTCTGATCGACGTCCGCAGCGCTGCCGCCACCACCTTCCAGGCGCTCACGCTGCGCACCCAGAACCTGGCCGTGGTAGCCGACATTGTCTTCGGCCAGGCGCACCAGATCGCGCTGACGAAGCACCTCGAGATAGGCTCCGATTGCATCAAGCGCCAGGACCTCGGAGTTTTCCATCACGCGGTTGGCGGCCGATTCGACGCGCGCCATTTCGCGCTCGACCGTGGCGCCTGCCTCGAAGCCGTCGAACAGCCGCTGCTGCAGCGTGATCGAGGACTCCCGACGGAAGGTCTCTTCGTAGTCGCCACCCGAAGCGCGAGAGGTCGAGTCGTTGTAGGCCGCAAGGCCGGCTCCTGCAGCCACGTCGATCTGCGGCAGGTAGAGGCCGCGGGCCTGACGCAGTTCCTGGTCGACAGCCTCTCGGTTGCTCGCCACGATACCGATGTCCGGATTGGTAGCGATCGCCTGCTGGACCGCTTCCTGCAGCGTCATGGCGTTAGCCGACAGCGCCAACGGGAACACCAAGGCGGATCCCAGAAGAACCGCTTTGAAATGAGTCATACGCATCTTGCGAGACCAGCACATGCTAGCTTCCCCCGACATAAAAACTTCCATTCAATACCCCTCCCCCGTGTCGGGCCTTTAGCGTCCCCGAACCCGGACGATAAGGCGAACAAATCCAGAAATATGCGCGACTTGTACCCTGTTTATCATTTGGCTGTCAACGCGACCTCCCAAGGCAAAACAGGGTTAACAGGGCTCCGCCAAGCCAGGATGCCACACTGCGACAATTATGCCACAGTCGTTGACTTTATTGTGTGGCGGATGGCGCTCGCGGCAGCCGCGCCCCGCTGGGTTTCATTGGGCCGCAACCAGCAAGCACCCAAAACGCCAGACGAAACGATCAAGGCTATCCCGTCGGACTAAGTCAGACTGACGGAGTCTGTCAAGTGCAACCGCTTGCTGTGCTTAGAAACGCCAGGGATTTTCTTGATAGCCAGCAAAAGTCGGCCGGATCTATTTGGAACGACTACATTGAACCGAGCGCACGCGAAGGAAATACGCCCCTGTGAACGGCAGGGCTGCCCGCCGGCCGACCCCATTCAGCCACCCTCAACTTGTCTAGGCGTTGCCCTGACTGATGTGATAAATCACACAGCGAAAGGGGGGTGGGCTTGCCTAGCGTTGGTGCGAGGGGCAGCTGCCGCCGGATGAACGTCCCCCTCGTACGCTGCGACCGACGGTCCGGACGGCCATCGGAAGCCCTGGGGCGAGGATCGGTGGGGGATATTAATCCTTTTCGAATGAAGTATCGCTAGATTTTTCAGGGTGATGCGCCCAGGCGTAGAGGTCATGGAACTCCGTCTTTTTTGCGAATTCGTAACAGTTCTGATGAACCCTGGACCCGGGAAATCTTAGGCCAGCATAGGCCAGCAGGTGTCGACGTGCTGCTGGCTGCGGCACAGCGCTACGGTTCGGGGCATGGGTGGCGGATCGCCCAACGAGGCCGCCGGCCCAAGTGAAGGCGCCGTTTTATAGAGGTAAAGGGATAGTATGGCTGCCCGCGACGATACGACCGCCGTCAAGAAAGAATTCGGCACAGGGGACAAGTCTCGCAAGGAACCGGACCTTTCCCTCGGATCCGGGAGCAAGTCGGCGGGCGCCGATGTGGAAAGCAGGCGCCAGCCCGAACTGGGCAGGCCGCCGGCAAGGCAAGCGACTGAGGCCGGCGCCATGTCCGCCAACCTGGCGGACGACGATAGCCCCGACGAGACCGTGAACGGCGGCACCGCGATGGCCGGTAAGCCGAGCGCCGTATTGAGCCCGAGCGACGTCATCGAAAGCGTTCCCCAGGAAATCGGCTGGAACGTCATCCCCTCGATGGTCGACTTCGAAGATCCGCTCGTGCGCTGCCTGTCGCTCCTGGCCGGCCTGCTGCAGCGTCCGATCTCCGCCGAGGCCCTGAAGGCCGGACTGCCGCACGCCAACGAGGCCTTCACCCCGGAGCTCGCGGTGCGTGCCGCCGAGCGTGCCGGCCTTTCGGCCCGCGTCGTCCGCCGCCCGCACCTCTCCAGGATCCTGCCGGTTACCCTGCCCTGTATCCTGCTGCTGAAGAGCGGTACCTGCTGCGTGTTGCAGAACATCAGCGGCGGCCAAGCCGACGTCCTGCTGCCGGAAGCCGGCGGCACCTCCAAATCGGTCGCGGTAGCGGACCTGCAGAGCCAGTTCTCCGGCTATGCCATCTTCGCCCGCACCGAAGCCCGTTTCGACGAGCGCGCGCCGGACACCAAGCTGTCGGAGCCGCGCGCCTGGTTCTGGGGCACCCTCTGGCAGTTCTGGCCGATCTACAGCCACGTGCTGCTGGCGTCGATCCTGATCAACTGCTTCGCCATCGCCAGCCCGCTGTTCATCATGAACGTCTACGACCGCGTGGTGCCGAACCAGGCGATCGAGACGCTCTGGGTGCTCGCCGCCGGCGTGGTCACGGTGTTCGGCTTCGAATTCGTCATGCGCAATCTGCGCACCTACTTCGTCGACGTCGCCGGCAAGAATGCCGACGTCATCATCGCCAGCCGCCTGCTGGAGCAGCTCATGGCGACGCGCCTGGATGCCAAGCCGGCCTCCACCGGCGCCATGGCGAACAACCTGCGCGAGTTCGAGTCGCTGCGCGAGTTCTTCACCTCGGGCACTCTGGTGGCGCTGGTCGATCTGCCGTTCATCTTCCTCTTCGTCGGCGTGATCTTCGTGGTGGCCGGACCGGTCGCCTTCGTGCCGCTCGCCATGGTGCCGCTGGTGATCATGGTCGGCCTCTTCCTGCAGTATCCGCTGCGCAGCGTGATCGAGAAGAGCCAGCGCGAGGCCAGCCAGAAGCACGCCCTGCTGGTCGAGACCATCGACGGCCTGGAAACCATCAAGGCGACCGCCGCCGAAGGTCGTGTGCAGAAGTCCTGGGAGCGCTTCGTCGGCCTCTCCGCCGCCTCGTCCGGCAAAGCCCGCTTCATCTCCGGCCTCGCCACCACCTTCGCTCAGATTGCCATCCAGATGTCGACGGTGATCGTCATCGTCTATGGCGTCTACGAGATCTCCGCCGGCAACATCACCATGGGCGCCCTGATCGCCGCCACCATCCTGACCGGCCGTGCGCTGGCGCCGCTGGGCGCGGTCGCCGCCATGCTGACCCGCCTGCAGCAGTCGCGCGTCGCCCTCAAGTCGCTCGACAACCTGATGAAGGCGCCGGTCGAGCGGGCCCTCAGCAAGAAGTTCCTGCATCGTCCCCGCCTCAGCGGCCAGATCGAGTTCAAGCAGGTCACCTTCAGCTACCCCGGCCAGGAGACCAGGGCGCTGGACGGCCTGTCGTTCAAGATCAAGCCAGGCGAGAGGGTCGGCATGCTGGGACGCATCGGTTCCGGCAAGAGCACCGTTGCGCGGATGCTGCTCGGGCTCTACGAACCCCTGGAAGGCGCGATCCTTTTTGACGGCACCGATATCCGCCAGGTCGACCCTGCCGATCTGCGCCGCAATATCGGCTACGTGTCGCAGGACAATTACCTCTTCTTCGGCTCGGTGCGCGACAACATCTGCTTCGGCGCGCCCCACATCGACGACGAGAGCATCCTGCGGGCTGCCTCGCTGGCCGGCGTCAGCGACTTCCTGCGCACCCATCCGCATGGCTTCGACCTCCAGGTCGGCGAGCGCGGCATGTCGCTTTCCGGCGGTCAGCGCCAATCCGTGGCTATCGCCCGCTCCATGCTGCTCGATCCACCGATCATCCTGCTCGACGAGCCGACCAGCCACATGGATAACTCCTCCGAGGCGGCATTCAAGAAGCGGCTGGAAGGGGCGCTGCAGGGCAAGACGCTGTTCCTGGTCACCCACCGCAGTTCGCTGCTGTCCCTGGTCGACCGCCTGTTGATCATCGACAACGGCAAGATCGTCGCCGACGGGCCGAAAGACGAAGTGCTGAAGGCCCTGCGCCAGGGCCAGATCCGCGCCAGCAACGACTGACAATCGGCACCGTGGCGGCTGGCGGGCGCCGGAACCGGAACCGGAACCAGGTTTGACGAGGACCAGACAGACATGAGTTCACAAGGTGTTTTCGATCGCGACGATCTGGATTTCATGCCGGACGTCCATGCCGCGACCCGGCACCGCGGTCGACGCTTCGCCTATATTCTGACGTTGCTCTCGATCACCTTTTTCGGCGTCATGGGCGTCTGGGCTCACTATGCGGTGCTCGACGAAGTCACCCGTGGCGAAGGCACCATCATCCCCTCCTCGCGCACGCAGATTATCCAGAATCTGGAAGGCGGCATCCTGGCCGAAATCCTGGTGCATGAAGGCGACATCGTCGAGCGGGGCGACGCGCTGGTGCGCATCGAGAATACGATCGCCCAGGCGAACCTGCAGGATGCGCGCTCCCAGTACCTCTCTCTGCTGGCGGCGGAAGCCCGCCTGCTGGCGCAGATCGAGGAGGACGAGGACGTCGTCTTTCCGGAAGCAGTGATGAACGAGGCCCCGGTCATCGCCGCCGACCAGCGGCGGCTGTTCAGCGCCCGCAAGCGCCAGCTGGTGGCGCAGATCTCCGTATTGCAGTCCCAGGCCCAGCAGCGCAAACAGGAGATCGCGGAAATTGCCAGCCGGCAGCGCCAGCTGGAACAGAGCCTCGGCCTCGCACGCCAGGAGTTGGCGATCACCGCGCCACTGGTGCAGAAGGGCGTGATGCCGCGCATCGACCTTATCCGCATCGAGCGCCAGGTGGGCGACCTGGAAGGCGAGATCCGCACCATCCAGGCTGCTATTCCGCGCCTGCAGGCTGCCCAGCAGGAAGCCAACCAGCGCGTCGAGGAGATGCGGCTGACTGCACAGACAGAGGCATCCGACGAACTGAACAAGACCCGCGCCGAACTAAAGTCCATTTCGCAGTCACTCTTCGCCGGCCAGGACCGGGTGACCCGCACGTCGGTAACCTCGCCGGTGCGCGGCACCGTCAAGGATCTGAAGGTAAACACCGTGGGCGGCGTCATCCAGCCGGGCGAAGACATCATGGAGATCGTCCCGCTGGGTGACAATCTGCTGATCGAGGCCCGCGTGCGTCCCGCCGACATCGCGTTCCTGCGCCCCGACCAGAAGGCGGTCATCAAGATTTCTGCCTACGACTTCTCGATCTACGGCGGCCTCACTGCCAAGCTCGAGCGTATCTCGGCCGACACCATCAAGGACGAGGAAGGCGAGAGCTTCTACCGCGTCTACCTGCGCACCGAGGAGAATTCACTTCACCATCGCGGCGAGACCCTGCCGATCATCCCCGGCATGACTGTGACGGCGGAGATTCTGACCGGTGAGAAGTCGGTGCTCGACTACCTCCTGAAGCCGATCCTCAAGGCCAAGGACTCGGCGCTGCGGGAACGCTGACGCCGGCGCCCCTTCTCCAGCTCCGCCTCGCTTTCGGCGTTAGCGGCCGCGACCCTCGCCGGCAGCGGCCGTTAACCATTCTGGCACGCGTGATCGCTGGGGTCGCCTGGCTTTGCGAGCACCCTGCCGCATCGCGCGTAAACCACCTTTGACAAGGCTCCATTAAGCCAAAAAGGCGATCCTCCTGGGATACCGGAAAAGCGGTTCAAAAGCCGTTGTTCCCTTTGCAGCAAGGAGCCCTTGCCTTGGACCGGCGCGCCTTTCTCCGCCATGGTGCAGTTTTCGCGGGCGCCGCGGCCGGCGGCATGCTGCTGCCTGCCTGGCGCCAGCAGGCGGCCGCTCAGACCCTGCAGGACTTCATGAAGTCGACCCGCGAGGCGGGACAGGGGCTTTTCGGTTCTACGGAAATCGCTTCTGACAACCTCACCGGGCTGCCGCAGTGGACGCGGGTGCTCGCCAAGATGAAGACCGAAAGAAAACAGTTTCGCGCCTGCCTCGACAGCCAGGCCGCCTGCACGAACGCCGGACTCAAGTCATGGCGCGAAGTTTTCGCCGCGGCTCGGGGCAAGCCCGACCTGGAGAAGCTGAAGACCGCCAACGCCTACTTCAACCGCTGGCCCTACAAGGTCGATCGCGAGATCTACGGCGTCAGCGAGTTCTGGGCCACGCCTCAGGAATTCATGAAGCGCTCGGGAGACTGCGAGGACTATTCGATCGCCAAGTTCTTTATCCTGCGCGATCTCGGCTTCGGCAACGAGCAGCTGCGAATCGTCATCCTGATGGACCGCATCCGCCGCATCGGCCATGCTGTGCTGGCGGTCTACGCCCTCGGCGACATCCTGATCCTCGACAGCCTCACGGACCTGATATTCTCCCACAAGAAGTATCGGCACTATGTACCGCAGTACTCGATGAACGAGACCACGCGCTGGGCTCATTTTTTCGACAAGAATCACACTGCTTTATTGTAAACAATCGTTAATGCGTTCTATGGGATAACGGCGAGATGATGAGGTACAGCGATCCGGCCAGCGGAACACTGGATTTTGCAGCGCCGAGCGGGCAGCCCGCGGTTGCGCCGCGCGGCCGGCTGCTGGTCTGGGGCGCCGCCGTCCTCGCCGTCATCGCGCTCGCCGCGGTGCTGGTGCCGGCGCTCACCATCGCCGCCAAGAAGAGCCAGCTGAACGAACAGATCGCCGAGCGACTGCAGATCACCGCAGCCGGGCAGGCCGGCGTCATCTCCACTTGGCTGCAGGGTACGCGCCGCCTCGCCGAGCCGCTGGTGGAAAGCGAGCTGCTGCGCCTCTTCACCGCCGAGATGGAGCTTGCCGGCGGCGACATGTCGCGCATGGTGGCGCCGCCGGGCGATGACGCACCCGGCCTGGGTGTCCCGCTGGTCGATCAGGTGCCCTTTATCGAGCGCATCCTAAGCGACTTCGCTGCCAACGCCGATTTCCTCTCGGCCTATGTGGTCGGACGCAAGGGCGAGTCCTTCGTCACCTCGAGCGGCGCGCCGTCGTTCTCCACTGCTCAACGCAACCTTGCCCTCGACAGCATCGCGCGGGGCCAGACGGTCTACGGGTCGGCACGCAGCATCCCCGCCGGACTGGTCATGGACCTGGCGATTCCGGTCTTCCCGATGCAGGTGGAGCCCGGACGCGGCCAGCCGGTAGCATCCCTGGTTCTCGTCGCACCGCTGACGGCAGGTCTTTCCGAGATCCTGGCCGTGGACCCCCTCGCCAGCCCCGGCACGCGGCGCATCCTGGTCCAACTCAGTGACGGCACCCTGCAGCGCATCGAGCCAGGCGCCGCCGATGCCGTCGCGCCAGTCGCTATCGACAACTTCAATCTCGCCGACGGTGAGATCCCCTTCGCCCGGCGCAGTTCCCTCGGCGGTCTCGGCCCGGTCTACTCCGCCGGCGCCATGGTGTCCGGTCCCACCTGGTGGGTGCTGGAAGAGATTCAGGTGGCGGCGGCGGAGCGGCCGCTGTCGGCCTACACCACCGCGGCGGTGGTGGTGGCGGTGCTGGTCGTGATCGCCGTGGCGATCGCTTTCGGTGCCTTTTGGTGGCGCCTGGCCAGCCTGCACGACCGGGCGCTGGCGGAACAGTATCGCGTGTTGGCCAACCGCATCCAGAGCCAGAAGCAGCTGCTCGACAGCATCAACGGGACGATCGGGGAGTTCATCGGACTGAAGGCGCCCGACGGCACCTATCGCTACGTCAATCCCGCCTTCGCCAAAGCGGTGTCTCGCCAGGCGGAGGCCATGGTCGGCCTCGACGATGCCGCCATCTTCGGGCAGGGCACTGCCAAGCGGCTGGCGGTCAGCGACCGCCGCGTCCTCAACAGTCGCGAAGCCGTCACCGCCGATGAGGAGATCTTTCTCGACGGCGCAAGGCGCTACCTGCAGATCTCCAAGGCTCCCTTCCTGGATTCCACCGGCGAGCCGAGCGGCATCGTCTCGGTCACTCGCGACGTGACCGAGCTGGTCGAGCAGCGCCGCAAGAAGGAGCGCGCTATCCAGCAGATGGTGACCGCCCTGGTGCGGGCCATCGAGCTGCGCGATCCCTACCTGGCTGGACATTCGCGGCGGGTAGCCGAGTTCGCCGTCGCCGTCGGCAGGCAGCTCGATTGCAGCGAGGAAGAACTGGCAACGCTGGAGCTCGCCGCCAACCTCTCGCAGATCGGCAAGCTGGCCATCCGTAAGGAACTGCTCACCAAGCCGGCGCGCCTGACGGCCGAGGAGGTCGCCGAGATGGAGACTCACGTCAGCCGCGCTATCGAGTTTCTGCAGGGCATCGACTTCGAGCTGCCGGTGGTCGAGACCATCGCCCAGATGCATGAGCGGCTCGACGGCGAGGGCTATCCCAAGCGCCTCGAGGGCGAAGCGATCTGCCTCACCGGCCGCATTCTCGGCGCCTGCGACGTGTTCTGTGCGCGGCTCGAGCCGCGTTCATATCGAAGCGGGCTTGCGCCCGAGGCGGTGCTGGATATTCTCGCGCAAAACGCTGCGCGCTATGATCCACGTGTGATCGAGGCCCTCAAACAGGTGGTGGCGACGGTATCCGGTGAAAAGCTCATTGCCACCATCGCAGTCGGGTGACACCGCCATGCGCCGTCTGGCCGCCGCCCTGCTCGCCCTGGCCATATTTTCGACGCTCGCGATCTCCGGCCCGGCCTTGGCCGCGGCGCCGGAGCGGCGCGTCGAGATCAATGCCATGGAGTATCCCTGGAGCGCCATCGGTCGGGTGAACGCCGGCGGGCGCGGCCACTGCACCGGCTTCCTCATCAGCGAACGGCATGTGCTGACCGCGGCGCACTGCCTCTACGATCCGGTCGCCGGGCGCTGGCGCGGCGCCATCGAGATGCACTTCATCGCCGGCTATCAGCGTGACCGCTTCATCCTGCATTCCAAGATTGCCAGCTACGAGCGGCCGGAGACCTTCACATTCGCGCCGCGCCAGGACCTTGAAGCGGCGTCGAACGACTGGGCTATCCTGACCTTGGCCGAACCGATCGGACGCCAGGCCGGCTGGCTCGGCATCAAGGCGCTCGACAGCCTCATGATGTCGCGCATCGCCGCCGGCGACGCCCTGCTGCTCCAGGCCGGCTACCGTCGCGATCGCGCCCACGTGATGACGGCCGGCTGGGCCTGCGCCATCGCCGGCATCGCCCAGGCCGGACGGGTGCTGATGCACGACTGCGATGTGATCCAAGGCGATTCCGGCTCGCCGCTGCTGCTTTTCGCCGACGGCAGGTTCTACGCCATCGGCCTGCACACCATCGATCTGGTCCTCAAGGAGACGACCCATCTCGGTGGCGTGCTGTCGCTCAGCGTCTTCCATCCCGACGGCGGCAGGCGCGACGCGGCGCGCGCTCTGGCGGCGACCTCCGCACGCTGGGCTGCCGGCCAGCCGCCCGGGCCGGACAGCGCCGCCGCCCAGGTGCCGATGGCGACCATCGACAGCCTGCTCACCAAGCTCGGCTATCTGAGCCTGTCGTCCGACACCCTCACCGTCGGCGCACGCAGTTCGGCGCTCAGCCGCTTCCAAGCGGACAACGGCCATGCCTCCAACGGCAAGCCTTCGGTCGAAACGATGGGCCAGCTGCTGCATGCCGCCACGCCATGACCGCACCGCCGCTCAGACCCAAGGCCTGCGGGCAATCTGGATTTGCGGCGGCAAGCCTGATATCCAGAGGTCGCGGGAAATCGCCGGCCATGCGGCTGTTTCTTCATTTTGAGGCTCGGGACGTCGTGTCGCCGCTTCGAGCGCCCGCAACATTTCGAGTGCACTCAGGACTTTCGAGCGATCGACAGAAGGAAAGTGTTTCATGACGGAGATTTTTGCTGATGGTACCGGCTCCATCATCGTGTCCAACGGCGTCGTGCGCATCGAGCTTATGCAGCTCCGGCGCAAAGGCGACAAAGCGGAGCTCCACTCCCAGTCTGCCGGGACCCTGCTGATGCCGGTCGGCTCGCTGAAGAACCTGACGCTGCAGCTCGCCAAGGCACTGGAGCAGCTGCAGGAGCGCCAGGCCGAGAAGGAGCGCCATGACAGCGAGACCAAGAAGGGCGACGAACTCGACGACGCGCTCTCCAACCTCTGAGCGGCAGGGGCGAGGGCGATGCAGGAGGGGTTCTCCCTTTCCACCACACGATTGTCGCCCTCGGGCTTGACCCGAGGGCCCATTTTGCCGCAGCACCGAGGCTCGCCGGAGAGTTCGGAGGCCACCGCTCGCATGGATTGCCGGGTCAAGCCCGGCAATGAAAGTTGGAGAGAGGCGCCCCTCTCCCTCGCCGCTCTGCGGAAGTCTTCGGGCCGGACCTCATGAAATATCTCTTTGTGCACCAGAACATGCCGGGGCAGTACAAGCACATCTGCCAGCGGCTCGCCGACGATACGTCCAACAGCGTCGTCTTCATCACCAAGCGCGAGGGACTGGAGCTGCCCAACGTCAAGAAGGTGCTCTACAAACCCAATCGCGAGCCCGCGGAGTCGACCCATCGTTACATCCGCGACGCCGAGCGCGGCGTCCTGCATGCCCAGGAGGTCGCCCGCAAGGCCCTGGCGTTGAAGGCCCAGGGCTTCGTGCCCGACATCATCATCGGTCACCCCGGCTGGGGCGAGACGCTCTATCTCAAGGACGTCTACCCGAACTCCCCGCTGCTGGGCTTCTTCGAGTTCTACTATCATTCGGTCGGCGCCGACGTCGGCTTCGACCCCGACAGCCCGGTGACGTTGGACACCCACTGCCGCATCCGCACCAAGAACATCGTTCAGTTCATGGGACTGGAAACGGCCGATGCCGGCATGTCGCCGACCTACTGGCAGTTCCAGCAGTACCCGCCGGAGTTCCAGTACAAGATCTCCGTCATCCACGACGGCATCGATACCAAGGTCTGCTCGGCGAACCCCGACGCCAGCATCGAGATCAAGAATACCGACGGCGCCGTGACCACCCTGCGCCAGGGCGAGGAGGTCGTTACCTTCGTGGTGCGCAACCTGGAGCCCTACCGTGGCTTCCCGCAGTTCATGCGCGCCGCAGAGATAATTCTCAAGCGCCGGCCGAAGGCCAGGATCATCATCGTCGGCGGCGACGAGGTAAGCTACGGTCGCGCGCTGCCCGACGGCCAGACGTATCGCAAGCAGATGCTGGAGCAGGTCGACCTCGACCTCAGCCGCGTGTTCTTCCTCGGTCGCGTGCCCTATGCGACCTACCTGTCGGTCATTCAGATCTCCGGAGTCCACGTCTACCTGACCTACCCCTTCGTGCTGTCGTGGTCGATGCTGGAGTCGATGTCGGCGGAGTGCCTCGTGATAGCCTCCGCCACGCAGCCGGTCACCGAGGTGATCGAGGACGGCGTCAACGGCCTGCTGGTCGACTTCTTCGATTTCCACGCGGTCGCCGACCGCGTCGACGAGGTGCTCGATCACAAGGACCGCATGGCGGCGATCCGCAAGAAGGCACGCAGCACCATCCTGCAGACCTACGAGTTGGAGGACTGCCTCGCCGCACAGTTCAGGCTGATCGATTCTCTGATCGTCGGCAAACGGCCGACGGCCGGCGCCAGACCGGGCCAGCCGACCTACCGCCTGCCGCAGCAGGCGACGTCGCAGAGCAAGCCGGGGAAGAAGGCGCCGGCCAAGGCTGCCGCGAAGAAAGCCATCAAGGCAACGGGCGGCAAGAAGAAAGTCGCCCGCAAGAAGCCGGCAAAGTCGCGCAACTGAGCATCGGCGGCGTCGACTTACCGGCCGGTCCGCGGAATCGAAGAGGCAGTCTTGGCAAGAATTCTCGTCGGATACGAGCGGGGCGACAACCTCGGCCACTACCGCCGGCTCGCGCCGGTGGCAGAGGCGCTGGCGGCGCAGGGCCACGAGGTGACCTTCTTCCTGCGCAATCCCTACGAGTGCCGCAGCCAGATCGCCAAGGCCCCCCTGCCCTTCATCACCTCGCCCGACCTCGTCGCGCCCAATCCGGCCGACCGCGAGCCCAAGCGCATGGGCGCCTACAGCGACATCATGGTCTACTGCGGCTTCGGCCAGGTGGAGACCCTGTTCACCGCGACCCTGGCGTGGCGCACGATTTTCGACCGGCTGCGTCCCGACCTCATCGTCTGCGACCACAGCCCGCTCACCTGCTTCGCCGCCCATGGCCGCATCCCGGTGGTGCAGGTCGGCTCCGGCTTCACCATGCCGCCGGCCCAGGACGAAACCTTTCCCGGCTTTCAGCCGAAGAAGCAGGCGACGGTGCCGGTCGAGCGCATCGTCGCGGTGATGAACGAGGTGCAGAACCGCCTCGGCGGCCCGCAGTTGTCCTGTGTGACGGCGCCCTTGCGCACCGCCGGCCGTCTGGTCTGCACCCTGAAGGGCTTCGACCCCTACAAGGACAAGCGCCTCGATCCGGTGATCGGCCCCACCGAGGGTCTCCTGCCGCCGCTGCCGCTGCCCGCGACGCCGCGCGTCTTCGCCTACCTCGGCATCGAGCAACGCGTTACCGCTAAGCTATTGATCACACTAAAGGAATCGGACATACCCGCGGAGGCCTACGTGCGCGGCCTGTCGCCTGAGGCCGCCCGCAGGTTCGAGCGTCCCGGGCTCACCTTCCACAAGGCGCCGCAGCCGATCGGCGAGGTGCTGGCGCGCGCCACTCTGGCGATCCACCACGGCGGCAGCGGCATGTCGCTGGCCTGCTGCAGCGCCGGGCGGCCGCAGATCGCCCTGCCGATCCACGAGGAGACGCTGCTCAACGCGCAGACCCTCGCCCGCGTCGGCATCGGCCGCGTACTGACCGGCAAGGAAGTGGAGGAAGGTGGCGCCAACAGCCTGGCCGAGGCCGAGGCCGATCCCCGGCACCGAGAGCGCGCCGCCGCCATCGCCGCGGAGATCGCCAAGGCCGGGCCGTTCCGGCCGATGGACCACATCCTCCAGGCCTGCCGGGCCGCGCTCGGCAAGGCCTGAGGCAGGGAGACAGCCCATGGCCCACATACTGGTCGGCTACGAGCTCGGCGGCGGCCACGGCCACGTGCACCGGCTGCTGCCCCTGGTGAAAGCGCTCGAGGCGCACGGCCACCGGGTCACCTTCTTCCTCCGCAACATCCACGAGAACGCCGGACTGCTGGCCCGCGAGCGGCGCGCCATCCTGCCGGTGCCCGACCTCGTGGCGCGCATCCCCGGCGCGCCCAGCCCGGCGCCGCTGGCGACCTACCTCGACATCATGTGCACCGCCGGCTTCTATCGCCGCCAGACCCTGCACGCCGGCCTGATGGCCTGGAACACCCTGCTCGATCATGCCAGGCCGGACCTGGTGGTCGCCGACCACAGCCCGCTGCTGCTGCTCGCCTGCTTCGGCCGCTTTCCCGTCGTGCAGGTCGCTGACGGCTTCACCATGCCGCCGGCCGAGGAGCCGCTCTTCCCGCAGTTTCGCAAGGGCCGCAGCCCGATGGTCGAACCGGCCCACGTGCTGCGCGTCATGCAGGACGTGCAGAAGCACCACGGCCTGCCGGTCCCCGAGACGGTGACCGCGCCTTTCCGCACCGCCGGCCGCCTGGTCTGCACCCTGCCGGAGCTCGACCCCTACGCGGCGCTGCGCCGCGATCCGGTGATCGGCCCGGTCGAGGGCCTGCAGCAGCCGCAGCCGATGCCCGCCGGACCGCCGCAGTTCTTCGCCTACCTCAGCCTGGAGCACAAGAAGACGCGGCCCCTGCTGCAGGGCCTCAAGGCCAGCACCATGCGCGGCGAGGTCTTCATCCGCGGCCTGACCGACGACCTCGCCAAAGCGCTGCAGCGCCCCGGCCTCACCGTCCACCGCGAGTCCCAGCCGATGCACGAGGTCATCGCGCGCGCCAGCCTGATCATCCATCACGGCGGCAACGGCACCTGCTGCGCCGCGCTCAGCGGCGGGCGGCCGCAGATCCTGCTGCCGGCCCACATGGAGGCGCGGCTCTCCGCCGACGCTGTCGTCGTCGCCGGCTGCGGCCGCCTGCTCGGCAGCAAGGAAGGCGGCAAGGAGGACCTGCCGCCGATCCTCGAGGCGGTCGCCGGCGACGCCGCCATGGCCCTGCGCGCGGTGGCCCTTTCGCGGGAGATCGCCACGCGTGGACCGCAGAACACCGTCGAGCGGATCGTCGAGACCTGCCTGGAAATTCTCGAAAAGGGCGGGCTGGAAAAGGGCGGGATCTCGAAGGCGTAGAACGCCAACGGCGCTGTGCCCCCGCCTCTCAGGCCGTCACCCCCGGACTTGTTCCGGGGGCCCATGCCTCGACCCGCTGGAGCGGTGCAGGCGGCGCGATGGATTACCGGAACAAGTCCGGCAATGACAGGTGAGGAAGCCTCCAACGCCGCTGCGCCCTCTCCCCTCTCCGCGCAAAGAAAAGGGCCCGACGGTTTCCCGCCGGGCCCTGGAGGCTGCCCTCAGAATGGAACTGGTTCAGTAGTTACGAAGTGATGACGTTCGTGATGTCATTATCGATTGCAACCTGGGCACCGCTCACGTTCGCGTAGATCGTGTATCCAAGCGCAGTGGCCGTGCCAGCATCCCAGCCGCCACCGGTCAGATTGACCGTGTCGCCAGCTCCGGCACTGCCACTATTGAGCCCATCACCACCACCGAGGATAGACAGAATGTTGTCTGTGTCGGTCAGAGCGATGATATCGCCCCAGCTGAGGGTGATCTCTTCCGCGGTGTCAGCGGAGCCGTTCTCCAGGTCGATGATCTCGAACTGCTGCCAGACCATATGGGTGATCGACGTGAAATCGACATCCTCATTGATCACCAGGGTGTCACCGGCGAAGGGATCGGCACCGCCGTTGTCGGCACCACCGCTCACGATACCGCCCAGAACACCATCGGCCAGATCGAAGATCACGACATCGTCGCCGGCACCGCCGAAGATGAAGTCGGCTCCGGCGCCGCCGTCGATCCAGTCGTTGCCGAGACCGCCGTAGATGGTGTCGTTGCCGTCGTCTCCGAAGATCGTGTCGTTGCCGGCCCCGCCGTAGATAAGATCGTTGCCGTCGCCGCCGTAGATCAGGTCGTCGCCGCCGATGGTCGCATTAACGTCGGAGGAGTCACCGTAGATGGTGTCGTTGCCGGCGCCGCCATAGATGGTGTCGTTGCCGCCGGCGATGTTCAGCACCGCCGTGCCGCCGTCGAGCGCCAGCACGTCACCTGAGATCAGGTCATGGCCGTCGCCGCCATGGATCTCGTCGTCGCCGCCAACGTTGACGATCGCATTGCCACCGCCAACGGCAAGGGCGTCACCGGCGATGGTGTCGTTGCCGCCACCGCCGTAGATGGTGTCGCTGCCGGTGTTCGGCGCCCCGGCCACCGCCTGGTTGTAGACTGTGGCATCACCACCGTCGGTCGCCAGGGCATCGCCGGAGATCAGGTCATGGCCGTTGCCGCTGGTGATGTGGTCGTTGCCGACCAGAGCACCGATGACGCCCAGGCCAAGGGTGTTGGTCACCGTCGCATTGGCGTTGCGACCCGACGCCAGCGCGTCGCCCGCAATCACATGGCCGTGGTTCCCGGCAACGATGGTGTCGCTGCCAGCCTTGCCACCGGGACCGGTAGCCATGTTCAAGACAGACGCGAAGCCGTCTTCTCCAGCCGCCAGTGCATCACCGGCAATGTAGGACTTGCCGTACAGCCAGAAGCTGTCGCCGACGGTGATCTTGTCGTTGCCGGCAGAAGCGCCATGGCCGCCACCGGGGAACGCGGAGTCGTGGCCGGCGAGGTTTCTAACCTCGGCGGTGCTCCCCTTCCCGAAAGTCGCGGCATCGCCGGCGATCTCGTGGTTGCCGTGACCGGCCGTGATGGTGTCATCGCCGGCCTTGGCCTGCCCGTTCGGCCCATCGGAGATGGCGTGGTTGGTCACGGTCGCCAGCGCACCATTGCCCAGGGTCAGGGCGTCGCCGGCAATCCTTTCCCAACCGCCGCCACCGATGATCGAATCGCCGCCGGCAGAAGCCGTACCGCCAGCATCCTCGCCCAGCGTCGCCTTGTTGGTCACCCTGGCAGTGCCGCCGTTGTGACCGGTCATCGCATCGCCGGAGATGGTGTCGTCGCCGAGGCCGCCACTGATCACATCGCCGCCCGCAGAAGCCAGGGCGCTGCCATTGGCCGTGGCCGTGTTCTCGGCCTTGGCAATACCGCCGGAGCCCGTCGCCAGGGCGTCGCCGGCCACCTTGTCACCGCTGGCGCTCGCATGGATGGTGTCGTTGCCGACCTCCACGGTGGCGCTGGCCGAGGCCATCGCGGTGTTCTTCTGCGTCGCGGTGCTCCCCGAGCCGGCGGCAAGCGCGCCACCGGAGATCTCGTCGAAGCCAAGGCCGCCGGTGATGGAGTCGTTGCCGACCTTCACCGTCGAGGTGCCGGAACCGGTGCCCTCGTTCTCGCCCAGCGCAGTGCTGTTGGAGCCCGTGGTCAGGGCCTCGCCCGCGATCTGGCCGCTCGAGAAGATGTCGAGGAAGGCGCCGCCGTCGATGGTGTCGTTGCCGACTTTGACCGTGCCGTCGTTCTCGGCATAGCCGGAATTGGTCGCCTCCGCCCTGCCATTGTTGCCGGTGGCCACGGCCTCACCCGCCAGCTTGTCGCTGCCGTAGCCGCCGAGGATCGAGTCGTTGCCGACCTTGGCCTCGGCCGACCCGATGGCCTTTCCGATGTTCTCCACGATCGCCCTGCCGAAGAGGCCGGTTGCCACGGCCTCGCCGCCGATCACGTCACTGTCGCCGTCACCGATCAGGGTGTCGTTGCCGACTTCAACGTCGCTCTCGTCGTAGGCATCGCCGTAGTTCCAGACGTTGGCCTGGCCCGCCGAGCCGGTGGCGAGGGACTCGCCGGCGATGAACTCGCTGCCCGAACCGCCGGTGATCTTGTCGTTGCCGACCTTCACCTTGCCGTTGCTGAAACCGGTGCCGTGGTTGTTGGTCGCAGCGACGCCGTTCTGGCCGGTAGCGAGCGCCTCGCCGGCCAGCCAGTCGGAGCCGGACCCGCCGTGGATCGTGTCGTTGCCGACGAGAACCTCGGCCAGGCCGCTCGCCTCACCGGTGTTGTCGGCCGTGGCAGTACCGTAGTCGCCGCTGGCCAGCGCCTCGCCGGCGATCACGTCGTTGCCGGAACCGCCGTCCAGGTAGTCGTTGCCGGCCTCGGCGATGCTGGTGCCGTAGGCTGTGCCGATATTCTCGGCGTCGGCGATGCCGCCGTAGCCGTAAGCCAGCGCCTCGCCGGCGATCTGGTCGTTTCCGCTGCCACCGTAGATCGCGTCGTTGCCCGCCGAGCCGCCGCTCTCGGAGGTGTTGCTGGCCTTGGCCACGGCATTCGTGCCGAAGGCCGCGGCGTCGCCCGCCACCAAGTCGTTGCCGTGGCCGGAATTGATGGTGTCGTTGCCCGCCTGAGAGTTGCCGCCCGTGGTCCGGTTGTCGGCATCGGCCTTGGCACCGTCGCCCATGGCCAGGGCGTCGCCACCCACCTTGTCGTTGTCGGAGCCGGCCGTGATCTTGTCGTTGCCGGCCTTGCCGCCCGCACTTGCCGTGTTGTTGGCAAAGGCGCGGGCATCGTTCTCCGCGATCTCCAGGGAGTCACCGGCGACCGTGTTGTCGCCGCTGCCGGCGTCGATGGTGTCGTTGCCAGCCGTGGAGCCGCTGCCCGTCGCCGAGTTGTTGGCCACCGCCGTGCCGCCGATCCCCACGATGGAGCCGGAGTCACCGGAGATGGTGTCGGCACCGGCGCCGGCCTCGATGGAGTCGTTGCCCGCGCCGCCGCCAGCGGTCGCCTCGTTGGTGGTCGTCGCCGTCGCAGAGTCACCCATGGCCAGAGAGCCGCCGGCGATCACGTCGTCGCCCGCGCCCGCCAGGATGGTGTCGTTGCCGGCGGTCGCGCCGGAACCGCTGGCCTTGTTGTGGGTCGTCGCCGTGGCATGGCCGCCGGAGACCACCGCCGCCGCGTCGCCGGCCAAGATGTCGGAGCGTCCGTCGTCGTTGGCGTCGATGTAGTCGTTGCCGGCCTTTGCGCTGCCGAAGCTGGTGGAGGTGGCCTCGTTCTTCACCCGCGCGGTGCCGTTCTCGCCGGTCGCCAGGGCGTCGCCTGCCACCAGATCATGGCCGTCACCGGCATAGATGGTGTCGTTGCCGGCGATGGCGCCGCCGTAGTAGCTGTCGGCATCGGCGGTGTTGTCGGCGTCGGCCGTGGCCCCGGCCCCCGCAACCAGGGCGCCGCCGGAGATCACGTCATCACCGTCGCCCGCCAGGATCTTGTCGTTGCCGGCCGAAGCGGTGCCGCCGTAGCTGCTGGTCGCCGTGTTGTTGGCGTAGGCGTTGCCGCCGTCTTCAGCCGTGGAAGCCGCATCGCCCGCCAGGGTATCGCCGTAGGATCCCTCGGAGGCATCGATGAAGTCGTCGCCGGCAGAGGCCGTCCAACCGCTGGCCGCCAAGGTGGTTGCCGTGTTGTCGGCCTTGGCCTCGCCGCCCGACCCGGTCGCCAGCGCGTCGCCGGCGATCTGGTCGTGCCCGTAACCGGCGTAGATCTTGTCGTTACCGGCCTTGGCGGTGCCGTGATAGCCGCTCACCTCGGCCGTGTTGTACGCCTTGGCCTCGCCGTTGGCACCGGTGGCCATGGCGTCGCCGCCGGACCGGTCGTCGCCGTCACCGAGGAAGATCTGGTCGTTGCCGGCCTCGGCATAGGACTCGTTCGTGCCCTTCGCCTGCGCCTTGTTCTTGGCAAGGGCCTTGCCGCCCGCACCCGTCGCCAGGGCGTCGCCGGCCACGTCATCGTTGCCGGCACCGGCGAAGATGGTGTCGTTGCCTGCAAAGGTGTCGGACTTCTGGCTGCCCTCGGCGATCGAGGTGTTCTCGGCAGTGGCCGTCGAGCCGTTGCCCTGGGCCAGCGCGCCGCCGGAGATCACGTCGTTGCCGCTGCCGGTCTCGATGTAGTCGTTGCCGGCCCCGGTATCCGGGCTGAAGGACGACTGCGCCAGGTTCTTCACCGTGGCATTGCCGCTGCCCGCGCCCAGGGCGGCCGCGTCGCCCGCGACCACGTTGTTGCCGTTGTGGGCGTAGATCACGTCGCTGCCCGCCTGGCGGCCAGTGCCGTTGGAAGTACCGTTCGTCGAAGTGTTCTCGACGTAGGCGCTGACACCGGCACCATGGGCCAGGGCGTCACCGGCGACGCTGTCGTTCCCGTAGCCGCCGATGTAGTCGGCGTGAATGACATCGTTGCCCGCAATGCCGCCGCTGCTGGCGGTGTTGATCGCCTTGGCGAGGCCGCCGTAGCCCGTGGTCACGGCCAGGGCGTCACCGGCCAGCAGGTCGTTGCCGTTGCCGGCCCAGATGACATCGGTGCCCGCGAGGCCGCCATTGCTGGCAGTGTTGTTGGCCGTGGCCTCGGCGGAAGAGTTCGAGAACTCCGCCGCGTCGCCGGCACCCCGGTTGTCGCCGCTGCCGGCAAAGATCCCGTCGTTGCCCGCCGAGGCCCCGGCGGCATTGGCGGTGTTGTTCGCGGTGGCAGTGTTGCCGCCGCCGCCGGTCTCGACCGTCAGGGCGTCGCCCGAGAAGTCGTCGCTGCCGCCACCCAGGTCCAGGGTGTCGTTACCGGCAGTGCTGCCGGCGGCCGCGGTGTTGTTCGCCGTCGCCGAGGCGCTCTTGCCGTGGGCAAGGGCGTCGCCGGCCACGGTGTCGTTGCCCGACCCGGCGGTGATGGTGTCGTTGCCGGCCTGGGCACCGCTGGAGCCCGTGGTGTTGTTGGCCGTGGCTTCGGCGTGGCCGTTCTTCGACTTCGCCAGGGCGTCGCCGGACACCAGGTTGTTGCCGCCGAGGATGCTGATGGCGTCGTTGCCGGCCCGCGAGCCGTTGCCCGTGGCGTAGTTGTCGGCCTGCGCCTTGGCGAAGTCCTCACCGATGGCCAGGGACCCGCCGGAGACGGTGTCGTCGTTCCAACCGGCCTTGATGGTGTCGTTGCCGGCCTCGGCGCCGCTGAAGGCCTTGTTGGTGCTGTAGGCCTCGGCGTCGTCGCCGGCCACCGCCATGGCGTCGCCCGCCACCCGGTTGTTGCCGCTGCCGACGTCGATATAGTCGTTGCCGGCGTCGCCGGAGCTGTGGTGCGCCTCGTTGATGGAGACCGCCTTGGCGTCGGCGAGATAGTTGTTGCCCGTCGAGATCGCCAGGGCATCGCCGGCCACGTAGTCGGCCTTGTGGTAGTAGGGATGCACGCCATCGTCGGACAGGATGGTGTCGTTGCCGGCATCGCCCTTGGAGGCGAAGTTCTCCTGCTTGGCGAAGGCCGCCGCGGTCGCGACCGCCATGGCACCGCCGGAGATGGAGTCCTCGCCCTTGCCGGTCTTGATCAGATCGTTGCCGGCACCGTTGTCGGCATCATCCACCGCGACGTTCTTGCCGTAGGCGTTGGCGGTGTAGCCAATGGCCTGCGAGTCGCCGGCCACCAGGTTGTCGCCGTCACCGGCTTCGATGGTGTCGTTGCCAGCCGAGTTGTTCTTGGAGTGCTCGGCCTTGTTGAAGGAGTCGGACTCCGCGTGTCCCTTGGCGATCGCCTGGGCGTCGCCGGAGATCACGTCGTCGTCCCGGTCGGTCACGATCTTGTCGTTGCCGGCCTTGTTGCCGTCGTCCTTGTCGGCGTGGTTGTGGGACTTGGCCTTGGCGTTGCCGTGCGAGGAGATCGCCTGGGCGTCGCCCGCCACCACGTTGTCGCCCTTGCCGGCGAGGATGAGGTCGTTGCCGGCCTCGTTGTAGTCGTCGTCATGACCCTTACCGCCGGCATGGTTGTTCTGCTCGGCGTAGGCGTAGCCCTTGGCCACCGCCTGCGAACCGCCGGAGACGGTGTCGTCGTCCTTGCCGGTCACGATCTTGTCGTTGCCGGCCGTGTTGCGGTCGCCCCAGCCGGCATCGTTGTTGCCGTAGGCGGAAGCGGTGCCGAACGTCGAGACCGCCTGGGCGTCGCCCGCCACCAGGTTGTCGCCGTCGCCAGCTTCGATGGTGTCGTTGCCCGCGGAGCCGTAGCCGCCGGCCGCCTTGTTATCGGCGTCGGCCTTGGCGCTGCCGTGGGTCGAGATCGCCTGGGCATCGCCGGAGATCTTGTCCTTGCCGGAGCCGGCCTCGATCTCGTCGTTGCCGGCCTTGCCGCCCGAGCTGCCGGTGTTGTTGGCATAGGCCTCGGCACCGCTGACCGCGATCTCCAGGGCGTCGCCGGCCACCACGTTGTCGCCGCTGCCGGCGTCGATGGTGTCGTTGCCGGCCTTCGAGCTGGAGCCGCTCGCGGTGTTGTTGGATACCGCCGTGCCGCCTGTCACCACCAGCGAGCCGGAGCCGCCGGAGATGGTGTCGTTGCCGCCGTCGGCGTCGATGTAGTCGTTGCCGGCGCTGCCGCCGCCCGTCGCGGTGTTGTTGGTCTCGGCATGGCCGGTGTTGCCCATCGCCAGGGCGCCGCCGGCGATCACGTCGTCGCCGTGGCCGGTCAGGATGGTGTCGTTGCCGGCCTTGGCGCCGCTGTGCGCGGTGTTCTTTGCCTTGGCCTCGGCATGGCCGTGGCTCGACTTCGCCAGGGCGTCGCCCGCCACCTGGTTGTCGCCCTTGCCGGCGTCGATCCAGTCGTTGCCGACCGAGGAGCCGTAGCCAGTGGCGTAGTTGTCGGCCTCGGCTTTGGCGGTGTACTTCGCCCGCGCCTGGGCATCGCCCGAGACCACGTCGTCGCCGTCGCCGGTCCAGATCTTGTCGTCGCCGGCAGAGCCGCCCTTCTTGGCGTCGTTGTCGGCATAGGCCTCAGCGGTGCCGAACTTGCTGACCGCCATGGCGTCGCCGGCCACCTTGTTATCGCCGCCGCCCGCATAGATGGTGTCGTTGCCCGCCTTGCCGCCGTCGTCGGCCTCGTTCTCGGAGACTGTCTTGGCGTTGCCGGAGACCGAGCGCGCCATGGCGTCGCCAGCGATCTCGTCGGCTTTGTGCCAGTAGGGGTGCACGCCGGAGTCGGACTCGATCCAGTCGTTGCCCGCCTTGGCACCGTCGTCGGCGATGTTCTCCTGCTTGGCGAAGGCCGCGGCGGTCGCAACCGCCATGGCACCGCCGGAGATGGTGTCCTCGCCCTTGCCGGTCTTGATCGTGTCGTTGCCGGCACCGTTCCTGGAGTCGTTGTCGGCGATGTTCTTGCCGTAGGCGTTGGCCGTCTTGCCGATGGCCTGCGAGTCGCCGGCCACCAGGTTGTCGCCGTCGCCGGCCAGGATGGTGTCGTTGCCGGCGGTGTTGTCCTTGGAGTGCTCGGCCTTGTTGAGGGAGTCGGACTCCGCGTGCCACTTGGCGATCGCCTGGGCGTCGCCGGAGATCACGTCGGCGTCCTTGCCGGTCACGATGGTGTCGTTGCCCGCCTTGTTGCCGTCGTCCTTGTCGGCGTGGTTGTGCGACTTCGCCGTGGCGTTGCCGTCGGAGGAGATCGCCTGGGCATCGCCCGCCACGGTGTTCTTGCCGTCGCCGGCGTAGATCTCGTCGTTGCCCGCCTCGTTGTAGTCGTCGTCCTTGCGGCTGCCGCCGGCGTGGTTCGACTGCTCGGCGTAGGCGGTATCCTTGGCCACGGCCTGGGCGCCGCCGGAGATGGTGTCGTCGCCCCAACCGGAGACGATGGTGTCGTTGCCGGCGTCGTTCCTGTCGCCGCCCACTGCGTCGTTCTTGCCATAGGCCTTGGCGTCGTCGTACTTCGAGATCGCCTGCGAGTCGCCGGCCACCAGGTTGTCGCCGCCGTCGACGTAGAGCTCGTCGTTGCCGGCCTTGTTGCCGTCGCCTTCGGCCTTGTTCTCAGAGTAGGAGAAGGCGTCCTGCTTGGCGATGGCCTGGGCGTCGCCCGAGACGATGTCGTCGTCGCGGCCGGTCACGATGGTGTCGTTGCCCGCCTTGTTGTTCGCCTTGTAGTCGTCCTCGCCCTGGGCGTGGTTGTGCGACTTCGCCGTGGCCGTCGAGTTGCTGCCGGCGCCGATCGCCTGGGCATCGCCCGCCACCACGTTCTCGCCCTTGCCGGCGTAGATCGCGTCGTTGCCGGCCTCGTTGTCGTCGTCGTTCTTGTGTTCGCCGGCGTGGTTGTTCTGCTCGGCGTAGGCCGACTTGTGGCCGATCGCCTGCGCATCGCCGGAGATCGTGTCGTCGCCGTCGCCGGACAGGATGATGTCGTTGCCGGCACGGGTGCCGTCGCCGTTCTTGGCGTCGTTGTTGCCCTTGGCGACCGCGTCGCCGCCCGAGGAGATCGCCTGGGAGTCGCCGGCCGACGTGTTGTCGCCCCCGCCGATGTCGAGCCAGTCGTTGCCGGCCGAGGTGCCGCCGGTCGCCGTGTTGTTGGCCTCGGCATAGGCGAAGTCTGCGGCGCGCGCCTGGGCGTCGCCGGAGACGATGTCGTCGCCCGACCCGGTGTAGATGGCGTCGTCGCCGGCCGAGCCGCCGTCCTTCGCCGTGTTGTTGGCGTAGGCAAAAGCGTCATCGCCGGTGTTCACCGCCATGGCGTCGCCGGCCACCTTGTTGTCGCCACCGCCCGCATAGATGGTGTCGTTGCCCGCCTTGGCGCCGTCGTCGGCGTCGTTGTAGGACTTCGCCACCGCGTCCTGGTTGCCCCAGCCCTGCGAGCGCGCCATGGCGTCGCCGGCGATCTCGTCGGATTTGTGCCAGTAGGGGTGCACGCCGGAGTCGGACTCGATCCAGTCGTTGCCCGCCTTGGCACCGTCGTCGGCGATGTTCTCCTGCTTGGCGAAGGCCGCGGCGGTCGCAACCGCCATGGCACCGCCGGAGATGGTGTCCTCGCCCTTGCCGGTCTTGATCGTGTCGTTGCCGGCACCGTTCCTGGAGTCGTTGTCGGCGATGTTCTTGCCGTAGGCGTTGGCCGTCTTGCCGATGGCCTGCGAGTCGCCGGCCACCAGGTTGTCGCCGTCGCCGGCCAGGATGGTGTCGTTGCCGGCGGTGTTGTCCTTGTCGCCCGAGGCCTTGTTGAAGGAGTCGGACTCCGCGTGCCACTTGGCGATCGCCTGGGCGTCGCCCGAGACGGTGTCGTTGCCCTTGCCGGTCACGATCTTGTCGTTGCCGGCCTTGTTTTCCTTGCCGCCGTCGGCATGGTTGTGCGAATTCGCATCGGCGTTGCCGTTGGAGGAGATCGCCTGGGCGTCGCCCGCCACGGTGTTCTTGCCGTCGCCGGCCAGGATCACGTCGTTGCCGGCCTCGTTGCGGTCGTCGTTCCGGTGGTCACCGGCGTGGTTGGACTGCTCGGCCAGCGCATAGAGGCCGCCGATCGCCTGCGAACCGCCGGAAATCACGTCGTCGCCGGAGCCGGCGGTGATGGTGTCGTTGCCGGCCTCGTTGTCATCGCCCCACTTGGCGTCGTTCTTGCCGAAGGCCTTGGCGATTTTGCCGGCGATCGCCTGCGCGTCGCCCGCGACCTTGTTCCACCAGCCGCCGTCGACATGGATGGAGTCGTTGCCGGCCGAAGCCTTGCCGCCGGTCGCCTTGTTGTCGGCGTCGGCCTTCGCCTCGTTGTCGGCGATAGCCTGGGCGTCGCCCGAGACGATGTCCTTGCCGCCGTAGGCGACGATCTCGTCGTTGCCCGCCGAGCCCTTGTGCTTGGCGGTGTTGTTGGCATAGGCCTCGGCCTTGCCGAAGTGGCCCTTGCTGACGGCCATGGCGTCGCCCGCCACGGTGTTGTCGCCGCCGCCGGCCCAGATGGTGTCGTTACCGGCCTTGCCCCAGTTCTCCGCCGTGTTGTCGGCCTTCGCCTCGGCCTGCCAGCCGATGGCCATGGCGTCGCCGGCCACCTGGTCGTCGCCGTCGCTCCAGGGGAAGCTGTCGGCGACAATCTTGTCGTTGCCGGCCGAGCCGCCGTTGCTGGCGTCGTTGTCGGTCTTGGCCTTGGCGGAGTAGACACCCTTCGCCAGCGAGCCGCCGGAAACCGTGTCGCTGCCGCCGTCGGTATGGATGACGTCGTCGCCCGCCTTGGAGCCCCAGCCGTCTGCCGTGTTCTCGGCATGGGCGTGGGCGAACTTGGCGATCTCCAGCGCATCGCCGGCGCCGAGGTCGTCGCCGTTGCCCGAGAAGATCACGTCGTTGCCGGCGGAGCCACCGTCGGTGGCGGTGTTGAAGGCGTAGGCGGATTCTGCCTGTATTTCTTCATCCCCTTCGTCCGGAGCGCCCTCGCCGCCGTCGAAGTTCTTGATGCTCAGCGAGTCGCCGGAGAACACGTTGTTCCCGTTGCCCGCAACGATGGTGTCGTTGCCCGCCTTGCCGCCGTCGTCGGCCGTGTTGAGGGCCTTGGCGATTCCCAGGTAGCCCTTGGAAACGGCCAGGGCGTCGCCGGCGATGGTGTCGTTGCCGTCGCCGCCGAAGATCTTGTCGTTGCCCGCCGAGCCCTTGTCGTCGGCCTCGTTGATCGCCGTGGCGTCGGCAATCTTGCCGTAAGCGACCGCGTCGCCGCCGATCATGTCGTTGCCGGAGCCCTCGCCGCCATCGCCGTAGATGGTGTCGTTGCCGGCGTTGCCGCCCTTCTTGCCGTGCTTGCCGTCGCCCTCGTTGATCGAGAGCGCCGAGGCGATGCCGTTCTGGGCGATCGCCAGGGCCTCGCCGGCGATCACGTCGTCGCCGTCGCCGCCCTTTATGAGGTCGCTGCCGACCTCTGCCTTGGACTTGCCGTGGATGGCCAGGTTCTTGGCCACAGCCAGGGCGAAATGACCATCGGTGATGGCACCGGCGTCGCCGGCAATGGAGTCGTTGCCCTCGTCACCGTTGATGACGTCGTTGCCGAAGCCGGTGTCCTTGTTGCCGAAGCCGTCTTCCGGACGCTTGATGCTGTCGTCGGAGTAGGCGAAGGCCAGCGCCGCATCGGTGCCGGTCGCCAGGGCGTCGCCGGAAATCTTGTCGTCGCCGCCACCGCCGTGGATGGTATCGTTACCGCCGATAATGGCGACCGCATCGTAGGGCGCGAAGCCGCCGTACTGTGCCGCGTTCATGTTGTTCAGGGCGTCGCCGGCGATCACGTCGTTGCCGGGCACGCCGCCACCCGCGGGCATGCCGCCGATGGTCTCATGGCCGTCACCGTAGATCTGGTCGTCGCCGGTGCCGCCATCCATGGAATCGTCGCCTTCGCCGCCGATCATGAAATCGCCGCCGGAACCGCCGTACATGTTGTCGTCCCCGGCATTGCCGAAGAGGAAGTCGTTGTGGTCGTTGAACCGGGGATCGTGGTCCAGGTCAGCCGCGCCGCCGTTGAAGATCTTGCCGCCGAGGAAGAGATCGACGAACTGGTCGAGCACCTTCTGGCTCTGCTGCTCGTGCATCTCCTGCGAGCCGCCGTAGAGATGATCCTGACCCGTCGAGCCCAGGATGAAGTCCGGGCCACCGAAGCCCTCGACGGTGTCGCCGCCGGGAGCGGCCTTCAGGAAGTTCTGCCCGGCCAGCGGGTCGGCGTTGACTTGGCCCGGATTGAGGTCGTCGTTGAACGGATCCCAGGGATTGTCGTCCGTCGCGCCCTCGGCGCCGTCCAGGGTCACGTCGTTCAGCTGGCCGTCGGTCGGCGTGTTGTTGGTGGTCCAGTCGTTCTGGCTGTTGGTGTCGGTGAGGTTCACCCGCGAGAAGATGTGATGATTGCCGGTGAACTGGCCGTTGAAGGTCTCGAAGTTGAGGTTCAGCAGCGGGTCACCGAAGCCCGACGGCGCGCCGGCGAAGTTCGGATCGGTCAGGCCGCCGAGCTGCGCCTGCGTCAGGTTCGCCGCGAAGGTGTCGACCGAGCTGTCGCCGTCGACCAGGTTCACCGCGATCGGATAGGTGGTGTCGAGGCCCAGGGCCCAGAAGTCGACGCCGTCGACATCTTCGCCACCGACCACGTTGCCGTCGGCATCGAAGATGCGGATGTAGAGGGTCTCCTCGCCATCCTCGCCGGCGTCGCTGGCGGACTGGTAGAACACCACGGTGCCGTTCGCCGGGATCACGGTGCCGTCCGGAATCGTGAAGGTCACCACCACGCCGACCGGGTTCAGGATCTCCAGCGTCAGGCCGCTCGCATCGAAATCCTCGCTGGAGGTATTGACCAGCTCGACGAAGTTGTACTTCTGGACCTCTTCCTTGCCGTGGCCGCCCTTCTTGAACTGGACGAACTGATCACCGTAGTCGCCACCGGGTCCGCCCGGCAGATCGGGAATCTTCAGCGCGACGTTGACGCCGATCTCGTTGATGAGCAGCGGGATCTCCGCCTCTTCCTCCTGGAGGAGCAGCGCGACCTCGTCCTCCAGTTCGATGAGGCCGAATTCGAGGAACACCGGCGGGATGACGCCCTGGGCCACCAGCAGATCGAGGATGTCGCCGAGATTGTCGCTGTAGACGCTGGTGCCGCCGCCGATCGCATCGGGGCCGGCTGCCACCTCGTCGAGCGGGACGTCGTCCTGGCCCGCCAGCGCCAGCGCCTGGCCGATCAGCACCTCGGAGCCGATCTCGGCATTGCCGATCTGGAAGCTCGGCGCGTCGGCGCCGTCGGCCAGGTTCACCAGGTCGAGGAAGACGATCCGGCTGTCCGGCGTGCCGTCGCCGTTGTCGTCGAAGGCGAGGACGAAGTTGTCGCCCTGGACCTGGACCAGCGCCTGACCCGGCGCGAAGTTCAGGACGTAGGTCTGCCCGGGGGCGGCCTGGATCTCGACGGTCTGGCCCGGCGCCGGGCGGTTGACGGTGATCGCTTCGCCGGCCTGGCCGACCGCGACCGCGCTGCCAAAGGCACCGGTCTCGGCAGTCGTCGCCTCGGCAGACTCGGTCACGCTGTCGTCCTGACCTTCGTAACCCCGGGTGAGATCGTCCGTCATTTTTCTTCCTCCATTGTGACCAGGTCGGGCATCAATGCGCGTAAAACGCAAGCCGCGGCCCTGGTTCCGCTAAACCAATTGCCCGGAGTTTGTGATAAGCCTGTGGTAATCGCAAGGAAACTTCCGTTAAAACACATGCTGTTATGTATGAGTCTTTAGCCAGAAATCGCGCAAAATCTCAAAAACAGTTAATCTTTGGACCGTAAAGTGTTAATGTTAGTCGTCCTGATTGTGTTTCTGTTGGTTAATTTCACTCTCGTGTTTGTTCACCTGCATTAACAAATTTGGTTAACGGCCTGCTAAAATCGCGCTGCCGATCCAACCGCCGGTTATCCTCGTTCATTCCCGGGTCGATACGATTTCAAGTCGCTGTCTGTGACCATCCGCCAGGCGTCGGGACTGCCCGGCGGGCCCACCGCAGCTGCTGTCGGAAGGCAAAGAAAAGGCGGGCCTCCCCTGGGGAAAGCCCGCCCTTCTCGCCGTCGGCCGCGATCTAGCAGGCGGCCGGCTTTCTCGACTGCTTCAGACCGCCAGGTTGCTGTTGGCGATCAGTGACGTGAGGATCTCTGCGTCCGACGTTGACCCGCCGTTGGTCAGGTCGCCGACACCGCCGATCACGATGTTCAGGGTCGGCTGGAAGCTGGAGCCGCCATCGTGGTCCACGTGCATGACCGTGTTGACCCCGTCAAAGCTGAAGCGCAGGTACTCGGTCAGGTCCGAACCCTCGTTCACGAAGGCCGGCAGCAGGGCGTCGAGGTCGATGACATCGCCGCCCGACCCCAGTTCGAAGTCGGTAATGGTGTCGGTCACGGTCGGCGAACCGATCGCCAGGTACACCGCATCGATATTCTCGTTGCTGCTTCCGAGGCTGTTCTCGCTGCCGTCGAAGAACAGGCTGAAGCTGCTCCCGTCCCACAGGACAAGGTCTTCGGCCTGGAAGGTCGTGCCGGCGGCGCTCCAGCTGCCGGACGTCGAGAAGACGAAAGTGCCGGCAGCCTGGTCGAGCACATGAAGCGCGTCGATATTGGCGGTCATGCCATGGTCGCTGCCGTCGAACCACTTCGAGAAGCTGCTGCCGTTCCACAGGATCAGGTCTTCGTCATTGAAGGCGCCAACGCCGGAAACATTCCCATTGCCGCTCGTCGAGAAGATGAAAGAGCCAGCCGCAAAATCGACGACATGCACGGCATCGATATCTTCACCGCTCGAGTTGAGACCGTGATCGCTGCCGTCGAACCACTTCGAAAAGCTGCTGCCGTTCCACAGGATGAGATCTTCATCATTGAAACCGCCAACACCTGGAACGTTCCCGGCACCGGTCGTCGAGAAGATGAACGAGCCTGTCGCCAGATCCAGGATATGCATCGCGTCGATGTTCTCGCCGTTGTCGGTGAGGCTGTTGGCGCTGCCGTCGAAGAACAGGCTGAAGCTGCTCCCGTCCCACAGGACAAGGTCTTCATCCGCAAAATCCAGTCCGGGAACGCTGCCACTGCCGGCCGTCGAGAATACGATGCCCGCGATCTGTGTCTCGCCATGGTCGTTGGCGCCCCAGCGGAAGGTGTCTCTGCCGTTGCCGCCGGTCATGGTGTCGTTGCCGCTGCCGCCGACGATCACGTCGTCGCCATCGCCGCCGTTGATGAGGTCGTTGCCTTCCTGGCCGTAGATGGTGTCGTTGCCGGCCCCGCCCTCGATGGTGTCGTGGCCGCCGCTGCGGCCGACGCCGCCGGCCAGGGATTCGCCGCCCAGGTTGTAGAGCTCCTGGATGGCCGGGTCGCGGAGGAAATTCATGGTGTTCTGGTTCACTTCCCCCGGCACGTCGCCGAAGAAGCCGTCGTTGACCAGTGCTTCGATCACTGCCCAGCCGGAGCCCGGCGGCAGGCCCAGGCCCGGATGACCCGGCGACAACAACACCTTCAGCGCATCGGTGAAGACCGAGTCGCCGAAGATGAGATCATCGCCGCTGCCGCCGGCAAGGCTGTCCGAGCCGACTCCTGCCAGGGAATTCACCTGGGTGAGGTTACCCAGAACGCCCAGCAGCTGATCGCCCGAGGTGATGTTGTCGGCATGGCCGTCGTCGTCGAGCCGGTCAAGGTTGCCGGCGGCGCCGCCTGAGACGTTGATGCCGATGGAATCGACTGTACCGTTGACGCCCTTGAACGAGCCAAGCAGGCCATGGAATTCGCTGACGTTGTCGTCATTGCTTGTCCCGGAGGGGTTGTAGCTTCCGAGCACATGGTCCACGGCATCCTGGGCGCCGAACGAGCCGACGATGGTTCCGTCCGCGTTGTAGGCCCGGTTCGGCGCGCCATCGGAGATGAAGATGGTCTGGTTGAAGTCCGGGTTGTCCAGCGTGTTGGCGTCATTGCTGAACCAGTCGAGGGCGGCGTCGAAGCCGGCCTCGTAGTTGGTGAAGCCGTCGGCCGCCCCGTTGACGCTGTCGCCGGGTCCCATCACGAAGTCCTTCGCGGCCTGCAGGGCATCGAAATCGATCGTGCCGTTCACGACGATGTTGAAAGTGCCGACCTCCTTCACGTCGGTGGCGAAGCTCACCATGTGCACGCGGACAGTTGCACCGGAGGTAGTGGACAGGCTGTCGAGCAGTTCCTCGACGGCGCGATCCAGCGCCTCGATGCGGCTCATGGTCTGTTCGTCGAAGGTAATGCTGCTGGTCATGGAGCCCGAGGTATCGAGCACGAGGGCGATGTTCATCACCTTGTTGATGAGATTGCCGCCGCCAACATCGCCGACCAGCACATCGCTGCTGCCGTTGCCGACGATGGCACCGTCCGGATCACCGTCCGGATTCTGGATCCGGTGGTCTTGCGTCTCGCCGGGCACGTCGCTGTCGTTCTCGCCGACGACCAGGACCGGCAATACCTCGGGCGGGGGCTCCACTGTGGCCTCTGCCGAGTGGCTCACGGAGGCGGTATTGTCGCTGGGATCACATTCCACGTCCGGCGCCGGCGTGTTGGTCTCGACCGCCTTCGCTTCTGCGGTGAACTGCACCGGTCCTTCATCCGCGGAGACGTTGGTCACCTGCAGCTCGATCTCAACGCTGCCCGGGCCATCTGTGCTCGACACCAGGAAGACCGCATTGCCGGCCGTGCTGCTTCCCGCGTCGAAGGTGACGCCGTCGGGCAGGTCGCCTTCCAGTGGCGCCGTGAAGGTAAACCCGACCGGAATGATGATGGAAACCGTATGCGTCTCCGAGCCGTCGAGGTGGTCGCCGAAGGTCGCCCGTACCCTCACTGTGCCACCCTCGCCAACGCTGAAGCTCTCGCTGTCGTCGGCATCGTTGATCGAGAGGATCTCGACCGAGAGGCCATTGCCCTCGCCGTCGGCTACCGCATCGACGTGGATGGTGATCGTGTGATCGCCCGAGCCGGTCGCCGTGGGGTCGGTGATGTCCTTGGCATTGGCGGTGATCGTGATGCCCGCCAGGTCAAGGTCGCTGTCCTTCACAGGCGCATCCAGCGTGAAGGAACTCGCGAAGTTCTGCAGGTCGGGGGCATCGTTGAAGGTGATGGTGATCGTCGTCAGGCCGCCCGGCGCCGTCAGGCTCGCCGTGCCGTTGCCGCCCAGGTCGGCGATGATCTGCGCGATGTCGATATCGCCTGTCGCGATCCCCGGCAGCTCGATCACTATGCTGGTCAGCTCGTCCGTCGGGTCGCCAGCGCTGGCCGAGAACTCGACCACGTTGTCGTAAGAATCTTCCTTGATGCAGTCGCCGCCGACGGCCAGGCCGATCGCCGCCGAGGGCGTCACCGCGCCGCCGGTGACCGTTGCCGAGAAGTTGTTGGTGACCGTCCTGCTGTTGTCGGTGGGATCCGGCTCGCCGCCGTTCGGCGATACCTCCTCGGTGGTCACCGTGATCGAGCCCGTCACCGTGCCCTCGAAGCCGCCGGAAACCACAACCTGCAGCGCCGCAATCGCCGCACCGTAGTCTGCCGGGTCGAGCACGTTCACCGTGTAGCTGCCGCCGTTGTTGGTCAGCGAGGCACCCTCCGGCGCACCCGCGCCGAGTGTCAGCACACCCCCGGAGATCGTCACCGTGACCTCGGTGATCTCTTCCGAGCCGTCGGTATCCTCGCCGCCGGCACCCGACAGCGGGAAACCCGCCGTCACGAAGCCCAGCGACAGGTCCAGGTCGAGAACCTGCTCGATCGCCGACTCCGATTCGGTCGGCGCGGCGCCCTGCTCCGCAGAGCCCGCCTCGTCCAGCACCGCGTCCACCACGATGGTCGTGGTGGCGCTGCCCGAGCCGGTCGCCGTCGGGTCGGTGATGTCCTTGGCATAGGCGGTGATCTTGATGCCCGCCAGGTCGACGTCGCTGTCCTCCACCGGCGCATCCAGCGTGAAGGAGCTCGAGAAGGTCTGCAGGTCGGGGGCTTCGTTGAAGGTGATGGTGATCGTCGTCAGGCCGCCCGGCGCCGTCAGGCTCGCCGTGCCGTTGCCGCCCAGGTCGGCGATGATCTGCGCGATGTCGATATCGCCCGTCGCGATCCCCGGCAGCTCGATCACGATGCTGGTCAGCTCATCGGTCAGATTGTCCGCGCTGGCCGAGAACTCGACCACGTTGTCGGTGGAGTCTTCCTTGATCGCCGCCACGCCGTCCGGCAGCCCGATTGCCGCCAAGGGCGTCACCGTGCCGCCGGTGACCGTCGCCGAGAAGTCGTTGGTGATCGTCCTGCTGTTGTCGGTGAAATCCAGTTCGCCGCCGCTCGGCGATACCTCCTCGGTGGTCACCGCGATCGAGCCCGTCACCGTGCCCTCGAAGCCGCCGGGAACCACAACCTGCAGCGCCGCGATCGCCGCACCGTAGTCTGCCGGGTCGAGCACGCTCACCGTGTAGCTGCCGCCGTTGTCGATCACCGCGGAACCTGTCGGGGCACCCGCGCCCAGCTGCAGGACGCCCTCGCTGAGGGTCACCGTGACCTCGGTGATCTCCTCCGAGCCGTCGGTATCCTCGCCGCCGGCGCCCGACAGCGCGAAGCCCGCCGTCACGAAGCCCAGCGACAGGTCCAGGTCGAGGACCTGCTCGATCGCCGACTCCGATTCGGTCGGCGCGGCGCCCTGCTCCGCAGAGCCCGCCTCGTCCAGCACCGCGTCCACCACGACCAGGAATACGCCGGAGCCGACCTCGGAACCGGCACCGTCGACGGCGGTCGCGGCCACCGTGAAATCGGCATCCACATCGCTGTCTTCCGGCGGCGTCGCAGTGATCACGCCCGAAAAGGTCGTCACTCCGTCGGCTAGCGTCAGCTTGAGGCTGTTGGTGCCGGCGCCGTCGACCGCGTCGATCTGGCCGCCGGCCGTGGCCGAGAGGTCCCAGCCCGCCGGCGCCGTGATGACCACCTGCGTCAGCGTGTCGCCGGCGGTCGTCGCGATAGCCGAAATGTCGACTTCGGTTACGCTGTCTTCCTTGACGCCGCTCGCGCCGCGCACCTGCAGGCCTACCGTAGGTACGCCCACGGCCTGGCCGATGATCGTCGCCACGTCCACGTCCGTGGCCACGTTGTTTGTCGTGTCGCAGTCTGCGTCGGTCGGGGTCTCCTCGGCCTTTGCCGTCGCCTTGAACTCAAAGCTGCTCGCGTCGGTCACGCCCTCGAGCGGCGCCGTCACGTCAAAGGTGTGCTCCAGCTGGGCAACGCCGCTGCCGAGCGTGAAGACCACGTTACCCTCGTCATTGACCACAGCGGAGACGCCGTCCTGCAGGCCGTCCAGCGAGCCGACGATGAAGCCGGTGGGGATCTCAACAGTGACCGTGTGCGTCTCGGAGCCGTCATCCACGTCGCCGAAGCTGGCCTCGACCTTTATCGTCCCCGTCTCGCCTGGCGAGAACCGGTTTCCCTCGTCTTCGGGGTCATCGTTGACCGTGATCTTTACCGTCACCGGATCGGCCACCGCATCGATCTTCACGTTGATGGTGGCGTCGGTCACGTGGGTCTCGACCAGGGCGCCTTCGCCGTCGTCGTCGTACTCGGTGGTCGTTGTCCTGATCTGGATCGAGAAATCGTCGTCCGAGTGCTGCGGCACCTTCACGGAGATGCCGGAAAGATCGACCGACAGCGGCCCCGGCGCTGCAAAAGTCAGCACCAGCTGGCCTTCCACAAAGGAAATCGTACCGCCGGCGACCTCGTCGCCCACCTCGAGCGAATCGCCGAGGCTGTCGACGAAAGCCGTACCCTCAGGCGCGCCTTCGAGAGAGATCACGATCTTGGTGACCGACTCGGAGCCGTCGCTGTCCTGGGTGGCTGCTGTGAAGAAAATCGGCAGCGTCAGCGGGCCGGCGCCCAGCTGGCCGTTCACGGAACCCTGGCCGTCCTCGGAGAGCGACAGTGTCAGGACATTGCCCTCGATTTCCTGATCGTCGCAGCCGCCATAGGTGAAGTAGTTGTCGTAGTTGCCGAAGGTGATCGCGGCCGGGCCGGCAACGCCCTGGACCTGCACGTCGAAGCTGGTCTCTGTGGTCTTCGACTCGCAGGCCACGTCGCCTTCCGGGTTGACCTCGGTGGTGGTCGCCTCGAAGCGCACGGTAAAGTCAGTGCTGTCGTCGATCGGCAGCGCCACCTTGATGAGGCCGGAGATGTCGATGTCGTAGCCGGCAGCCTCGTCGCCGAAGGTCAGCGTCAGGCAGTGACCGTCGACGGTCACGGTAGCGGTCAAGCTGATGCCGTCGCCGACCTCGACCTCCAGCGTCTCACCCAGCGGATTGCCGTCGGCGTCGGTGAAGGTCGCGCCATCATCGGCGCCCTCCAGGTTGATCTTCAGCTGGGTGATGGCCTCGGAGCCGTCCCTGTCGATCAGCTTTGCGCCCAAGGTTTCGAGAGAAATGAGCAGTCGCGTCTCGCCGCCGTCCGCGCCGTGTTCGGCCGGATCGGTCTCGTCGTCCTCGGCCACAACCACGGTCGCGGTCGGCACAGTCAGCTTGGCACCGTCGGCGACGGCCTGGACCTCGATGTTCAGGACGGCCTTCTGGGTGGCCGTATTGTTGTCGAGCGTCAACTCGCCGTCGATGATGTACTCCTCGGCCGTAACCTCGAGCTCCAGCTGGAAGTCGTCGTCGCTGTGCTGCGGCAGGCGGACCTGGAAAGGCGTGGTGGAGTCTTTGGAAAGATCGACCGACTGGATACGCAGGGCCGGGTCGAAGGTCAGCGTCAGCGCGCCGTCGGCGATCTCGATCGTCGCCATCGCGGGGCCGGTCGAGCCGTCGGCGAAGGTCGCCATAACCTCAATGGTCTGGCCGTCGACCAGCACCTGGTCGCCGATCATGAAGTTGGTTGCCTCGGGATTGTCGTCACCGGAGAGGGCCACTTCCAGGCCGCCCTGATCGTGTTCCCAGGATTCTTCCCTTGTCGCGATGACCAGCTTGGTCAGGCTTTCGGAGCCGTCGATGTCGGTCACCCGCGCCACGAAGCCGGCACCGAAGATCGGCTGCTGGTCGGCCGGGCAGTCGCCCTCGCCGCCGCAGCCATAGTCGCCACCGGGCTGCTGAACCAGCTGGGTCTCGATGATGTCGTCGTACTCGCCGCCGAGCGGCGTGCCGTTGTCCTCGTTGTAGGTCAGCTTCGCTTCGGGCACCGCGCAGCCGTATTCGCCATCGAATTGCCCGTCGTAGTTCCCGTACTCGCCCCCGGCGCTCGCGCCATCCAGCTCGAACTCCGGCTTGTCGGCGACCGAGTCGATGATCGCCGTGGCGGAACCGGTCAGCACCGTCGTGTCGCCGCTGTCTGGATCGACGATGGTGGCGGTGACTGTCAGCGGGATGTCGTCACCGCTGTCCGGCGGCGGCAGCAGCTGCAGGCCGGAAGCCAGGTCGGCAGCGGTCAGCAGCGGCGAGGAGCCGCTCGAGGTATCGACTTCGATGCCGCCGACATAGAGCTTGGCGCCGGCGGGAATGCCGGAAAGCGTGAAGGACACCAGCTCCTCGTTGTCGGCCGGTGTGAAACCGATGATGACATGCATCGGGAAGGTCGCGGGATCGCAGAGGCTCTGGTCCGGCTGCCAGTCCTCGAAGCCGCCCTCCCAGGTGGTTACCGCGCCCTCGCCGCCGTCGACATCGGTCCGGAAGGTCAGCGTGAGTTCGCCATCGGCCTCATCCTCTTCCAAGAAGGTGATCTCGTCCTCCAGTTCGATGAGGCCGAATTCGAGGAACACCGGCGGGATGACGCCCTGGGCCACCAGCAGATCGAGGATGTCGCCGAGATTGTCGCTGTAGACGCTGGTGCCGCCGCCGATCGCATCGGGGCCGGCTGCCACCTCGTCGAGCGGGACGTCGTCCTGGCCCGCCAGCGCCAGCGCCTGGCCGATCAGCACCTCGGAGCCGATCTCGGCATTGCCGATCTGGAAGCTCGGCGCGTCGGCGCCGTCGGCCAGGTTCACCAGGTCGAGGAAGACGATCCGGCTGTCCGGCGTGCCGTCGCCGTTGTCGTCGAAGGCGAGGACGAAGTTGTCGCCCTGGACCTGGACCAGCGCCTGACCCGGCGCGAAGTTCAGGACGTAGGTCTGCCCGGGGGCGGCCTGGATCTCGACGGTCTGGCCCGGCGCCGGGCGGTTGACGGTGATCGCTTCGCCGGCCTGGCCGACCGCGACCGCGCTGCCCTCGCCGCCAAACAGGGTGGCTTCCTCAGAGTGACCGCCTTCAGTCTGGATCTGATCGTCGCCGCGCAGCAGATCGTCAGTCATCGCCATCTCCAGGTTCCACCCGTTGCCCGAAACGGGTTCGCGCCGCACGACAGGGGGCGCTGATTAACCAATGTTCGCGCGTAACGCGAGCCCATCGGCTCAAAGCTGGATCAATCTGTGGGAATCTCCGGGTATTTACAAGAAACCTCGGAGAAGAAACTATGGTATTATATATGAGCTGTTGGATCCATATAGTTAACCGCTCGCCGGTCGAAAACGGATACTACATCTAACTTATTGTTTCTTAATACATCATATAGATTTGTCGATTTCAGGGCGTTAGCCATGCTGTGATCTTCTAATGATCGAAACAGCGTCAGCCTGGGCCATCGCGGACCAGGCTTCGCGCCGCCGCATCAAGGTCTTCACTGCTGGATTCTCGGAAAAGTTGTTGCTTCGGAATTCGGTGAGAGCCCTGCGGAAAAGCCGTCCTCATGCCGTATCGCAGACAAAAAAAGCCCCCGAGGACAACCCCGGGGGCCTTCGTCTCTTGGGCCCTGGACGTTCACCCCGTCAGGGGTGAGCCGCGCCGGCCCGCCGCCTCGCCCCCGGCCGGCAGGACCGGTCCGGGGACGAGGCGGCTAGCTCATCAGTTCAGGTCGATCACCACAGCGCGGTTGCCTTCCTCGCGCACCCCGTCCGCCGTCGGCACCAGCGGCTGGGTCTCACCCACCGCCTCGCCGCTGATGCGGGTCGGCTCGATGCCGCCGCCGACCAGCTCTTCGATCACGCGGTTCGCACGGCGCTCGGAGAGGGTCTGGTTGTACTCCACCGTGCCGGAACGGTCAGCGTGGCCGGTGACCCGCAGGGCCGTGGCCGGGCTGGCCAGCGCCGCGTCCAGCGCCTCACGAACGATGGTGTTGTTACCCGGCGCGTAGCTGGTGCTGTCGAAGTCAAAGAGCACAATGAACTGCACCTGCGAAGGAGTCGCTGCCGCCATCGCCGGCGCCGGCGTGGAGTAGTCGATCTCGGTCAGCGCGTAGTTGGCCTGTGACTCTACCGCCGCCATGGCCTGCTCGAAAGCCGACCGGCACTCCTCGGCATCCTCGGCACGGCCGTCCTCGGTCGCCTCGATCCAGCAGTCGTACTTGACCTGGGCCGTGGCTGCATCCTGCGGCGCCAGATAGCGGCCGCCGATGTCGAAGCCGCGGCGCAGACGCTCGATGGCGTCCTGGAAGGTCGCCGCCTGCTCCTCGGTCAGATCGCGGTCCGTCGGCTCGTCCGGAAGCACAATGGAATTCTTGTTTGCGGTGCGGGCCTTGTGATTGAAGAGCTCCCCGTCCACGAAGTCCCAGTCGGCGCCAAGCCAGGCGCCGGAGCGGTCTTCGGACAGCTCGACATAGCCGGAATGGAGCGCCTGGTTGAACGCAATTCCGTTGGCCTCGAGGTCCAGTCCGCTGCGGGTGTCGAAGACACTGCCGAAAGGATGGTCCCACAAGCCGGTGCCGGGAACGTTGAACGGCGTGATCGCATTGGCTGGCGCGGCCACAGAGATAGCTACCGCCAAGCCAGCGCCAACGATAAATCCTTTCGCCATCATAATCGGCTTTCCCCTTTGAAATTTCCCCTGCGCCGGACATCGTGCAAGCCCTGCACAACACCCCACAGATTACATGATTAACATATCGGAGAGCGGTATAGCCAGATTCTCGAATTTGTGCAAGCGGAGCTGCTGCAACGGGTTGAATTAGCTTACCTTTGCAGGCCCGCAATTTAGCAGGAGCCGGATACCCCGGAGGCTTGCATTAACCATTCGATCTCGCCCTAAGGTCCAAGAAAAGCTCAGTTGCCGGCGGGAATCAGATCGCGCCGCTTGAGGGCCGCCAGCCGGTCGGCGGCGTTGCGGTCGCCCTGCGCCGCGGCCAGCGCGTACCACTTGGCCGCCTCGAGATAATCGACCGTAACCCCTTGTCCCTGCTCATAAAGCACACCGAGGTTGTACTGAGCCTGCGACAACCCCTGGTCCGCGGCCGCGCGCCACCAGCGGGCCGCCGCAGCGGGGTCGCGATCCACCCCTTCGCCCTTCATATAATAGAATCCGAGGTTCGACTGGGCCCGCGCTTCCCCCTGCTCCGCCGCGCGCTGGGTCCAGCGGGCGGCCTCGACGAGGTCCCGGCGCACGCCGTCGCCCCGGTAGTAGCGCTGGCCAAGGCTGGCCTGGGCCAGGACATCGCCAGCCTCGGCCTGGCGGGCCAAGCGATCCACTTCGCTTTCGTTGGGCAAAGCGGCCTGCTGACTGCCGACGGCGGGCTGGCGCGCCTGGGCCGCCGCCTGGGCCCTTGCCGCCGCCGCTTCTGCCGCCGCCCGCTCGGCCGACGCCTGCTGCGCAGCCAGCGCTGCTGCCGCCGCCTTCTCCGCTGCGAGCCGCTGCTCCTCGGCCCGCGCCGGCGCGGCCTCGCCGGCCAAGGCCGTCCGCGTCTCCGGCAGCAGATAGCCGGTCGCCTCGACACCGGCCACCTTCTGATATGACTCGATGCCGGCGCGGGTGCCCTGCCCGAAGCTGCCGTCGATGGCGCCGCGATAGTGGCCGAGCGCGCGCAGGTCGCGCTGGATCTCACGCCGGTCGTCGGCGCTGAGACTGCCTTCCCCCGCCTGCAGGCTGGCCGTCTGCAGGTTCACCGACGGGCCCTCCGGCAGCGTCGCGACCTGTTCGGCCGGGGCCGCCTCTTCTGCAGCCGGCGCAGCAACTTGAGCAGTTGCCTCGGGCGTCGCTGCCGGCGCCGCCGCTTCAGCGGCCGGAGGCGCTTCGGCGATCGCTTCTTCGGCCGGCATCACGGCTTCAGCGGCCAAGGCTTCGGCCGCCGCAGCCGGCAGTGCCACCGTTTCGGCCGCCGGCAGCGCTTCGGCAGCAGCCTCCCCGGCCGGGGCAACTTCATCCGCCGCAACAACGGGCGGCGCGGGTGGCGCCGGCGGAACGATGGCAAGGGGTGCTTCGGCGGCGGCTTCGCCGGCCGGTGCGACTTCGTCCTCGGCAAGCGGTTCGCCGGCCTCGCCCGTTGCCGCGCCCGGCGCCTCGGCCACTGCCGTGGCGGGGGCCGGTGGCGCCTGCTCGGCGGCCGGGGCGGCCTCTACCGGGGTCGTCTCTACCGGCGCGGCTTGTAGCGGCGCGGCTTCCAGCGGCGCCTGGGCGACCGGTGCCTCGGGCGCCGCGTCGCGCTCCTGCCAGACGAAGTAGCCGCCGGCAGCGATGACGGCAACGCCGGCGGCCAGCGCCGACACCAGCCAGCGCCGCTGGCCCTCTTGGCCGCCGGCCGAGGGGCGCGCGGCGGGTTCCGCCGCCAGCGGCTCGGCCGCCTTGTTTTCGCCCGCTTTCCCTGCCGCCGGTTCCGGCTCGGCTGCCGTCGCCACCATGGCTGCTGCGTCGCGCAAACGCTGGTCGAGACCGATCACCTCGCGCATCGACTGCGGACGGTCGGCAGGGTCCGGCTCCAGCATCGAGCCGAGCTCGGGGCGCAGCTCCGGCGGCACGGAACTGAAGTCGGGGATGCGCTTGCGCGCCTCGATGACCGACACCAGCGATTCGCTGATCTCGCCCATGTTCAAGGCCTTGCCGGTGGCCGCCGTGGCCAGCACCAAGCCGAGGCTGTAGACGTCGGAGCGGGCATCCACCTGACCGCCGTAGAGGCCGATCTGCTCCGGCGAGGCGTAGGCGTAGCGGCCGGCGAAGTCGTCGCCGATGATGGTGGTGGCCGAGGAATCCGCGAGCTTGGCGATGCCGAAGTCGATGATCTTGGCGTGCTCCAGGTCGCCATGGCCGAGGATGATGTTGTCCGGCGACATGTCGCGGTGGATGACGCCCTTGTCATGGGCCGCGGCCAGGCCGCGCGCCAGGCGGTCGCGCAGGCGCCGCACCTCCTGCAGGGACAGCACGCGGTCTTCGACGAAGCTGGTCAGCGAGGGTCCGTCGACGAACTCCATGACCAGGTAGACCCGGCCCTCCTCGTCGCGCAGCACGCCGTCGTAGCCGACGATGGCGTCGTCGCGCACCGTGCGCAGCACCGAGGCCTCGCGACGGAACAGCTCCATGATCTTTTCGCTGCTGGCGAGATCCGGCCGCACGATCTTGATGGCGTGCTCGGTGCCGATCTCGGTGTGGCGGGTCTTATAGACTTCGCCCATGCCGCCGCGCGCCAGCAGGGCCTCCACCCGGTAGGTGTAGCAGATCAGGCTGCCGACGTCGAAGAGGGCCGGCTGATGATAGCCGCCAGAAGCCGAGCCGAAGCTGTTGGACGAACTGCGGCGGCTCTTGGGGTCGTCACTCATCGCTGTCTTCTCGCCTCGCGCGGAGGCGGGCCGCGCGGCCTCCAGGGGCGCCGGCGGCGCCCTCCGCTTCAGGGGCGCCGGCGGCGCCCTCCGCGGCTGTCTTTAGCACCTTTGCCCGGCGCATCGCCAGCGTCGTGGTCATCCGTCTGCTCATGATCGCCCGGCCGCCGGCGGCACGCCGAGCAGCACGACTGTGACGTTGTCGGCGCCACCGTGGTCGAGGGCCAGAGACACCAGCCGGTCGGCCACCGCCTGGCCCTGGCCGCCGGCCGCCGGATTTGCGCTCAGCACACGGGCGATCTCCTCGTCGCCGACTTCGGAGGTCAGGCCGTCGCTGCACAGCAGCAGGCCCTGGCCGGGTTGCAGGGAGCCGGTGATCTGCTCAGCCGCCGCCGCCGTCCCATCCGGGCCGCCGAGAACCCGGGTAATCACGCTGCGCTGCGGATGCGATCGCGCCTCGTCGCTGCTGATCATGCCGGCATCCAGCAGTTCCTGGATCCGGGAGTGGTCGTGTGACAGTAGCTTCAGGCCGTCGCCCCAGAGATAGGCCCGCGCGTCGCCGACCCAGGCCACGGTGTAGTTGCATCCGGAGACCTGCGCGGCGACCACGGTCGAGCCCATGCCGGCCTTGCCGCGCCCGGCGGTGGCAGCGTCCAGGATCGACCGGTTGGCCTCGGCGATGGCGGCGTCCAGGCCGGCACCGCCTTCGACTTCCCGCGCGATGACGTCGACGGCGATGGCGCTGGCCACCTCGCCCGCCGCGGCGCCGCCCATGCCGTCGGCGACAATCCACAGGCCGAGGTCTTCGCGCACCGCGAAGCTGTCCTCGTTGTGGCGGCGCACCCGCCCGACGTTGCTGAGATAGCCGAGCGTGGCCGCCGACCGGCTCCTGCCCGGTCCGCCCTCCCCTTCACCATCGCCGTTCTGCAGCATCGGCTCCCGCTCCCGTTACCAAAGCCCTGGCAGGAGGATCGCCACCGTCGCGCAGCTTTCCAGGCAAGGCAGCTTCCGCTGCAGCCCCGACTCTATCCCAGGCGCAGAAAGTATGGAGCAGGGGTCGCAGAGGGTAAAGCGGCCTTGGCAGGCTCCGCACCGATCGAAGAGCTCCATGGCGACCGGCTCACGCCCTACGGCATCTTGTAGGCAATGCCTTCGTCTTCTGCCAGTTCGGGCTCGCGACCAAGGAAGATGGCGCCTCTGCCGCTCAACTGCACCATCTCCCGCTTCACGAAAACGACTTCGTTGCTGCTGGCGTTGCGGACGTAGGTGCCGTTGGTGCTGTGGTCCTTCAGGAAGACCTTGCCGCGGACCGCCTGGATCGTCGCATGCCGCCGCGAGGCATAGGTGCTGTCGATCACCAGATCGCAGATGTCCTGGCGGCCGAGGACGAACTCCGGCATCGGCTCCTCCAGGGTCACCGCCTTGTCGCGGTAACGCAGGTCGAGCCGCAGCATGTCGCTTTCCGCCGCCACCAGCGGCGAGCGGATCACCGTCATGTTCTCCTCTTCGGTGATCACCATGTAGACGCCGACGGGCTCCTTCTTGCCCTTGACCGAGGCCTTGTCGAGCCAGCGCGTCCCGGCGCGCAAAGCCGGCGAAAGACGCACCACGGTGTCTTCGGTGACCAGGATCTCGCCGGCCTTGGCGAGGTCAGCAATGCGGGCGGCCAGGTTCACCGTGTCGCCGTAGAAATCGCCGTCGTACTCGATGACCGGGCCGAAGTGGAACCCGGCATGGATCGAGACCGGGGTGCGCTTCTGGGCATCGCGCATCAAGGTGGCGGCCCGGAAGGCGGCGTCGGGCGTGGCAAAGACGCACATCACGCCGTCGCCGGAGGTCTTCACGGTCCGTCCGCCGGCGAGGCCGGCCTGAGCATCGAGAATCGTGAGGCATTGGGCGGTGAGCCGGTGTGCGGTCTCATCGCCGTGGGTTTCGTACAGCTTCGTGCTGCCATCAATGTCCGCGAAAAGGACCGCGAGGTTCTGGCTGCTCTTAGCTGCCTTGTCCGACGGTACGTCGTTCATGGCACAGTCTTCACCGGAAGCGCCTAAGCCTGCTCGAAATTGGCCGATAGCATCAGTATCTAACAAATCCGACGCCTGCTGTGGACCCTTTTTCGCGGTTCCACAACGCCTTAGGCCGGATTCCGCTGCCGCAATGGCTACCAGCCGCCGCGTTGCAACCACAGATCAACCTGGTCGAGACGGTCATGCCCCCAGAAAGGCTCGTCATCAACGACGAATAGGGGGAACCGAACACTCCCTTGGAGATCGCCTGCGAAACTTCGTCGCGCAGCCGCTGTTTGACGGCGGAGTCGTTCAGGGCGGCGGCCATTTCGGCGCCGTCGCCAAGACCGGCGGCCTGGGCGACGCGCAGCACCGATTCACCCGAATCGATGCTGCCACCCTGGCCGAATGCCTCGCGGTACAGCGTCTTGGCCAGCACTACGGCCTGTTCCGGATCCTGGTCCTGCAGCCAGTAGTAGGCGCGGCAGGCCGCGACCGACATGAAGGGGAAAGTGTCCGGCACCTTGAAGGGCAGCCCCAGCAGACGTGCCGAGCGGGCGAGATCGTGACGGGCGTAGCCGCCCTTCAGCGGGATGTTGAGCAGCGGCTGGCCGCCGGTCTGCTGGAACACCACCCCCAGCAGGATCGGCCGCCAGACGACGCCGCGGCCGTGCCGGGCCCCCAGGGTGTCGATCTGCTCGGCGGCCAGGTAGCCGTAGGGGCTGGAAAAGTCGAAGTAGAAGTCGATGGGCGCGGGCATGGCGAGACTCGTCTGGCTAGGGCGCGGCAGTCAGCCGGCGGTGAGATGGCGGGCGATGATCAGGCGCTGGATGTCGGAGGTGCCCTCGTAGATCTGGCAGACCCGGACGTCGCGGTAGATGCGCTCGACCGGGAAGTCCGCGAGGTAGCCGTAGCCGCCGTGGATCTGGATGGCGTCCGAGCACACCCGCTCGGCCATCTCGGAGGCCTGCAGCTTGGCCATGGCCGCCTCCTTCAGGCAGGGCCGGCCGGCATCGCGCAGCGCCGCCGCTTCCAGCACCATCAGCTCGGCGCCGTGGATCTGCGTCGCCATGTCTGCCAGCCGGAAGGCGATCGCCTGATGCTCGAAGATCGGCCGCCCGAAGCTTTGGCGTTCCTGGGCATAGCCCAACGCCGCCTCGTAGGCGGCCCGCGCCATGCCGACCGCCTGGGCGGCGATGCCGATGCGCCCGCCCTCCAGGTTGGCCAGTGCGATCTTGTAGCCCTGCCCTTCCTCGCCGAGCAGCAGGTCCGGCGTCAGGCGCAGCTCGTCGAAGACGATCTGGCAGGTATCGGAAGCCTTCTGGCCGAGCTTCGTCTCCACCGAGGCGACGCGGTAGCCTGGCGTGTCGGTCGGCACGATGAAGGCACTGATGCCGCGCTTGCCCTGGTCCGGATCGGTGACGGCAAAGACGATGGCGACATCGCCGTTCTTGCCCGAGGTGATGAACTGCTTCACGCCGTTCAACACGTAGTGATTACCGTCGCGCTCGGCGCGGGTCTTGATCGCGGAGGCGTCGGAGCCCGCCTGGGGCTCGGTCAGGCAGAAGGCGCCCAGCATCTCGCCGCGCGCCATCGGCTTCAGGAAGCGCTCCTGCTGCTCGGGGGTGCCGAACTTCAGGATCGGCATACAGCCGACCGAATTGTGTACCGACATGATGGTGGAGCAGGAGCCGTCGCCCGCCGCCACCTCCATCAGGGCCAACGCATAGGAGACGTGATCGGCCCCGGCACCGTCCCACTGCGGCGGCACCAGCATGCCGAGCAGGCCGAGCTCGCCCATCGCCGTCACGGCCTCGCGCGGGAAGCGCGCCTCGCGGTCCCAGGTCGCGGCCTGCGGCGCCAGCTGCTCCCGCGCGAACTGACGCGCGGTGTCGCGGATCAGGCTCTGCTCTTCAGTGAGCATCATGGCTGCGGACCGGCCCGCTCAAGCGCAGGGCTCCACCGTGCGCAGCAAGGCGCTGCGATCGATGCGCCGGCCTTCGGCATCGAAGGGCTGCTTGAAGGTGAAAGCCGCCGGCGTCGCGCCGCGGCGGTCGAGCAGCGCGACGCGCTCGAGCCCTTCCTCGATGCTCGGCAGCGTTCCGGCCGGCAACCACCACAGCGCCATGAAGGCGCCGGACGGCTTCTCGAACCACTGCCGGCGCTGCGCCATCACCTGCAGGTGGTCGGAGCGGTAGACATAGGCGAAGAGCGAATCGAGGTCTTCCCAGACCGACATGTTGACGATGAAGCTGGGGTCGGCGGAGACCTGGATGTCGGTCGCATTGCCGCTGTCGCTCTGCAGGCGCCAGACGAAGCCCGGGCTGCGGTCGGCCAGGGCATTGATGTCGTCCAGGCGCTCGACGAAACCGGACAGTTGCGGGTCGTCGAGCGGCGCCAGGGTGCGTCCGACGTTGATCTGTGCCAGATGAAAGCGGTTCATTGCGACCCTCCGACTCGAACTTGCAGGCGGCAGCTTTCTACCACTCCAGCAGCGCACCGTCGTAGTTGAAAAATTTTCCGTTGTCGGCCGGGCTCAGCCCGTCGATCACCTTGCGCATGCCGCGGACCGATTCCGCCGGTGGGATGCTGGCGCCCTCGCCGCCCATATCGGTCTGGACCCAGCCGGGGTGAAAGGAGATCACCGTGAGGCCCCGGCCCGCGAGGTCGTTGGCGAGGGTCTTCGTCACCATGTTCAGGGCCGCCTTGGAGCTGCGGTAGATGTAGGATCCGCCGGAGGTATTCTGCGAGATCGACCCCATGCGGCTGGAGATGTTGACGACGGTCTTGCGCTCGCTGCGTTCTACGAGGCCGACGAAACGCTCGACCATGCGCAGCGGCGCCAGGGTGTTCACCTGCAGCACGGCGGCCCATTCTTCGTAGTCGGTTTCCCCGAATCCGGCACGCGGGCCGTAGACTCCGGCGTTGTTGATGAGGACGTCGATGGTTTCCTCCGCCAGCGCCCGCGCCAGGCTCGCCACCTTGAGGCCGTTGGTCACGTCGAGCTTGTGACAGACCACGTCGCCGTCGAGGGCGCGCACCTCCTTGGCCTTCTCCATGTTGCGGGCACAGGCATGGACCCGCCAACCATCGGCCACGAAGGATTTTACGAACTCCAACCCGATGCCGCGGTTGGCGCCGGTGACCAGGACTGTAGGCAATACGGTCTCCCTAAACAGAACCGCCGCTCGGCCGAAGCCCAGCGGCGGGAATCTCGAGGTTCACGCCAAGCGCGCTTGCCCGGCTCATGCGACGGCCGGCGGCACGTCGCGCCGCGGCCGTCCGACGAGCTCGCCGCCGCAATTGGGGCAACGCCGCCCCATCGCTTCCGCGCAGGCGGTGCAGAAGGTGCATTCGAAACTGCAGATCCAGGCTTTCCCGTCCATGGCGAGGCCGAGTTGGCAGCGCTCGCAGGCGGGCTTCATTTGCAGCGCCATCAGCCGCTCCTTTGCGGCACTAGAGAACATCACTTGGCCGGTCGAGACAACACCCCTCGGGTTCTCGCCGCAACAGACTGAAATTCCTAGATATTACGTCAAAGCAAGCGATCCGGCAGGCGCGTTCGGAAGGCGATCTTCGCCGGCGCCAAGGGCTGCGGCGCGGCGGCAGGCGACTACCTGGTCTCGTTGAACAGCTCGCGGCCGATGAGCATGCGACGGATCTCGCTGGTGCCGGCGCCGATCTCGTAGAGCTTGGCATCGCGCAGCAGGCGGCCGGCCGGATAGTCGTTGATGTAGCCGTTGCCGCCCAGGGTCTGGATGGTCTCCAGCGCCATCCAGGTCGCCCTTTCCGCCGCGAAGAGAATGGCGCCGGCAGCGTCCTTGCGCGTCGTCTCGCCGCGGTCGCAGGCTTTGGCCACCGCGTAGACATAGGCCTTGGCGGCATTCATCGTGGTGTACATGTCGGCGATCTTGCCCTGGATCAGCTGGAACTCGCCGATCGCCTGGCCGAACTGCTTGCGCTCGTGGATGTAGGGCAGCGCCAGGTCCATGCAGGACTGCATGATGCCGAGCGGGCCGGCCGCCAGTACCAGCCTTTCGTAGTCGAGGCCGGACATCAGGATGTTGACGCCCTTGCCCAGGGTGCCCAGCAGGTTCTCCTCCGGCACTTCGCAATCCTCGAACACCAGTTCGCCGGTGGGCGAGCCGCGCATGCCGAGCTTGTCGAGCTTCTGGGCGATGGAAAAGCCCTTGAAGCCCTTCTCCACCAGGAAGGCGGTGATGCCGCGCGCGCCGGCCTCCGGATCGGTCTTGGCGTAAACCACCAGGGTGTCGGCCTCGTCGGCGTTGGTGATCCACATCTTGCTGCCGTTTAGGACGTAGCGGTCGCCCTTCCTGTCGGCGCGGGTGCGCATGCCGACCACATCGGAGCCGGCGCCCGGCTCGCTCATCGCCAGCGCACCGACGTGTTCGCCGGAGACCAGCTTCGGCAGGTAGCGGCGCTTCTGTTCCGCGCTGCCGTTGCGGCGAATCTGGTTGACGCAAAGATTGGAGTGCGCGCCGTAGCTGAGGCCGATGCTGGCCGAGGCCCGGCTGACCTCCTCCATCGCCACGCAGTGCTCGAGATAGCCCATGCCGGCGCCGCCGTAGTCCTCCTCCACCGTCAGGCCGAGCAGGCCGAGCGCCCCCATCTTCGGCCACAGCTGGCGCGGAAAGACGTCGCTGCGGTCGATCTCCTCGGCGAGCGGCGCGATCTCCTCGGCGGCGAAACTCATCACCGTGTCGCGCAGCAGGTCGGCCGTCTCGCCGAGGTCGAAGTTGAGGCTGGGGAACTGGTTGGGACGCATCGTCGTCGCTCTCTTCCGCGGCTGCCGCGCCGGGTTCTCTGATTTGGCGGCACTCTAGGACGACCGGCAGAGCCCCGCCAGAGGCAATGCGCGGGCAGCGGCCCCGCACCGGCCGGCGGGACTTTGGAGGTAGCGCGGCGGCACAAGGGAATCAGGCCGTACCGGGCCGCCCCCGGCCGCGCTATAGTCCGCTCTCACCACAGGCTGTCTTGAGCGGCGCAGAAGCGACAACAGGTCGCCCGCACAGGGAGGGAAAGGTGGCGGCGTTACCCGAGGACGAGTTATCCGAGAGCATCGGTGGCGAGCCCCGCTTCGCGACACCCTTGGAATGGGCCGCCGAGAGTTTCGGCTTCGATATCGCCGATCGCCGCAACCGGCAGCGCGGCGTCGAGAGCCTCCAGAACTGGCTCGGCGAAAATGGTTTCAAGGTACCGCCGGATGGCCACCTGGGTCCGGCGACCCTCTCCGCGTTGGACCAGGCCTATCGGGCGACCCAATTGAATGAAACGGTCGCCACGGTCGAAACCGAAGCCGCCAGCAGCGACTTTGGGATGAAGACGGCGGAAACTGCGGCGCAGCAAGCCGAAGCGGCCGCGCCGCCCCCGGAGCCCCCGCCGACACCGGACGATACCGAGGCTTCGGCCCGCCCGGTGGCGCTCAGCGATTCCGCGATCTGCGATATCGATCAGGACCGCCTTGGCTTCCGGCCTTACGTCGAGGCCGTCGCCGAGTTCATCCTCGCCGAGCAGACCCGGCCGCCGCTGACGCTGGCCATCAACGCGGCCTGGGGCCAGGGCAAAACCTCCTTCATGAACATGCTCGACCAGCAGCTGAAGCGCAGCGCGCGGACCACGCGCATCCGGGTGGCCACCACCTGGTTCAATCCCTGGAAGTACAGCGAGCCGGAGCAGGTCTGGGCCGCCTTCGTCGCCAACGTCACGCGCTGCCTGCGCGACAATCTCACACCCGAACAGAGCTGGGACTTCCGCTGGGGCCGCTTCCGGCAGAAGTGGCACCGCCATGCGGACTTCGCCTTCGTGCTGCACCTCGTCGTGGCGCTCGCGTTCGTGGTGCTCATTCTCGGCGTCGCCGCGACCATGCAATGGTCGGAATTCGGCGCCTGGTCATCGGCCGCCGACTCCTTCCTCGGTGCCTTCTACAAAGCCGTCAGTGCCTCGCTTGCAAGCTCGCTGGGATATGTGCTCATCGGCCCCTTTGCCCTGCTCGCCCTGCTCTATGCCTACATAACCTTCAGCAAGAAGCTGGGGCTCAATCTCCTGGAGTACGTCGAGAAGACCGACTTCAAGGACAAGATCGGCACGCTCTCCCAGTTCGAGGACGAAATGCGGCGTCTGGCCGAGGCGGTGCCGGATGACCTTAAGGTCATCGTCTTCATCGACGATCTCGACCGCTGCAAGGGCAAGGTGCTGGGCGAGATCATCGAGGCGCTGCAGCTCGCCGACGTGTCGCGCGCTTGCATCTTCGTGATGGGCATGGACATGCGCATCGTCGCCAACGCCATCGAGACCGAGCGTGCCGAACTGGCCCATTCCGCCGGCCGCAGCGCCCGCATGGAACATGGCAGCGGCTACAAGTTCCTCGAGAAGATCATCCAGGCCCGCCTCTCTCTGCCCGCCCACGGCATGGCGCAGATGGGCGACCTGGTCGACGCCGCCATGGGGCGGGAGGACAAGCCTCAACAACCGCGGTCGGGCGATGCCGGACCCGGTGCCGAGGCGGCCGGCCTGGGCGAGCGGCTGCGCCAGGGCATCGGCCTGGCACCGCGGAGCGAGCGCAAGGCGCCCAGCGACTCCGATGCCTTGATCGAGCGGGCGCGGCACTACGGCAGCCGTCACTTCAACAACCCACGTCGTCTGAAGCGCTTCATCAACAGCTTCCGCCTGCAGGCCTACCTGACCGCGGCGGTGCGGCCCGGCAGCGAGCCGATCGACCACCTCGCCCGCTTCCTCGTGTTGACCGAGAAATGGCCGGCCGTGGTCGATCACATTCTTGTCAACGACCTGCCGCCAAACTTTTGGCGGCATGCCGACAACCAGGGGGGCACCAGCGCCGGTATCGCGGACGAGATCAAGCGCCTGCCGAACGAAGAGTTGCTGAAACTTGTCGAGTTGCTGGAAGGGCCGGGAGGCAACGATCCTCTGGAGCCCAAGGCGATGAAAGTCCTCGCTGCCTGGTGCGGCTTCACCTACTACCGCGGCATCGAGACGAAGAACCCCTGAGCTCAACCCGCCTGCGGCATGTCGGGCCGGCCGGCGACGCACATCAGGGTCTGGCTGAGCCGCGCGCAGGGCTTCGCGCGGCCGTGCTTCACCACGCTGACCTCCGCCTCGGTCACCGTCAGGCTGCGCCCCGGCTTCACCACCCGCCCGACGGCGCGCAGCAGCTCGCCGTCGGCCGGCGCCAGCAGGTTGATCTTGAACTCCACCGTCAGCACCGAGCTGTCGGCCGCGAACAGACTGTAGCCGGCGTAGCCGGCTGCCGAGTCGGCGATGGTGCTGGTCACCCCGGCATGGAAGAAACCGTGCTGCTGGCAGAGGTCGGGCCGGAACGGCAGTTCGATCTCCACCTCCCCCGCCGCGACACGGCCGAGGCGGGCGCCGATCAGCGCCATGACGGTCTGGCGCGCGAAGATGGCGCGGACCCGCTCGGCGAAGTCGGCATCCCCGGGCTGGAACTTGGGTGGGGTGAACGCGGTCATCTCGGCGGGTCTCCGGACAGGACAGGGAAATGGGCCCCCAGGATATCGCCGCCTGACGGCTTGCACAGCCCCCTGGGGAGAGGCCATAGTGCCCGGCGACGGCGGGGGCCACTGCCCCGCGAGACTTTCGGTGCCGAGGAAAAGCGGATGTTTCACAAAGACAGGAAACGGCTGCTGCTGGTCGCGGCGATGCTCGCCGTCGCCGGCCTGACGGCGGCCTGCGAGAGCGCTGCGGAGCGCCAGGCGCGCCTGGAGCGCGAGGCCTACATCAAGACCCTCAACGTGGAAGAGCTGCAGAACAGCCTCGAGACGGTGAACCCGGACCCCTACGCGCCGAGCGAGACCGGCACCAGGAACATCGGCCGCCTCAGGAACAACTGAGCGGCAAGCCCCCGTTGCGCTGCCGGTACCGGCTTCACAGCAGGAACAGCGTCGCCAGCCCGAGGAAGGCGAAGAACCCGATCACGTCGGTCACCGTGGTCAGCACCACGCTGGAGGCCACCGCCGGGTCGACGCCGATCTTCTCCAGTCCGAGCGGCACCAGGGCGCCGGAGAGCGCCGCAACCACCAGGTTGATGACCATGGCGGCGCCGATGATGACGCCGATCATCGGCGCGCCGAACCAGACCCAGGCCATGGCCCCGGCCAGCACCGCGAACACCATCCCGTTGACAAGGCCGACAATCAGCTCCTTGCCCACGAAGCGCAGCGCGTTGCGGGCATTGAGGTCGCGCATGGCGAGGGCGCGCACCGCCACCGTCAGGGTCTGGGTGCCGGCGTTGCCGCCCATCGAGGCGACGATCGGCATCAGCACGGCCAGCGCGACGAGTCGCTCCAGGGTGTCCTCGAACAGCGCGATGACGACGGAAGCGGCCACCGCCGTGAACAGATTGATGAGCAGCCAGGAAAAACGCGACTTCGTGGTGTCGAGCACGGCGCTGTAGAGGTCGGTCTCCCGCACGCCGGCCAGCTTCAGCAGATCCTCCTCGGCTTCCTCGTCAATGATGTGGACCACGTCGTCCACCGTCACCACGCCGACCAGGCGACCGGCGGCGTCGACCACCGGGGCGGAGACCAGGCCGTACTGGCGGAACAGGTAGGCGACCTCCTCCTGGTCCATGGTGATCGGCACGGTCTTCAGGTCTTCGTTCATGATCTCGGTCAGCTTGACCGGGCGCCGGGTGCGCATCGCCCGGCTCAGCGGCACGTAGCCGATCGGCTGATGCTTGGGGTCGACGATATAGAGGTCGTAGAAATCGTCCGGCAGGTCCTTGGCGGCGCGCATGAAGTCGATGGTCTCGCCGACCGTCCAGTTCGACGGCACCGCCAGCAGCTCGCGCTGCATGATGCGGCCGGCGGAGTCCTCGGGGAAGCTGAGGCTTTCTTCCAGGACCAGGCGGTCAGCTCGCGGCAGGGCGGCGAGCACCCGCTGCTGCGCCTCCTCGTCGAGGTCCTCGAAGATGTCGACGGCGTCGTCGCTGTCCAGGTCCGACAGCGAGGAGGCGATGTGCAGCGGCTCCAGCGCCTCGATGATCTCCTCGCGCAGGGAGGCGTCGAGATAGGTCAGGACTTCCAGGTCGAAGTCGCGGCCGAGCGCCTTTATGAGGAGCGGGCGCTCTTCGCGGTCGAGGTGCTCCAGCAGGTCGGCCAGGTCGGCTTCATGCAGGTCTTCGGCGAGGTGGCGGGCCTCGGCTTCGTCGCCCTTCTCGAGGGCTTCGGAGACAGCGCGTATCCGATCGGCGGAAAGACCGTAGGCGTCAGGCTGAACCTCGGGCAGCCAGGCATCGGCGTCGTCTCGCTCGGGCGGGGTTTGCGACATGGCCTGGCGCGTGTCCTCTACTGGTTTCCCGATGGATTGGCTTTCGATGGTTCAGCTTCGGCTGGGTCAGTTCTCGATGATGCGATCCTGCGCGTCGACCACGGCCACCGCGCTCATGTTCACGATACCACGGGCGGTCACCGACGGCGTCAGGATATGCGCCGGCGCCGATACGCCGAGCAGGATCGGGCCGACCGACAGTCCCTCGCCCAGCGACTTTATCAGGTTGAACGAGATGTTGGCGGCGTCCAGCGTCGGCATGACCAGCAGGTTGGCCGTGCCCTTCAGCTTGGAATTGGGGAAGATGTTCTCGCGGATGGACTCGTTGAGCGCCGCGTCGGCATGCATCTCGCCCTCGACCTCCAGGTCCGGGCTGCGCCGGTGCAGTATCGCCAGGGCCTTGCGCATCTTCAGCGCGGAGGGCGAGTTGGAGGAGCCGAAGCTGGAGTGCGACAGCAGGGCCACCTTCGGCTGCAGGCCGAAGCGCCGCACGTGGCGCGCCGCCAGCAGCGTCATCTCGGCGATCTCCTCTGCCGTCGGGTCCGGCGTCACGTAGGTGTCGACGATGAAGAACGAGCCGCTCGGCAGAATCACCAGGCTGATGGCAGAGCAGTCGACCACGTTCTCCGCCTTGCCCACCACATCCATCACATGGTCCAGGTGGCGGCGATAGCGCCCGGTGGTGCCGCAGATCATGGCATCGGCGTCGCCGAGGCGCACGGCCAGCGCCCCGATCACCGTGTTGCGCGTGCGCACGATCTCCCGCGCCGCCTCCTGCGACACGCCCTTGCGCTCCATCAGCTCGTGATAGGTCTGCCAGTAGGTGCGGAAGCGCGGGTCGTCCTGCGGGTTGATCAGCGGCACGTCCTCGCCCGGGCGGATGCGCAGGCCGAGCCGCTCGACGCGGGTCGCCACCACCTCCGGCCGGCCGACCAGGATCGGCTGGGCGAGCCCCTCGTCGACCACCACCTGCACCGCCCGCAGCACGCGCTCGTCCTCGCCCTCGGCATAGATCACCCGCTTGGGGTCTTCCTTGGCGCGCTGGAACAGCGGCTTCATGATGAGGCCGGAGCGGAACACGAAGCGCTGCAGGTTCTGGCGATAGGCCTCGAAGTCCTCGATCGGCCGCGTCGCCACGCCGCTGTCCATCGCCGCCTTGGCCACGGCGGGTGCGATCTCCAGCACCAGGCGCGGATCGAACGGGCTGGGAATGATGTAGTCGGGGCCGAAACTGCGCCCCTCGCCGCCCATCGCCTTGGCCACCACCTCGCTCTGCTCCTTCATCGCCAGGTCGGCGATGGCCTTGAGGCAGGCCAGCTTCATCTCTTCGTTGATCGCCGTGGCGCCGACGTCGAGGGCGCCGCGGAAGATGTAGGGGAAGCAGAGGACGTTGTTCACCTGGTTGGGATAGTCCGACCGCCCGGAAGCGATGATGGCGTCTTCGCGCGCCTCCTTGGCGTCTTCAGGCATGATCTCCGGCACCGGGTTGGCCAGCGCCATGATGATCGGCTGGGCGGCCATCGCCTTGACCATCTCCGGCTTCAGAACGCCCGGCGCCGAGAGGCCGAGGAAGACGTCGGCGCCCTCGATCACCTCGGCCAGTTTGCGCTTGTCGGTCGGCTGCGCATAACGCGCCTTCCAGCGGTCCATCAGTTCCTCGCGGCCCTCGTAGACCACGCCGACGATGTCGGTGACCCAGATGTTCTCCTGCCGGATGCCGAGGGAGACCAGCAGGTCGAGGCAGGCCAGCGCCGCCGCGCCGGCACCGGAGGTCACCAGCTTGACGTCGCCGATCTTTTTGCCGACCAGGCGCAGGCCGTTGTAGATCGCCGCGCCGACGATGATCGCTGTGCCGTGCTGGTCGTCGTGGAACACCGGGATATTCATGCGCTCGCGCAGCGCGGCCTCGATCTCGAAGCACTCCGGCGCCTTGATGTCTTCCAGGTTGATGCCGCCGAAGGTCGGCTCCAGCGCCGCCACGACATCGATCAGGCGCTGCGGATCCAAGGCGTCCAGCTCGATGTCGAAGACGTCGATCCCGGCGAACTTCTTGAACAGGACCGCCTTGCCTTCCATCACCGGCTTGGCCGCCAGCGGACCGATGGCGCCGAGTCCGAGCACCGCGGTGCCGTTGGTCACCACGCCGACCAGGTTGCCGCGCGCCGTCAGCGTATAGGCCTCCGCCGGATCGGCCGCGATGGCGTCGCAGGCCGCCGCCACGCCGGGCGAGTAGGCCAGGGCCAGATCCCGCTGGTTGGCCAGCGGCTTGGTGGCGCTGATCTCCAGCTTGCCCGGCTTCGGCAAGCGGTGATAGGCCAGGGCTGCCTCGCGCAGGTCTTTCGCCATCCCGTCCCTCATTTTCTTGCTTTCTTTTCCGTCCCCACCCAGGCCGGGGAGGGCCCCCGGCAGCGTCCCGAAGATGACCGGCACTTGGCCGCAGCGCAAGTGCCTAAGCAGATGAAAGAGATAGCAATCTTCCGCACAGGAGCTATCTTCCCCCGACATGGAAAGAGACATGAACGAGCCGCCGGCATCGCAGGCACCCGTTCCCGTCGAGTGGCGGGTCGAGCCGGGCCTGACCGATTATCCCGCCGCCGTGGCGGCGATGGAAGCGCGCGTCGCGGCGATCCGCGAGGGCCGCCTGCCGGAGCTGGTCTGGCTGGTCGAGCACCCGCCGCTCTATACCGCCGGCACTTCGGCCGACCCCAAGGACCTGCTGCAGCCCGACCGTTTCCCGGTCTACCGGAGCGGGCGCGGCGGCGAGTTCACCTACCACGGCCCGGGCCAGCGGGTGGCCTATGTCATGCTGGACCTGAAACGCCGCGGGCCGGACGTCCGGCGCTTCGTCGCGAACCTCGAGGAGTGGATCATCCGCGCTCTTGCCGCCTTCGCGGTCAAGGGCGAGCGCCGCTCCGGCCGCGTCGGCATCTGGGTCGCACGCCCGAACCGCGAGGACAAGATCGCCGCCATCGGCGTGCGGGTCAGGCGCTGGGTCACCTATCACGGCATCGCCATCAACGTGACGCCGGAGCTGGACCACTTCAGCGGCATCGTGCCCTGCGGCATCAGCGCGCACGGCGTCACCTCGCTGGCCGACCTCGGCCTGCCGGTCGGCCTGCCCGACCTCGACGCCGCCCTGCGCGCCGGCTTCCCCGGCGTCTTCGGCGCCACCGAGTGGGTGCAGGCGGAGGAAGCCGAACGCCGCTCGGCGTGAGCGCCGCCTCCAACTCTTACTGTCATCCTCGTGCCTGACACGAGGATCCATGGCGCAGCAGCGAGATGGTCGCTCAGCATGAGGACCTTATGTGTGGGCCATCAAAAAAATCTACCTCATCCTGAGGAGCACGACCGGGCGTCAAGCCCGGGCGGGCGTCTCGAAGGACGCACCGCCGGTAATGCAGCCGTGGCCCTGCCCCTACGCCGTCGGCTTCACCGCGAAGCCCGGCGCGACCGGCTCATCGTGCGCGAAGCGATCGACCGCGCTGACGGCCGCCAGGTCGGGGCCGTCCCACAGCCGGGCGATCATCGCCTCGACCACCGCCGCCTCGCCGGAGAGCACCGCCTCCACGCTGCCGTCGCGCCGGTTGCGCACCCAGCCGTCGAGGCCGAGCGCGCTCGCGGTCTGCGCGGTCCAGGCGCGGTACCAGACGCCCTGCACGCGCCCGGAGACGACGACCCTTACCGTCGTGGTCATGGCTCCTCCTGCGGCCCGCTGGAGGCGGCAGGATAGAGAGCCGCGAAAGCGATGGCCACCGCCCGGCGGGCACGCTCCTCCCAGAGGTCGCGGCGCAGCCACTGGTCCTCGACGGTGAGCTCGGGGGCGTTGCGGTTCTCATGGCAGAGGCGGTTGCGCAGGGCGCGCAGCCAGCGCAGTTCGCTGTCGGGCAGGCCCGGCAGGCTCTCCCGTCGCGAGCCGCCCTGGGCTTCGGTGACCGCGCAGGCGAGGATCGCCGCGGCCGCCCAGGCGCCGGCGCAGAACACCGCCTGCAGGTCGATCATCAGGGCGCAGGCCTGCTCGCTGGGCGCCCGCGCGCCGACGCGGGCATGCAGCGCCTCCTGCTCCTCGAACCACAGGCGCCGCTCGTCCCAGACCGCTTCCGTTGGCCGCTCAAGCTGTTCCATGGCCGTCTTGTACAGCGCCTACGACTGAGGCGACACTTCTGCTCCTAGCAGTCTTCCAAGCTTCCTTGAGACCTCATCTCTGGCCTTCTTCTTCAGGAAGTGGCTCGGAACGTGGCTGAGGAAAGCCTTCCATTTCCTATCACGCTGCCGGATTCCTGAACGGATATAGTCCAGCAGCACCGTGGCAGACTCTCGGTCAAAGGCCCACAGAACCTTTCCCTTGTAGTCGATCTGAAAGTAGGCCTCGTCCGGCCAATTGAGTGAGTGCTTCTTCCGACAACCGCACGAGCGACACGTGACCGACCCGATGTCGAGTCCATGGCTGCGAAGCAGGTATCGGCTGTGCTCCCAGTCTTCCGGACTATACCCTTCGGGTAGATCCCGGATCACGTCCAAGGTGCTCCCCCTGAGGCCGTGGTAGAACACGGCGCCATGCCAACAACTGCCGCAGCCATCTTCAAAGAGGTGGTATTCGAAAGCGTCGCTTCTCTGGAAAAATTCTACGTCTGCTGTCAGCTGAATCTTGACGACCTCGGCAAACTCATACTCGGCCGGAGATTCGCAATTGGGGCACCTGATGCTGACCCGATGGGGCATAGGGTTCCAATCATAAGCTTCGGTCATCGTTGGCCCTCTGAGAACGCCAGGCTGCCGTCATCCTGGCTTCTACTCGAACTCCAGGATGGCCTGGTCGACGGCGAGGCTCTCGCCCGGTCCGGCGTGGATCTTGGCCACCTTGCCGTCGCGCTCGGCGCGCAGCACGTTTTCCATCTTCATCGCCTCGACCACCGCCAACTCCTCGCCGGCCTTCACCAACTGGCCCTCCTCGACGATCAGCGACATCAGCAGGCCGGGCATCGGCGACAGCAGGAAGCGGGAGAGGTCGGGCGGCTCCTTCACCGGCATGCGGGCGGCCAGCTTGGCCGCCAGCGGCGTCAGCACCAGCGCCTCGATGTCGGCGCCGGCATAGCTGAGGCGGATCGCCGGGCCGCGGCGGTCGGCCTGCAGCGTCACCGGCCGGCCGTCGATGAAGCAGGGCAGCACCAGGTCGCCGAGGCGCGCCGCGGTCTCGATCAGCAGCTCCGCCTTGCCACCGCCGACCCGGAAGGCGCCCTCGACCGGGGTGACCCGGCGCGGGTGCATCGCCTGGCCCAGCATGACCACCCAGTCGGCCGGCTTGGCCACATCGAAGTCGGGCGCCCCGTCCATCCGGCCGGAGACCGTCGCTGCCCGCGCCGCCCGCCGGTGCTGCAGCAGGGCCGCCACGGCGATGAGGATCTCGAGCGCCTCCTCGGTCACCTCGGAGCCCTGGAAGCCGTCGGGGAACTCCTCGGCGATGAAGTTGGTGGAGAGTTCGCCGGCGCGGAAGCGCGGGTTGGTCATCACTGAGGCGAGGAAGGCAATGTTGTGGTTGATGCCGCGGATGGCGTAGGCGTCGAGTGCGGCCTGCATGGCGTCGATGGCCCGCAGGCGGTCGGGCGCGTGGGTCACCAGCTTGGCGATCATCGGGTCGTAGAACATGGAGATCTCCGAGCCTTCCTCGACGCCGCTGTCGATGCGCACGGTGACCGCCGCGTCCTCCGGGCTGCCCGGCGTGCGGTAGCGCACCAGGCGGCCGATGGAGGGCATGAAGTCGCGCAAGGGGTCCTCGGCGTAGACGCGGGTCTCGACGGCCCAGCCGTCCAGCTTCACGTCCTTCTGCCCGAAACCCAGCTTCTCGCCCGCGGCGATACGGATCATCCACTCCACCAGGTCGAGGCCGGTGATCAGCTCGGTCACCGGATGCTCAACCTGGATACGTGTATTCATTTCAAGGAAATAGAAGTTCTTCTTCTTGTCGACGATGAATTCGACCGTGCCGGCGGAGCGGTAGTCGACGGCCTCCGCCAGGGCCACCGCCTGGGCGCCCATGGCGGCGCGGGTCTTGGCGTCGAGGAAGGGCGACGGCGCCTCCTCGACCACTTTCTGGTGGCGTCTTTGGATGGAGCACTCGCGCTCGCCGAGGTGCAGGGTGGTGCCATGGGCGTCGGCCAGGACCTGGATCTCGATGTGGCGCGGCTGCTCGATGTACTTCTCGATGAAGACCCGCTCGTCGCCGAAGCTGGAGCGCGCCTCGTTGCGCGCCGAGCGCAGGCCCTCGCGCACCTCCGCCTCGCTGCGGGCGATGCGCATGCCCTTGCCGCCGCCGCCGGCGGAGGCCTTGATCATTACCGGGTAGCCGATCTCGCCGGCGACCTTCACGGCGGTCGCCTCGTCGTCGACCGCGTCGGGATGGCCGGGCACCGTGCTGACGCCGGCCTCGGCGGCCAGCTTCTTGGAAGTGATCTTGTCGCCCATGGCGCCGATCGCCTTCACCGGCGGGCCGATGAAGACCAGGCCGGCGGCGTCCAGCGCCTCGACGAACTTCGCGTTCTCCGACAGGAAGCCGAAGCCGGGGTGCACCGCCTCGGCGCCGCTCTGCTTCGCCGCCGCGATGATCTTGTCGATGACCAGGTACGATTGCGCGGCCGGCGCCGGGCCGATGTTCACCGCCTCGTCGGCCAGCTTCACGTGCAGCGCCGCGGCGTCGGCATCGGAATAGACCGCGACAGTGGCAATGCCCAGGCGCTTGCAGGTCTTGATGATGCGGCAGGCGATCTCGCCGCGGTTGGCTATGAGGATCTTGCTGAACATCCGTCCCTAACGCCTCGTTTTTATTGTCGGCCTCTACCCCCGGCCGCTTTGCGGAATTGCGCTCAAACCTTCCGGTCGTCGGTGTCCTTCAGGCGCCCGGAGAACGGCACGTAACCGGGCAGCCCGGGAAAGCGCCCGATCCACGCTTGCAGCGCCGGAAAGCGCGCGAGATCGAAGCCGCCCTGGTCGGCGACGTGCGTATAGGCATAGAGCGAGACATCGGCGATGGAGGGTGCAGCACCCAGCAGCCAGTCCTGTCCCTCGAGCGCCTTTTCCATCACCCCCAGCGCGTCGTAGCCGCGCATTTCCTTGTCCGCCCACTGCGGCTCATTCTCCGGTGTCTTCGCGGTGTGCCGCTTCCAGAAGCGCAGCACGGCGATGTAGGGCTCGTGGCTGTACTGCTCGAAGAACATCCACTGCAGCGCCTTCGCCCGGCCCAGGCGGTCGTCCGGCAGGTAGGGCGTCCCTTCGGCCAGATAGAACAGGATGGCGTTGGACTCCGGCAGGAAGGTTCCGTCCTCCAGTTCCAGCAGCGGAATGCGCCCGTTTGGGTTCTTCTGCAGGAAGGCTTCCTTGCGGGTCTCGCCCTGGATCGCGTTGACCTTTACCAGCTCGTGTTGAACATCCAAAAGAGCCAGCAAAAGCTGGACCTTGTAGCCGTTTCCTGAATCAGGATCATCGTAGAGCTTCAGCATGCCGGGCCCCCTAGAGCGGCAGGTTGTCGTGCTTCTTCCAGGGGTTCTCCAGCTGCTTGTCGCGCAGCATGTTGAGCGCCCGGCAGATGCGCCGGCGGGTGCCGTGCGGCTTGATGACGTCGTCGATGAAGCCGCGCGAGGCGGCGACGAAGGGGTTGGCGAACTTCTTGCGGTATTCCTCGGTGCGCGCGGCGATCTTCTCCTGGTCGCCGAGGTCGCCGCGGAAGATGATCTCCACCGCGCCCTTGGGCCCCATGACGGCGATCTCCGCCGTCGGCCAGGCGTAGTTCACGTCGCCGCGCAGGTGCTTGGAGGACATCACGTCGTAGGCCCCGCCGTAGGCCTTGCGGGTGATCACCGTCACCTTCGGCACGGTGGCTTCTGCGTAGGCGAACAACAGCTTGGCGCCGTGCTTGATGATGCCGTTGAACTCCTGGGAGGTGCCCGGCAGGAAGCCCGGCACGTCGACGAAGGTGACGATGGGGATGTTGAAGCAGTCGCAGAAGCGCACGAAGCGCGCCGCCTTGATGGAGGAGGCGATGTCGAGGCAGCCGGCCAGCACCATCGGCTGGTTGGCGACGAAGCCGACGGTGTGGCCCTCCATGCGCCCGAAGCCGGTGATGATGTTGCCGGCATAGGCGGGCTGCAGCTCGAAGAACTCGCCCTCGTCGACCACCTTGGCGATCAGCTCCTTCATGTCGTAGGGCTTGGTCGCGTCGGGCGGCACCAGGGTGTCGAGCGACATCTCCTCGCGGTCGCCGGGGTCGTCGGTCGGCCGCCAGGGCGGCGCCTCGCGGTTGGAGGCCGGCAGGAAGTCGGCGAAGCGGCGCAGCTCCAACAGCGCCTCGACGTCGTTTTCGAAGGCGAGGTCGGCGACGCCGGACCTGGTGGTGTGGGTGATGGCGCCGCCCAGCGCCTCGGCGGTGACCGTCTCGTGGGTCACGGTCTTCACCACGTCGGGGCCGGTGACGAACATATAGGAGCTGTCCTTCACCATGAAGATGAAGTCGGTCATGGCCGGGGAGTAGACCGCGCCGCCGGCGCAGGGACCCATGATCATGGAGATCTGCGGCACCACGCCGGAGGCCAGCACGTTACGCTGGAACACCTCGGCATAGCCGGCCAGCGAGGCCACGCCCTCCTGGATGCGGGCACCGCCTGAGTCGTTGAGGCCGATGACCGGGGCGCCAACCTGCACCGCCTTGTCCATGATCTTGCAGATCTTCTCGGCATGCGCCTCCGAGAGCGAGCCGCCGAAGACGGTGAAGTCCTGGCTGAACACGAAGACCAGGCGTCCGTTGATGGTGCCGTGGCCGGTCACCACGCCGTCGCCGGAGACCTTCTGCTGCTCCATGCCGAAGTCGAGGCAGCGGTGCTCGACGAACATGTCCCACTCCTCGAAGGAGCCTTCGTCGAGCAGGATCTGCAGGCGCTCGCGGGCGCTCAGCTTGCCCTTGGCATGCTGAGCCTCGATCCGCCGCTGACCGCCGCCGATGGCGGCCTGCGCGCGCATCTCCTCAAGCCGTTGAAGAATGTCCTGCATGCGCCGAGTTCCCCGCTCCGATTTCGGCAAAGCTGATAGCACGGGCGGAACCGTCGTGCCAGCGGGCCTACCGGGATCGTCATCCCGCCACTCACGCTGTCACCCCGGACAAGCGAGCGCAGTGAGTGCGCGCGCCACTCCAACTGTCATTGCCGGGCTTGACCCGGCAATCCATTGCGCCGCCCGCAGGAACCAGTGCAAGCGGCACCATGGACCCTCGGGTCAAGCCCGAGGGTGACAACCTTTTCTATTGGTTATGCCGGAAACCTAACCCACTAACTCAAAAAACCGCGCCGCCCCCTCCAGCTCCTGCCGCAGCGCAGCCAGGCGCTGGGCCGCCTCCGCATCCTCGCCCCAGCGCTCGGCCTGATAGAGCTCGTCGAGCTGCGACAGCGTGAAGGCCTCGGCCGCATCGATCCGCCCGCGCGCCAGGGCCAGGCCGAGCACCAGCGAGCTCGCCGCCTTCACCGCCGCCGCGAGGGCCGTCAGCGCCAGGTCGTCGTGCGCCTCGACGGCGCGCTCCAGGGCCGCGAGGCTGCCGGCCTGCTGGTCCCGCGAGGTGATGCCGCAGGCCTTCTGCAGCGGGGCGCCGAGCTCCGCGGCCGCCCAATCGAGGAGCGGCTGCCAGCAGGCTTGCTGCCGGCGCAGCAGCTCGCCGGTCTCGTCGGTCCAGTAGCACAGCAGGTCGTGGCCGCCGAAGCCGAGCAGATCCTCGACGATGCGGCGGCGCTGCGGCGCCACGATGTCGATGGCGGTGCAGGCCAGGGCGTTCAGCGGCATGGCCAGTGGGATGACCTCCTCGCCCTGCCCCTGCCACTCCGCGGCGACCGCGGCGGCCAGCGCCTCGGTGGGAACGACGAGGGGCGTCTTGGCAGGGGTGCGCAGCGGCCGGCCGTCCAGCAGCACGGCAAAGCCGCCCTGCGCGGCGGGTGCGGCGGTGGCCGTCTTGTAGAAGCGCTTTATTTTCTGCTGCATGGGCCCGTCAGTTGCCGAAGAGGCGCTTGATCCCCTGCTCGATCCCCTCGCCGGCGTCCTTCAGGGCCTCGCCCGCGTCGTCGGCGAGGCCGCGCGACGACTTCGGTGCCGCCGCACCGCCCGACTGGCCGGCAGCCGCGCCGCGCCCGATGGCCGCCAGCGCCTCGCCGCAGAGCGTCTGGTTGCTGCCGATCTGGCCGATGATCGGCCCGGTGCCGATGAGGCCGCCGACCGCGTCCACCGCGCCGCCGACGATGTTGCCGCCGGTCTGGGCGAGGTCGCCCACGGTGCCGACCACACCGACCGCCGCGCCGATCGGGTCCGGGGTCACGCCCGGATTGCCGAGCGGGCCGGTGACCCGGAAGGGCACCGCCAGGCTGGCGAGGCTGGGTTGGCGGGTCTGGGTATCGAAGGCGAGGTTCACCTGTTCCGCGTCGAGGTCGATGCCGCCCCGCCCGGCCACCGCGAAGGCGCCCGTGTCGAGCACCAGGGCGCGGCTCTTGGCCTGCCCCTTCTCGATGTCGAAGCGGGTGACGAAGCACTCCAGGCGGGTTTGCCGGCTGCCGCCGAACAGCGGCCCGGTAATGTCGCCGAGGCCGGCGTTGAGCACGCGCAGCAGCGAGTTGTCGATGGTGCCGTCGAGGGACACCGCCTGGACATGGCCGCCCAGTCCCGCGGCGATGGCATGCGGCGAGGCGCCGCGGCCCTTCAGGTCGACCTCGAGCTCCAGCGCGCCGCCGATCTCGTCGGTCACCGCGGCCTGCTTCAGAAGGTCGCCGAAGTCGATGCCCCTGCCGTCCAGGCTGAGGGCGAAATCCGGCTCCGCCTTGGACGCCGCCAGGGCCAGCCGCCCGCCGAGGGCGCCGCCCGCCAGGGTCGCGGCCAGCGGGTCCAGCACCAGGTCGCCCGCCTTCAGCGCCAGCACCGTCTGCAGCCCTTCCAGGGTCACGCCCTCGGCGCGCAGGCGCTCGGCATCCAGCTTGACCTCGGCGTCGACCGCGCGCAGCGCCTCCAACGGCAGCGGCGTGTCGGGGAAGACCTTGGCCGGACCGCCGCCGCCCGAACCGCCGTTGCCGGAAGCGCCCGCCGCGGGGTCGGCGGCGCCGGAGAAGTCGGCCTGGTCGAGCAGCTTGGAAACCAGGGTGCCCTTCAGCGCCGGCCGCTCGCCGGCCAGCGAGAGGGCCAGATTGCCGGTGAGGTCGCTGCCGCCGACTTTCAGTGCGAGACCAGAAAATTCAATACTTTCGCCGTCGACCTTCACGTTGCTGGACAGATTGTAGGGCCCCAGCGCCGGCAGCGCGCCGCCGACCCAGGGCGAGAGGCCTGAGAGGTCGTCGCCGGCGGCCGTCACCGCCAGGTCGGCGCTCATGGCCCCGGTCAGGTCCCCCGCCGTGCCCTTGGCGTTCAGGGTGGCGCCGCCCGCCTGCAGGGTCACGTCGATTGGCCCCGGCGCGCCGGACAGCAGCGCCGGCAGGCCGCCGTAACTGCCTTCGACGATAAAGGGGTTACCGTTGTAAGCGGCCGCCAGACGCAGGCTCCGCAGGCCGCCGCCACTCGGGAATGTACCGACGGCCTCCGTCACCTCCAGGGTCAGGGTCTCCCCGGCCGCGGCATCGACCAGCCGCAGGAGGCCGCCGTCGATGCGGAATTCCTGCACGTCAGGCATTGTCACCGGGCCGCCGGCAGCGGGCTCGGCCGGCGCCGGCGCCGCGCCTACTGCCGCGGTGTCGAAGACCCAGTTGCCGCGCCCGGCAGCATCGGTCTCCAGCAGGATGTCGGGCTCCACCGCGACCAGGCGCTTCACCACCACGTCGCCGAGCAGCAGCGGCAGCAGCGCGACTTCCACCTCCAGGCGGCGGATGCTGACCATCTCTGCGCGGCTGCCCCAGGGCGCGTTGGCGAAGCGCACGTCCTGCAGCTGGATCGCCGGCGTCAGCGAAACCCGCAGATCGACCGGCCCGGCCACGGTGAGGTCGCGCCCGGTCGCCGCCTTCACCTCGGCCTTGGCGTAATCGGCGACCTGCTGGACATCCAGCGAGGCGATGATGGCATAGCCGGCGACGGCGACCGCCGCGCTCAAGGCAACAAGGCCGGTGACGATCCGCTTCAGCTTCATGTCGGCTCTCCGCTGAGACGCACAAGTGACTGGCTGAGCTCAGAGAAATGGCCAATGATGCAGTGGGCGCCGGCTTCGAGGAGAAGCTCTTCCTCGTGATTCCCCCAGTTCACCCCGACCGCCACACAACCGGCGGCGCGGGCCATCTCGATGTCGTAGGTGGTGTCGCCGATCATCACCGTCTGCTCCGGTGCAGCCCCGACCTCGGCCATGGCGACTTCGAGCAGATGCGGGTGCGGCTTGCCGGGCCCGTCGTCGGCGGTCTTGAAGTTGTGAAAGCGCGGCGCCAGGCCATGGCGCTGCAGCACCCGGTCGAGGCCGCGCCGGTTCTTGCCGGTAGCGATGCCGAGAAATACCTCGGGATGGACCAGGGCATCGAGCATCTCCAGGGTTCCCGGAAACAGCGGCTCGTTGTGCTCCGGCCTGTCCTGCAAGGCAAAGAAAGCGGTCCGGTAGCCCTCCACCAGCTGGAGGGCCCGCGCCTGATCCGGATCCGGCAGCAGGCTGGCGATGGCGATATCCAGCTTCAACCCGATGGTGGCCCGGATCGCCGCGGCGGCCGGCGCCGGCAGGCCCTCGGCCACGAAGGCCGCGCTCATGCAGTGGACGACGGTGTGCTGGCTGTCGAGCAGGGTGCCGTCGACGTCGAAGACGATGAAGCGGTGGCTGAAAGGGAGTGCCGTCATTGGGCGTTGTCTCTATCACGTCGGAGCCGCATCCTTAAGACGATTCGTGATACCGCCCGCCAGGAAATCGAGCCCCCCGCCATGTCCCCATCCCGCCGCCAAATCCGCGCCCGCCGGGCGATGCCCGCCGCCCTCGCGGGTCTCCTCGCCCTGGCCGCCTGCGACCAGGGGCCCGCGACCGTCACCCCCTACATGCACGCCAGCGGCAGCTTCGAATTCCTGATCGCGGCCACCCGCAACGAGGGGCCGCTCTATATGGAGATCGACGGCGACCCCTTTGCCGAGGGCGAAGCCCTGGAAGCGCGGATCACCGCGGTGATGGAGCAGGCCCTGCAAACCCGCGTGCTGCGCCTCACCACCGATCAGGAGGCCGCGGACGACCCCTCCTTCCGCCTGGTGCTGGTGTTCAACGCGCCGGACAGCGGCGAGCTGCTGGCCTTCTGCTCCCAGCAGCCCGCGGGCGGCCCGCCCGCCGCGGCCGACCGCATCGAGCTGCGTGCTGGCTTCTGCCGCGGCGACGACCTCCTGGCCGCCGTCGACGGCTGGGTCGAGGAGGCCACAGGACCGATGGACGGCAAGTTCGAACAGCTCATGCACCAGGTCGTCCGCGACCTCTTTGCCCGCCGACGCGGCAACGACTGACCCCGGCCTCCCCCGAAGACCGCGAGTCGCCCTCGCGGGCGTTAACGGATCGGGCGGAAAAGTCGCATTCCTGTGGCGAAAACATGAGGGTGCGCCCGACGCTTCTCTACGCCCGTTCGGAGCCTGGCCATGGCGGAAATGTGGCTGACGGCAATCCGACGCAATCCATCCACAGGGCTAAACCCTTGATGCAGCTTGCCTCCTTTGGCAGCGCTCCCAATTTCTGCCACATTTGCCCAAAAGTTAACAAAGTATTAACGAAGTATAAATTTTTCCTTACCATGTAATACTGTGACATTCTTAGGTTTATAAAGGTGTCATTTTGGGTTCTTAAGCATTTGACAGGAGAAATGGAAAAAACTGCCCCCTATACCTTTTGAGATCGGCAAACGTCCAATTAGGGGTAGGTATGACCTTCAAACTCACCTGGATTACTTCCGCTGCAGCTGCCGCTGCTACTGTCATGCTTGTCGCCGCCGCGGCTCCGGCCGCTGCCAAGGATTGGCGCCGCAGCATCGACAATCACTACGCCGCCGCCGAAGAGACGAAGTACGTGCCGCGCGGCGACAACCCGCAGTGGGGTTTCACCCTGGATACCGTGATGGAGGACATGGCCTGGCGCCAGCGCACCGCGACGATTCTGCGGCGTGCGCCGAAGCCTGGATGGAATCCGGCCCTGCGGCAGTCCAACCAGCTCGCCGACCGTCCCGAGCAGCCGACCTTCCGCTTCGCGTTCTGATGATCTTGCCGGGCGCCCGCCTGTCGGCGGGCGGTTCCCGCTACAGCGGGCGCTGGCCCTTGGCCGGCGAGTGGCTGAGCCCCTCGGCATAGGCCAGCAAGGCCTGCAGGGCGCCCTCCCCGCGCGCTTCCTCGAAGCCCAATGCCTGCCAGGTCGCCGCCATGTGCGGCGGCAGCGGGGCGGTTACCCTGAGGGTGGTGCCGACCTCGGGGTCCGGCAGCGCCAACTCGCGGGCCAGCAGGTGCAGGATCTTGGGAGCCGGCGTCCCTCTCGCCAGCTTTTCGGGAAAGGCCTCGCGGCCGCCGTACTTGCCGTCGCCGATGATCGGCGTCCCCATGGCGGCACAGTGCACACGCAGCTGGTGTGTGCGGCCGGTCAGCGGTAGCAGCACCAGCCAGCTCGCAACCCTGCGATAACTCGCGACCACCTGAAAGAACGTGCGCGCCGGCTTGCCGGCGTCGTCGTCGGCGGCCATGGCCTCGCCGCGGCGCCCCTCGCCCCCCTGGGCCTGCTTGGCCAGCGGCAGGTCGATGAGGCCGCGAGCTTCGGCCGGAACCCCGGCCACCAGGGCCCAGTAGATCTTCTGAGTCTCCTTGCCGCGGAAGGCAGCTGTCAGGGCGCGCGCGGTCGGGGCGTTGCGGGCCAGCAACAGCACGCCGGCGGTGTCGCGGTCCAGGCGGTGGACCAGGCGCGGACGCTCCTCGGCGCCGAAGCGCAGGGCATCGAGCATGCCGTCGAGATGGCGCCGCTGGCCGCTGCCGCCCTGCACGGCCAGGCCGGCGGGCTTGTCGAGAGCGATGATGTTGGCGTCGCGGTAGAGTACGGCTGCCTGCAGGGCGGCGGCTTCCTTGGCCGATACCGCGAGCGCAGCGGGCGCCGCCGGCCGCTCGCTGGGCGCCGTCTCCGGGATCGGCGGCACCCGCACCACTTGGCCCTCCTCCAGCCGCTCCGAGGCCCTGACCCGACGGCCGTCGACGCGGATCTCCCCCTTGCGCAGCATCTTCTCCAGCCGTCCGTGGGTCAGCTGCGGATAGTGCTGCTTGAACCAGCGGTCGAGGCGCTGGCCGCTGGCCGCCGCTTCGACGGGAACCTGGCTCACGCCGGTCATGTCAGGGCCGCGCGCAGCAGGTAGATGGCGCCGAAGAAGGCGCCGACCGAAAGCAGCACGGAGCCGACCACGTAGGCGGCGCAGAGCAGCAGGTCGCCGCGTTCGTAGAGCAGCACGGTCTCCATCGAAAAGGTCGAGAAGGTAGTGAAGGCGCCGAGGAAGCCGACGGTGAGGAAGGCGCGCAATTCCAGCGGGGGCGACCAGACAAGCGCGCCCAATTCGACCAGTACCCCCATGGCGAAGGAGCCGACCACGTTGACGGTCAGCGTGCCGAAGGGAAAACCATGGCCCGTCCAGGCCGCCACCTGGGCGGTCAGAAAGTAGCGGCCGACCGCCCCGAAGGCGCCGCCGCAGGCGATGGCGACGATAAGCTGTAGATGCATGCCCCTATTGTCCCCCCCCCGGTATGGTCCCCTGCAGCCAGCCTCTAGCTAGCAAAGCGGGAGACAGGGTGCAAACAAAGGGTACCCGAAGGGTTCAGGCAGCGGCCACCGAACCGGGGCCGGTACCGGCCAGCCAGGCGACGCAGTTGGCGGTATCCATCAGGTAGATGCCCATGCGCCCGAGTTCCTGAACGGCATCCTCCGTGGCATTGCAAAGGGCATCAGGCACCAGGACGATACGGTAGTCGCGGGCGCTGGCCTCGTAGACCGAGGCGCGGCCGCCGGTGGAGAAGCTGAAGCCGCAGATGACCAGGGTGGTGATCTGCTGGGCGCGCAGCCTGTCCTCCAGGCCGGTGTTGTGGAAGGCGCCCCAACGCGGGCGGTAGTGGACGTATTCGTTGCGGCCGATCTCCTGGAAATCACCGGCAAACAGCGTCTCCGGGTCGAGGCGCACGTCCTTGTTGGGCTTCAGGTCGTCGATCAGTTCGGCACCCAGGGTGCCCGGCATGAGAATTCGCAGCCCCTCCTCCACCGCCTGGCGGCGGCAGGCATCGACGTTGGAGCCATCGGGCTTGTAGAGCCGCACGGAATGATAGATCGGGGCATGCTGGGCCCGGAAGCTTTCGACCAGCCGGCCGATGTTGGGCAGCGCCGAATGCCAGCCGCAGGCCCGCACGGGCGAGCCAGGCGCGACAAAATCGCGTTGTGCCGAGATGCATAGGAGAGCTGCTTTACCCTTTTCGGGCACGCAGTAGTTCGTCATTTCGACCCCTCGTATAACCTGCCTGCCGGCGCATTCCCGCAGCCGGCAATTATTGTCTGGGTGACAAATTAAGGGCTCTTCGGGATCGCACAACCGGCAAGGATGAATGGCAGATTCGCGTGCGGTGCAGAGCTAGTCCTCGGGGCCGCCGGCACCGCGGCTTTTCGCCTGAATCCGGAGTTTCTCCCAGTATTCCAGTCGTTTGCGCACGTCTCTTTCGAAGCCGCGCTCGACCGGCCGGTAGAAGGTCTGGCGTGGAAAATCGTCGGGAAAATAGTCCTGACCGGAGAAACCTTCCGCCGTGTCGTGGTCGTAGGCGTAGCCCTTGCCGTAGCCGAGATCACGCATCAGCCGGGTGGGCGCGTTGAGGATGTGGGCCGGCGGCGCCAGGGAGCCGCTGTCTCTCGCGGCGCGCTGGGCCGCCCCGAAGGCCTTGTAGGCGGCATTCGACTTCGGTGCCGTGGCCAGGTAAATGACCGCCTGCGCCAGCGCCAGCTCGCCCTCCGGGCTGCCGATGCGCTCGAAGGCCTGCCAGGCGGCGACGGTCTGGGTCAGCGCCGCCGGGTCGGCGAGGCCGATATCCTCGACGGCGAAGCGGACCAGGCGGCGGGCGATGTAGTGCGGGTCCTCGCCGCCGGCCAGCATGCGCGCGAACCAGTAGAGCGCGGCATCGCAGTCGGAGCCGCGCAGTGACTTGTGCAGCGCGCTGATCAGGTTGTAGTGGCTCTCCTGCCCCTTGTCGTAGAGCGGCGCCCGCTTCTGCACCACCTCGGCCAGGGCCGCGGTGTCGAGCTTGTCGCCGGCCTTCCACTTGCCGTCGCCGAGGGCGAAAATCTCCTCGGCGAGGTTGAGAAGGTAGCGCCCGTCGCCGTCGGCCATGGCCATCAAGGCCTGGCGCGCCTCCGGCGTCAGCGGCAGATCGCGCCCCTCCGCCGCCTCGGCGCGGGCCAGCAGCTCGCGCAGGGCTGACTCCTCCAGGCGCCGCAGCACCATGACCTGGCAGCGCGACAGCAGCGCGGGATTGAGCTCGAAGGAGGGGTTCTCGGTCGTCGCGCCGACCAGGATCACCGTGCCGTCCTCCACATAGGGCAGAAAGCCATCCTGCTGGGCACGGTTGAAGCGATGGATCTCGTCGACGAAGAGCAGCGTGCCCCGCCCGCCGAGACGCCGCTGCCTGGCGCGCTCGAACACCTTGCGCAGGTCGGCGACGCCGGAAAACACCGCCGAGAGCGGCTCGAACTCCAGCTCGGTCTCCGCCGCCAGCAGGCGGGCGATGGTCGTCTTGCCACAGCCCGGCGGTCCCCAGAGGATCAGCGAGGCGAGCCGTCCGGAGCGCACCATGCGGCCGATCGGCCCCTCGGGTGAAAGCAGATGGCTCTGTCCGACCACCTCGTCGAGCGCCCGCGGACGCAGGCGGTCGGCCAGGGGCCGCGGTGCCTGGCTTTCAAAGAGTCCGGTCATCGCGGTGCCGCATCAGGAGCTGAACTCGACCCGCCGCACCTTGCCGTCGCGCTTGAAGACGATCTGCCAACGCTCGCTGCTGCGGTCGAGCGCCTCGGCCAGCTCGATGGAGCTCTGGTAGGTCTTCCCGTTGATGGAAAGGATGACGTCGCGCGCGCGGAAGCGGACCCGGTGGGCCGGGGTGCCGCGCTGGACCCGGGTGATCACCACGCCGGCCCAGCTGTCGGGCATGTCGAGTTCCTCGGCCAGGGCCGGCGACAGGCTGGCGACATAGGCGCCGCCCAGGGGATGGTGGCCGAGCAGCCGCATCTCGTTGCGCGGCGGGTCTTCCGGCGGCGGCTCCAGCGGCAGCGCGGCGGCCACCATCCGGCCCTGGCGCAGCACCCCGACATCGAGGGACTCGCCCAGCATGCCGGTGGCGACGCGGTAGCGCAGCGACTGCATGTCGTTCACCGGCTGGTCGTTCACCGTGACGATGACATCGCCGGCGGAGATGCCGGCGCGATCGGCCGGCCCGCCGTGGTAGACGTCGCTGATGACCACGCCGCCGGGCCGGTCGAGCCGCAGCCCCTCGGCCAGCTCCGAGGTCAGGTCCTGACCCGAGAGACCGGGCCAGGCGCGCACCAGGGCGTTGCCGCTGCGGGCGCTGTCGACCACGGTGCGCACCATGTTGGCGGGAATGGCGAAGCCGATGCCGACCGAGCCGCCGGAGCGCGAGTAGATCGCGGTGTTGATGCCGATGAGGCGCCCGTCCAGAGTGACCAGGGCGCCGCCGGAGTTGCCCGGATTGATCGCCGCGTCGGTCTGGATGAAGAAACTGAAGTCGGTGATGCCGACCTGGGTGCGCGCCAGCGCCGAGACGATGCCGCTGGTCACCGTCTGACCGACGCCGAAGGGGTTGCCCAGCGCCAGCACGAGGTCCCCCACCTCGACGTCGTCGGAATCGCGCAGATCGATGGTCGGCAGCGCTTCGCCATCCGGGTCGATCCGCAGCACGGCAAGATCGGTTCGCTCGTCCGTCAGCACGAGTTCCGCCTCGAACTCGCGGCGGTCGGCCAGGACCACCTTGATCTCGGTGGCGCCCTTGATGACATGCTCGTTGGTGACGATGAAGCCCTCGGCCGCGACGATGACGCCCGAGCCAAGAGACGACTCGTCGCGCTCGCGGCGCTGCCGCTCGCCCCCGAAGCCGTCGCCGAAGAAGCGGCGGAAGAAAGGATCGTCGAGCAGCGAGGAGACAGGACGCTGCTGCTCCACCTTGCGCTTGGCGAAGATGTTGACCACCGCCGGGGCCGCCTTCTTCACCACCGGCGAGTAGGACAGCATCACCTCGCCGCGGTCGCCGGGGACTTCGCGGGTCTGCGCCGCCACCGGTCCGCCCGCCAGGGCGAGGCCGAGCGCAAGGCCGAGCCCGGCCAAGCGGGCAAGAGCCGCCCGCAGCGCCCTGCCGCCCGTCGTCATCCCTGCCGCGCGCGCTTTGCCCACCTATGCGGTCCTCTCCGCCACGTCCCGGCCTTTATATTTGGGCGCGCGGGCGGGGCCGTCAAACAGGAAAGGCAGCCTTTCGGGCTGCCTTTCGCTGGATTTCCTGACAAGGAAAGCTGTCGGGCGTGGACCTCAGTCCTCGTCCTCGTCGTCGAGGCCATCCTGGGACGGCCCGGAATCGAGGCCCTTGGCCTCGGGATCGCGGTCGACCAGCTCGATGATTGCCATCGGCGCCATGTCGCCGTAGCGGAAACCCGCCTTCAGCACCCGGCTGTAGCCGCCCTTGCGCTCCTTGTAACGCTCGGCCAGCTCCTCGAAGAGCTTCGCGGTGATCTGCGTGTCGCGCAGCACCGAGAGTGCCTGGCGACGGGCATGCAGGTCGCCGCGCTTGCCCAGGGTGACGAGACGATCGACGACGCGCCGCAGGTCCTTGGCCTTCGGCAGGGTGGTCTTGATCTGCTCGTGCTTGATCAACGACGCAGCCATGTTGGCGAACATCGCCTTGCGGTGGCTGACCGACCGGTTGAACCGGCGGCCGTGGAAACCGTGACGCATCTTTCTGTCCCTTCATCCCGGGCTTCGCGCACGAAGCCGATTGTGTTGCCGTCCGCCAGGTCGACCGCCTCTGCGGTGCGATGCCTGCACGTACGGGGGGAGCCGGCTGCTCCGATCGCTAACCTGACAACGAACCTTCCGCCGCGGCGGAGCCTAGTAGGGCTCCTCGAGGCGCTTGGCCAGTTCCTCGATGTTCTCAGGCGGCCAGTTGGGGATCTCCATGCCCAGGTGCAGGCCCATCGTCGACAGCACTTCCTTGATCTCGTTCAAGGATTTGCGGCCGAAGTTCGGGGTCCGCAGCATCTCGCCTTCGGTCTTCTGCACTAGATCGCCGATGTAGACGATGTTGTCGTTCTTCAGGCAGTTGGCCGAACGCACGGAGAGCTCCAGCTCGTCGACCTTGCGCAGCAGATTGCGATTGAACGGCGACTCGCTCGGCGCTTCCTCGTCGTGGCGCTGCTGCGGCTCCTCGAAATTGATGAAGAGCTGCAGTTGGTCCTGCAGGATGCGCGCGGCCAGGGCCACCGCATCCTCAGGAGTCACCGCGCCGTTGGTCTCGAGCTCCATGGTCAGCTTGTCGTAGTCGGTGACCTGGCCAACGCGGGTGTTCTCGACCTTGTAGGAGACCTTGCGCACCGGCGAGAAGATCGAGTCGACCGGCACCAGGCCGATCGGCGCGTCTTCCGGACGGTTCTGGGTCGCCGGGACGTAGCCCTTGCCGGCGTTGACCGTCAGCTCCATGTCGATCCGCGCACCATCGTCCAGCGTGCAGAGCACCAGGGAGGGGTTCATGATCTCGATGTCATGGCCGGTCTCGATCTGACCGGCGGTCACCTCGCCCGGTCCCTCGGCGCGCAACCGCATGCGCTTCGGGCCCTCGCCGCCCATGCGCAGGGCGATGGCCTTGACGTTGAGGACGACGTCGGTGACGTCCTCGCGCACGCCAGGGATCGAGGAAAACTCGTGCAGAACGCCATCAACCTGCATGGAAGTCACCGCCGCACCCTGCAGCGACGACAACAGCACGCGGCGAATCGCATTGCCCAGGGTGAGTCCGAAACCGCGCTCCAGCGGCTCGGCAACCACCTTGGCGGCGCGATGCGCGTCAGGTCCGGGCTGGATATCCAGCTTCATCGGCTTGATCAGTTCGGTCCAGTTCTTTTGCAGCACGTTTGTGCCCTCACGACTTCTAGGCTGGTTCGATGTCGGCTCCAACGGTAACGACTTCCGTCGGCCTCAAAGGCGAGGTGGCGGGCAGCCTCCCGCCATCACCTCTTCGTTTTCGGCGTTGCCGCCGCTCCAGAAGGCGGATTGCCTCCCGGAGATTCGCGGTCTAGACGCGGCGCCGCTTCGGCGGCCGGCACCCGTTATGCGGGATCGGCGTCACGTCGCGAATTGCGGTGATCGTGAAACCGACCGCCTGCAGGGCCCTGAGGGCCGATTCGCGGCCCGAACCGGGGCCCTTCACGTTGACCTCGAGGGTACGCACGCCGTGCTCCTGCGCCTTGCGGCCGGCATCCTCTGCAGCCATCTGGGCCGCATAGGGGGTCGACTTGCGCGAACCCTTGAAGCCCTGACCGCCGGCGGAAGACCAGGAGATGGTGTTCCCCTGCACGTCCGTAATCGTGATCATGGTGTTGTTGAAAGTGGCGTTCACATGCGCAATGCCGGAAGAGATGTTCTTCTTCTCGCGGCGGCGCACACGCGCTTGAGGTTTGGCCATAGCCTGGTGCCCGTATCCTGGTGCTTACGTCGTTACTTGGTGGCTTTTTTCTTGCCGGCGATCGGTCGCGAAGGGCCCTTGCGGGTCCGCGCGTTGGTCTTGGTGCCCTGGCCGCGCACCGGCAGGCCCTTGCGGTGACGCAGGCCGCGGTAGCAGCCGAGGTCCATCAGGCGCTTGATGTTCATGGCGACTTCGCGGCGCAGGTCGCCCTCGACCACGTAGTCGCGGTCGATGGCTTCGCGGATCCGCGCCACCTCGTCATCGGTCAGCTCATTGACCCGACGCTCCCGCGGCAGGCCGATCTGCTGGCAAATGTTGGACGCCTTGGTGCGGCCAATGCCGTGAATGTAGGTCAGAGCAATCTCGACCCGTTTCTGCGTCGGAATGTTGACGCCAGCAATACGTGCCACTTCGCGAACTCCTTAAACGCCGCGGACCCGGGCCCCGTTCGGCCCGAAAACCATGTCTGGACAAGCAAAAGCGTCCGGACGCCGGAGGCGCCGGAACCGCTGGATTATAGAAATCGAAAGCAGCGAGTCAACCGTCATGCTGCCCCCAGGACCTGTTCGATCTGGCTGGTGACCTCGTCGATGCCGGCCATGCCGTCGACCGCCTGGAGCACCCCCTTGCCCTTGTAGTAGGGCAGGATCGGCGCCGTCTCGGCGTGGTAGGCGGCCAGCCTGGTGCGCACGGTCTCCGCGGTGTCGTCGACGCGGCGCCTGAACTCGGTGCTGCCGCAGCTGTCGCACACCCCGGCCACTTGGGGCCGCTGGAAGCGGTCGTGGTAGCCGGCGCCGCAGTTGGCGCAGGTGTAGCGCCCGGTGATGCGGTCGACCAGTATCTCTTCGTTCACCTTCATCTCGATGACCGAGTGCAGCTTCATGCCCTTTTCGGCCAGCATCGCGTCGAGCGCCTCGGCCTGCGGCGTGGTGCGCGGGAAGCCATCGAGAATGAAGCCCTTGGCGCAGTCCGGCTGCGCGATGCGCTCGGCGATGATCTTGATCACCAGCTCGTCCGGGACCAGCTTGCCCGCATCCATTATCGGCTTGGCCTTGCGGCCGAGTTCGCTGCCCGATTCGGCAGCCGCACGCAGCATGTCGCCGGTCGAAAGCTGGATCAGATTGTGCCGGTCTTCCAGGCGCTTGGCCTGGGTTCCCTTGCCCGCCCCCGGCGGCCCCAAAAGAATGACGTTCATCCGCGGCGTCCCTTGAGCTTGGACTTCTTGATGAGTCCTTCGTACTGGTGCGCCAGCAGATGTGCGTGGATCTGGCCGACGGTATCCATGGTCACCGTGACCACGATCAGGAGCGAGGTGCCGCCGAAGTAGAACGGCACGTTGTACTGGGTGCGCAGGACCTCCGGCATCAGGGCGACGAGGGCGAGGTAGAGAGCGCCGACCGTGCCGAGGCGGAAGATGATGTGGCGCAGGTATTCCGCGGTGTTCCTGCCGGGGCGGATGCCGGGAATGAAGCCGCCGTTCTTCTTCAGGTTGTCGGCCGTGTCGTCCGGATTGAACACAATGCCGGTGTAGAAGAAGGCAAAGAAGATGATGAGGCCCGCGTAAAGCGCCATGAACAGCGGCTCGCCGTGAGCGAGATAGATGTTCACCCAGCTCAGCCATTCGGGACCGCCCGCGCCGGAGAAGCCGGACACCGTGGCCGGCAGCAGCAGCAGCGAGGAGGCGAAGATCACCGGGATGACGCCCGAGGGATTGAGCTTCAGCGGCAGGTGCGATGCCTCGCCGCCGAACATCTTGTTGCCGACCTGGCGCTTGGGATACTGCACCACGATGCGGCGCTGGGCGCGCTCGATGAAGACGATGAAGGCCACCACCGCCACCGCGCCCAGCAGCAGCGCGACGATCAGCACCGCCGAGAGCGCGCCGGTGCGGCCGAGCTCCAGCACCTGGACCAGGGCCAGCGGCAGGTTCGCCACGATGCCGGCGAAGATGATCAGCGAGATGCCGTTGCCGACACCGCGCTGGGTGATCTGCTCGCCGAGCCACATCAGGAAGATGGTGCCGCCGGTGAGCGTGATCACCGTGGTGAGGCGGAAGAACAGGCCGGGGTCCAGCACCGCCGTGCCGGTACTGCCGGTCATGCTCTCGAGGCCGACGGCCATGCCGTAGGACTGGACGGCAGCCAGCACCACGGTGCCGTAGCGGGTGTACTGGTTGATCTTCTTGCGGCCCGCCTCGCCCTCTTTCTTCAGCGCTTCCAGGGTCGGCGAGACCGCCGTCATCAGCTGCATGATGATCGCCGCCGAGATGTACGGCATGATGTTGAGGGCGAAGATGGTCATGCGGCCGAGCGCGCCGCCGGCGAACATGTCGAAGATGCCGAGGATGCCGCTGGACTGCTGGGCGAAGATTTCCTGCAGGATCACCGGATCGACGCCGGGGATCGGAATGTAGCTGCCGAGGCGGTAGATGATCAGGGCGCCGAGCGTGAACCACAGACGCTTCTTCAGCTCCGGTGCCTTGGCAAAGGCGCTGAAGTTGATGTTCGCGGCGAGTTGCTCGGCGGCGGATGCCATGGCTTCCTGTCTCGTAGCTTCAGGGTAGGCTGCGGGTTGGCGGCAGACGCCCGATTACTCGGAAGCGGGCGCGCCTTCGCCGGCCGGAACCCTGGCCACCACGGTCACGGAACCGCCTGCTTTCTCGACCGCCTCGACGGCAGCCTTGGATGCGCCAGCGACGGTAATATTGATCTTGGACTTCAACTCGCCCTTTGCAAGCAGGCGGATACCGTCCGGCGCCGACTTCACAAGGCCGGCATCCTTCAGCGCGGCGCTGTCGACCGGCTTGCTGGCATCCAGCCGGCCGGTGTCGATGGCGCCCTGCAGGCGGCCGAGGTTCACCACCTTGAAGTCCTTGGCGAAGATGTTGTTGAAGCCACGCTTCGGCAGGCGCCGGTGCAGCGGCATCTGGCCGCCCTCGAAGCCCTTGATGGCGACGCCGGAGCGCGCCTTCTGGCCTTTGTGACCCTGGCCGGCGGTCTTGCCCTTGCCGGAGCCGATGCCGCGGCCGATCCGCTTGCGCGCCTTGGTGGCGCCCGGATTGTCGCTCAACTCATTGAGTTTCATAGCACTTTACCCTTCACCGGAGGCGCCCCGAGGCGCCCCTCCCCGGCCGCCTGGCGGCCGATGCTTGCTTCGAAAGTCCGGCGCCGGGGGCCCTTAGCCCTCGACGCGTACCAGGTGCTTCACCTTATCGATCATGCCGCGCACCGAGGGCGTGTCCTCGAGCTCGCGCGAGCGGTGAAGCTTGTTGAGGCCGAGGCCCACGAGCGTCGCCCGCTGGTCTTTCCTGCGACCGATCGGGCTGCCGATCTGGGTGACCTTCACGGTCTTCTTGGCTGCAGACATGGATGCTTACTCCCGCGCCTCGGCAGCCGCCGTGTCGCGCTTGCCGAGGATATCAGACACCTTCTTGCCGCGGCGCTGAGCCACCATGCGGGGGCTGACGCTGCGCTCCAGAGCCTCGAAGGTCGCCCGGATCATGTTGTGGGGATTGGAGGAGCCGACCGACTTGGCAACCACGTCCTGCACGCCCAGCGCCTCGAAGACGGCGCGCATCGGGCCACCGGCGATGATGCCGGTGCCGGCCTCGGCAGCGCGCATCATCACGCGGCCGGCGCCGAAGCGACCCTTGATGTCGTGGTGCAGGGTACGGCCCTCGCGCAGCGGCACGCGGACCATCTGCTTCTTGGCCTGCTCGGTAGCCTTGCGGATCGCCTCCGGCACCTCGCGGGCCTTGCCATGGCCGTGCCCGACGCGGCCGCGGCCGTCGCCGACCACCACCAGGGCGGCGAAACCGAAGCGCCGGCCGCCCTTGACGACCTTGGCGACGCGGTTGATGCCGACCAGCTTCTCAATCAGTTCCGGCTCGTCGTTGTCGCGTTGCCGGCGATCTTCGCGGGACCGCCCTTCGCGGGGAGCTCGTGCCATGGATCTATCTTTCCTTAAAACGTCAGGCCGCCTTCACGCGCGGCATCGGCGAGGGCCTTGATGCGCCCGTGAAAGAGGTAACCACCGCGGTCGAAAACGACCTCCTTGATGCCGGCCGCCACGGCGCGCTCCGCCACCAGCTTGCCGACCTCGGCAGCCGCCGCCCTGTCCGTCCCGTGCTTCAGCTTGCTCTTCAGCGCACCGTCGATGCTGGAAGCGGCCACCAGGGTACGCCCCTGGGCGTCGTCGATGACCTGGGCATAGATGTGCTTGCCGGAGCGGAACACCGACAAACGCGGCCGGCCGTTGGCGGTGCGGCGAATTGACGACCGCACCCGCTGCTTGCGCCGATTCAATAGTTTCTTTGAAGTCTGCATGGCTATTACTTCTTCTTGCCTTCCTTGCGCAGAACGACTTCGTCGGCGTACTTCACGCCCTTGCCCTTGTAGGGCTCGGGCGGGCGGTAAGCGCGGATCTCCGCCGCCACCTGGCCGACTCGCTGCTTGTCCGCGCCGGTGATCGTGATCGACGTCGGCTTCTCGCAGTTGATGGAGATGCCTTCCGGGATCGGATAGGCCACGTCGTGGCTGAAACCGAGCTGCAGGTTCAGCGCCTTGCCCTGCACCGAGGCACGGTAACCGACGCCGTTGATCTCCAGCTCCTTCTTGAAGCCTTCGGAGACGCCCATCACCATGTTCTGGATGCGCGCGCGGGCCGTGCCCCACATCGCGCGGGCCTTCTTGCTGTCATTGACCGGCTTCACCCAGACTTTGCCGTCTTCCTGGGTGATCTCCACGTCATCGGTCGCCCGGAACTCCAGGTTGCCCAGCTTGCCCTTGGCCGACACCAGAACGCCCTTGATGGCGATCTCGACGCCGGACGGCACCTCGACGGGGTTTTTTCCTACACGCGACATCAGTCAGTTCCTCAATACCTCGGCGTCCTCAGAAGACGCGGCAGAGCACTTCGCCACCCACATTCGCCGCACGCGCTTCCTGGTCGGACATGACCCCGCGCGGCGTCGACAGGATGGTGATGCCGAGGCCGTTGTAGACCCTCGACAGCTCCTTGATCTTCGAATAGACCCGCCGGCCCGGACGCGACACCCGTGCGATCTCCTGGATCACCGGCGCGCCTTCGTTGTACTTCAACTCGATTTCGACTTCGGCCAGGCCGCGGCCGACCTCTTCAGTACGGTAATCCCGGATGTAGCCTTCGCGCTTCAGGACATCGAGCACGTTCGCGCGCAGCTTTGACGCCGGCGCGCGCACCTTCGACTTCCCGCTCCGCTGTCCATTGCGGATACGCGTCAGCATATCTCCGAGGGGATCGCTCATAGCCATCGCCCGACTTCCTCCTACCAGCTCGACTTAACCATGCCCGGGATCTGACCGATCGAAGCCAGCTCGCGCATGGTGATGCGGGAGAGCTTGAACTTGCGATAGACGCCACGCGGGCGCCCGGTCACCAGGCAACGGTTGCGTATACGGACTTTCGCGGAGTTGCGCGGCAGCTGGGCGAGCTTCAGGGAAGCCTGAAAACGCTCCTCCGGCGGCAGCGTGCGATCGGTCGCGACGGCCTTCAGTGCAGCCCGCCTGGCTGCATAGCGGTCCACCAACTTCCTGCGGGACTTGTTCTTTTCGATGGCACTCGTCTTCGCCATAATTCTTTCCTTCCGCCCCTTCTAGGCCCGAAACGGCATGTCAAAGCCCTTGAGCAGGGCGCGGGCTTCCTGGTCGGTCTTCGCGGTGGTGCAGATAATGATGTCCATTCCGCGGATTGCATCGACCGAATCGTAATCGATCTCCGGGAAAACGATCTGCTCCTTCAGGCCCAGGGCGTAGTTGCCGCGGCCGTCGAAGCTCTTGCCGGAGAGGCCACGGAAGTCACGGACACGCGGCAGGGCGATCGTCACCAGGCGATCCAGGAACTCGTACATCCGCTCGCGGCGCAGGGTGACCTTGCAGCCAATCGGCATGCCTTCGCGGAGCTTGAAGGTAGCCACCGACCTCTTGGCCTTGGTAACCACCGGCTGCTGGCCGGTGATCAGCGCCATCTCGCCGACAGCGGACTTGATCTTCTTGGAGTCCGCCACAGCTTCGCCGACGCCCATGTTCACCACGATCTTATCGAGGCGCGGGACTTCCATCGTATTCTTGTAGCCGAACTCCTCCATCATGGAGGTCTTCAGCGTCGTGTCATAGTGCTCTTGCAAGCGCGGTTTCATATTCCTGACCTTCGCTTAGAGGTCGATTGCTTCGCCGGAACGCTTGGCGATCCGGGTCTTGCGACCGTCCTTGTCAATCTTGTAACCGACCCGCGTCGGCTTGTTCGACTTCGGGTCGATGTGCGCCACATTGGAAATGTGAAGGGACGCTTCCTTCTCGATGATGCCGCCGGGCGACGCCTGCGACGGGGCGGTATGGCGCTTCACCATGTTCACGCCCTGGACCAGCACGCGCTCATCGGCGCGCAGCACGCGCAGAACCTCGCCCTGCTTGCCCTTGTCGCGACCGGTGGTGACCACCACCTTGTCGCCCTTCTTGATCTTGAATTTCGTAGCCATCACAGAACCTCGGGCGCCAGAGAGATGATCTTCATGAAGTTCTTGGCGCGCAGCTCGCGGGTGACCGGGCCGAAGATACGGGTCCCGATCGGCTCGCCCTGCTTGTTGATCAACACCGCCGCATTGCTGTCGAAGCGGATGGTGCTGCCGTCGGTGCGGTGAATTTCCTTCGCCGTACGGACGATCACCGCCTGGTGCACGTCGCCCTTCTTCACGCGGCCGCGCGGAATCGCTTCCTTCACCGACACGACGATGACATCGCCAACGCCGGCGGTCTTGCGCTTCGAGCCACCGAGCACCTTGATGCACTGCACGCGGCGGGCACCCGAGTTGTCGGCGACGTCGAGCTGCGTCTGCATCTGGATCATCGGTCTAGACCTTTCCTAGCCTTAAGCCGCTTGGCCGTCGCCGACCACTTCCCAAGTCTTGGTCTTGGAAACCGGACGACATTCACGAATGCGCACCAAGTCGCCGACGTGGCAGGCATTGCCCTCGTCATGCGCATGGTACTTCTTCGACAGCTTGATGAATTTCTTGTAGACCGGATGCATGACGCGACGCTCGACCAAGACGGTAATCGTCTTGTCGCCCTTATCGCTCACCACCACACCTTGCAAGATCCGACGCGGCATAACCGTTAACTCCTAAGATGCCGCCTGCTGCTTATCGCGCAGGATCGTTTTAATTCGCGCAATATCGCGGCGAACCTGCCGCACGCGCGCCGTGTTCTCGAGTTGACCGCTCGCCTGCTGGAAGCGCAGATTGAACTTCTCCTTGCGCAGGCCCACCAGCGAATCCTTCAACTCGTCAGCGGACTTGGTCCGCAGATCTTCAGCTTTCATGACTTAATGCTCCTCACCGCCCAGGCGGGCGATGAACTTGGTTTGCACCGGCAGCTTCGCCGCGGCGAGAGTAAAGGCCTCGCGGGCCACGTCCTGCGGCACGCCTTCAAGCTCGAACAGCACCCGGCCCGGCTTCACACGCGCGGCCCACCATTCGGGCGAGCCCTTGCCCTTGCCCTGACGGACTTCCGCCGGCTTGGACGACACCGGCACGTCCGGGAAGATGCGGATCCACAGCTTGCCGACACGCTTCATGTGACGCGTGATGGCGCGGCGGGCGGCCTCGATCTGGCGCGCCGAAAGTCGCCCGGGCGTCAAGGCCTTGAGGCCATAGGCGCCAAAGTTGAGCTGCGTGCCGCCCTTGGCATTGCCGTGGATACGGCCCTTGTGGGCCTTCCGGTACTTCGTTCGTTTCGGCTGCAACATAACTGTCGTTCCTCAAAACCTTCTGGTCGCGCGGACCGCCTCAGCGCGCCGTCTGGGCGTCCTGCGCCCGCTTGTCCTGGGCCATCGGGTCGTGACCCAGGATCTCACCCTTGAAAACCCAGACCTTTACGCCGCAGGTGCCGTAGGTGGTCATCGCCGTCGCCTCGCCATAGTCGACGTCGGCACGCAGGGTGTGCAGCGGCACGCGGCCCTCGCGGTACCACTCCGTGCGCGCGATCTCGGCGCCGCCCAAGCGGCCGCCGCAGTTGATGCGGATGCCGTTGGCGCCCAGGCGCATGGCCGACTGCACGGCGCGCTTCATGGCGCGGCGGAAGGCGACGCGACGCTCGAGCTGGCTGGCGATGTTCTCGGCCACCAGGGTGGCATCGATCTCCGGCTTGCGGATCTCGACGATGTTCAGGTGCACCTCGCTGGTGGTCATCGCCTGCAGAGCCGAGCGCAGCTTCTCGATGTCCGCGCCCTTCTTGCCGATGACGACGCCGGGGCGGGCGGTGTGGATCGTGATGCGCGCCTTCTTGGCCGGCCGCTCGATGACGATGCGCGACACGCCGGCCTGCTGCAGCCGCTTGCGCAGATACTTGCGGATGCGCAGATCCTCGTGCAGCAGATCCGCATAGCTGTCGTCAGCGAACCAGCGGGAATCCCAGGTCCGGTTGATTCCCAGCCGCAGGCTGATCGGATTGACTTTTTGACCCATTACGCCGTTTCCTCGCGCTCGCGCACTACCACCGTCAGGCGGCTCCAAGGCTTCACAATCTTGCCGGCGCGGCCGCGCGCGCGGGCGCGGAAGCGCTTCATCACAAAGCTCTTGCCGACACTTGCCTCGGCAACATACAGCCGATCGACGTCGAGCTGATGATTGTTCTCCGCGTTGGCGATCGCCGACTGAAGAGCCTTCTTCACGTCGACGGCGATGCGCCGCTTGGAGAAGGTCAACTCCGCCAGGGCCGCCTCGGCGGACTTGCCGCGGATCGACTGAGCCACGAGGTTCAGCTTCTGCGGGCTGGTCCGCAGGTTGCGCAGGACAGAGCGCGCTTCCGTCTCGGCCAGGCTACCTGGATGTTTCGGCTTACCCATTGACTTAGCCCCTCTTGGCCTTCTTGTCCGCCGCGTGGCCGAAGAAGGTGCGCGTCGGCGCGAACTCGCCGAACTTGTGGCCCACCATGTTCTCGGTCACCAGGACCGGCAGAAACTTCTTGCCGTTGTACACACCGAACGTCAGACCGACGAACTGCGGCATGATGGTCGAGCGGCGAGACCAAGTCTTGATGATCTCGTTGCGACCAGAACCGCGCGACGCCTCTGCCTTCTTCAGCAGGTAGCTGTCGACGAACGGACCCTTCCATACAGAGCGTGACACTGCCTTCGCTCCCTTAGCGTTTCTGGTGGCGACGACGCACGATCAGTGCGTTCGTCTTCTTGTTGCGCCGCGTCTTGGCACCCTTGGTCGGCTTGCCCCAGGGGGTGACCGGATGGCGGCCGCCCGAGGTGCGGCCTTCACCACCGCCGTGCGGATGGTCGACCGGGTTCATGGCCACGCCACGCACGGCCGGGCGCTTGCCGAGCCAGCGGTTGCGGCCGGCCTTGCCGAGCTTCGTGTTGGCCTGGTCCGGATTGGACACCGCACCGATCGAGGCCATGCACTCGGAGCGCACCATGCGCACCTCGCCCGAGCCGAGGCGCAGCAGTGCGTAGCCGGCGTCGCGGCCGACGAGCTGGACGTAAGTGCCCGCGGCGCGCGCAATCTGGCCGCCCTTGCCCGCCTTCATCTCCACGTTGTGGACGATGGTGCCGACCGGAATCGACGACAGCGGCATGGCGTTGCCCGGCTTGATGTCGGCGCGCTGACCGGCAATCACCGTGTCGCCGACGGCCAAGCGCTGCGGCGCCAGGATGTAGCTCTGCTCGCCGTCCTCGTAATCCAGCAGGGCAATGAAGGCGCTGCGGTTGGGATCGTACTCCAGGCGCGCGACCTTGGCCGGCACGTCGAACTTGCGGCGCTTGAAGTCGACCACGCGGTAGAGCCGCTTGTGGCCGCCGCCACGGCGGCGTGCGGTCAGCCGGCCGAGATTGTTGCGGCCACCCTTCTTGGTCAGGCCCTCGGTCAGCTTCTTGACCGGGTCGCCCTTCCAGAGGTCGCTGCGGTCGACCAGAACGAGCCCGCGGCGTCCCGGAGTCGTCGGATTGAAATTCTTGAGCGCCATCGCCTAGATCCCCGTGGTCACGTCGATGCTGTGACCTTCATCGAGCGTCACATAAGCCTTCTTCACATCGGAACGCTTGCCGATCTGGCCACGGAAGCGCTTCACCTTGCCCTTCGAGCGCAGGGTGTTTACGGCCTTCACCTTGACCTTGAAGATCTGCTCCACCGCCGCCTTGATTTCCGGCTTGGTGGCGTCCAGCGGCACCACGAAGGTGACCTGGTTGTGCTCGGAGCCGAGAGTCGACTTTTCCGTCACCACCGGGCGACGGATGACCTCGTAGATACGCTCCGACGACACTTTGATCGTCCCGCTCGTTCTTGCGCGTGCGCGGCTCATTTCAGTCGTGCCTCCAACGCTTCCACCGCGCCCTTGGTGAGCACCAGGGTCTCGCGGCGCAGAATGTCGTACACATTGGCGCCCTGCTGCGGGAGCACATCGACCAGCGGCAGGTTGCGCGCCGCCGTGGCGAAGCCGCCGTCGACCTGCGCCCCGTCGATGATCAGCACCGAGGACCAGCCGAGCGCGGCGAACTTCTTCGCCAGGTCGGCCGTCTTGGGCTCCTTCACCGCGATGTCGTCGACAACGATGAGCTTGCCCTCGGCCGCCTTGGCCGACAGTGCCGTCTTGAGGCCGAGCTTGCGGACCTTCTTGTTCAGCGCATGGCTGTGGTCGCGCACCACCGGGCCGAACACCGTGCCGCCGCCACGACGCTGCGTGGTGCGGGCCGAACCCATGCGGGCGTTGCCGGTGCCCTTCTGGCGAAACAGCTTGCGGGTCGAGCCCGAAACCTCGCCCCGGGTCTTCACCTTGTGGGTTCCGGCGCGGCGCTTGGCCAGCTGCCAGTTCACCACGCGCGCCAGGATGTCCTTGCGCGCCGGCAGCCCGAAGACGGAATCGTCGAGATCGATCTCGCCGGACTTCTTATTGTCGAGTGTCGTGACCGGACACTTCATGGCTACTGATCCTTCTTGTCCGCTGCCGCCTCAGGGGCCGCTTCCGTGGCCGCTTCCGCGGAGCCGGCTTCAGCCGCCTCGGGCTTGCTCTTCAGGCCGGCCGGGAAGGGAATCCCCTCCGGAGCGCTGCGCTTCACCGCGTCGCGCAGCATGACCCAGCTGCCCTCGGCACCCGGCACCGCGCCCTTCACCAGGATCAGCCCGCGGTCTTCGTCGATCGAGACGACCTGCAGGTTCTGCGTGGTGACGCGACGGTCGCCCATGTGGCCGGCCATCTTCTTGCCCTTGAACACGCGGCCCGGATCCTGGTTGTTACCAGTCGAGCCGTGCGAGCGGTGCGAGACCGACACGCCGTGGCTGGCACGCAGGCCGGCGAAGTTGTGCCGCTTCATGGCGCCGGCGAAGCCCTTGCCGATCGAGGTGCCGGTCACGTCGATGAACTGTCCCGCCACGAAGTGGGCGGCGGAAAGCTCCTGACCGACTTCGAGCAGGGCGTCGTTGGAGACGCGAAATTCGACGACGCGGCGCTTCGGCTCCACCTTCGCCTTGGCGAAGTGGCCGCGCAGCGGCTTGGTCACCCGGTTCGGCTTGGCCTTGAACGCACCGAGCTGGACCGCATCGTAGCCGTCCTTCTCGGAGCTGCGCACCGCCACCACCTGGCAATCCTTCATCTGCAGAACGGTGACCGGCACATCCTCGCCTTCCGGCGTAAATACGCGGGTCATGCCCATCTTCTGCGCTATCAGACCAGTCCGCATGTCCCTAGCCCTTCAGCTTGATCTCGACGTCAACGCCGGCGGCAAGGTCGAGCTTCATCAGAGCGTCAACCGTCTGCGGGGTCGGATCGACGATGTCGAGCAGGCGCTTGTGCGTCCGGATCTCGAACTGCTCGCGGCTCTTCTTGTCGATGTGCGGCGAACGCAGCACCGTGAACTTCTCGATCCGGGTCGGCAGCGGGATCGGCCCGCGGATCTTTGCACCGGTCCGCTTCGCCGTTCCGACGATCTCCGAGGTCGACTGGTCGAGCACCCGGTGATCGAAGGCCTTCAGGCGAATGCGAATGTCTTGGCTGTCCATTTTCAGCGCCATCCAAAAAAATTCGGCACCGGCCCGGAATTGGGCCGGTGCTTTATTCAAAACTCTACTTCTGAATGCTGGCGACGACGCCGGCGCCGACGGTGCGTCCGCCCTCGCGGA
>CAYYIV010000018.1:0-94627 GCA_964472095.1 uncultured Pelagibius sp.
ACCACGGCCGAGTACGGCTCGCAGATGCTGGCGCTGGGCGGCGTGCGCCACCTGACCGGCGGCAGCAAGAAGGAAGGCAACGTCACCTGCCAGATGATGCTCGACCTCTGCAACAAGCAGGCGGTGGAGCTGGAGATCGACGGCGGCGCGAAGCTGCAGGTCCAGGCCGGCAGGGCGCCGATCATCAACGGCGTCCCCGAGGCGCGCATGCGCGTCGGCTGCGGCTCGGCCACCATCGGCATCTTCGCTAGGCAGTGGGTGGGCGAGGCCGACGAGGTCATCGTGGTCGACGACCACATCACCGGCGTGCTGACCGAGCACCAGGCCGGCAGGTTCCTCGACATGAAGCCGAGCGGCATCCGGGTGCGCGGGCGGCGCTCGACGCCGGGCCGCTACTTCCAGGTCGCCGAGCCGGGCACCGGCTGGGGCGGCACCAACATCAGCGAGCCGCTCTCCATCATCGAGAAAATCGACCCCAAGACCGCCTGGCCGGGCCTGCGCCTGCTGATGGTCAGCACCACCGGCGAGCACGCGGCGTGGTTCGAGCTCGACGACGACCTGAAGCCGCGCGAGGCGGCCATGCCGGCGGCGGTGCAGCTGGTGGTCGACCGCATCGGCGAGAACTGCGAGCCGGCACTGACCTCGGTGCTGTTCATGGCAGGGGCGGGCGGCAGCCTGCGCGCCGGGGCGACCGAGAACCCGGTGCGGCTGACCCGCTCGGTGAAGGACGCGCTGACCCGCGTCACCGCCGGCGGCGCGCCGGCCTACGTCTGGCCGGGCGGCGGCATCACCATCATGGTCGACGTGCTCGACATGCCGGACAACGCCTTCGGCTACGTGCCGACGCCGGCCATCGTCGGGCCCATCGAGTTCACCATGCCGCACGAGATCTATGCCGGCCTCGGCGGTCACATGGCCTCGGTGAAGCCGCTGGAGGAGGTGCTGAAGGAACGCGCCACCGGCGCGCGCATCCGCATGACCGAGTGGAAGGCGGAGAATCCCTGGCCGCTGTCGCCCCTCGACAAGCTTTCCGGCAAGAAGGCGGGCTTCTGAATGACGCGGCCGAGCCTCTTCCGCGCCCTGCTGCCCGACGGCCGCCTGCACCTGCAGGAGGGCCCCATCGACCTGCTCATCGAGGCCTTCGGCGCGCCCGCAGAAGTGCGCCGCGCCTATGCGGCGGCCGAGGCCTGCTTCGCGGCGGTGCTGCCGGGGCTGGTCGCCGAGCTGACGGCGCTGCGCCGGCCCATCGACGCGCTGCCGGGCGAATTCCGGAGCCCGGTGGCCCGCCGCATGGCGCTGGCCTGCCGGCCGCACCGCGCGGCCTGGGTCACGCCGATGGCGGCGGTCGCCGGCGCGGTCGCCGACCACGTGCTCGCCGCCATGACCGCGGCGGCAGACCTTTCCCGCGCCTACGTGAACGACGGCGGCGACATCGCCCTGCACCTGACGCCGGGCGAGCGCCTCGCCTGCGGCCTGGTGGCGGAGATCCGGGACCCGCGGCTGAACGGCCGCGCGGTGATCGCGGCGGAGACGCCGATCCGCGGCATCGCCACCTCGGGCCGCGCCACCCTGGGCGAGGGCGGGCGCAGCTTTTCGCTCGGCATCGCCGATGCGGTGACGGTCTTCGCCCGCAGCGCCGCAGAGGCCGACGTGGCGGCGACCCTGATCGCCAACGCCGTCGACCTGCCGGGCCATGGCGCGATCCGGCGCCGGCCGGCCCGCGAGATCGACCCGGAGAGCGACCTGGGCGACAGGGAGGTGACGCTGGCGGTCGGCGCGCTGTCTGCTGAAGAGATCGCCGCGGCGCTGCGGCGCGGATGCGCGCAGGCGCGGCCGATGCGCGCGGCCGGCCTGATCGAGGCGGCGGCGCTGTTCCTCCGCGGCCAGGCGGAGATCGTCGACGACGGGGCGCTGCTGCCGGCGGCCCGGCTGACCACGGCAGCCTGAAGGGAATGAGGACTTGAGCGTCGAGGTGAGAAAGCTGCAGACCACGGTGGAGGAGATCTTCCACGAGGGCGGTCCCCGTGCGCCACGGCCTTTGCTCGTCGGCGCCATCGCCGCGGTGATCGCCAATCCCTTCGCCGGGCGCTACGTCGCCGAGCTGCAGCCCACCATGGAGGAACTGAAGCCGCTGGGCCTCGCGCTGTCGCAGCGCCTCATCGCTGCGTTGGGCGGCGATGCCAACCGCATCTCCGGCTTCGGCAAGGCCTCCATTGTCGGCGGCGCCGGGGAGCTGGAGCACGGCGCCCTCTGGCATGTGCCCGGCGGCTACGCCATGCGCGAGTTGCTGGGCGACGCCAAGGCCATCGTGCCATCGGCCAAGAAGGTCGGCGGCCTCGGCGCGCGGATCGACGTGCCGATCACCCATATCAATGCCTCCTACGTGCGCGGGCACTTCAACGCCATCGAGGTGGGCGTGCCGGGCGCGCCGGAGGCCGACGAGCTGGTGTTCATCCTGGCGATGACCACCGGCGGACGCATCCACGACCGCATGGGCGGATTGCGCGCCGAGGACATTCAGGGGGAGGATGGTCTGCGATGAGTGTGAAGATTCGCAAGTTGGTGGTGATCGTCGAGGAGACGCTGAAGGAAGGCGGTCGCAGCATCGCGCCGCCGACGCGCCGTGCCGCCGCGCTGGCGGTGATCGAGAATCCCTTCGCCGACGGCTACCAGGAGGACCTCGAGGTCCTCATGCAGACCGGCGAGGAGCTCGGCAGGATCCTCGGCGAGAAGGCCGTTGCCGCGCTCGGCGTGGCGGCGCCGCAGATCGAGAGCTACGGCAAGGCGGCCATCGTCGGCGAGGGCGGCGAGCTGGAGCACGCCGCCGCCATCCTGCACCCGCGTATGGGCAAGCCGCTGCGCCAGGCGGTGGAGAAGGGCGCGGCGCTGGTGCCTTCGTCGAAGAAAATGGGCGGCATCGGCACCGCCATCGACGTGCCGCTCGGCCACAAGGACGCCGCCTACGTGCGCAGCCACTTCGACGGCATGGAGGTGCGCGTCCCCGACGCGCCGCGTCACGGCGAGATCGTGGTGGCCATCGCAGTCACCGATTCCGGCCGCCCGCTGCCGCGGGTCGGCGGCCTCACCACCGCAGAGGTCAAGGGCGAGGACGGCCTGCGGTGAGGGCGTCGAAAACAAGGGAGAGGGTTTCAAGATGACGGAGCAACGCAGCCTCACCGACGCGGTGATCATCGGTGCCGGGCCGGTCGGCCTCTTCGCCGTCTTCGAGCTGGGCCTCCTCGGCCTCAAGTCCCACGTCGTCGACATTCTCGACAAGCCCGGCGGCCAGTGCGCAGAGCTCTATCCGGAAAAGCCGATCTACGACATCCCGGCCCTGCCGGTGGTGACCGGCGGCGAGCTGGTCGAGCGGCTGCTGCAGCAGGCCGAGCCCTTCGAGCCGCAGTTCCACCTCGGCCAGATGGCCGAGAAGCTGGAGAAGCTCGATAACGGCAACTGGCTGCTCACCACCGACCTCGGCATGGAGCTGGAGGCGCCGGTCATCGTGGTGGCGGCCGGCGGCGGCAGCTTCGTGCCGAAGAAGCCGCCGATCGCCGGCATCGAGGCCTACGAGGGCGGCGCCGTCCACTATGCCGTGCGCAAGATGGAGAGCTTCCGCGACAAGCACCTGGTGATCGCCGGCGGCGGCGATTCGGCGCTCGACTGGACCCTCAACCTGCAGCCCGTCGCCGCCAGCGTCACCCTGGTGCACCGCCGCCCGGATTTCCGCGCCGCGCCGGACTCGGTCGCCAAGATGCACGCGCTGGCCGATGCCGGGAAGGTGAAGTTCCTGGTGGCGCAGATCGCCGGCCTGGAAGGCGACGGCAGCCAATTGACCGGCGTGAAGCTGAAGTCGGCGGAGGCAGGCGAGTGGGTCGAGCCCTGCGACACCCTGCTGCCGTTCTACGGCCTCACCATGAAGCTGGGGCCGATCGCCGGCTTCGGGCTGAACCTGCACGAGAACCTGATCCCCGTGGACACCGAGAAGTTCGAGACCTCGGTGCCGCAGATCTTCGCCATCGGCGACATCAACAGCTATCCCGGCAAGCTGAAGCTCATTCTCTCCGGTTTCCACGAGGCGGCGCTGATGGCGCACCAGGCCTTCCACTACGTCCATCCGGACAAGAAGCTGCGCTTCCAGTACACGACCTCGTCCAGCGAACTGCAGCAAAGGCTGAAAGTGGCATGAAGGTTCTGGCGACCGACCGCGAGGGCGGCAAGCACGAATTCTCTTTCCAGGAAGGCGACACGCTGATGCAGGTGCTGACCGAAAAGGAGGACATCGGCATCCGCGCGGAGTGCGGCGGCTGCTGCGCCTGCGCCACCTGCCACGTCTACGTTGCCTCGCCCTGGCTCGAACGCCTGGCGCCGCAGAGCGAGGACGAGATCGCCATGCTCGACGAGGCCTTCGAGGTGGAGCCGAATTCGCGGCTGTCCTGCCAGATCATCATGTCGCCTGCCCTCGACGGGCTGGAAGTGACCGTGGCCCAGGACTGGAACTAGCCGAGAGAGATGAAGGAGAGGGACCCCATGACCTTTGTCCGCAATGCCTGGTACGTCGCCGGCTGGTCGCGCAATTTCGGCCGCGACCTGACGCCGCTCACCATCATGGAGGAGGACATCGTCGTCTTCCGCAGCGAGGCGGGCGAAGCCGTAGCGCTCACCGACGAATGCCCGCACAAGCGCCTGCCGCTGTCCAAAGGCCGGCTGGTCGGCGACGCGGTGCAGTGCGGCTACCACGGCATGACCTTCGGCTGCGATGGCAAGTGCGTGCGCATTCCGGGCCAGAGCAACCTGCCGTCCTCGGCCTGGGTGCGCAGCTACCCCGTCCACGAGGCCCGCGGCATCGTCTGGATCTGGATGGGCGAGGCGGCGAAGGCCGATCCCGCCCTGGTCTTCGACATGCCGGAGTTCGAGGATCCGCGCTGGGCGCCGCACTACGGCGACGCGCTGCCGATCGAGAGCCACTACCTGCCGCTGGCCGACAATCTCTGCGATCCCGCCCACGTCAGCTTCGTGCATCCGACAACCCTCGGCAGCGCGGCCAGCGAAGACGTTCCGATCGACTGCGCGCGCCAGGGCCGCACGGTGATCACCTCGCGCTGGATCCGCGACGCGGCGCCGGTCGGCTTCTTCAAAGCCTTCGGGAACTTCGCCGGCAAGGTCGACCGCTGGCACTACTACTACCTGCACGCGCCCAACGTGGCGGTTATCGACTTCGGCAGCGCCGCGACGGAGGCGGCCATCGGCGAGGGGGAGCGCGACAAGGGCGTGCGGCTCTTCGCGCTGCACTTCCTGACGCCGGTCTCCGAGACGCGCACCATCGATCACTGGATGCACCTGCGCAACATCGGCCTCGACGACGAGGATCTCGGCGAGCGCATGAACGAGCAGTTCCGCGTCGCCTTCGCCGAGGACAAATCGATCCTCGAGACGATCCAGGCGCGCGAGGCCAAGGCGCCGGCGCGCCGCGGCGTGAAGCTCGCTATCGACCGCGGCCCCAACCATCTGCGCCGCATCATCGCCGAGATGCTGGACGAGGAGCGAGCGCCGCAGGACGACAGCGCACCGATGCAGGCGGCAGGGTGACAGAATATGGTTGTCACCCTCGGGGCAAGCCTTACGGGATTCACATACCTCGCGTCGTGGCCTCGCGAGGGTTATACACACGTCCCATTGTCGTCCCGGGGCTTGTTCCCGGGACCCATTGGCGCTAGCGGCTGGCGATGCCCTGCGACGTTAACATCGATTGAACGGCCAGAGCAGCGGGTCCCGGCAACAAGTGCCGGGACGACAGCCGAGGCTGTGGTAAAGGCGAGCGTCTCGTATCCGAGATGTGTGAATGCCGTAGGGTCAAGCCCGAGGGTGATAGACAAGCAAAACGAACACTGGAGGCAGACATGGGAAAGAGGAAGGTGGGAATGAAAAAGCTTTTAGGGGCGGCCGTTCTGGCGCTCTCCGTCGCGGCGCCGGGCATGGCCGGGGCCGCCGATCCGATCCGCATCGGCGATATCAACAGCTACAAGGGCCTGCCGGCCTTCACGATCCCTTACAAACATGGCGTGGACCTGGCGGTCGAGGAGATCAACGCCAAGGGCGGCGTGCTCGGCCGGCCACTCGAGGTGATCTCGCGCGACGACCAGGGCAAGCCGGGTGAGGCGGTGCGCTACGCCGAGGAGCTTTTCGCCAAGGAAGAGGTGGTCATGATCACCGGCTCGTTCTTCTCCCACGTCGGCCTGGCGCTGGCGTCCTACGCCGGCCAGAAGAAGAAGCTCTACCTGGCGGCAGAGCCGCTGGCCGACTCGCTGGTCTGGCAGGACGGCAACCGCTACACCTTCCGCCTCAGGCCCAGCACCTATGTGCAGGCGGCCATGTTGGCCGAGGAAGCAGCCAAGACCGGCGCCAAGCGCTGGGCGACCATCGCGCCGAACTACGCCTACGGCAAGGACGCCGTGTCCGCCTTCAAGGAGGTGCTGAGCGCCAAGGTGCCGGGCGTCGAGTTCGTCGGCGAGCAATGGCCGGCGCTCGGCAAGATCGACGCCGCCGCCGAGGTGCAGGCGCTGGAGGCGATGAAGCCCGACGGCATCTACAACGTCACCTTCGGCAGCGACCTCGCCAAGTTCGTGCGCGAGGGCAGCCTGCGCGAAACTTTCAAGGACCGCACCATGCTGGGCCTGCTGACCGGCGAGCCCGAATACCTCGACCCGCTGGGTGCCGAGGCGCCGGAGGGCTGGATCGTCACCGGCTATCCCTGGGACCAGATCGACACGCCGGAACACACTGCCTACGTGACGGCCTACCAGGCGAAGTTCGACGACTACCCGCGCCTCGGTTCGCTGGTCGGCTACAACACCATCCTTTCCATCGCCGCGGCCATCGAGAAGGCCGGCTCCACCGAGACCGAAGCCATGGTCGATGCCTTCGAGGGCCTGGAACTCGACACCCCCGCCGGGCCGATCACCTACCGCAAGCTCGACCACCAGTCCACCCTGGGCGCCTGGGTCGGCAAGACGGCGGTGCAGGACGGCAAGGGCGTGATGGTCGACTGGACCTACGAGAAGGGCGAAGACTACATGCCCTCCGACGAGGTGGTGAAGACGCTGCGTCCGGCCTCGGGTGGCTGAGTCTTTTCCGGGTGGGGCGGGACGGCAGCCAGAAGGGCGCCGCTTCCGCCCCGTTTGCTTCGATACGAAGATTTCTAACGGGATGATCGAGACCGCCTGATGGGTGTCTACCTGGTTCAGTTTCTTTCCGGGCTGGCGAGCGCTTCGGCGCTGTTCCTCGCCGCCTCGGGCCTGTCGATCATCTTCGGCGTGACCCGCGTGGTGAACTTCGCCCACGGCTCCTTCTACATGCTGGGCGCCTACTTCGGCTATTCGCTGGTGCATAAGCTGGGCGGCGGCGCGCTGGGCTTCTGGATCGCGCTGCTGCTCGCCTCGGTCGCCGTCGGTCTGGTCGGACTTCTCGTCGAGACGGTGATTCTGCGACGCCTGTACAAGGCGCCGGAGCTGTTCCAGCTCATCGCCACCTTCGGCGTCATCCTCATCGTGCAGGACGCGGTGTTCTGGGCCTGGGGCGCGGAGAACCTCCTGGGCCCGCGCGCACCGGGCCTGACCGGCATCGTGCGCATCTTCGACGTGCCGATGCCGATCTACGACCTGGCGCTGATCGCCATCGGGCCGCTTGTGCTGCTCGGACTCTGGCTGCTGTTCAACCGTACGCGCTGGGGCATCCTGGTGCGCGCGGCGACCGAGGACCGCGAGATGGTCGGCGCCCTGGGCGTCAACCAGTCGCTGCTGTTCACCGGCGTCTTCGTGCTGGGTTCCATGCTGGCGGGCCTGGGCGGCGCGGTGCAGCTGCCCAAGGGCGACGCCAACCTGTTGATGGACTTCGGCATCCTGGCGGAAGTCTTCGTCGTCACGGTGGTCGGCGGCATGGGCTCGATCCTCGGCGCCTTCCTCGCCGCCGTGCTGATCTCCGAGCTCAACACCTTCGGCATCCTGGTCTGGCCGGGCGGGACGCTGGTGCTGATGTTCATCCTCATGGCCATCATCCTCATCATCCGGCCGACCGGCCTGCTCGGCCGGCCGGAGGCCATCGGCCACAAGACCGAAACGGGCCTGACGCAGGTGGTGCTGCCGGCCGGGCCGCACTACAAGCTCTTCGTCGCGGTCCTGTTGGCGGCGCTCATCGCCGCGCCGCTCGCGGTCGACAACTTCGTCCTGGTGCTGGTCACCGATATCCTGGTGCTGGCGCTTTTCGCCACCAGCCTGCACTTCCTGTTATCGACCGGCGGGCTGGTCTCCTTCGGCCATGCCGCCTTCTACGGCGGCGGCGCCTACGCGGCGGCCCTCATGGTGACCTACGCCGCGACGCCCTTCGAGCTGGCCCTGCTGCTGGCCCCCTTCGGCGCCGGCCTGCTGGCGCTGGTCATCGGCTGGTTCTGCGTGCGGCTGTCCGGTGTCTACTTCGCGATGCTGACGCTGGCCTTCGCGCAGGTCGCCTGGTCGGTGGTCTTCCAGTGGGGCGAGGTCACCAACGGCGACGACGGCCTGCTCGGCATCTGGCCCGCGGCCTGGGCCTCCGGCACGGTGGCCTTCTACTATGTCGCCCTGACGGTGGCCGCGGCCGGCATCTTCCTGATCCGCCGGGTGGTCTTCGCGCCCTTCGGCTACGGCCTGCGCGCGACGCGGGACTCGGTGCTGCGGGCCGCGGCCATCGGCATAGACATCAAGCGCCAGCAGCTCGCCGCCTTCGTCTTCGCAGGCGCCATGGCGGGCCTCGCCGGCGGCCTCTTCGCCTTCTCCAAGGGCTCGGTCTTTCCCGATGAAATGGCCATTCCGCGCAGCTTCGACGCGCTGCTCATGGTGCTGCTCGGCGGCCTCCAGTCGCTCTCCGGCCCGGTGGTCGGCGCCGCCGCCTTCACCTGGCTGCACGACGAGCTGGTCAGCTTCGAGTACTGGCGCCTGCTGGTCGGCCTCTCCATCGTCGCCCTGGTGCTGCTGTTCCCGCAGGGACTGGGCGGTGCGGCGCGTCACCACCTCGGCCGCTACCTGAAGCTGGAGGCTGCGCCGGGCAAGCCACAGGAAGAACCGCCCGCCAAGGAGCAGCAGGCATGAGCGTGGCGGAGGCGACAGGAACGGCGCTGCCCGGCCTCGCGGTTCAGGGCCTCAGCAAGGCCTTCGGCGGCGTGCAGGCGGTGAAGGACGTGAGCTTCGCGGTGGCCGAGGGCGAGCTCTTGGCCCTCATCGGCCCCAACGGTGCCGGCAAGAGTACCTGTTTCAACATGCTGAACGGGCAGATCCGCCCGGACCGGGGCAGCGTCAAACTGGCCGGCGAGGAGCTGGTGGGCCGGACGCCGGCGCAGATCTGGCGCCGCGGCGTCGGGCGCACCTTCCAGATCACCGCCACCTTCCCCTCGATGACCGTGGCCGAGAACGTCGCCATGGTGCTGATGAGCCAGCACCGTGAGCTGTTCTCCTTCACCAGGAGCGCCGTCAACCGCCACCGCGACAAGGCGCTGGCGTTGCTGGAGATGGTCGGCATGGCCGCCCAGGCGGACCGGCCCTGCGGCGTGTTGGCCTACGGCGACCTGAAGCGGGTCGAGCTGGCCGTGGCGCTGGGCAGCAACCCGCGGGTGCTGCTGATGGACGAGCCGACCGCCGGCATGGCGCCGCGCGAGCGCGTCGCCCTCATGGGCCTCGCCGCCCGGCTGGCGCACGAGATGGGCGTCGCCGTGCTGTTCACCGAGCACGACATGGACATCGTGTTCAGCCATGCCGACCGCATCATCGTGCTGAGCCGCGGCGCGCTGATCGCCGAGGGCAACGCCGAGCAGATCCGCAAGGACCCATTGGTGCTGAAGACCTACCTCGGCGAGGGCCAGGTCTACGGACGCAAGGAGTAGCCGGAGATGCTGGAGATCCGCGGCATTCACAGCTACTACGGCCAGGCGCACATCCTCTCGGATGTCTCGCTGACCGTGGCCAAGGGCGAGATCGTCGTGCTGGTCGGACGCAACGGCGCCGGCAAGTCGACCACCATCAAGTCGATCATGGGCATGGTGCGCGTCACCGAGGGCAGCATCGCCTACGACGGCGCCGAGATCCTGGGCGAGCCGCCGCACCGCATCGCCCAGCGCGGCCTCGGCTACGTGCCGGAGGAGCGCCGCATCTTCACCCGCCTGACGGTGCAGGAGAACCTCGAGTGCGGCCGCCAGCCGCCGCGTGCCGGCACGCGGACCTGGACTGCCGACGATCTCTTCGACCTCTTTCCCAACCTCGCCGAGGCGCGCCACCGCTTGGCCGGCACGCTGAGCGGCGGCGAGCAGCAGATGCTGACCATCGCGCGCACGCTGATGGGCAACCCCGGCTGCATCCTGCTGGACGAGCCTTCGGAAGGCCTGGCACCGGTGGTGGTGGAGCAGATCATCAAGGTGGTGCAGGAGATCAAGGCGCAAGGCATTCCGGTGCTGCTGTCGGAACAGAACCTCTACTTCGCCGCCCTGGTCAGCGACCGCGCCTACGTCATCGAGACCGGCCGCATCCGCTACGAAGGCGCCATGGCGGAGCTGGAGCACAACGACGACGTCCGCCAGCAGTACCTCGCTGTGTAGGACCGGGCGGTGTAAGGGAGAAACGCGATGAGCGAGAAGCTGATCATCAAGAACATCGGCCTGCTGCTGTCCGGCGATCTGGCACGGCCGATCCTCGATGCCGACACCATCGTTGCGGTCGACGGGCGTATCGCCGAAGTCGGCAAGGCCGCCGAGGTCGACAGCGGCGGTGCCGCGAGAACCGTGGACGCCAAGGGCACCACGGTGGCGCCGGGCCTGATCGACAGCCACGTGCATCCGGTCTTCGGCGACTGGACGCCGCGCCAGAACCAGCTCAACTGGATCGACAGCTTCCTCAACGGCGGCGTCACCACGATGATCTCCGCCGGCGAGGTGCACCTGCCCGGGCGGCCGAAGGACATCGTCGGCCTGAGGGCCCTGGCGATCACCGCGCAGCGTGCCTTCTCCAACTTCCGCCCCGGCGGGGTGAAGGTGCATGCCGGCGCGCCGGTGCTGGAGAAGGGCATGGTCGAGGAGGACTTCAAGCAGCTCGCCGAATCAGGCGTGAAGCTGCTCGGCGAGGTTGGCCTCGGCGGCGTGAAGCAGGGCGAGGAGGCCAAGCGGATGGTGGCCTGGGCGCGCAAGTACGGCATCCAGAGCACCATCCATACCGGCGGCCCCTCGATCCCCGGCTCCGGCCTGATCGATGCCGACGTGGTGCTGGAAGCCGACGCCGACGTCATCGGCCACATCAATGGCGGCCACACCGCCCTGCCGCTGAGCCAGATCCGCTGCCTCTGCGAAGGCTGCCTGCGCGCGGTCGAGATCGTGCACAACGGCAACGAACTGGCCGGGCTCTACGCCATGCGCACGGCGATGGAGCTGGGCCAGCCGGAGCGCATCATCCTCGGCACCGACTCGCCTGCCGGCTCCGGCGTGCAGCCGCTCGGCATCCTGCGCCTGATCTCGTTGCTTTCGGCCGTGGGCGAGGTGCCGGCGGAAACCGTGTTCTGCTTCGCCACCGGCAACACCGCGCGCATGAGAGAGCTCGACTGCGGACTCGTCGAGCCCGGCCGCGCGGCGGACTTCGTCATCATGGACCGTGCCCAGCACACCGCCGGCAAGGACCTGCTGGACTCGGTGCGCCTCGGCGACCTGCCGGGCATCTCCATGGTCATCATCGACGGCCAGGTGCGCTGCGGGCGCTCGCGCAATACGCCGCCGGCCGAGACCCTGGCGGAGGTCGCGTGACCAGGCCGCCGCTCACCGACCCGCCGCCCGGCGAGGCCGCCGGGGAGACGCTGGACTATCGCCTGGACCGGCAGATCGGTTTCCTGCTGCGCCGTGCCCACCAGTACGCCTCCGAGGTGTTCCAGTCGAAGATCGGCAACAGCAACCTGACGCCGCAGCAGTTTTCCGTCCTGGTCACCCTGCTGGAGCAGCGCGAACTGGCGCAGACCAAGCTGGGCGGGCTGGTGGCGATGGATCCGGCCACGGTGCTGGGCGTGGTTCAGAGACTGGCCCAGCGCGGCCTGGTGGCCGTGCGCACGGACCCCGACGACGGCCGCAGGCGGCTGGTGCAGCTCACTCACGACGGCCACGAATTGGCGCGCCAGCTCGTGGCCATCGGCCCGGCGATCTCCAGCGAAACCCTCGAGGGCCTCAGCGAGGCGGAGCAGCGCGATCTGCTGCGCCTGCTGGATCGCCTCGGCCAGAAGGGGTGAGGGGGGCCGCGGCCCCTCAAGAGACGGCAGAAGTCAGCCGCGCGGCGCCGCCTTCGGGAAGCTCTTCCTTGCGCAGCGCGTCAGCCGATCGGCGGACCTCCTCGGCGATCTGCTGCAGTTGCTTGGCCAGGGGATTGGTCTTGCGCCAGATCATGCCGATGGTGCGCGACGGCGGCGCGCCCTCGAAGTGGCAGACGGAGACGGCGGCGGAGCGGGTTTCCACTGCCACGGCCATCTCGGGGATCAGGGTGACGCCGATGCCGGCGCCGACCATCTGCACCAGGGTGGAAAGCGAGCTGGCATCAAGCAGCTCGCGCGGGCGCGCCGCGTGAAAATCGCAGAACGACAAGGCCTGGTCGCGAAAGCAGTGGCCCTCCTCCAGCAGCAGCAGGCGCATACCGCGCAGGGTTTCGGCGTTGGGCACCGGCTTGCCTTCGTCTTCGGCCGGACGCACCAGCATGAACTGCTCGGTGAACAGCGGCACCTCGGTCAGCGACGGCTCGGACACCGGCAGCGCGACGATCGCCGTGTCGATGCGGCCTTCCGCCAGCTCCTGAATCAGCTTTGACGTCAGCGTCTCGCGCACATGAATGTCGAGGCCGCCATAGAGCCGGGTGAGGTTGCCGACGATCACCGGCAGCAGGTAGGGCGCGATCGTCGGGATCACGCCGATGCGCAGCCGCCCGACCAGCCGCTCGTGCGAAGCGCGCGCCAGGTCGCCCAACTCGTCGACGGAGCGCAGGATGGTGCGCACGCGCAGAGCAAGCGCCTCGCCGAAGCTGGTGAGGCGCACCTGGCGCGCCCCCCGTTCGAAGAGCTCGGTACCCAGGGTTTCCTCCAACTCCTTGATCTGCATGGACAAGGCTGGCTGGGAGATGGCGCAGTCGTCCGCCGCACGGCCGAAGTGGCCATGCCGGGCCAGGGCCTCGAAATAGCGGAGCTGTCTCAGCGTCAGATTGATCATCAGGTTAGCTTATTATAGCAATCAGAAAATATAAGCTATACTGATATCTAGGCTCTGGTACAGTCCCTTCAACACACAGGCAGTTTCCGCAGGCAGCAACCGCAGGCAGGCCGCGAGGCCGCGCTCCGGCCGATGACCCGCAAGCAGCGCCATTCACACGAAATGCGATCGGAGGGAATGATGGACACGTTACCAGAACGCAAATGTCCGGTGATGCACGGGGGCAATACGTCCCTCGGGAAGAACGTCATGGAGTGGTGGCCGAAAGCCCTCAACCTCGACATCCTGCACCAGCACGACAGCAAGACCAATCCTCTGGGCAAGGACTTCAACTACCGTGAGGAGTTGAAGAAGCTCGACATCGCGGCGCTGAAGAAGGATCTCCGCGCGCTGATGACCGAAAGCCAGGACTGGTGGCCGGCCGACTGGGGAAGCTACGTCGGCATGTTCGCCCGCGTCGCCTGGCACGCCGCCGGTTCCTACCGCCTGGCCGACGGCCGCGGCGGCGCCGGCACCGGCAACCAGCGTTTCGCGCCGCTGAACTGCTGGCCGGACAACGTCAACACCGACAAGGGCCGCCGCCTGCTGTGGCCGATCAAGCAGAAATACGGCAACAAGGTCTCCTGGGCCGATCTGCTGATCCTGGCCGGAACCGTCGCCTACGAAGTCGCGGGCCTGAAGACCTTCGGCTTCGGCTTCGGCCGCGAGGACATCTGGCACCCGGAAAAGGATGTCTATTGGGGTGCGGAAAAGGAATGGCTGGCGCCGTCCGACGGCCGCTACGGAGACCTCGCCAACCCGACAACGATGGAAAACCCGCTGGCCGCCGTGCAGATGGGTCTGATCTACGTGAACCCGGAAGGGGTGAACGGCCAGCCCGATCCGGTCAAGACCGCCGCACAGGTGCGCGAGACCTTCGCGCGAATGGCCATGAACGACGAAGAAACCGCCGCGCTGACCGCCGGCGGCCACACCATCGGTAAATGCCACGGCAACGGTACTGCGGCAAACCTCAGCCCCGCCCCGGAAGATGCAGATGTGGAGTACCAGGGCATCGGCTGGATGAACACCAAGGGCCGTGGCATCGGCCGCGACACCATGGTCTCCGGCATCGAGGGCGCCTGGACCAAGAACCCCACCCAGTGGGACATGGGCTACTTCGAGATGCTCTTCGGCCATGAATGGGACCTGAAGAAGAGCCCGGCCGGCGCCTGGCAGTGGCAACCGGTCGACATCAAGGAAGAAGACATGCCCGTCGACGTGGAGGATCCCTCGATCCGGTGCATGCCGATCATGACCGACGCCGACATGGCCATGAAGGTCGATCCGATCTACAACGCGATCTGCCAGAAGTTCATGACCGATCCGGACTATTTTGCCGATACCTTCGCCCGCGCCTGGTTCAAGCTCACCCACCGCGACATGGGCCCGAAGGTGCGCTACGTCGGCCCGGACGTTCCCAAGGAAGACCTGGTCTGGCAGGACCCGGTGCCGGCCGGCCGTACCGACTACGACGTCGGTGCGGTGAAGGCGAAGATCGCCGCGAGCGGCCTTTCGATTGCCGATATGGTGGCGACCGCCTGGGACAGCGCGCGTACCTACCGCGGCTCCGACATGCGCGGCGGCGCCAATGGGGCGCGCATCCGTCTCGACCCGCAGAAGGACTGGGAAGGCAACGAGCCCCAGCGTCTCGCCAAGGTTCTGGCGGTGCTGGAGCCCATCGCCGCCGAGAGCGGTGCCAGTGTCGCCGACGTCATCGTGCTGGCCGGCAATGTCGGCATCGAGAAGGCGGCAAAGGCCGCGGGCTTCGACGTCTCGGTGCCCTTCGCGCCGGGGCGCGGCGACGCCACCGACGAGATGACCGACGCCGAGTCCTTCGAGTCGCTGGAGCCGGTTGCCGACGGCTACCGCAACTGGCAGAAGAAGGACTATGTCGTCAGCCCCGAGGAGCTGATGCTGGACCGTACGCAGCTGATGGGGCTGACCGCGCCCGAGATGACGGTGCTGGTCGGCGGCATGCGGGTGCTCGGCACCAACCACGGCGGCATCAGGCATGGCGTGTTCACCGACCGCGAAGGCGCCCTGACCAACGACTTCTTCATCAACCTGACCGATATGAAGAATGCGTGGAAGCCAAGCGTAAACGGTCTCTACGAGATCCGTGATCGCAAAACCGACCAAGTCAAGTGGACGGCGACCCGGACGGATCTCGTCTTCGGATCGAACTCGGTCCTGCGATCCTATGCCGAGGTCTACGCCCAGGACGACAGCAAGGAGAAGTTCGTGAAGGACTTCGTGGCCGCCTGGACCAAAGTGATGAACGCGGACCGCTTCGACATCGCCTGATTACCTGGTATCGGTCATCAAGACAGAGACGGCGTTTCAAGGCAGCTTGAAACGCCGTCTTTCTGTGTGGCCGCGTGAATCCGCTCTACATCAAATGGATAGAGCAGAATTGCAGCCGGTGGATCGCCGCAGGCGACTCAATCCAACCGTGATCCTCTACAAGGGACCTTATCGCGCGGAACTCTCCGGCCGTCTTGGGGGTTGAGCCTTGTGACATAGACCGACTTCGAGACGTGAAGCCATGGCCACGCAGCGCAAACCCCGGAAGTCGAGCCGGAAAAAACCCACGCCCTCGGCGAAAGCGCGCCGTTCGAGCGAGAGCACCAGTCGCAGGACGGGCGACCGCCAGGCGGGCACCGTCGGCGGGCAGCGGCCGCTGTGGAGCGGCAGCCTGCGGCTCGCCCTGGTCACGGTGCCGGTGAAGCTCTTCGCCGCCACCGACCGTGGGGCTCGGATTTCCTTCCACCAGGTCCATGAGCCCTCGGGCAAGCGAGTGCGCTACCAGAAGGTGGTGCCGGATGTTGGGCCGGTGGACACCGACGAGATCGTGAAGGGCTTCGAGCTGAAGAGCGGCGACTACGTGCTGCTGGAGCCCGAGGAGATCGAGGAGGTGAAGGTGGAGGCCAGGCGCAACCTGGATCTCGTGCAGTTCGTGAAGCAGGGCGAGATCCATCCGATCTGGTACGACAGACCCTACTACGTGGTGCCGGACGGCGACGATGCCGAGGAAGCCTACGGCGTGCTGCGCGATGCCCTGCGTGCCACCGAGCGGATCGGCCTCGGCCAGTTCGTCATGCGCGGACGCGAGTACATCGCCGCGCTGAAGCCCTGCGGCAACGGCCTGATGCTGGAGACTCTGCGATTTGCCGACGAGGTGCGGGAATCGGCTCCCTACTTCGCCGAGGTCGACGACGGGGAATCGGATCAGGAACTGCTCGACCTCGCCGAGGAACTGATCGAGAAGAAGGCCTCCCCATTCAAGCCGGAAGCCTTCAAGGACAGCTACACCGAGGCCTTGCGCGAGCTGATCGAAACCAAGGCGAAGAAGGGCAAGCCGGTCCGCGTCTCCGAGGACACCATCGAGGGCGCTGAGGTGATCGATCTGGTCGAGGCGCTGAAGCGCTCCGTCGGCGATAAGAAGAAGCACCGGTCGGGCGGTTCAAGCTCTGCCTCCAGCCGCCGCAAGGCGAGTTGAACGCGATCCGAAGGGTTCATGCGCCGCGCCGCAAAGATCCTCCTTTGGTTTCTGGGTGGTCCGGGTGGCCGCGGACGATGGCGCCGGTCCGCTGCCAGCGGAAAGGGATTCGCGCATCCAGTCGGTGCTGGTGAGAGAAGGGTTCGCCATTCAGGTCGACGATATCATGGGGCCCGCGACGGCGGCCGACCGCAGCGTCCCTGCAGCGGCCGGGCGTTTCACAGAAGCAGGTGTGATGCGGAGCGTCACAGCCCGATGCGCTGCAGCGCCGCCTTGCTGAGACGGGTGCGGCGCTCGGCCTCGTCGGGCCAGGCCTTGGCGCGGGCCTGCAGCTTCCTCACCGGATCGGCGAGGGAAAAGGCGTTCGAGCGCTCGATCGACTTCAGTTCTTTCCAGGACACCGGCACGGCGACGGGGGCTCCTTCGCGGGCGCGCGGCGAGAACGGCGCGATGGCCGTCGAGCCGCGGCGGTTGCGGAAGTGGTCGATGAAGAGGCGACCCTCGCGCTTGGCCTTGGACATGGTGGCGACGAAGCGCTTGGAATCGACCTCGGCCATTTTCTCGGCGAAGCGCTTGGTGAAATCGCCGATGGTATCCCAGTCGTAGCGCCGCTCCAGCGCGAGGACCAGGTGAATGCCCTTGCCGCCGGTCAGCAGCGGCCAGGCGGGTAGCTCGGCCTCTTCGAGTACGTCGCGCAGGTCGAAGGCGGCTTTGCGCACGGCGGCGAAGCCGACACCCTCGCCGGGATCGAGATCGAAAACGACGCGGTCCGGCTGCTCCAGCCTGTCGGTCCGGCTGCCCCAGAGGTGCAGCTCCAGGGCGCCGATCTGTGCACAGGCGACGAGCGCTTGCTTCGAGTTGATGAGCAGGTAGTCCTTCTTGCTGCCGCTGCTCTCGGTCACGGCGGTCGTCTCGATTGCGTCAGGCAGGCCGCTGCCGGCGTGCTTCTGGAAGAAGCAGGACCCGTCGCGCCCCTCGGGGCAGCGCAGCAGCGAGACCGGGCGGTGCTTCACATCGGGCAGCATGGCGGGGGCGATAGCCGCGAAGTAGTCGGCCAGCTGGCGCTTGGTGACGTCCATCGCGGGATAGAGAGGCTTGTCGGGATGGGTCAGGCGGACGCCGGCGACCTCCGCCTCTTCGGATTGTTTTTTTGTCACCTTGGTTTTCCTGTCGCGTTTGGATGTCTGCCTGTCGGGGCCGGCGGGCGGCGCCGCCGAAGCCGGCGCGGCGGGATTTTCGCGCTCAATCTCCTTGGCCGCCTTGTCCTCCCTGAGGCCGTCGAAGATGGCGTGGCGCACCGCACCGTCGCGGGTCATCTCGGTGAAGCGCACCTGGGCCACCAGGTCGGGCGTCACCCAGCGCGCCTTGCTGGCGATGCCCGCGGGGACCTTTGCAAAGGGCGCGGTCTTACGCCGGCGGGACGTCAGCAGGGTGGCGATCTTGTCCAGCTGCTCCGTATCGAAGCCGGTGCCGACGCGCCCGGCGTAGCACAGCGCGCCGTCCTGGTAGACGCCGAGCAGAAGCGAGGAAAAGGGGCGGCCGCGGCCGGAGGGCGACCAGCCGCCGATGACGAACTCCTGCTGCTGCACGCACTTGATCTTCAGCCAGTCGCGGGTGCGCCGCGACTTGTAGGAAGCATCGGCGCGCTTGGCGATGATGCCTTCGAGGCCCTGGCGGCAGGCCGCCGCGGCGATACGACTGCCGCTGCCGGTGGCGTAGTCGGCGAGATGCAGGGGGCGGCGCGGCTTCGGCAGAGCCTTGGCGAGGCGTTTCTTGCGCTCGTGCAGCGGCAGCTTGCGCAGGTCCTCGCCCCGGTGGCGCAGGATGTCGAAGAGAACCAGGGTGAGGGATTGCGGTGCCTGCGTCAGGGCTGTCTGCAGCGCGCCGAAGTCGCTGAAGCCCTGCGTGTCCGTGACCACCAGTTCGCCGTCCAGCACCGTCTCCTTCAGCTCCAGCCGGCCGAGGGCATCGGCGATCACCGGCATGCGCGCCGTCCAGTCCTTGCCGGAGCGGGTGAAGCAGCGCACCGCTTCGCCGTCGCAGGCGGCGATCAGCCGGTAGCCGTCGAACTTGGTCTCGAAGAGCCAGCCGTCGCCCGACGGTGGCGCCTCCACCAGCGTGGCGAGCTGGGGCTTCATGAAAACGTCACTCTTGGCGAGGGTGTTCTTTTTGCGCGCTTCGGCGGCGGCGGTCTCCTTGGGGCGCCTGTCGCGCCGGGCGGGCGCATCGTCGCCGATCTGCGTCATGGTGCGCCCGGAAAGCACGCTGCGATCGTCTTCGCTGCCGAGCGCGGCGTCGTCATCGGCGAGGCCGTCGCGCTCCTTGATCAGCAGCCAGTTCTCGCGCTTTTCCTTTGCCGCCTTGCCACCCATGCGCACGAGGGTGAAGCCGCCCTTGAGGCGGCTGCCCGAGAGAGTGAGCTTCAGCTTGCCGGCCTTGAGGCTCGCGGCGGGGTCGCCCTCGGCGCTGAAGGTGCCGCGGTCCCACAGCATGACGGTGCCGCCGCCGTATTCGCCCTTGGGAATGGTGCCCTCGAAGTCGGCGTAGTCGGCCGGGTGGTCCTCGGTGCGCACGGCGAGGCGCTTTTCCCGCGGGTCGAGGCTGGGACCCTTCGTAACCGCCCAGCTGACGAGCACGCCACCGATGCCCAGGCGGAAGTCGTAGTGCAAGCGCCGGGCGGCATGCTTCTGCACCACGAAAGTGCCGTCGACGCCCGGCTGCCGCTTGCCTTTCGGCTCGCGGCTCTTGGAGAAGTCGCGCTTTGCTTGGTAGGCGGAGAGCACGCCCATCGGTCACCTTTCTTGTCTTTCCAGGTAAACCAGCGAGGGGAGCGGCGGGTTCCAGCGGTTTCCTTCCACAGTGGCGTACTGTCAATTGAGCCGCCGGACTGCTGCGCGGACCGGACGGAGCGCGCGGTCGTGAAGACGCGGTATGAAGGCTTGCGTGTGCTGGATCGCCTCGGCCAGAGAAACCAACTTAAGCTCTAGCCCCCGCGCCCAGCGTCCGTTATGACAGGTCCCAATTCGCCCTGTGTCCTGCCGTCCGGGAGAGCGAGCCTTGCTGGAAACCTTGCTACAGCGCAACGTCGACTGGGCGGCCGAGCGGCTCGCCCAGGATCCGAGCTACTTCAAGCGTCTGTCGGGCATCCAGCGGCCGCATTACTTCTGGATCGGCTGCTCCGACAGCCGCGTGCCCGCCAACGTGATCGCCGGCCTCGAGCCGGGCGAGGTCTTCGTCCACCGCAACGTCGCCAATCTCGTCAATCCGGGCGACCTCAACTGCCTCTCGGTACTGCAGTTCGCGGTCGAGCAATTGCAGGTGCGCGAGATCATCGTCACCGGCCACTACGGCTGCGGCGGCATCCAGGCGGCGGTCGACGGCGAGCGCCACGGCCTCATCGACCACTGGCTGCAGCCGATCCGCGACACCGCCGCGCGCTGCGTTGCGGAGCTCGACTCCCTGCCGGATCAACAGGCGCGCCAGGACCGGCTCTGCGAGCTGAACGTCATCGCACAGGTGAAGCGGGTCGCCGAAACGCCCATCGTCCTCGACGCCTGGAGCCGGGGACAGTCGCTGGTGGTCCACGGCCTGGTCTACGGCCTGAAGGACGGCCGCCTGCGCAATCTCGGGTGCACCCTTACCGGTCCGCCGGGCGGCTGAAGCGCAACGCCAAGCGAAGAATCAAACTGAGTTAACGGAGGACGATGTGAAAGTAGGAACCTTTCGGGTAGACGGCGAACGCCGCGTGGGGCTGCTCGACGCAGCCGAGGGCCATGTCAGGCCCTTCGCCCTGGAGCGCAGCCACGCGGAGCGCGGCGTCGAAGCGCTGGCCCGGCTGGCGGCGGAAGGCCTGCCGCTGCCGCAGCTCGGCGATCCCGTCGCGCTGTCCGACATCGTCCTCGAGGCGCCGATCCCGCGGCCGCGCCGCAACATCTTCTGTGTCGGCAAGAACTACCACGACCACGCCCAGGAGTTCGCTTCCTCGGGTTTCGATTCCAGCGCTGCCGCCGGCGCCGTGCCCAAGGTGCCGATCATCTTCTCCAAGGTGCCGGAATCGGTGATCGCCGCCGGCGAGCCCATCGTCATGGATTCGGCGGTCGACCCCGCGGTCGACTACGAGGTCGAACTGACGGTCATCATCGGCAAGGGCGGTCGCGGCATCACCAAGGCGCGGGCCCTCGACCACGTCTGGGGCTACACCATCGTCAACGACATGACGGCGCGCGACCTGCAGGGGCGCCACAGCCAATGGCTGATCGGCAAGTCGCAGGATACCTTCTGTCCCATGGGCCCCTGGGCCGTCACCGCCGACGAGATCGACCTGGCGGACACGACAGTCAAGACCTTCGTGAACGGCGAGGAGCGCCAGGACTCCAACACCGGCCTGCTGATCTTCGACGTGCCGACCATCATCGAGACGCTGTCGGCCGGCATCACCCTGCTGCCGGGCGACGTCATCGCCACCGGCACCCCGGCCGGCGTCGGCATCGGCTTCAAGCCGCCGCGCTACCTCGGCCACGGCGACGTCGTGCGCTGCGAGATCGGCGGCATCGGTGTGCTGGAGAACCGCATCGTCGATCGCGCCCGCGCGGCGCAGGCGGCGGACTGACGGGCCGGCCAGGGGAGTGGGGCCTGTGGTGACCGGCGACGGAGGCAAACAGCCATCGACTCAGATGTCCATCGATCGCACTCGGGCTGTTCGATGAACCGCTGGCGGCGGCAGATCACGGGGTGAGGCGGGCTTCGGCAATCAGCGGCAGGTGGTCGGATGCGTGCAAGGCCAGCCTGTCGTGGAGAACCCTTGCGCTTGCCAGCTCCCATTCGGCCGAGAAATAGATCCGGTCCAGGCTAAGCCTTGGTGAGCGCACCGGGTAAGTCGGCAGGCGAACGGAAGTCGGGAAATGCCCGGACAGGATCTGCGAGGCGCGGCTCCGAGGCCGCAGGATGTTGAAATCTCCCAGCAGGACTGACGGCATCGGCAGCCTGCCGTCCGTCACCATGGCGTCGATCAGGCGCTGCGCCTGCCGTTCGCGCTCCCAGACGGCCAAGCCCAGGTGCAGGACGGCGACCCAGATCGCCGCGCCCGGCGTCTCGATCTGCGCCAGGAGGGCTGCGCGCGGCACATGGCCCCTGATCTTGAGATCCAGCCACCGCGTCTCGCCGACGGGGAACCGCGTGAGCAGGGCGTTTCCGAACCGCGTGCGCAGGGGGTCGCGCACCAGGCTTTCCACGACCGTGTAGCCCGTGTGGTCGCGCAGATAGGCGAACTGGTCCACGCGCTGGTGGCGGCGGCGATGCCAGCCGACTTCCTGGAGGCCGACGACATCGGCGTCGATCTCCGCCAGGACGGCAGCGATGCGCCCCATATCGAAGCGCTTGTCCACGCCGATGCCGGAGTGGATGTTCCAGGTCGTCAGCTTCAGGGTTCCGCCGGGCCGGCTAACACGGTCGCGCATGGAGGCAGTGGTTCCTTCGACCGTGATCTGCTCTAGATGTCCTTGCACAGCCTGAGCGCGTCGTAGATGGCGGCGTGGACGTTGCGGCTGGCGACGGCATCGCCGATGCGGTAGAGGCGGAAGCTGCCTTCGCGGCTCTTCACGACCTCCTGCGGGCGGCCGGCGATCATCGCCGCATAGTCGACGGCGCCGCGATTGACGCTCATCGGCTTCAGCGTGAAGTAAAGCTCGTCGAGCGGCAGGGTGCCGTGCTCAACCACCAGCTGGTCGACCTCGCGGGTTTCCAGCCGATCCGAGTAGTCCGACCCCAGGGTCACCGTCAGCCGGTTGCCGGCACGCGTGGCGGAGACCACCCGCTTGCTGATGGTGATCCGCGTAGCGTGGCGGTCGAAGCAGCGGGCGTAGGCCTGGTGGTTGAGGCCGCCGACGTCGGCGGCAAAGAAGCGCTCCGGCGTGACGATTTCCAGGGCGGCGCCGCTCTCGGCGATCATTTCGGCGGCGGCGAGGCCCGGATGGGCGGCGTTGTCGTCGTAGAGCAGCACGGTCTCGCCAAGTGGTGCGTCGCCGGAGAGAATATCCCAGGTGCTCACCGCCAGCCCGGCACCGGCCAGGATCTCCGTGTTCGGCAGGCCGCCGGTAGCGACGATGACCACCTCCGGGTCCTCCGCCAGCACTTCTTCGGCCCCGACGTAGCTGTTGAAGCGTATCGTCACGCCGGCGTCCTGGCAGCGTGCCAGGCGCCAGTCGACGATGCCGATCAGCTCGCGCCGGCGCGGGACGCGGGCGGCGAGGCGCAGCTGGCCGCCCGGCTGGTCGGCGGCCTCGAAGAGCACCACGTGATGGCCGCGCGCGGAGAGCACGCGGGCGGCCTCCAGCCCCGCCGGGCCGGCGCCGACCACCACCGCGCGTTTCTGCATCTTCGCCGGGCGCAGCACGTGGGGCATGGTCGCCTCGCGGCCGGTGGCGGGGTTGTGGATGCAGAGCGCCTCGTGGCCCTCGTAGATGCGGTCGAGGCAATAGGTGGCGCCGACGCAGGGACGGATCTCCTGCTCGCGGCCGGCGGCGATCTTGTTCACGATGTGGGGGTCGGCGAGGTGGGCGCGGGTCATGCCGACCATGTCGAGCTTGCCCTCGGCGACCGCGTGGCGGGCCGTCGCCACGTCGGCGATGCGTGCGGCATGGAACACCGGAAAGCGGGTCTCGGCCCTGACCTCGCCGCAGAAATCCAGGTGCGGCGCCGAAGGCATGCCCTGGATCGGGATCACCCTGGAAAGCGCGGCGTCGGTCTCGATGTGGCCGCGGATGAGGTTGAGGAAGTCGATCTGCCCGCCGGCGACGAGGCGCCGGGCGATCTCGACGCCCTCCTCGCGGCTGAGGCCCTGGTCCCAGTCCTCGTCGGCCACCATGCGGATGCCGACGATGAAGTCCGACCCGATCCTGGCGCGAATGGCGTCCAGGACGCGGAAGGTGAAGCGCAGGCGGTTGTCCAGGGTGCCGTTATACTCATCCTCGCGCCGGTTGGTGGCCGGCGACCAGAACTGGTCCAGCAGGTGGCCGTAGGCCTCCAACTCGATGCCGTCGAGGCCGCCGGCCTGCAGGCGCTCGGCGGCGTCGGCGTAGTCGGCGACGATGCGCTCGAGGTCCCAGTCCTCGGCCGCCTTGGGGAAGGCGCGGTGGGCCGGCTCGCGCAGCGGAGAGGGCGCCAGCACCGGCAGCCAGTCCGCCTTGTTCCAGTTGGTGCGCCGGCCGAGGTGGGTGATCTGCATCATGACCGCCGCGCCGTGCTCGTGGCAGGCCTCGCTCAACTCCTTCAGCCAGGGCACGATCTCGTCCTTGTAGGCATGCAAATTGCCGAAGGCCTCGGGGCTGTCGCGCGACACCACGGCGGAGCCCGCGGTCATGGTCAGCGCGATGCCGCCCTTGGCCTTTTCCGCGTGGTAGAGGCGGTAGCGCTGCTTCGGCAGCCCGTCCTCGGAATAGGCCGGCTCGTGGGCGGTGGAGAGGATGCGGTTGCGCAGCGTCAGGTGCTTCAAGCGGTAGGGCTGCAGCAGGGGATCTTTGGCGGGCGACAGGGTCATGGTGCCCAAGTCTGCGCGGCTTCGCGGCGCCGTGCAACGGCCGGACTCCGGGCCGGCCGCCGGGAGCGCCGAAAATTCACCAAAAAGTTCCACAAGCCGGGGATGGACGGGCGGCCGGCTGCGTAGTGCAACCAGAACCCCGGAACATAGACGATCCTTCAGTCATACGGAAAGGCATCCCCCCATGAAGACAACGACCAAGATCGCCGTGGCTTTCGTCGCCCTGGCCGGTGTCGCCGGCGCGGCGCTGACCGCCCAGGCCGACAGCCGCTGGCACGGCCGCGAGAGCGGCCCGGCAGGCGCCACGCAGCAGGCCCAGGGCGGTCACGGCATGCACCACGACGGTGGCCACCACGGCAAACGCGACGGCATGCGCCACGGTGGCGGCCGGCAGATGTTCGGCATGCTGGAGTCCTTCGACGCCAACGACGACGGCAAGCTGAGCCAGGAGGAGATCGACCAGACGCGCGCCGAGCGTTTCGGCCGCTTCGATACCGACGGCGACCAGTCCCTCACCCTTGGCGAGTACGAGCAGCTCTGGCTCGAAGCCATGCGCGAGCGGATGGTCGACCGCTTCCAGCATCTCGACGCGGACGGCGACGGCAAGGTGACCGCCGACGAGTTCCAGCGGCCCTTCGCCAAGATGGTGCGCCGCATGGACCGCAACGACGACGGCGTTCTCGACCGCAACGACTTCCAGCGCCACCACCGCGGCATGCCGCAGGGCGGGCAGGCGCCGGACGACAACGGCTGAGCCGTTAGGCCTGGCCAAGCGAAAGAGGCGCGGGAGACCGGTCCCCCACTCCATTCTCCTGCGCTTCACTGCACCGCGGACTTCAGATGGCCCTGGTCCGCGGTGCAGGCTTTTCAGGGCCTGGAATTAATTCCCCTCGCCCTGGTACATGGCACGGAGGTCGACCGTCGAGCGCTTGCCGAGGTGCTTGAAGTTCTCCGCCAGCCAAGCGTCGGCGGCGCGCTGGCCGATGTCGAAGAGGTGTTCCAGGAAGGCCCATTCGGCGTTCATCTTGCTCGACGCGCCGAGTGGATTGATTTCCATCTCCGCCGCGATGCGATGCACCAGCACCTGCTTGTAGTCGTCCGGGTTCAGCTTGCCCTCGTCCAGCAGGCGCGACACGAAGTCGATGGCGCGGAATTCGCGCAGCAGGCTGGCGTTGAAGGTGATCTCGTTCACCCGGTTGAGAATCTCGCGGGCCGACCTGGGCGCGCCGCTGCGGGTGATGGGATTGATCTGGACCACGACGACGTCCTCCGAGCTGGAGCCGTCGAAGAAGGGAAACAGCGCCGGATTGCCCATGTAGCCGCCGTCCCAGTAAGGCGCACCGTCGATTTGCACGGCCTGAAACACGAAGGGCAGGCAGGCCGAGGCCATCACCATGTCGGCGGTCAGCTCGTGCCGCCGGAACACTTTGACCCTGCCTGTCTCAACGTTGGTAGCCGAAACGAAGACCTTCATCCGCTCGCAGGCGCGCACGCGCTCGAAATCCACCAGCTCCTCCAGCAGGTCGCGCAGTGGGTTGATGTTCAGCGGATTGACCTCGTAGGGCGAGGCGACGCGCCCGAGCAGGTCCAGGAACAGGTAGGCGGGCGAGGTGTCCAGATTCCAGTTGCCCATGAACATGTCGATGGGCGTGCGCCGGATCGGGCTGCCCTTGGCCGCGGCGCTGACCCCTTTCCAAAAACGGCGCAGGCAGGCACGCGCTTCCTCCGGCCCACCCCTCAACAGGCCTTCCGCGACGGCAACCGCGTTCATGGCGCCGGCGGAGGTGCCGCTGATCGCCTCGATTTCCACGCGCTCGTCGGCCAGCAGGCGGTCCAGCACGCCCCAGGTGAAGGCACCATGCGCCCCGCCGCCCTGCAAAGCCAGATTGACCGCCCGCTTGCTGTTGGCAGCCATGGGCTCAGGCCTCCACCACGAACCAGGAGGTCATGCCGCTGGCCTGGTGCTCCAGCATGTGGCAGTGGATCATCCACCTGCCGGGATTGTCGGCGACGAAAGCGATCTTCGCGCGCTCCTGCCGGTCGAGCAGCACGGTGTCCTTCCAGGCGTCGTCGTTGGTCGCGGCGCCGTCACGCTCCAGCACGCTGAAATGGTGCCCGTGGAAGTGGATGGCGTGCGGCCACTGGGTGTCGTTGGTGAGGTCCACGGTGACAGTGCGCCCGCGCGCGGCGGTGAACAGCGGCTGCTCGGTCATGCCGGCGACGCCGTTGAGGGACCACACCATGCCGGCGCCGACCAGCGTGCGGATGTCCTTCATTTCGCCCTCGTGCATGGCCTGGGCGAGGCTGCCCATGGCGCCGCCCTCCATCAGCAGCTCGACCGCGAGAGACGAGTCGAGATCGAGGTCGGTCGGGAGCGGGTTGGCGGGCAGAGGATGCGGCGGCACCGATAAAGGCGCGACGCGCAGTATGGCTCCACTGAGGACCAATCGGCCAGCGATTAGGCGCTGCCCTCCACTGACCTCTGTGATCGCAGCTGTCTTGCCAAGTTCGAAATCATCGAGGAATGCGTCTATGACGACGTCAGCGCGCTCGCCCGGTGCTAGGCGAATGTAGCCGTCGGTGAGTAAGCGCGGTGCAACGGGCTGGCCGTCCAGCGCCATCAGCCAGACCTGATGGTTCTCGATGCGCAGCTCCAGAACGCGCGCGTTGCAAGTGTTGCAGAGGCGCAGGCGGACGCGCTCCCAGCTTTGTACCGGGACGTCCAAAATGTCCCGGCTGTTCAGCGTCAGGGTGTTGCCGAGGCGTCCCGCATGGCTCCAGTCCATCATGTGACCGAAGGAGGCCTCGTCGATCTGCCCGTCCTCGCCGAGGCGCCAGTCGTCGGCGACGATGGCGATGTCCCGGTCAAACGCTTGGGCGCTCGGCCCTGCTTCATCCACGATCAAGAGGCCGTAGAGGCCGCGCGCCACCTGCTCCCAGGAGCGGTCATGCGGGTGGTACCAGAAGGTGCCGGCGTCGGGCACGGTGAAGCGGTAGTCGAAGCTCTCGCCCGGCGCGACAGCGTGCTGGGTGAGGTGCGGCACGCCGTCCATGGCGTTGTCGATGCGGATGCCGTGCCAGTGGAGGGTGGTCGGCTGCGGCAGCTTGTTCACGAGGCGCACGAAGACCTCCTCGCCCTGGCGGGCCCGGATCACCGGGCCGGGCGAGACGCCGTCGTAGAGCCAGGTCCGCGTCGCCGGCTGCCCGGCCTCCAGAAGCTGCGCCTCGCCGGGGCCGGCAGTGAGCAGGCGGGGCTCGGCGTTCTGCGCCAGGGCCGGCAGCCGCGGCAGAGCCAGGCCGAAGGCGCTGAGGGCAAGGCCGCCCTGCAAAAGCCGGCGGCGCGAGAGATGGGAAGGCGGGCTGGGCATGGGGTCTGCTCCGCGGGGGTCTCCGATTATCTAGGCGCTTACCGCCGGATGCCAAGCCGCCAGGCGTCCGGTACCGCCGAATTGATCCCGCCGCTGTAGGCAATGCTATAATTTCCACAGCGGAGATTCGTGCGGAAATGCGGACGGGGTGCGAGGGAATGGCTTCAGGAGACGCCCGGCAGGACGCCGGCGAGTTCGACTATGTGATCGTCGGCGCCGGTTCGTCAGGCTGCTGCCTGGCCAACCGCCTGTCGGCCGACCCGGAGGTCTCGGTGCTGCTGCTGGAGGCCGGCGGCAAGGACTCCTGGTTCTGGATCCATGTCCCCGTCGGCTACCTCTACACCCAGAACACCCCGCGCACGGACTGGTGCTACAAGACCGAGGCGGAGCCGGGCCTCAACGGGCGGGCGCTCGCCTATCCCCGCGGCCGGGTGCTGGGCGGCTCCTCCTCCATCAACGGTATGATCTACATGCGCGGCCAGGCGCGCGACTACGACCACTGGCGCCAGCTCGGCAACGCCGGCTGGAGCTGGGACGAGGTGCTGCCCTACTTCAAGCGCTCCGAGGACCACTACAGGGGCGGCGACGACCACCATGGCAGCGGCGGTGAGTGGCGCGTCGAGGCGCAACGCCTGTCGTGGCCGATCCTCGACGCCTTCCGCAAGGCGGCGGCGGAGTGCGGCATACCGCCGACCGACGACTTCAATCGCGGCGACAACGAGGGCTGCGGCTACTTCCAGGTCAATCAGAAGCGCGGCGTGCGCTGGTCCAGCTCCAAGGCCTTCCTGCGCCCGGTGCTGCAGCGGCCCAATCTCACGGTGATGACGGGCGCGCTGGTCGAGCGCCTGGTGCTCGACGGCCGCCGCGTAACCGGGATCGACTTCCGCCAGGGCGATACGCAGAAGCGCGTGCGGGCGCGCGGGGAGGTGATCCTCGCGGCCGGCTCGGTGGGCTCGGTGCAGATCCTGGAGCTCTCCGGCATCGGCGATCCCGCGGTCCTGAAGGAGCACGGCATCGAGGTGGCGCACGCGCTGCCCGGCGTCGGCGGCAACCTGCAGGACCATCTGCAGATGCGCATGATCTTCAAGATCGAGGGCTGCGTGACCCTGAACCAGCGCGCCGCCACCTGGCTGGGCAAGGCCGGCATGGGCCTGGAGTATCTGCTGTTCCGCCGCGGGCCACTCTCGATGGCGCCGAGCCAGCTCGGCGCCTTCACGAGGTCGGACCCGGCGCGCGAGACGCCCAACCTGCAATACCACGTGCAGCCGCTCAGCCTCGACAAGTTCGGCGACCCGCTGCACGCCTTTCCGGCCATCACGGCGTCGGTCTGCAACCTGAGGCCGGAGAGCCGCGGCTCCATCCATATTCGCAGCGGCGATTTCCGTGACGCCCCGCTGATCAGGCCGGCCTACCTGAGCGCCACGGCGGACCGCCAGGTGGCGGCCCAGGCGATCCGCCTGACCCGGCGCATCTGCGCGGCGCCCGCCCTGGCCCGCTACCGGCCGGAGGAATACAAGCCGGGCGCCGAGGTCGACGGCGACGAGGCGCTGGCCCGCGCCGCCGGCGACATCGGCACCACGATCTTCCACCCCGTCGGCACCTGCAGGATGGGCGACGACGACCGCGCGGTGGTGGATGCCCGCCTCAGGGTGCGGGGCCTCGCGGGCCTGCGCATCGCCGATGCCTCGGTGATGCCGACCATCACCTCCGGCAACACCAACTCGCCGACCATCATGATCGGCGAGAAGGCGGCGGCGATGGTGCTGGAGGACCGGCGGGCGGGGTGAACTGCAAAGCTGCACGGGCATCGTGCGTCTTTCGAGACGCCCGTTCGGGCCGTCATCCCGGCCAAGGGAGCGTCAGCGAGAGCGCGCCGGGATCTATGGAGGGGCTTGTCCCCGGGGCCCAATGCCGCTGCCGCATGCCGACCACCTTTGCATTCTGGGCGCCCGAAAGCGCAGCGGCGAGGCCCATGGGTCCCGGCAACAAGTGCCGGGACGACAGCCTTGGTTTGGCGAGGGCAGAACATTGACCTCCATCAAAGACGGGGGGTGGCCGGGCGCCGTACTTTCGGCCCATGACCTCGATCCCGATCCGCCTGGCGGAGGCCCAGGCCCCGCGCTACACCAGCTACCCGACCGCGCCGCACTTCAACGCGGAAGTGGACGGCGCCGTCTACCGCCAATGGCTGGAGGCGCTGCCGGCGGCGGAGCCGCTGTCGCTCTATCTGCACGTGCCCTTCTGCCACCAGCTCTGCTGGTATTGCGGCTGCCATACGGCGGTGGCCAACGGCTATCGCCGCATCGCCGCCTATGTGGCGTTGCTGCAGCAGGAGATCGCGCTGCTGGCGGGGGTGCTGGGCGAAGGCCGGCCGGTCAGCGGCCTGCACTGGGGCGGCGGCACGCCCTCGATCCTCTCGGCGGAGGATTTCACCGCCGTCATGGCGCAGCTGCGCGCCGCCTTCGATTTCCGGCCGGACGCGGAGCTGGCCATCGAGATCGACCCGCGCCACCTGACGGCGGAGAAGGCCGCGGCCCTGGCCGCCGCCGGTATCAACCGCGCCAGCCTGGGGGTGCAGGACTTCAACCCGCATGTCCAGGAATCCATCAACCGCATCCAGCCCTTCGAGCAGACCGCGGCGGCGGCGCGGCTGCTGCGCGACGCCGGCATCGCGGCGCTGAACTTCGACCTCATGTACGGCCTGCCGCACCAGAGCCTGGCGGATGTGAAGCGGACCGCCGCGCTGGCCGCCGACCTCAGGCCCGACCGGGTCTCGGTCTTCGGCTACGCCCACGTGCCCTGGATGAAGAAGCATCAGCAGATGATCGACGAGGCGGCACTCCCCGGCGCGGAGGCGCGCCTCGCCCAGGCCGAGGCAGCCGAGCGGGTCCTGCTGCTGCGCGGCTACCGCGCCGTCGGCCTGGACCACTTCGCGCTGCCCGACGACCCCCTGTTTCGCCATGCCGGCGCGGGGCGCCTGCGCCGCAACTTTCAGGGCTACACCACCGACCAGGCGGCCGTGCTGCTGGGTCTCGGTGTCTCCTCCATCGGCACCCTGCCGCAGGGCTACGCCCAGAACGACAAGGACCTCCTGGGCTATGCCAGGGCCTTGCGGGAGGACTGCCTGCCTGTGGTGCGCGGCATCGTCCTCTCGTCGGAGGACCGGCTGCGCCGCGACGTGATCCAGGCGCTGATGTGCGACTTCACCGTCGACCTGCGCGCCCAGGCGGTGGCCCACGACCGACCGGGCTTCGACTTCTCCGAGGCGCTGGAGCGTATCGAGCCGCTGGCCGCCGACGGCCTGGTGACGGTCGAGGGGTCGAAGCTGCGGGTGACCGACGAAGGTCGCCGCGCCGTGCGCCTCATCGGCTCCTGCTTCGATGCCTGGCTCGGCGCCGGCGGGCGCTACAGCAAGGCGGTTTAGGGCTTCCGCTGATCCCCCTAAGGCTTTAAATCTACTGCTGATTTCAGCAGAGAGAGGCTTTCATGCACATTCTGGTCATGGCGGGCGACGGCATCGGCGAGGAGATTACCGCGGCGACCCTGAAGGTGCTGCAGGCGGCGGACGCGCGCTTCGGCCTGGGCCTGGAGTTCGAGGAAGCGGAGATCGGGCTGAAGGCGCTGCAGCGGCACGGCACCACCCTGCCGGACGGCGTGCTGGAGCGGGCGCGGGCCAGCGACGGCATCCTGCTCGGCCCGATCTCCCACCTCGACTATCCGCCGCCGGAGGCGGGCGGCGTGAACATCTCCGGCGTGGTGCGCGTGCAGCTCGACCTCTATGCCAACGTGCGCCCGGCGCGGACGCGGCCCGGCCTGCCCGCCAAGGGCGGGACTTTCGATCTGGTCATCATGCGCGAGGCCACCGAGGGCTTCTATCCCGACCGCAACATGTTCGCCGGCCGCGCCGAGTTCATGCCCGATGCGGACACGGCGCTGTCGATCCGCAAGATCTCGCGCAAGGCCTCCGAGCGCATCGCGCGGCGCTCCTACGAGCTGGCCATGAAGCGGCGCAGGAAGGTGACGCTGATCCACAAGGCCAACACCTTTCGGCTCACCGACGGCCTGTTCCTCGATGCCTGCCGCGCCGTGGCGAAGGACTTTCCCGAGGTGGAGACGGACGACGTTATCGTCGACGCCATGGCGGCCCTGCTGGTGCGCCAGCCCGAGCAGTACGACGTCATCTGCGCCACCAACTTCCACGCCGACATTCTCTCCGACCTCGCCTCGGAGCTGTCCGGCAGCCTTGGGCTCGCCGGCTCGGTCAATGCCGGCGACGACCTCTGCTGCGCCCAGGCCCAGCATGGCTCGGCGCCGACGCTGGCCGGGCAGGACAGGGCCAATCCCTGCTCGCTGATCCTCTCGGCGGCGATGCTGCTGGACTGGATCGCCGAGAAGCGCGGCCTGGAGAACTTCGGCGCGGCGGCCAAGGCGATCGACGCTGCGATCGACGTGGCGCTGGCGAAGCCGGAAACCCGCACCGCCGATCTCGGCGGCGCGCTGGGCACGCGGGCCTTCGCCGAGCGGATCGCCGCCGCCGTCGCGGGTTGAGGGCGCGAAAGGGCTACCCAATAAGACTAGTAGCCTCGCAAAGGATCGACCGTCGATTGTGGGGCGCCTATACTGTGGGGCGTGCGGCGGCCGTGCCGGCGATCCGGCCGGCCGTTTCCCGGCAGGGGACGTTTTCCAACTGGGGGAGTTTCCGTTTATGAGTGATTTCTCGACGGCGCATGCGGCGCCCGGCAGCGGCACGTTCTCGGTCGGCGCCGTTCTCAAGCGCAGTTTCAGCACTTTCTTTGCGAATTTCGTTCCGTTCTGTGTTCTGGCGCTCATTTTCTATCTGCCAACCCTGATCTCCGGCTTCTCAACGAACTTCAGCGCGGGGGGCGGGGTGGAAGTCGAGGGCATCCCGCAGTATGGCGCGGGTGATTTCGCCATCATCCTGCTCTCGATGGTTCTGACCTACGCGCTCGTCGGTGCGCTGGTCTACGGCACGGTGCAGCATCTGAACGGCCGAAAAGCCGGGATCGGCGAGATCATCGGGCACGGCTTCTCGCGCATCGTTCCCGTCATCGCTATCGCCATCATCTTTTCGATCGCCCTCAGCATCGGCTTTCTCCTGCTGATCATCCCCGGAATCTTTCTGGTCGTCGTGTGGTCGGTGGCCATTCCGGCCTCGGTGGTGGAGCGTCCTGGCATTTTCGGCGCCTTCTCGCGGAGCTGGGACTTGACCAAGGGCTACCGCTGGCCGGTGCTGGGCCTCCTGCTCATTCTGCTGGCGATCCTTCTCGGTTTCGGCCTCGTCACCGGCGCAGTGGCCGGCTTCGTGGTCTTCTCGATGGACAGCCTGATGCTGCTGGTTATCGTCAACTATGTGATCTCGGCGATTTCCGGCACCTTGATGTCGGTGGTCATCGCGGTGCTCTATCACGACCTGCGCGTCGCCAAGGAAGGCGTCAGCACGGCGCAGATCGCCGCCGTGTTCGATTGAGCGGCCGAACGCAAGAACCACGGGCCAAAGGGGCACCGTAGGGGATCGACCGGGGAAGGCCCCCGGTTTAGGATGACGCTGGCGCCCTCGGTGGCGCCGGCGCCTTTATGCGTCGGTTTCGTCCGAGCTTGCGCAGAAAGCGGGTCAATGACCGACGTGGTTGTCAGGGGGGAACCGTTCCGCATCGGAACCTGCCTTTCCAAGGCGCTTGCCGTCTACTTTGCCAATTTCGTGTCGTTTACCGCCATGGGGCTGCTGGTCCTGGTGCCGGGCTTCATGGTGCTGATGATGTTTTTCGGCAACCTCCTGGCCAATCTCGGGCCCGCGCTGCTGACCGCCGAGGGCCGGCTCCTGCTCACCCCCTTGACCGTCGCCGGCTTTCTCGCCGCCTTCATCGCCGTGCTCGCGCTGCAGTACCTGCTGATCGGAACCGTCGTCTACGGCGCGCTGCAATACCTGCAGGGAAACACGCCGACCGCTGCGGCCGCGCTGGCGCAGGGCCTCAAGCGCAGCGTCCCGATCGCCGGACTGGCCGTCGCTACCACCGTCCTGGTCGGGGCCGGTCTCCTGCTGCTCGTCGTGCCCGGCATCGTCATCGCGCTGATGCTCTCGGTCGCCGTCCCGGTGCAGATGGTCGAGGGGCCGGGCGTCTTCGCCAGCCTGTCGCGCAGCCGGGAGCTGACCAAGGGGTTGCGCTGGCAGCTGCTCAGCGTCTTCCTCGCGGCCATCGCTGGCTGCATCGCGGTGACCGCCCTGGTCACTTTGCCCTTCGACTTCCTGCTGCCCCGGGAAGGCGCGATGACGCTCGCCGGCGGGATCATCGAAACGGCGATCCAGCTCTTCACCACGGTCTTTCTGGCGGTTCTCGTGGCGGTGGTCTACCACGAGCTGCGCGTTGCCAAGGACGGCGTCAGTACCGCCCAACTCGCCGCCGCCGCGTCAGCACGGTGAGCGAGGCAACCCCTCAGCGGCGCTTCGTCGCGTCCGGCGGCGCCTTGCCGCTGTGCTTGTTCTCGCGACGCTGGCCGAACAGCATGCGGGCCTCCAGGTGGGCGCGCAGGGCGGCGTAGAAGGCCTGCAGGAAGCGCTCGGCATCGACGTTCTCGTCCCCGGTCCAGCCGATCTTGCGCTGGATGCGCCTGGCAACCTCGCTGCGGGTCTCGGCGCGCTGCGGCCCGCTTTGCCGTAACACGTCCTCCAGGGTCTGCAGCTCGTAGATGCCGTAGATCTCGAGCTGCGAGCGGCTGAAGGGAAACAGCGGGTCCACTGCCTCGGCGATACCCTTGCGCCTTGTCGCGCCCTCGGCGACGTCGCTCAGCAGCAGCGCCTTCGGTGCCGAGATCACCCAGGTGCCGGCCACGATGTCGCCGGCGCGCAGGCGGTCCTTGTTGAAGAAGGGCAGCAACAGGAAGATCCCCACCCAGACGAGGGTCAGCAGGTTCATCCAGCCGGCGCTGCCTTCGCCGGACGTCACCAGCAGGGTTATCGGCAGGAACAGCTCGACCTCGCGCAGCAGGTTGCGGGAGAAGACGGAGTCGGGCCGCAGGTAGCCGCCGCGGCGGTCGATCACACGAATGCCGAGGGCACGCTTGCCTGGGGTCTGGCCCTGCCAGCGCAGCTCGAAATAGATGAAGTAGAAGCTGCGGATGAGGAAGGAGATGAGGATCATCAGGCCGATGAACACGCCGTTGATGCCGATCCAGGACAGGCCGAAGAAGAAGGCCAGCACCAGGGCGGCGATGGCCGTGAACATGATGATGAGGTCGATCAGCACCGCGGCGGCGCGCTCGCCGCGCTCGGCCAGCTGAAAGTTCAGCGGCACGCCCTCCGGGGTCAGCAGGCGGCGTTCGCCGCGGCTGCGGGCCTTGAGCTCGGGCGCCGCTCCACGGGATTCAGGGGCGGCGGCATCAGTCGTTGTCATGGCGCCGCTCCCTGCCGCAGAGGGTGAAGTACGCGAGCCAGAAGGCCAGCATGACGCTGCCGATCAGGTAGCGGCTGGTGATGTCGGTCACCAGCTGACGCGCGAAGCCTTCCAGCAGGCCGGCCATGAAGAGCATCAGCACGGCGCCCATGATGAGGGTGCCGGCGGCGCGGCCGCGCCGCGCCAGGCTCTCCAGCCGCGTCTGCCGGTCGGGGAAGACGATCGCCGCAGCCAGCACCAGCCCGCCGCCGCCACAGAGCACGATGGCCAGGAGCTCCGTGGTGCCGTGCACCGAGAGCCAGCCGATGACGTCCCAGGTCAGGCCGCGGGAATCGTAGAGCGCGAGGAAGGCGCCGAGCGTCAGGCCGTTGTAGAACAGCAGCAGCACCGTCGGCACGCCGAGCGCGAAGCCGAGCGCGAAGGCCAACATGCCGATGCCGGCATTGTGAGAGAACAGCGCGGTCGCGAAGACATACAGACTGTCCGCAGCCGTCTCTGCACCGTCGTAAAGCCCGTCGCGGAGGAATTCGGTGGAGGCGGCCGGCGTACGCCCACCGGTCATGTCGGCACCGACGAAGCTGTAGTACCAGTCGGCGTCGGCCTGCACCAGCAGGAAGCCGATGGCCGCGCCGAGGGTCATCCAGAGCGCGGAAAGCAGGTTGGGCCAGAGCGCCGCGCGCACGGCGCCCGGAAAGCCATAGCGGAGGAAATGCACGATGCCTTCGAGCAGGCTCGACCGTGATCCGTAAACCTGAAAGTAGGCGCGCGCCGAGAGGCTCTCCAGGTAGTTCAGCAGGTTCTGGTCGAGCGAGATGGAGCGCGCCACCGAAAGCGAGGATAGCGTGGCGCGGTAGAGCGTCGGCAGGCGCAGCAGATCCTCGGCCGGCAGCGACTTCAGGCCGCGCTTCTCGGCGCGGGTCACCATGTCCTCCAGCTCGCGCCAGGAGTTTTCGCGCTCGCGGCGGAACTCGAAGCTTTTCAGCGGCAGGTTCATGTGGGATCAGGTTCCTTCAGGTCGGCGCAAGCTAGATGAGTTCACGGCGCTTGATCTCGAGGTAGCGGTTGATCAGCGTCGGCCCGATCTGGTCGGCACGGACATCGAGGCAGTGTACGCCGAGGCGGCGCAGGCGCTCCAGCACCACGCGGCGCTCTCGCAGGAACTCGTCGGCGATGACGGAACGGGCCAGGGCGTTCAGGCTGGCCGGCTCGCTGTCGACGGTGTCGACCAGCAGCGGATCGCGCAGGCAGACGAAGAGCACCACGTGCCGTCCGGCCAGGCGCTCGACGTTCTCCAGCATCAGCTCGGCGGTGATGGTGTCGACGAACTCGGTGTGCAGGACGATCAGCGAGCGACGGTCGAGCCGCCCGACCAGGGAGGACAGGCCGAGGGTGAAGTTGGTCTCCTCCGGGCTGTAGGCCAACTCCGCGGCGGCGCGCTGCAGACGCCAGAAGGAGGCGATGCCGCCGACCGGCTGGCTGGTCACGCGCACCTGGGAGTCGAAGCCGAAGACACCGATGCGATCGCCGGCGCGCAGCGAGACGTAGCCGAGCTGCAGGCCGGCATTGATTGCGTGGTCGAGTTTGGCGATGCCGGCCAGGGGCTCGCTCATCAGGTGGCCGGTATCGAAAGCGAGCACGATCTGGTGGTTGCGCTCGCTGCGGAACTCCTTGCACAGCAGGTTGAGGTGGCGGGCCGAGTGCTTCCAGTCGATCGAGCGCGGATCGAGCCCCGGCACATACTCGCGCAGGGATTCGAACTCGGAGCCTTCGCCCTGCTGGTACTGCGGCTTGACGCCGTGCAGCGCGGTGGGGTCGGCAAACTGCAGGGCGGTCTGGCGCACCGCCTTCACGTTGGGCGCGACCGAGAACTCATGTTCGACCGGCACGATGCGCAGGCGATAGACCAGGCCGAGCGGCCCGCGCCAGCGCAGCCAGAGCCGCTCGATGCGTGCCTTGCCGCGGCGGCGGGCCTCCAGCCGGAAGGGCACCAGCGCTTCGCCATCCCGATTCAAGGGTGCCAGGCGACGCTGCGGCCGGTCCAGATTGTCGCCGACGTCGCAGAGCAGCTCGATGACCGGCCGGCGGTCGGAGCCGGCGTTCAGGTAGACCTGGAAGTCTTCAGCCTGGCCGATGTAGAGATGCTGCGGCAGCTTCACCTGCACGTTCAGCCGACCGGGTGCGAGGGAGAAGACCGTGTCGAGCAGCAGGGCGAAGCAGACCAAGAAAAGATAGGCCGGCACATATGGCCAAAGGTCGGGGTCTGCCAAGAGCACCGCGAATGCCAGCGGAATGCCGACAGCGAAGACCGCCACGGCGCGCGGCGTCGGCCGGATCATGCGGGGCGCCCCATGATCGTGGCGGGGCGACGATGGAGTGTCGGCGAGAGGCGAAGAGCGCAACGTCCTCGCCACCAAAAAGCTGTCATGCTCGGGCTTGTCCCGAGCATCCATTGAGCCGCCACCTCGCCGCTGGACCATGGACCCTCGGGACAAGCCCTAGGGTGACAGTGAAGTGGTCGCAACGGCGGCGACCCAGTGCGCCTTGCAGCGACAGCCTTCATCACCGCGGCGCCGGGATCTGCTCGAGGATCTGGCGCAGCACGGTGTCGGCCTGTAGGCCCTCGATTTCGGCGCCGGGCGCCAGGACGACACGGTGGCGCAGCGCCGGCAGGGCGATGAACTTCACGTCGTCCGGGATCACGTAGTCACGGCCCTGCATCGCGGCATAGGCGCGCGAGGCGGTGGCGACCATGTTGGCCGATCGCGGCGAGGCGCCGAACTCCAGGGACTCGAGCTCTCGCGTCGCCCGCACGATGTCGACGATGTAGTCGATCAACTCGTCGGAAAGCCGCAGGCCGGCGATGGTGCGGCGGGCGACCGCCAGGGCAGCGGCGTCGGCAACGGCTTCCAGGCCGAAGCTCGCCAGATCCGGCATCACCGTGCGGTGGCCGTGGCGGACGACGATGGCGCGCTCCTCCGCGCGGCTTGGGTAGTCCAGGATGTGCTTGAAGAGGAAGCGGTCGAGCTGGGCCTCGGGCAGCGGATAGGTGCCCTGCTGCTCGATCGGGTTCTGCGTGGCGATGACCATGAAGTCGTCGCCCAGCGTGTGGGTCTGGCCGTCGATGGTGACGTTGCGCTCATGCATCGCCTGCAGCAGTGCTGCCTGGGTCTTCGGCGGCGTGCGGTTGATCTCGTCGGCGAGCAGGACCTGGGTGAAGATCGGTCCCTTGGTGAGCCGAAAGTCGCTGGTCTGGAAGTTGAAGAGGTTGGTGCCCAGCACGTCGCCCGGCATCAGGTCCGGGGTGAACTGGATGCGCCCGAAGGCGAGGCTGAGCGACCTGGCGAAGGACTGCGCCAGCAGCGTCTTGGCGGTTCCCGGCACGCCTTCCAGCAGGACATGACCCTCCGACAGCAGGGCCACCAGCATCAGGTCAAGCGCGGCGTCCTGTCCGACCACGATCTTGCGCACCTGTTCCCGGACCCGGGTGCAGACCGTCTGGATCGGCTCGATGTCCATGTATCATCTCCTGTTTCCATCTGTAGAGGTGCAGCGCCGCGCGCAAAACTTGGGTGACCGGCGTATTCGGGCCGCCGACGGCGGCGTTCACCTCGGCGTTCACCTCGCTGTAGCGCTGGCTGGTGCCGCGGGCGTCGCCGACCTGGTTCAGCCAATGCATCAGCGCGCGGTCATCGGGGTGCAGAGTGATTTCGCGCGGAATGTGCATCCGGCGTGCCAGGTCCCGCAGGCAGGCTTCGCGGTAGCGGCGGAGGATGTCGGCCAGGTTGCCGGCGTATTCGAAAAGGCTGGCGGTGTTGGCGATGAGCACCTGCTTGCCGGCCTCGAGCCGCGGGCGCGGCGGCAGCGGGGCACCGAAGCGGCCGGTCGCCGCCCAGACCAGGATCGCGACGGCCAGCAGGCTCTGCAGGATCGCCAGGTTGAGCGGAAAGCTGAGCAGCGCCTGCCAGAGGTCGGGCGACACCGTGAAGCCGTGGATGGTCTCGTCGAAGACCACCGCACTGCCGGGGGGGAGCAGGGCGGCGATCATCTCGACGGCGAAGGCGGCGTTGTCGCCCTCGTCGATGCCGCTGTTGCTGATGATGTCGGGGTCGGCCAGGACCCAGATCGTGGTGCCGCTCCTGCGGTATTCGCCGAGCAGCACCCCGGCCTCGCTGTAGACGATCGGTGTGATGTCGCCCGCGGCGATGAGTTGCGGGTCGCTCAGGCTGGGCCGGACAGCCCAGTCGGGGCTCCGCCAGTCCTGCGCGCCCTCGCTGCGCACCAGCGTCGCATCCTCGTCGATGGCCTGCAGTACCTCCTCGACCGCGGCGCTGCCCAGCAGGCGCAGCGACCGGACCCAGCGCCGGTTCTCGAAATCGGGAGCTCCGCTCCACTTGGGCAGCACCACCAGCACCCGGTCGGTTTCGGTCATGCGGTCCAGCCCCGCAAGGCCGTCGCCGTCGCGGTTCGGCTGCGCCAGGACCAGCAGGCCATCGCCACTGTAGGCCTTTGCCGCCGACTCGTTGCGGCTGAGCACGACGGGAATGCCGAGCTCCTCGAGGATCTCCGTCCAGGCCTTGTGGCCGATGGCGGAGTAGGAATAGGCATTGCTGTCGGAAGTACCCTCGGTCTGCGGGTCGGCGTAGATGCCGACCAGCGCCGCTGCCGCGAAGGACAGCAGCCCGACGCCGATCAGCAGGCCGACGGCGCGCAAGGAGAACACGCCGTTGCCGCCACTCATGCTGCCGGCATTCATGCGGCTACCGGCTCTTCGCCGTTGAAGCGCAGGAAGTCCGCACGGCAGTCGCGATAGTCCGGCGCTGCCGCGTGACGGCCGCCGAAATGGTTGATCTCCGACAGCTGCACCATGCGGGTCAGGGGTTCCACCGTGGCGCCGGGGAGCGCCGGCAGGCGGAGCACCTCGCGGCTGGTCATGGCCGGCGCCACCCGCGGGCCGAGTTCCCGGTGCAGCCGCTCCATGGCGACCAGCAGCAGCAGGTGGATGGCCTCGCCGAAGCGGCCCTCGGCGGCCAGCTGATCGGCCTCCGCCAGGCTGCGGGGGTCGATGCTGCGCCGCTCGGCCAAGGGCGTCTCGACTCGTTGGATCCCCTCGGCCGGGCGGTCGCGGTTGCGCTTGAAGGCGGTGCGGTCGCGCGCGAAGTCGAGCAGCAGGTTGACGAGGAAGAACAGCACCAGGGCGGCGACGCCGACGATGACCGCCCAGAAAATGGTCTCGGCCAGCCACGGCGGGATGGTGAAGGGCTCGAACTCGGGCCGCTGTTCCGGCTCCGGCCGCTCGGTCTGGTAGCGGCTGTCCGCCAGCACCCGGTCGCGGCTCTGGCTGATTTCCTCCGCCTCGTAGGCGCCTGCCTGGGCGACAGCCGCCGTGACGGAGAGCAGTGTCAGCAAGGCGGCGAGCAGGGCGGCCAGGGCAGCGGCCGCCGTCGGTTTCCGGCGCCCTCGCGGCCCGCTTACAGATCTCAACTCAGAGTTCATCGAATGAGGGATATAACCCGCCACACCGGGGCGATCCATGGCGAAGTTGCCGGCGCCGCCGCCAACTACCGGTTTCTCACTTCCTCGCGGCGGATCCGAGGCGAGAATGCAGCCTCCCCGCGGCGTATGGGCGGAACCTTCAGGCCGATTTCGGCCGCACCGCCCAGACCGCGCGATAGAACAGGCCAGCCAGCACGGCGCCGATCAGCGGCGCGACCCAGAAGGCCCAGAGCTGAAGCAGAGCCCAGCCGCCGACGAAGAGGGCCGGTCCCGTGCTGCGCGCCGGATTGACCGAGGTGTTGGTCACCGGGATGCTGATCAGGTGGATCAGGGTCAGCGCCAGGCCGATGGCGAGGGGGCCGAAGCCGGCGGGCGCGCGGGCATCGGTCGAACCGAGGATGACGATGAGAAAGCCGAAGGTGAGGACGATCTCGATGACCAGGGCCGCCCGCAGGGAATACCCGCCCGGGGAGTGATCGTCGTAGCCGTTGGAGGCGAAGCCGCCGGCAAGGTCGAAGCCCGGCGCACCGCTGGCGACGAGGTAGAGCACGGCGGCGGCCAGGATCGCGCCGGCGACCTGGGCCAGCCAGTAGGGCAGCACCTCGCCGGTGCCGAAGCGCCCGGCGGCACAGAGCCCGGCGGTGACCGCCGGGTTGAAATGGCCGCCGGAGATATGCCCGACGGCATAGGCCATGGTGACGACGGTCAGGCCGAAGGCCAGGGAGACGCCGACGAAGCCGATGCCGAGTTCCGGGAAGGCGGCGGCCAGGACCGCGCTGCCGCAGCCGCCCAGCACGAGCCAGAAGGTACCGATGAATTCCGCTGCAAGCCGCTGTATCAGGGACACTGTGATCACCCCCTTCGATCGTGGGCCACGGAAAAGCGCTCGCCGGCAAAAGAAGCCCCGGGGACTCCGAAGGCCGTAGTGGGGTTCTGGCAGGCAGTCAGCAGCCCCGGCGAGGATGCCGACGGCGGCAGCATGAGAATATCTAAGCACAAGAACAGGCAGACTTGCCAAGCCGAAGTGTGCCTGCCAGTTCTTCGTCGTGGGCGAATGGCGGTGCTGGACCAGGGGCCGTGCCGGAGCAGGGAGTTGCAGAGATCGAACGGCCAGTGAAGGTTACCGTCGTCGGCGCCTGCCATCTGGATCGCAAGGCGCGCGCCACCGCGCCCTTCGTCGAGGGGGCCTCCAACCCGGTGGCGCTGCGCGGCTGTCCCGGCGGAGTCGCCCGCAATGCGGCGGAGAACCTTGCGCGGCTCGGTGCGTCGGTGGCGCTGGTCAGCCGTCTCGGTTCCGACGCGGAGGGCGAGGCGATGCTGCAGGCCCTGCGCAGCCTGCCGCTCGACCGGCGCGGCATCACCCGCTCGGAAACGGCGCCGAGCGCCTTCCACCTCATCGCGCTGCAGCCCGACGGCGAGATGCTGGTCGCGGTCGCCGACATGCGGATCTACGACGAGATCACCCCGGCGCTGCTGCAGGGCCTGCCGGCGGATCTCTGGCAGGCCGACGCAATTTTCGCCGACTGCAATCTGCCGGCGGAGACGCTAGGCTTCCTTGCCGGGCTGCGGGGCGACTCGTGCCGGCTGGCGGTGAACGGCGTGTCGCCGGCCAAGGTGCGGCGCCTGCGTCCCCTGCTGGCGGCCTGCGATCTGCTGTTCGTGAACCGGCAGGAGGCGGCGGCGTTGCTGGAGGTCGCGGCGCAAGGCCTCGACCCGGCGACGGGCGCGGCAGCCCTGCTGGCGGCAGGGGCGGGCGAGGTGGTGATGACCCTGGGCGACGCGGGGATCTGCGTGGCCTGGCGGAACGCCACCGCAGAGAAGGAGACAGCGATGCTGGAGAGCTTCGACAACCGGGTGGTCGACATCACCGGGGCCGGCGATGCTCTGGCGGCCGCCTTCCTGGAAGCGCGCCTGCGCGGCTGCGATCCGACGGTGGCGGGGCGCCGCGCCCTGGCCGCCGCGCGGCTGACCGTGGAGACCCTCGACAGTGTCAGTCCGGCGCTGACGTCGGACGCCCTGGACCGGCTGGCATCGTAATGCACGACAGTCTGGTGATCCTGCCGGAAATGCGCGAAGCGCTGGCCGTCGGCATACCGGTGGTGGCGCTGGAGTCCACCATCATCACCCACGGCATGCCGGCGCCGCGCAACCTGGAGACGGCAAGGGCGGTGGAGGCGGAGATCCGCGCCGCCGGCGCCCTGCCGGCCACCATCGCCATCCTGGACGGCAGGATCCGCATCGGCCTGGAAGCGGCCGAGCTGGAACGCCTGGCCGGCGAGAGGGAGGTCGCCAAGGTGAGCCGCGCCGACCTGCCGGCGGTGCTGGCGGCCGGCGGTGTCGGGTCGACCACCGTGGCGGCCACCATGATCTGCGCCCAGCTGGCCGGCATCCGGGTCTTCGCCACCGGCGGCATCGGCGGCGTCCACCGCGGCGCCAGGGAAAGCTTCGACATCTCCGCCGACCTGCAGGAGCTGGCGCGCACGCCGGTCGCCGTGGTCTGCGCCGGCGCCAAGGCCATCCTCGACCTCGCCAAGACCCTGGAGGTGCTGGAGACCTTCGGGGTGCCGGTGATCGGCTACGGCTGCGACGAGCTGCCGGCCTTCTACAGCCGCAGCTCCGGCCTGCCGGTGCCGCTGCGCCGCGACAGCGCGGCCGAGATCGCCACGGTCATGGCGACGAAATGGCGGCTCGGGCTCGGCGGCGGGCTGGTCGTCGCCAACCCGATCCCGCGGGAAGCGGAGATCCCGGCGGCGGAGATCGCCGGCCACATCGAAACCGCGCTGGCCGAGGCGGCGCGCCAGGGCGTGCAGGGCAAGGCGGTCACGCCCTTCCTGCTGGCACGCCTGGAACAGCTCACCGGCGGCGCCAGCCTGGAGGCCAACGTCGCCCTGGTGCGCAACAACGCCCGCCTCGCTGCCGAGATCGCCACCGTTTACACCACGTTGTGAGGGCGCGTCACCCGCGCTCGGCCAGCAGGTGCCAGTGGTAGGTGCCGGGGCGCTCGTGCTCGCGGTCGAAGAGGCTCAGGAGCTCGAAGTCCTCGAGCAGCTTCACCAGCTCGGCGGCGTTGCAATAGAAGTGCGGGTGGCCCTTGTCGCCTTCGGCACCGGCGACGACGAAGGTGTTGGGGGCAATCTCCTTGCCGAGGCCGTAGTGGCTGTTGCGCTTCGACAGCATGGTGCCGTGGAACAGGCCGCCGGGCTTCAGCACGCGGTGGATCTCGGAGATGGCGCGGGCCACCACGCTGCCATCGCCGTGATAGATCACGTTGAACGACAGCACGTAGTCGAAGCTGGCGTCCGCGTAGGGCAGTTCGGTCATCAGGCCGTCGCGGAAGGTGACGTCGAGGCCGACGTCGCGCGCCTGGCGGGCGGCGAAGTCGAGGCCGGAGGCGCTGGCGTCCATCGCCTGGACCTCGAAGCCGGCGCTGGCCAGGAAGCAGGCGTGGCGGCCGACGCCGCAGCCGAGGTCGAGGGCGCTGCGGGCGCCGCGGCCGCGCAGCAGCGGCACGACGGCGGCGACGTCGGGATCGGGTTCGAGCCAGTCGGCACGCCCGCTCTCGCTTTGCCAATGGTCGTTCCAGGCCTGGTAGGCGGTTTCCGTCTGGGCGCATTCTTGCATGCTCATGGCGACTTTACTCCGATCGCTTGGGTTAAAGAATCCGCTGGCGCAGGCTGCTGCTGACCCGCTCCACCACCATGACCAGCGCGAAGATGCAGAGGATGATCGTGGCGGCGGTCGGATACTCGAAGAGGTCCATCGCGACCTTCAACTCTATGCCGATGCCGCCGGCGCCGACCAGCCCCAGGACCACCGAGGAGCGGGTGGCCTTCTCGAGGCTGAACAGCGAGGTGTTGATGAAGGACGGCATGGCCGCCGGAATGACCGCCGAGCAGATGACGCCGCTGCGCCGGGCGCCGAGCGCCGTCAGCGCCTCCTGCGGACCGGCCTCGGTCTCCTCCATGGCCTCGGCGAAGAACTTGCCGCAGAAGCCCATGGTGTCGACCATGAGGGCGAGGGTGCCGGCGAAGGGGCCGAGCCCTACGGTGACCACGAAGAAGAGGGCCCAGATCAGGTCCGGCACGGTGCGGAACCAGGAAATCAGGCCGCGTGCGGCGTAGTAGACCAGCGGGTGCGGCGTCAGCCGCCTGGTCGCCCAGATCGCCAGCGGCAGGCTGAAGACGACACCGAGGGCGGTTCCCACCAGCGCCATCTGGAAGGTCTCCAGCAGCGCCCGGGAAATCGGCCCGATGCGGCTGATGTCGGGCGGCACCATGCGCGAAAGCAGGTCGCCCATGTAGGGCAGCCCGGTGGCCAGATCGGACAGGGAAATCCTGGCGCCCTCGATGGCCAGAATGAAGAAGGCGAGCGCCAGCAGGTAGGCCAGGAAGGTCAGCAGGCCCGGCCGCTCGAAGCGCGGCGGCAGGGGACGGGGCTTGGCGGGCGCGGGACGCGGCATGAGGCTGGGACCGGCTCAGGCGTAGACGGTCTTGAGGGCGTCGAGGCTCTGCCCGGCGGTCGGCGCGTCGAGCAGCTTGACGCCGCCGCGCAGGGCGATCACCCGATCGCCGAAGTCGAGGGCATGGCGCAGATGGTGGGAGGTGAACAGCAAGGTCACGCCCTCCTCGCGCATCAGGCGGACGAAGAGTTCCATCACTTCCTCGCCGGCGGAGGGATCGAGGCTGGCCACCGGCTCGTCGGCGAAGACCAGACGCGGGTGCTGCATCAGGGCGCGGGCGATGGCGACGCGCTGCGACTGGCCGCCGGAGAGGGTGTCGGCACGCTTGGCGGCGTGGTCGGCGAGGCCGACCATCTCCAGGCAGTGCAGCGCCTCCTCGCGGTCGGCCTTGCGGGCGAGGGGGTGGAACCAGGATCGCGGCCCGCCATGGCGGGCCTGGACGCCGTGCAGCACGTTGGTCAGCGCGGAAAGCCGCGGCACCAGGTTGTGGCGCTGGAAGACGAAGCCGACCTGGGCGCGCAGGCGGCGCAGGGCGGCGGGCGCCGGCCGGCCGGCGATGTCCTGCCCGAGCAGCCGGACGGAGCCGGCATCAGGCTCCAGCAGGCGCAGGCAGCAGCGCAGCAAGGTCGACTTGCCGGAGCCGTTGGCCCCGATGAGGGCGACCGACTCCCCGGTCGTGACAGCGAAGCTGATGCCCTTCAGGACGCGGATCTTGTCGAAGGACTTGTGCAGGTCCGCCACGGCGAGTTCGCAGGCGGTGGCGGCGGCCCCCTTGGAGGCCGCCGCTTCCCGGATGCTGGCCCGGACGGGGGGATAAGCCGCAGCGACCGACATCAGTTGCCTACGAAGTCTGCGTACTGGGGATAGCCGATGGTGGCGTAGGCGTTGCGGATGTACTGATAGTCCCTGTCCTGTACGCCGGGCAGGAACTGCATGCCGGCGTATTTCTGGTTGTCTTCGCCCTCGAGGATGGCAGCGATGAGAGCGTCGGAATTCTCGGTGAAGGCGTCGCGCAGCCTGGCGACCACGTCCTTGTCGACGTGCGGGCCGGCCACCAGGATGTCGTTCGGCAGGTCGGGACCGCGGGCGATGACCTTGAAGGCGCCGGGCTGCAGGTGCGGATCCTTGGCGCGGACACGGTCCGTCCAGCTGCGGTAGTTCACGCCGATGGCCGCCACGTCGCCGCGCTTCAGTGCCTCGTGCGCGACATTGCGGTGGACGTGCATGGCCTTCACGTCCTCGCGCGGGTTGAGGCCGTAGTCGGCCAGCAGCTGCATCGGGCCCAGGTGGCCGGAGGTCGAGCCGATATCGTCGAAGGTGACGGTCTTGCCCTTCAGGTCGGCCGGCACGTTGATGCCGCTGTCGGCCATGACCACGATGGCGGAAAAGTAGTCGGGACGGCTGAAGCCGACGACCGGATAGGCATTCGTCAGCTTCTGCATGACCACGTACTCGGCCGGGCCGGTCAGCACGAAGTCGACCTTCTTGGCGCGCAGGGCCTCGGCAGCGGCGTTGCGGCTGGTCACCGCGAAGAGCTCCACTTCCAGGCCGCTGGCCTCCTTCAGCAGCGTGGCGAAGGGCGTGAACTCCCGCTGCAGCGTTTCCAGTCCCTCGACGTCGGTGACCGCGAGGCGAATGCTGTCGGCGGCGCCGGCAGTCGTGGCGGTGAGGGCCAGGGCGGCGGCCAGGCCGGCCGCTCCCAGGGCTCTCTTGAACGTGATCTTGCTAAGCATGGCGACGTCCCCTTCTTGGTTTGATTGGTCCATCCAAGAGGAAGGCGGTGACGCCAGAATGATGTGACTATGACACTGCAGTTACAAAAACTGGATGATCGGGCAGGGGTGTCCAGAGGGTGTTGCTTCCCCCTCACCCAGCTCCGCCTAAGCTCACCCTTTCGGGTTCGCTAAGGCTACACAACCCTCTCCCGCGGAGGGGAGAGGGTAACAAAAAAAGCCCTCTCCCCTGGCGGGAGAGGGCTGCGCAGGCTTGGTGAGCGAAGCGAACCTAGCCGAAGCTGGGTGAGGGGGAATGCGGCCTCAGGGCTGCACCACCAGCTGCGTGCGCTCGGCCGCCATGCGGCCCCAGCCGAACTCGATGACGCGGCCGTCGGCATCGACGTTGACGGACTCGGTGACCAGCACCGGCTGGCTGCGCGGCAGTTCCAGCAGGCGGCCCTCGTTGGTCGTCGGCAGCCGGGCGGTAATGCGGGTCTCCTTGCGGGTGTAGTCCTGGATGCCGTAGTGGGCAAGCGCCTTGGTGACGGAGCGCGCGCGCTTGTAGACCTCGATCATGTCGGGAAAGCGGCGGGCCGGGAAATGGTGGGCGACGACGGAGATCGGCCGGCCGTCAACCTTGCCGACGCTTTCGATCAGCACGACCGACGCACCCTTGCGGATGTGCAGGTTCCTGGCGACGTTGGCGTCTGCCGCCAGGACCAGGGCGCGCACCAGCTCTCCCGAGGGGATGCGCGACTGCTTCTGGATGTTCTCGCTGAAGCGGGTACGCCTGCCGAGCTTGTAGTCGACCATGCGTTCCTGCACGAAGGTGCCGCGGCCCTGCTCGACGCGCAGCACGCCCTCCTGCTCCAGAAAGGCGATGCCGCGGCGCACGGTGTGGCGGTTCACGGCGAAGCGCTCGGCGAGCTCGGCTTCGGTGGGCATTCTCCGGCCCGGCTCGAAGACCTGCTCCTTGATGTCCTTCTCCAGGGTCTCGGCGATCTGGCGCCAAAGCGCCATCCCGGCCCGCCGCTGCAATGTCATCATCGCTGTCCCGTCATGCAAACTTCACGAAGATCTGCTTTACATCCTGCAGGTCTCTTTTTACCTTCAAAAGGTATCGACGTCTAGACAAATAAGGGACTTGTCTAATGGTTGCGTCCTTGAACGAAGCGGGCGGGCAAGAAGGCCCGGCGCCGGCGGCACGCCAGCGCTGGATGTCGGTTCTGGCGAAGGCCCGGCCGGCGGAACTGGAAACGGCCTGGGACGGCCTGGCGGACAAGCCGGCCTACGACTGGCTGCGCCTGCCGGAGATCGGCATGGTAATGGTGCGTGCCCGAACCGGCGGCAGCGGCGGGCAGTTCAACCTTGGACAGATGACGGTGACGCGCTGCGCTCTCAGGCTGGCGAGTGGGGAGGCCGGGCTCGGCTACGTGCAGGGCCGCTCCAAGCGCCATGCCGAGCTGGCGGCGGTATTCGATGCGCTGTTGCAGGATACGGCGCTGCGGCCGGCGCTGGAGCGGCAGGTGATCGCCCCGCTGGCGGCGGCGCAGGCCGCACGGCGCGACGACCGCAGCCGCAAGGCCAACTCGACCAAGGTGAACTTCTTCACCCTGGTGCGCGGGGAGAACGAGCGATGACGGTTTCCTACGGCCTTGTCGCTCCCGGACGTTCAGGTGGTTCGGGCGGCATCGACACCACGGCGCTGAAGCCGGGCCTGAGCGATCCGGTGCACGACTCGCAGCGCATCTTCCGCAGCCTGCTGACGGCGCTGGCGCACCCCGGCCGGCAGGTCGACCTCGCTGGGGCGCCGGAGGGTCCGCTGCCGCTCGATCCGGCGACCACGGCGGCGGCGCTGACCCTGCTCGATCTCGACGCGCCGCTGTGGATCGACTGGATCGCCGACACCCCGCAGCTGCGCGCCTATCTGAAGTTCCACTGCGGCTGTCCCATCGTGGAGCGCAGCCAGACGGCGGCCTTCGGCCTGGTCACCGACCCGGAGAACATGCCGCGGCTGGCGCTCTTCGCCCAGGGCATCGACCAGTATCCCGACCGCGCGGCCACCCTGCTGCTGCAGCTGCCCGACCTGGAGGGAGGGCCGGCGGTGACGCTGCGCGGCCCTGGCATCCGCGACAGCATCGGCTTCGCGCCGGCCGGCCTGCCGGATTGGTTCTGGAACGACTGGCGCCTGAACGCGGCGCAGTTCCCGCTCGGCGTCGACATCTTCTTCACCTGCGGCGAGACCGTCATCGGCCTGCCGCGCAGCATCCTGGCGGAGGGCTGAGGCCATGTACGTAGCAGTCAAGGGCGGCGAGCAGGCGATCCTCAATTCGCACAAGCTGATCGCCGAGGAGCGCCGCGGCGATACGGCGGTGCCGGAATTGACGCTGGCCCAGATCAAGGAGCAGATGCAGCTCGCCGTAGACCGGGTGATGACCGAGGGGTCGCTCTACGACCGCGACCTGGCGGCGCTGGCGATCAAGCAGGCGCAAGGCGACCTCATGGAGGCGATCTTCCTGCTGCGCGCCTATCGCACCACGCTGGCGCGCTTCGGCGAGAGCCTGCCGATCGAGACCGCCGGGATGGCGGTGCGCCGGCGCATTTCCGCGGCCTACAAGGACCTGCCCGGCGGCCAGGTGCTGGGGCCGAGCTACGACTACACCCACCGCCTGCTCGACTTCGCGCTGGCGGCGGAGGAGGGCGTCGGCGCGCCGGAGGCCGAGACCGCCGAGCGCGGCGTCGACGTGGCGATCCCGCGGGTTACCGACATCCTCAACCACGAAGGCCTGATCGAGGAGGAAATCGCGCTCGAAGACGCGGCGCCGGTCGCCGACCTGACGCGCGAGCCGATCCGTTTTCCGGCCGAACGCGACCTGCGCCTGCAGAACCTGGCGCGCGGCGACGAAGGCTTCCTGCTGGCGCTGGGCTATTCGACGCAGCGCGGCTACGGCCGCAACCACCCCTTCGCCGGTGAGATCCGCCTCGGCGAGGTGGCGGTGGAGTTCGTGCCGGAGGAGCTCGGCTTTGCCATCGAGATCGGCGAGATCACGATCACCGAGTGCCAGATGATCAACCAGTTCGCCGGCTCGGCCGAGCGGCCGCCGCAGTTCACCCGCGGCTACGGCCTCTCCTTTGGGCACTGCGAGCGCAAGACCATGGCCATGGCATTGGTGGATCGGGCGCTTCGTGCGCGCGAGCTCGACGAGAGCATCGAGTACCCGGCCCAGGACGAGGAGTTCGTGCTCTACCACTCCGACAACGTGGAGGCCTCAGGCTTTGTGCAGCACCTGAAGCTGCCGCACTACGTCGACTTCCAGTCGGAGCTGCAGCTGATCCGCTCCCTGCGCAAGCGCCACGCCCAGGACCGCATGGAGGCCGCCGAGTGATGACCGCCGTGAAGCAAAGCGAGATTGCGGGCGAGGACGGCTACAACTTCGCCTACCTCGACGAGCAGACCAAGCGCATGATCCGCCGCTGCATCCTGAAGGCGGTGGCGGTGCCCGGCTACCAGGTGCCCTTCGGCGGGCGCGAGATGCCGCTGCCCTATGGGTGGGGCACCGGCGGCATGCAGGTGACCGCCAGCATCATCGGCCGCGACGACACCCTGAAGGTGATCGACCAGGGAGCCGACGACACCACCAACGCGGTGAACATCCGCCGCTTCTTCGCCCGCGTCGCCGCGGTGGCGACCACCGAGGCGACGGCGGAGGCCAGCATCCTGCAGACCCGCCACCGGGTGCCGGAAGACCCCATGGCGGAAGGCCAGATCATCGTCTACCAGGTGCCGCAGCCGGAACCGCTGCGCTCGCTCGAGCCGCGCGAGGTCGAGTGCCGCAAGCTGCACGCCTACAAGGAATACGGCCTGATGCAGGTCTCGCTCTACGAGGACATCGCCCGCTTCGGCGAGATCGCCACCTCCTACTCCTATCCGGTGATGGTGAACGACCGCTACCTGATGTCGCCGACGCCGATCCCGAAGTTCGACAATCCCAAGATGGACGACTTCCCGGCCCTGCAGCTGTTCGGCGCCGGGCGCGAGAAACGCATCTACGCCGTGCCGCCCTATACCAAGGTGAAGAGCCTCGACTTCGACGACCATCCCTTCGCCATCCAGCAGTGGGAGGAGAACTGCGCCCTCTGCGGCGCCGAGGAAACCTTCCTCGACGAGGTCATCCTCGACGACAAGGGCGGCAAGATGTACGTCTGCTCCGACTCACACTACTGCGCCCGGCGACGCAGCGAAGGTCACCGCGGCAAACTCTCCGAGGCGGCGGCGAAAGCCTATGCCACCGCGGTCGGCGCCGAAGGCGGGGAGGCCTAGGACCATGGAGACTCCAAGCCCCCTCATGCGCGTGCACAACCTGACGCATGCCTTCGGTCCCGTGCTGGCCTGCGCCGACATCTCCTTCGAACTGCACAGCGGCGAAGTGCTCGGCGTGGTCGGTGAGTCAGGCTCGGGCAAGACGACGCTGCTGAACTGCCTCTCCGCCCGCCTGGTGCCGACCAACGGCATCGTCGAGTACGACCTGCGCGGGCGCGGCCTGACCGACATCTACGCGCTCTCGGAACCCGAGCGGCGCCTGCTGCTGCGTACCGACTGGGGAGTCGTCATGCAGAACCCGCGCGACGGCCTGCGGATGAACGTCAGCGCCGGCGGCAATGTCGGCGAACGCCTGATGGCGATCGGCGCGCGCCACTACGGTGCCATCCGGCATGAGGCGGAGGACTGGCTCACAAAGGTCGAGATGGACCTCGGCCGCATGGACGACAAGCCGAAGCATTTCTCCGGCGGCATGCAGCAGCGCCTGCAGATCGCCCGCAACCTGGTGACCAAGCCGCGCCTGGTCTTCATGGACGAGCCGACCGGCGGCCTCGACGTCTCGGTGCAGGCGCGCCTGCTGGACCTGCTGCGCGGCCTTGTGCGCGAGATGCGACTCTCGGCCATCATCGTCACCCACGACCTTGCCGTCGCCCGCCTCCTGGCCGACCGCCTGATGGTGATGAAGGACGGCAAGGTGGTGGAGACCGGCCTCACCGACCAGGTGCTGGACGATCCGCATCATCCCTACACCCAGCTCCTGGTATCCTCGGTCCTGCAGGTTTGACTTGATATGACGCAAGAAAGCAAAGAGACAACCGTGATGATCCGCGTCGAGAAGCTCACCAAGACTTTCGTGCTGCACGTCCAGGGTGGCGCGCGCCTGCCGGTCTTCGCCAACCTCAGCCTGGAGGTCGCGGCCGGTGAGTGCGTCGCGCTCTACGGCCCCTCGGGCAGCGGCAAGTCGACCTTGCTGCGCTCGCTCTACGCCAATTACAAGCCCGGCAGCGGGCACGTCTGGGTGCGCCATTCAGGCGGATCGGGGGAGGCCGGCTGGGTCGACATGGCCGGTGCCGCGCCGCACCGGGTGCTGGAGGTGCGCCGCCGCAGCGTCGGCTACGTCAGCCAGTTCCTGCGCGTCATCCCCCGCGTGGCGGCGCGCGATATCGTGGCCGAGCCGCTGCATGCGCTCGGCGTCCCACTCGCCGAGGCGCGCGCCAAGGCAGAGGCCCTGCTGGCGCGGCTCAACATTCCCGCGGCCATGTGGGACCTGGCGCCGGCCACCTTTTCCGGTGGCGAGCAGCAGCGCGTGAACATCGCCCGCGGCTTCGCGGTGGACTATCCGGTCCTGCTGCTCGACGAGCCGACGGCTTCGCTGGATGCCGGCAACCGCGCCGTGGTGGTCGCTCTCATCAACGAGGCGAAGGCGCGCGGCGCCGCCGTCGTCGGCATCTTCCACGACGACGAGGTGCGCGAGGCGGTGGCCGACCGCGTCTTCGATCTCTCCAAGGAAAGGGTCGCCGCCTGATGGCCGCTCAAGTCTTCACCAACGCCAGGATCGTGCTGCAGGACGAGGTGGTCCACGGCAGCCTGCATCTGCGTGACGGCCGGATCGTGGAAGTGGCCGCCGGCGCCACGGCGATACCGGGTGCCGAGGATCTGGGCGGCGACTACCTGCTGCCCGGCCTTGTCGACCTGCACACCGACCACTTCGAAAAGCACGTATTGCCGCGCCCGGGCACCCAGTGGAACATGCTGGCCGCGGTGATGGCCCACGACGCCCAGATGGCGGCCGGCGGCGTCACCACCACCTTCGACTGCGTCTGCGTCGGTGTCAGCATCAAGAACCCGGAGCGCTACGAGATCTTCCGGCCGATGATCGATGCGGTGCGCGAGGCGCGCGACAAAGCGGTGCTGCGCGCCGACCACATCGTCCACCTGCGCTGCGAGGTGACCGACCCCAGCGTCGTCGAACTCTTCGACTCGGTGGCCGATCATGCCGCCGTCGGCATGATGTCGCTGATGGACCACGCGCCGGGCCACCGGCAGTCGCCGGACGTGCAGCGCTTCCGCGCGCGCACCATGAAGAACCTGCGCCTCAGCGAGGCCGAGGCCGATGCCCATATCGAGCGGCTGATGAAGGCCTCGCAGACCGTGGCGCCGCAGAACCGCCGCGATCTCACCGCCCGCGCCAAGGCGCGCGGCCTCGCCATCGCCAGCCACGACGACGAGACGCCGGCCCATGTCGAGGAGGCGGCGGCCATGGGGATCACGGTCTCCGAGTTTCCCACCACCCTGGCGGCGGCCAGGATGGCCCATGAAAGAAACATGAAAATCGTCATGGGCGCGCCGAACCTGATGCGCGGTGGCTCCCATTCCGGTAATGTCTCGGCGGCGGAACTCGCCGCAGAAGGATTGCTCGACAATCTGGCCTCGGACTATGTGCCGGCGAGCCTCTTGCAGGCGGCGTTCCGCTTGACCGGGGAAGGCCACGGCATGGCCTTGCCGCAGGCGGTGGCCACGGTGAGCGCCAATCCGGCTGAGACCGCGCGCCTTTCCGATCGCGGGCGCATCGCTCCGGGCCTCAAGGCGGACCTGCTGCGGGTGGCGGTGGTCGAGGGGCGGCCCTTCGTGAAGACAGTCTGGCGTGACGCAAAACGGGTGATGTGATGCTGCAGGAAGAGCTTTTGGATCGACAGGCTGCGGCGGAGGCCGGCATTCCGCTGCGGCTCGCCAACGCGGAGGTGGTGACGGCGGAGGCCTGCTTCCGCGGCAATGTCACCGTCGAGGACGGTGTGATCGTGGCGGTGGAGGAGGGCGGCAAGGTCGCCGCCGGCGCCCTCGACTGTCGGGGCGAGCTGCTGCTGCCCGGTCTCGTCGACCTGCACACCGACCACTGCGAGCGCCATGCCGTACCGCGCCCCGGGGTGCACTGGGACCCGCTGCAGGCGGCCATCGCCCACGACGCCCAGGTGGCGGCGGCCGGCATCACCACGGTCTTCGATTCCCTGGTGGTCGGCCTGCGCGACGCCGACCAGACGCGCCGCGACCTGCTGGGCCGCATCATGGCCGCGGTGGAGAAGGGCGAGGCGCTCGGCCTGTTCCGCAGCCAGCACCTGCTGCACCTGCGCTGCGAGGTGACCGACCCGACGCTGCTCGACCAGATCGCTCCGCACATGGACCACCCGCTGCTGCAGCTGGTCTCGGTCATGGAGCACACCGTCGGCCAGCGCCAGTTCCCCGATCCGGAGAAGTACCGTGAGGTGCTGACCAAGCTGTTCCACGTGCCGGCGGACCAGGTCGACGAACGCTTCCGCCGCGACGCCGAGGCCTCGCGCACCTTCGCGCCGACCTACCGCGCCGCGATCTGCCAGCTGGCGCAGGAGCGCGGCATCGCCGTCGCCGCCCATGACGACGAGACGCTGGAGCACGTCGAAGAGGCCGCGCGCCTCGGCATGACGATCTCCGAGTTCCCGACGACCCTGTTGGCGGCCGAGGCGGCGCGCGAACGCGGTATGGTGACGGTCATGGGCGCGCCCAACGTGGTGAAGGGCGGTTCCCAGTCCGGCAACCTCTCGGCCATCGAGCTGGCGCACGCCGGCCTGCTGGACGTGTTGGCCTCCGACTACGTGCCGGTCTCCCTGCTGGCCGCCACCCTGTGCCTGGCGGAGGCCGACATCGGCCTCACGCTGCCGGCGGCGGTGAACATGGCGAGCCGGAATGCCGCCCGGGCCGCCGGCCTCGACGACCGCGGCGAGATCGCGCCGGGCAAGCGCGCCGACCTCCTCCGCGTACGCCTGGTCGACGGGCAACCGGTGGTGCGCACGGTCTATGCGGCCGGGCAAAGGGTGGCGTAGGGCGGCGTAGACCCCCTCACCCAGCTTCGCCTAAGCTCGCTCTGCTCACTAAGGCGTCGCAACCCTCTCCCACAATGGGGAGAGGGAACAAAAGTTGCTCTCTCCCCTCGCGGGAGAGGGAGGGCCCCGCGAAGCGGGAGGGTGAGGGGGCAGCGCCGCTTGCGGACTGGGCGGCGGTTCTGGCAAGTTGCCGGCACGTCAACCTGCCGGATTCCTGCACAGCAACCATGCTCATCCGTGTCGACGACCTCAGCGGGCCCGAGATCGCGACCCTGCTGAAAGCGCACCTGCAGCTCATGCGCGAGACCTCGCCGCCGGAGAGCGTGCATGCGCTGGACCTCGAGGCCCTGCGGGCGCCCGAGGTTACCTTCTGGACGGTTTGGGACGGTCCGGCCCTGCTCGGCTGCGGCGCGCTGAAGGCTCTCGATCCGGACCACGGCGAAATCAAGTCCATGCACACCGCGCAGGCGGCGCGCGGCCGTGGCGTCGCGCGGACGATGCTGACGCACGTCCTCGGCGAGGCGCGGCGGCGCGGCTACCGGCGCCTCAGCCTGGAGACCGGCAGCATGGAGGCCTTCGCGCCGGCGCGTGCGCTCTACGCCGGTGCCGGCTTCCAGGTCTGCCCGCCTTTCGCCGACTACGTCCTCGATCCCAACAGCGTTTTCATGACCCTGGAGCTGGAGCCGGCGCCGATCACGGGGATGTGAACCCCTTCCGCTGCGGTCACAGCGATTCACGCTGGCGGAGCCCCGGGGCGCCGGGTTTGACTGTTACTGCCGCTCTGCCCAGCCCTCAGGAACACCCAACGGAGGAAGCTTCGCCATGAAGACTCTGATTTCCGCCGCCGTCGTGTCGTTTGCGCTGGCCGGGCCGGCCTTTGCTTTCCAATGTCCGTCCGATATCGCCGCGATCGATGCGGCCCTGCAGACCGCCAGCCTGACCGACGAGCAGAAGGCCGAAGTTATGGCGCTGCGCGACGAAGGCCAGCAGCTGCACAGCGCCGGCCAGCACCAGCAGTCGGTCGACACCCTGGCCCAGGCCAAGGAGATGCTCGGGATCAACTGAGTCCGGTCGTCATGCTCGGGCTTGACCCTGCGAACTTCACCCATCTCGCACGGTGCAGCCGCAATGCCTGTACACAGCCTCTGCTGCAGGTGATGGCTAAATCCTGTAGGGACAAGCCCGACGGTGACAATCCAGTATTGGCTTAGCCGTCGTGCTTCTCCAGGAAGGCCTCGATGCCGAGCTTGCGGAAGTCGGGCAGCGCTTCGCGCAGCCGCGCGTGGCTCCAGTCCCACCAGGCGAGCGTTTGCAGGCGCTCCGCGATCGCGGCCGGGAAGCGCTCCCTGATCGGCCGGGCCGGCACGCCGGCGACGATGCTGTAGGGCGCGACATCCCTGCTGACCACGGCACCGGCACCGACCACGGCGCCGGTGCCGATGCTGACGCCTGCCAGCAGGGTGACGCCGTGGCCGATCCAGATGTCGTGGCCCAGGGTCACGGCGTTGTCGCGGCGCCAGGCGAAGACCTCTTCGTCGTCGTCCTCGGCGAGGCCGAACTGGCGGCTGCGGTAGGAGAAGTGGTGCTGGCTGGCGCGCCAGACCGGGTGGTTGCCCGGGTTGATGCGGACCTGGGCGGCGATGGAGCAGAACTTGCCGACCTCGCTGCTGGTCACGTGGCAGCCCCAGGTGATGTAGCTGTAGTCGCCGAAGCGCGTGTGGCTCATTGCGGTGTTGCGGCCGATCTCGGTGTAGCGGCCGAGGTCGCAGTCGACCACGGCGGCGCCCTCGTGGATCAGCGGCGCCTCGCCCAGCCTCTTCTGCGGCTTGGCGGCGGGCGGCAGGGTGGCGGTTTCGCTCATTGTGCGCAGGTCCTTGCTCAGGGTCGGTAGTCGTTCTTGCCGATGATGCGGCCGCGCAGCCAGCCGGAGAAGGCATCCATGGCGTAGACCGTCACCAGGATCAGCAGGATGATCGATATGACCTCGTCCCAGTTGTTGGCGCCGATGCGGTCGTAGAGCATGTAGCCGATGCCGCCGGCGCCGACGATGCCGAGGATGGTGGCGCTGCGGGTATTGGACTCCAGGTAGTAGAGCGAGGTCGACAGCATCACCGGCAAGACCTGGGGCAGGATGGCGAGGCGGATCACCTGCAGGTTGCCGCCGCCACTGGCGCGCACGCCCTCGACCTGCCTGCGGTCGATGTTCTCCATGGCCTCGGAGAACAGCTTGGACAGCGAGCCGATGTCGGAAACCATGATGGCGAAGATGCCGGCCAGCGGGCCGAGCCCGAAGGCGCGGATGAAGATGAGCGCCAGCACCAGCTGCTCGAAGGCGCGCAGGGTATCGAAGCCGCGCCTGACGCCGAAGCGCATCCACTCGACGCGCAGAATATTCTTGGCGCCGAGGAAGGAGAGCGGCAGGGCGACGACGGCGGCCAGCAGGGTGCCGAGGAAGGCCATGGCCAGGGTCTCGGCGATGGCGGCGACCGGCTCCATGAAGAGCTCCCAGCTCGGCCAGACATAGGGCGGCAGCATGAAGCCGAGCACGAAGCCCAGCTTGCCGAGCCCATCCCAGATGCGCTGGGGCGAGAAGTTGAAGTCGACGAGGGCGTAGAGCACCACCGCGGCGAAGAGGCTCCAGGCGGCCCCCTTCGCGAAGACCCGGCCCGGCGGCTCGGCGAAGGCGCGCGGCAGGCGGACTCGGGCGGCGGCAATCTCGACGGCGGTGATGTCGCTGGGCTGTCTCATTTCGTCTCTCCTGGGCCTCAGCCCTTGAGGCCTTCGCTGCCGATGAAGCCGTGGCGGATGCGCTCGCAGACCAGGTCGATGCTGACGACGGTCAGCAGGATGATGAGGAAGAGCGCGGAGATGTCGGTGTAGTACTGGAAGGAGATCGCGGTGCGGATCTCCTGGCCGAGGCCGCCGGCGCCGACGAAGCCGATGATGGAGGATGAGCGCACGTTGATCTCGAAGCGCAGCAGGGTGTAGCTCACGTGGTTGGGCAGCACCTGCGGCACCACCGCGTAGCGCACCATCTGCATCCAGTTGGCGCCGGCCGCGCGCAGCCCTTCCACCGGCTTCATGTCGATGTTCTCGTTGGCCTCCGAGTAGAGCTTGCCGAGGGCCCCCATGGTGTGCACGGCGATGGCCAGCACGCCGGCCATCGGGCCGATACCGAAGCAGAACACGAAGATCAAGGCGTAGACCAGGTCCGGCACCGTGCGGGCAATCTCCAGCAGGCGCCGGCTGGCAAAGAGGATCGCCCTGTTGCGCATCAGGTTCCGCGAGGCCGGAAAGCTCAGCAGAAAGGCGCCGCAGACGCCGAAGACGCTGGCCAGGAAGGCGATCAGCACGGTTTCAAGCAGCAGCTTGAGCCAGAGCTTCACCGGCAGGAACCACTCGGCCAGGTCGGCGCCGAGACTGTCCCAGCGCAGCACCGGGAGAATCTTCAGGATGAACTCGTGCAGCCGCGGCAGGCCGTTCCAGATCTTCACCGGATCGAAATCGCCGATCACCACGCTGAAGGCGAGACAGATCGCGAAGCCCAGCAGGAAGAGGGAGTCAGTCCACCGCTTGCGACGGATCATCGCCGCATAGCGGTCCTGAAAGCGCGCCACGGCGGCGCTGTCGTTGCCGGGGGAGGCGAGGGTCGGGGATGACGACGTGAAAGGAAGGTCCGTCACGCTCCTGGCTCCGATCGCTGCTTGCTCGGGGTCGGGGTAAGGCAAAGGCCGACACCTGCCTGGTGCCGGCCTTCGACAGCTGCTTCGGCTCAGCTGCCGCGGTTGCGTCGGATCTTGCGGATCTCCTCGCGCATCTCGATGATCCAGGCATAGCGCTCGTGATCGACCTCGATCCAGCCGACCTGCTTGGGGTTGCCGGTCATCTCGGCAAAGGCCTCCGGGTCCTTCTGCGGGATCTCCATGATCAGCTGCTTCATGGCGGACTTCAGCTCGCCCGGCAGGTTCTTGCGGGCCGTCAGGGGGCCGGAGGTGATTTCCGGCGAGGTCCAGATCCAGCAGATCTCGCCCGCCTTGATCATGCCCTTCTCGACCATGCGCTGGGGAATGCCGGCGATGTCATTGGTGATATAGGTGGCTGCGGCGTCGAACTGCCCATTCACTACGCCGAGCACGCCGGTCTCGTGCGCGCCGGAAAAGGGCGTGGCACCGAAGTAGGTCTCCGGGTTGTAGCCCTGCTTCAGCAGGTTGAAGTAGGGCACCGCGTAGCCGGAGGTGGAGTCCGGGTCGGCGAAGGCCAGGGTCTTGCCCTGGAGATCCTCGATCGACTTGTAGCCGCTGTCGCAACGCACGGTGACGACGGAGTAGTAGCCGGTGCTGCCGTCGTCTTGCTGGCGGGAGACGAGGGGCTCCACCCCGCCGTTGGTCTCGGTCCAGGCGGCGGCGTAGGAAGAGGAGCCGAGGAAGGCGAATTCGATCTGGTCGGCGGCCAGGGCCTGAATCACGCCATCGAAAGAAGAAGCGGTGTAGAGCTCCACTGGCACGCCGAGGCTGGACTCCAGGTAGGTCTTGAAATTCTGGTGTCGCTTGATGCTGTCCTTCTCGTTCTCGCTGGAGAGGATTCCGAAGCGGACCGTCTTGACCTCGGACTTCCAGTCCTCGGCGGTGGCGACGTTGTGGGAACCGGCGAACAGCGCGACGGCCATCAGCGCGGTCCCGAGGAATGATGTGCATTGCATCAGACTAATCTCCCTTAGGGTGGGTTGCGGGCGCCGTGGCTTCCGGGCGCCGATCGGGAACTCAGGCGGTGAGCGCCATCCTGGCGCCGGCGCTCCGGCGCTCCGGCTCGAAGGCCGGCAGGCTGGTTGAGGTGACCGATTCGGCGATCTCCTCCTCCGCGCCGGCAGTGCCGTAGATCCGCTGCACCGCCGCCTTGGTCAGGCTCTCGGGCCTGCCGTCGAAAACCACCTCGCCGGCCGCCATGCCGACGATGCGGTCGCAGTAGTTGCGGGCGGTGTCGAGGGTGTGGAGGTTGCAGAGCACGGTGAGCCCTTCCTCGCGGTTGATGGCACTCAGCGCCTCCATGACGCGGGTGGCGTTGCGCGGATCGAGCGAGGCGATCGGCTCGTCGGCGAGGATCACCTTGGGGTCCTGCAGCATGGCGCGCGCGATGGCGACGCGCTGCTGCTGGCCGCCCGAGAGGGTATCGGCGCGCTGCAGCGCCTGGTCGGCGAGATCGAGGCGATCGAGCGCCGCGATGGCGAGGGCGCGCTCGGCCGCAGTGAAGTGCTTGGCCAGAGAGGAGAGGGGGCCATGCCGGTTGATGCGTCCGACCAGCACGTTGGTCAGCACGTCGAGGCGGTTCACCAGGTTGAACTGCTGAAAGATCATGGCGCAGTCGGCGCGCCAGGCGAGCAGCGCGCGCCCTTTGAGGCCGGTAACGGTGGTGCCGTGGAAGGCGATGCTGCCGCTGCTGGGCTCCAGCAGTCGGTTGACCAGGCGCAGCAGCGTGGACTTGCCAGCGCCTGAGCGCCCGATAATGCCCACCATCTGGCCTTCCGGAATCTCCAGGCTCACCTGCTTGACCGCGCAGGTCGCGCCGAACGTCTTGGTAAGGTTTTGAATCTGCAGCATCGTGGTCCTCCGCCCGCTTTCCGTTGCCCGCCTTCGCGGCATCCCGATAACATCCGGTTGTCTAGATGACTTAGCGCCACCTTTCATGGCCGGGACAGCTTGTCCCTCTTACGCCCGCAGTCGGAGCGGTTTGCCGCCCGGCTGCGTGTCGCGCATTCGGAAGCTTTGTTCAACGGGAAGGAGTCTAACGCCGGGGCAATGACTTTAATGTGACGCTGCGGTCACGCTTCTGGGTCACTTCGATCACGTCGCCACGCCACCGCCGTCATGCCCGGCCTCGAGCCAGGCATTCAGGGCAGCCGCTCAGTTGACTGAGAGCAGAGGCCTTGGCGTCAGCCCTTCGCGGTCGAGTAGATATAGCCGGCGCCGCGCACGGTCTTGATGACCTGCGGCTTGGCCGGGTCGCTTTCGATCTTGCGGCGGATGCGGGCGATGCGGATGTCGATGCTGCGGTCGAAGGGTTCCCAGTCGCGGTTGTGCGCGAGGTTCAGCAGCTGGTCGCGACTCAGCACGCGGTTGGGATTGTCGGCGAAGGCCTTCAGCAGATCGAACTCCATGCCGGTCAGCGCGATCTCGCCGCCGTCGGCATCGAACAGCTTGTGGGAATCGAGATTGAGGGTGAAGCGGCCGAAGCGCGCCAGGCGAACGCCTTCGGCCAGCCCCGACTCGGCCTCCTCCTGCGCCCGCTCGCTGCGCCGCAGCACCGCCTTGATGCGGGCCAGCAGCTCGCGCAGATCGACCGGCTTGGCGAGGTAGTCGTCGGCGCCCATCTCCAGGCCGACGATGCGGTCGACCACTTCGCCGGCCGCCGTCAGCATGATGATGCCGACCTCCTTCTCGGCGCGCAGGAAGCGTGCCAGGGAAAGCCCGTCCTCGCCCGGCATGCGGATGTCCAGCAGCACTAGGTCGACGTCGTTGCGGTCGACCGCCCGGCGCAGCTCTTCGCCGCCACCGGCGGCGGTCACCTGAAAGTCGTGCAGCTCCAGGTACTCCTGGATCGTCTCGCGGATGCCCGGTTCGTCGTCGACCACGACAATGTGCTTCTGCCCCTGCATACCGAAGGTTCCTTGCCTTGCAATTTCCATCTGCGCTAGCCCGCGCGGGAGGCCGGCGGCGGACGCCGGTTGTCGTTCAGAATGCGCCCGACCAGGGCGCGCACCTCCTCCAATGTGAAGGGCTTCTCGATAAAGGGCCGCTGTACGCGCTGCAGAAATACCCGGGCCGAGGGGCTCAGGGTATCGCCGGAAATGAAGGCGGTGCGCCGCAGCAGGGCCGGTTCGGTGCGCTCCAGGGCGGCATAGAGGCTCGGCCCATCGAGCTCCGGCATGCGCACGTCGCTGAGGATGACGTCGAAGCGCTCGCCCTCGATCAGGCGCAGCGCCTTCTGGCCGGACCCGGCAGTCACCACCCGGTGGCCCTGGGCGGCGAGGATGTCGCCCAGCATCTGGGCGACCTCGGGCTCGTCGTCGATGATCAGGATGCTGGCGGCCGGTGCGGCGTCCTGCGCCGACGGCTGCTGCGGAGCCGCTTCGGTCTCGGCCGTGCTGGCCGGCAGGGTGACGGTGAAGACCGTACCCTTGCCCAGGGCGCTGTCGACCCGGATGCGGCCGTCGTGCGCTTCGATGACGCGGTGGCTGACCGCCAGGCCCACGCCGGTGCCTTCGCCGATATCCTTGGTGGTGAAGAAGGGCTCGAAGATGCGGCTCTGGATCTCCTCCGGGATGCCGGGGCCGCTGTCGGCCACAGTCAGGGTGACTTCGCCTTTCGCGGCATCGTAGACGTCGCGGATGGTCAGCACGCGCGGCGTGGAGACATCCATCATCGCCTGCTGCGCATTGACGATGATGTTGGTCACCACCTGGTTCAGCTGGTCGGAGTCGCCCCACACCGGCGGCACGTCCGGGTGGAGCTCCAGCCGTGTCTCGATGTTGGCGGTGCGCAGGGAATAGCCCGTCACGTCGAGGGTCGCCTGCACGATGTCGCGCAGGTCGACGGCGCGGCGCTCCGGCGGTCGCTGGCGCGCCATGGCCAGGAAGGACTTCACGATCCGCGAGCAGCGGTCGGCGGCGTTGCCGATCTTGGTGGCGCGCTCGACGGTGCGCTGGTCGCCGGCGGTCTCCTTCAGCAGCTGGGCGTGGCCGACCACGACCGACAGGGGGTTGTTCAGCTCATGGGCGACGCCGGCGAGGAGGGATCCCAGGGCGCTCAGCTTCTCGCTCTGATAGAGGGCGTCGCGCTGGCGCGCCATCTGCTCCTCGGCGGCGCGCTGCTCGGTCAGGTCGTGGGCGCTGGCGACGATCATCTCTTCGCCCTGGTACTCGATCAGGCTGGCGGTCAGCGAGGCCCAGATCGGCTGACCGTCGGCGCGCCGCAGCTGCACCTCGAAGCCTTCGACCGTGCTCTTTTCGCGCAGCAGCGTCAGGTAGCGCCGCCGCTCGTCCGGGTCGACGTAGAGATCGCCGATGTAAGAGGGCTCGCCGGACTGCTGCAGCTGGCCGAATATTTTGCGCGAGGCCGGGCTCTCGTAGATCACCAGGCCGTCCTCGGCGCGCACCATGACGACCGGCACCGGCGCGGCCTCGAGGATCGAGCGTACCAGATTCTCGCTCTCCCGGAGCGCGCGCTCCATCTCCTTGCGGTTGGTGATGTCGGTACGGGTCACCACGATGCCGCCCTGGCGGGTCGGCTGGTTGGAGAACTGGAACCAGCGCCCGTCGGCCTGCTGGAACTCCATGTCGGTGCAGAACTTCCGGCGCAGGTGCTTGCGCTCCTCCAGCCAAGCCTCGACGCGGCCTTCGGCGCCGACATACTGGCCGCGCTCGGCGCCGGTGCGGATGAAGTCGATCCACCGGGTGCCGGGAACCAGCAAGTCTGCGCTCATGAAGTTGAAGTCACGGTAGCGCTGGTTGCACATCACCAGGCGGTCGTCGGCGTCGTAAAGCGCGAAGCCCTCGGTCAACGACTCGACAGCATCCTGCAGGGTCTCGCGCGCCTCGAGCAGCTCTGCTTCCTTGCTCATCTGGTCGGTCAGGTCGACCACCGTGCCGATCGAGATGGTGCGGCCGCCCAACATTGCCAGGCGCGAGGAGACGGCGCCCCAGAATTCGGTGCCGTCGGCCTTCCGCAGTCTGGTCACGCGCGCGTCCAGGCGACCCTTCTCGATCAGCTCGTTGGTGCAGGCTTCGCGCTCGTCGTGCGTGGCGAAGGACCGCACCGACTTGTAGTGCTCGGTGACCGGCCAGCTGTAGCCGAGCAGCTCGGCCGCCGCCGGGCTGTGATAGAGCACCACGCCGCTGTAGGTGTCGGTGAGCCATAGCGGCAGCGGATTGTTCTCGACCAGGGTGCGGAACTGCAGCTCGTTCTCGCGCAGGGACTCTTCGATACGCTTCAGCTTGGTGATGTCGGTGCGAACGTAGGCGCGGCCGCCGCCGTGAATCGGATGTGTCGAAGTCTGCAGCCAGGTCCCGTCGTTGAGCTGGAACTCAACCGGCTCCTTCTCCGACGCGACGACCTTCTTCAGCCACAGGGTGTCGTCGTTCATCCAGGCATCGGCCGCCTCGTCCTGGGCCACGTCGCGGCCGTCGAAGCTCTTCATTTTCGGGCGGACGCGCAGGTAGTTCTCGGTGGTGGTCGAGCCGACCATCGCCTCGGGTGTGCAGTCGTAGAGCGCAGCATAGGCGGCGTTGCAGAGGATCAGCCGCTGGTCCTCGCCGTAGATGGCGAAGCCGTTGGGGATGTTGTCGACGGCGTCGCGCAGCAGGCGCCAGACCCGGTTGAGCTCGGCCTCGGCGTTCACCCGGTCGCTGATGTCGTGCAGCTCGGTGACCACCGTGCGGCTGCCGCCGAAGGTCAGGACGCTGGCCATCAGCTCGACCGGCAGGCTGGTGCCGTCGTGCCGCCGCGCCGCGATGCGCAGCGGCGTCGGCGCAGAGAGTTCGTCGTCCTGGGTCAGCAGCCGGGCAACGACCTCCCGGTAGGCGGCCTGCCCGTCGCTGCCGAGCAGCGCCTCGGCGAAGTCGCGGCCGCTGACCTCTGCGCCGGTCGTGCCGAGGAGCGAACCGGCGGCGCGATTGCAGGCCACTATGCGGCCGTCGGGATCGCTGAGGAAGATCGGGTGCGAGGCCTGTTCGATGATCGCCCGGCGCTGGCCGACGATTTCAGCCTCGCTTGGGCCCGGGCGCGGCGCGGCGCCGAGGTCGAGCAGCATGCCAACGACTTCGCCCTCGACCAGGGAGATCTCGTCGCGGCACCAGCGGGGCGCGCCGACGTCGTCTTGCAGGCGGTATTCGATGCTGGCGGCCCCGCCGGCCGCTGCCTGCGCCAGCGCGTCGCGATAGCCGGCGCGGTCGTCCGGGTGAATCAGCCCGCCGAGCGGATCGTCCATGCTGCAGAGCTCGGTGGGGTCGCGCCCGGTCAGCCCGGCAGCCCGCGCGCCGACATAGTTGAGCCGCAGGATGCCGTGATCCAGGCGGCCGCGATAGAAGGCGGCCGGCAGGCGCCCTTCGAGCAAGGCCAGGAAATCACCGCGCAGGCCGTCGCGAAGCCCGGCGCCGGTGCGCGGCTTCTTCAACGGCGGACGCTTGGTTGTCGGCGCGGACATGGCGACCCCCTGCATCAACACATGGCCGCCCGGGCGGGCAGTCGGGGCACTTGCCGAGGGCGCGATGCAGATTAGCCGAGGAGCGCACCAGAGGAAAGGCGGCTGCGCGAAGCGCGCCGCGGCCGCTAAACCATCGGTTTGCGGCTTTCTACGGTCTGCTCGTTCTGAGGGTTCTCCCATCCCTTGACCTGCCCGGATTGGAGCCCTGGGACCGCGGAGGTTTCCGCGGCTCCTGCCGGGTCGGCGCTTCCCCATCGCGCCGGCCCGGCGGGCTCACGGTTTGCCTATCGGCGATGCCAGCGGCTTTTGCCTGCCTCGGCTTCCTGTGCAACGCTGACGATCATGGTGCGATCGAGGCCGATGTCGCGCAGGGTGCGGTCATCGAGCTTCGCCAGCTCGACCACGGTCTTGCGGATGCGGCGGTCCCGTGCCGCCGGCATCAGCAGGCTGCGCAGCGTCTGCAGCAGGTTGCGGCCGGTCTTGGCCGCGACCGTCGCGCTGGAATTGTGATAGATGGCGGCGCCGAAGGGGCTGACGGCATTGCGGCCGGTCAGGATCATCGGCGAGCCGAAAACGTCTGAATTGCTCATTCTCATCACCAGGTTCATCGATTTCGGTTTCGGTTGATTGCTCGCCCAAGCCGACGGCGATCCGGTGTCCTCCAACGGTTCGCCGCTCAGCCTCGGCCCGTGATATAGAGGCCCGCTGTTTCGCCCTGATGTCTCGTCGCGCGGCTTTGGGTATCAATTGTTCGCGGTTGCGAAGGGGTTGGCGTCCGTGGATCCGGCCCGCGGTGGCCGCGAGAGTCTGGGCAGGCCGCAGGGCGGGTCCGCTGCGCTGCCATTTTTTTGCCCAATAACAATGATTTGATGCGGCGAGCGGGGTCGTCGCGGCGGTTTTCGCCGGCGGCTCGCAGGCTTGTCCGACCCCTGAAACAATTGAAACACGGCAAGGGGGCGGGAGAACGGGCTGGCTGGTGTCGCCGGGGGTGCTTGTGCATCCCAGCCGGTCCGCCTAGCTTGCGTTAACCATTTGTTCGAATCATCGCGTCAAGACTGGCGGCCTTCGAGGAGGCAGGATGCGCAGAATGAAGCATTGCGGGGCGCGCGGCGCCGTCGCGGCCGTGGTTCTGGCGGCTGCGGTGGCCGCACCGGGCAGTGCCGGGGCCCATCCGCACGTCTGGATCGATGCCCGCGCGCAGGTGATCTTCGACGACCAGCAGCGCATCTCGGCGCTGCGCGTATCCTGGCGCTTCGACGAGTTCTACAGCCTCTTCGCCATCGAGGGCCTGGACCAGAACGGCGACGGCAAGCTGGAGCCCGCCGAGCTGCGGCCGCTGGCCGAACTCAACGTGACCTCGCTGCAGGAATACCGCTACTTCACCCAGATCGTCGCCGACGGGGCCGAGCTCGCCTACGGGACGGTCAGCGAGTACGGCTCCCGCTACGAGGACGGCATCCTCAGCCTGGAGTTCGTGATTCCCCTGGAGACGCCGGTCGATCCGCGCCGTGCGCAGGTCAGCTTCAAGAGCTACGACCCGACCTTCTACATCGCCATCGAGCCCGCCCTGGAGGATCCGGTCAGCCTGGCCGGATCGCCGCCGCCGAGCTGCCATGTGGTGGTCGAAGAGGGCGGACCCGGCGAGACGCTGAACCTTTCGGAGGCGGATTTCCTCGATCCCGCCACCAGCGACAGCATCGGCGCTCTCTACGCCACGACCATCGCCATCGTCTGCGACGCGGCAGGGGCGACCCAGTGAACCTTCGCGTGGCGTTGCGCCGCCTCTTTGCCGCCGCCTGCCTTTGTCTCGGTCTCGCCCTCGGTCTCGCTGGGGGAGAGGCGGGCGCGCAGACGGCGCTGGTGGCGCCGGGCGGCAATCCGCCCGCCGCCGCTGCCGAGTCCGGCAGCTTCTGGCAGCGCAGCCTTACCGGCCTGCACGATATCCAGCGCGACCTGCACCGCCGCCTCGCCGCCGCCGTGCGCGGACTGCAGGAGGGCGGCATCGCCGCGGCTGCCTTTCTCATGGGCATTTCGCTGCTCTACGGTGTGTTCCATGCCGTCGGACCCGGGCACGGCAAGGCGGTGATCTCCGCCTACCTGCTGGCCAACGAATCCGCCGTCAGGCGCGGTGTGCTGCTGGCCTTCCTGGCGTCGGTGCTGCAGGGCCTCTCTGCCATCCTGTTGGTCGGCGTGCTGGCGATCCTGCTCGACATGGCGGGGGTCAAGGTCAGGGATTCGGTGGGCTACCTGGAGACCGCCAGCTATGGCCTGGTCGCCTTGGTCGGGGCCTGGCTGCTGGCGTCGCTGCTGCGCCGCGGCCAGCGGCATGGCCATCACGGTAATCATCACCACCACCATCAAGACCACGCGCACGGTCCCGGCTGCGGCCACGACCACCTGCCGGACCCGGCGCGGCTCGCCGCCGCCACGGCGGCCGACGGCCGCGGCCTGGCGGGCGTGGTCTCCAAGGCGGCCGGTATCGTCCTTGCGGTCGGCATCCGTCCCTGCAGCGGCGCCGTGCTGGTGCTGCTCTTCGCCCTGGCGCACGGCGTGTTCCTCGCCGGCGTGGCGGCGACCTTCGCGATGTCCTTCGGCACCGCCGTCACGGTAGCGACGCTGGCCGTCCTGACCCTCTATTCCAAGCGTCTGGCCCTGGCGGCCGTGGGCGCCAACGGGCGCTGGGTCGAGGCCGCTTACCGAGGCCTCGGGCTGCTCGGCGCCGGCCTTCTGCTCCTGCTTGGGGCCGCGCTGTTTTGGGCCTCGCTCGGCGCCTCGCCCCCGCTCTGAGCGGCCTCCGCCAGATCAAGTGACTGGCAAAACAACGAAAAATAGAAGCGATCTCTTCTGTGGTAATCCGCACAGACCCACCGATTCCTCCAGCGTAGCCTTGGCAGCGTCAGTCAGGCGGTTTCGCGCGCCCCGAGCGGGGCAGAGCCCGGGCAGATCGGACTGGCAGGACCAAGGGGTTGGTGGAACTAGGGGACGGGAGAGCAATCAATCATGTCTGAGGTGAACACACTACTGATCGGCCGCAACCGGCTGTTCCTCGAGGGCTTGAAGAGCCTGCTGCGGGGCAGCGCGTTCGATGTAAGTACCGAGCTGAGCTGCGTCGGCGACCTCGACGATCTCGACGACGATCTGGCGCCCGAGTTGATCCTGGTCGAACTGCGCGGCGAGGTCGCCGAACTGGTGCAGGACCTGCAGCAGCTGAAGGAAGCCCTGCCGGGGGTTCCGGTGGCGGTGCTGACCGACGAGCGCGATCCGCACACCCTGGCGGCCTGCCTCAATGCCGGAGCCGATGCTTTCCTGTTGAAGGACATCTCGCTGGAGGCGCTGATCCATTCGCTGAAGCTGGCGATGCTGGGCCAGAAGGTCATGCCGACCGAGCTGGCCATGGCGCTGATCAACGGCGCGGGCGGCGTGCGGCCGGTCGACGGCAAGGGGATCGAGAGCTACGGCCTGTCGGACCGCGAGCTGGAGATCCTGCGCTGCCTGGTCATCGGCGACGCCAACAAGGTGATTGCCAACCGCCTGGAGATCACCGAAGCAACGGTGAAGGTCCACATGAAGAGCCTGCTGCGCAAAATCAAGGCCGGCAATCGCACCCAGGCTGCAATCTGGGCCCTGAACCACGGCCTGGCACCGGGCCTGCCGTTCGGCAAGCCGAGCGAAGCGCCGCGTTCGCACCCGCGGACCAAGGAAGTGGTGCTGTCGCAGATGATGGGCTAGGCAGGCAGCCTGGCCCCCCACCCCGCGCGCCTGAGGCGCCCCCGGGAAACCGGCGGCGGCCGCTGGCGCGGGGGGCCTGCGTGTCCCAACGGCGCGGCCCCCAACAAACACGTTAGGGGTTCCTAAGGCTTCTCCCGCCGGATGATCCCGTCCTCGCGCTTCTTCCGTACCGTTCTAATCGTCGAGTTCCTGGACCTCGTCCTCGGCTAGGGTGTCCAGCAACGGCAGCAGCACCGTCGCCGCCAGCACCGCCGCCTCTGTGCGGTTGCGGCAATCCAGCTTGATGAGGATGGCCCGCACCATGGACTTCACCCGCGCCTCGCTCTCCTCGAGCGTTTCGGCGATGCTGCGGTTGCTGTCGCCGGCGGCGAGCAGGCGCAAGATGGCACGCTCGCTCGCGCTGAGACGCGAAAGCGTCTCCATGTGGCCGGTTCCATTGGCGCCCCCGGCCGCGGCCACGGGCATGATCGAATAGCCGTCCTCGGCCAGCTTCAGGCTCTCTTCCAGGTACTTCAGGCCCGAGCCCAAGATGATCAGCCCGTCGGCGCGGCGCGGCAGTTCGCCCAGCATGGCGCATTTCGACTCCGGCAGCGCCAGCAGGACCCGGGTGCGCTGGCCGGACCAGCGATCGATCTGGTCCTCCAGGCTGAGAAAGCGGCTGCTGTCGTTGGCGGCGAGAATCAGATAGTCGGCTTCCGGCTCGCCACGGCCGTTGGACGGGAAGATGCAGATGTCCCCGACGCGGGTATGAGGCACGCTGCGCAAGGCATCCAAGAGAGGTCCGGGCTCGATGCCGGCGGCTACCACGGCGCAACGCCGGTCTCGTGGGCCGGCTGGCCGGCTGGTTTCCTGGTTCTGCGAATCGATCATCGAGGGGGAATCTCCTGCCAGGCTGGGGGACGCGAAGGACGGGACCGGAGGGGTCCTCGTAAAACAAAGGATTGAGAAGCCTAGCACGACCCCTCCCCGGCCGGCGCCGGCACAGGCATGGTACTACCGAGGGGGTATGCGGCCGGGGAGGGCGGGAACGCTGGCCCCGGGGGCCCGAAAATCGGCGGATTTGCGGGAACTCTCCGGGGCAGGGCGGCTTTCTGCACGGGCTTGTGGCAAATCCCACAGTGGCGCCGGCCCGGCCGCCCTATCTTAGGATCGTTGTTGTGGAGGTCCTCCCTCAAGCCACGATGACGGACCTTTTCAGTGAGCCCCAAAGCCCCGTCCGCCGCCCATCGGACGGGGCTTTTCACGTTGCGGGAAGGACCGCCGAAAGGCCGGTCAGTCGCCGGTCACTTCGTGGACCAGACGCTCCAACTCACCGATGTCGCTGATGATCAGCGTGCGGCCGTCGCGTTGGATCAGGCCGCTCTTGGTCAGGTCGTTCAGCTCCCGCGTCACCGCCTCGCGGTGGGTGCTGATGCGGGCTGCGATGTCGGCATGGGTCGGCGCCGGCGAGATGCGTGCGCAGTTGCCCTCGTGCTGGCCCTCACGCGCCAGGCGCAGCAGTTCCGAATGAATGCGGTTCTTCACCGCCAGGGTGCTGAACTCGAAGATGCGCTCGCTCAGCGAGCGGACCATACCAGTCAGGTAGGTCAGCATGGCCATGGAGACGGCAGGGACCTCCTGCAGGATCGCCCGAAAAGTCTCCGCCGAGACCGAGCCGATCATGACGTCGGTGAGCGCGATAACGTTGGCCGAACGCGGCGCGCCGTCGATGGCGGCGAACTCGCCAAAGCATTCGCCGGCTTGGATGTCGCGGAAGGCGACCTCCTTGCCGGCGCTGGAGAACAGGATCACCCGCACCGTGCCGGAGACCATGAAGTAGACGTCGGTGGAGACTTCCTGGTGGCCGATGATCTGCTGGTGGGCCTTGTAGTTCCGCCAGTTCACGCGCTGCGTCAAGCGCTCGATCTCGCGCGGGTCGAGGTCCCGGAAGATCCCGATGCGCTCGAGAGCATAGCCTGAGCCGCCCGAAAGCTTTTGGTTGGCCGTCATCACCCCCACTCAATACCCTCGCGGCCGGCGCGCCGCCCCGGAACGGCGGGGCAAGGAATGCCAAGCCGTTCGAGCAACGGTACAAAGCCAGAAGGAAACGCTCCGCCGCGACGCCAGTCAGCTTCGCCGCAACGCTCGATCTTTACTCCGGCAAGAGCGCCTGGCGGAGGGTCCAAAGCCTGCGCAATACTACCCGCCGGCCTGAACTATGCAACCGGCTGGTTGATGCAGTTGGCGACGAATTTCTCCGCAGACGCGCCCCGGAGACACGCTGCCCTGCTTGCTATGACTTGCACATCACAGTATGGAGGCGGCGACGCGCCGGCCCTAGCAAGAAGAAGCTTCGCCAAAAAATGCCACAGATTTCTCCAGCCTTTCCATCAGCACGCCTGCGGCCCTGGTTGCGCGATGTGCTGCTGCCGTTCTGGGCGACGGCGGGCTTCGACCCGGCGGCAGGCGCCTTCGTCGAGAAGTTCGGGCTGTCCGGCGCGCCGAGCGCCGAGGATTACACCCGCGTGCGCGTGCAGGCGCGGCAGATCTACGTCTTCTCCCACGCCGCCGCCGCAGGCCTGAGCGACGTCGGATTCGCGCCGGCGCAGCGCGCCTTCGCCTTTCTCGAAGAGCATGCCTGGGATGGCGGGGAGGGCGGCTGGTTCCACCGCCTGAACCTCGCCGGCGAGCCGCTCGACCGCAGCAAGGACAGCTACGACCACGCCTTCCTGCTGCTGGCCATGGCCTGGCTCTACCGCGCCGGCGGCGACGCCCGGGTGCTGCGCAGGGCCGAGGAGACGATGGATTTCCTCGACGTCGCGCTGGGCCAGGCGCGCGGCGGCGCCTTCGATGGCTACAGCGAGCAGCAGGTCGCGCCGGACGCCGCGCTGCCGCTGCCACGCCGACAGAACCCGCACATGCATCTGCTCGAGGCCTTCCTGGCGCTTTACGAGGCCAGCGACGATCCGCGCTGGTTGAATCGTGCGGAAAGCATCTACGGGCTCTTCCAGCGGTATTTTTTCGACGCCGCCGGAGGCCAGCTCATCGAATTCTTCGACGGCGATTGGAACGAGGTCCCGCAGGAGGGCCGCCGCCTGCGCGAGCCCGGGCACTTCTTTGAGTGGGCCTGGCTGCTGCACCGCTACGCGACGCTGACCGGCGACGAGACGGCCGCGGCGGCCCTGCGTCCGCTCTACGATTGGGCCTGGGGGAAGGGCGTCGACCGCGACGGCAAGGCTCCCTTCGTCGTCTTCGAGGCGCTCGATCCGGAGGGCCGCGTGCTCGCCGGCGGCCGCAAGCGCCTCTGGCCGCAGGCCGAGGCGGTGAAGGCGGCCCTGGCGGTGTACGAACGTTTCGGTGACCCTGAGGCATTGAATCGCGCGCAGCAACTGCTGGCCGCTCTCTTCACGACCTTCGCCGATCTCGATCGCCCGGACTGGCGCGAGCAGACCGACAGCGACGGCAGGCTCATCCGTCCGGGCATGCCATCCAGCAGCCTCTATCACCTCTACCTCGCTGCCGCCGAGGCGATCCGCGTGCTGCCGGGAGCCTGAGCCTCGGTTAAATCCGCGGCATTTCAATGAGTCCGAGTTACCGCTCCGCCTGCAGCACGTTGGCGCCCATGCGCTTTTCAAGGCGGCGCACCAGCCAGGAGACGACGAGGATCAGCACCAGGTACTCCAGCACCAGCACGGTGTAAATCTCCAGCGGGCGGTAGACGGTGACCGAGAGCTCGTTGGCGCGGCGGGTCAGCTCGGGCAGGCCCAGCACGTAGACCAGCGACGACATCTTCAGCATGTAGACGAACTGGTTGCCCATGGCCGGCAGGATGCGGCGGATCGCCTGCGGCAGGACGACGAAGCGCATCTTCTGCAGGTAGCTGAGGCCGAGGGAGTCGGCGCCGTCGATCTGGCCGCGCTCGATGGACTGGATGCCGGCGCGGAAGATCTCGGCCTCGAAGGCGCTGTCGCAGAGCGCCAGCGCCACCACGCCGGCCAGGAACGGCGTCATCGAGATGCCGAGCAGGATCGGCAGGCCGTAGTAGGTCCACAGCAGCATCACCAGGATCGGGATGGCGCGGAAGATCTCGACGTAGATCCGGTTGAACCACTGCAGGCGCTTGTCGCGGGCGAGGCCGGGCAGGGCGACCAGCAGGCCGATCAGCACCGAGAAGGAGATCGACACGCCGGAGATGGCGATGGTCAGCCAGAAGCCGCTGAGCAGGAAGACGAAGTTGTCGCGCCCGCGCGGCGTCGTCGGCAAAACCTCGTACCAGCCCCAGCCACTGCCGCAGGCGCTCAGCAGCAGCATTGCCGCGAGGAGCGCGCAGGCGGTGACGAAGAAACGAGGCTGCGGTGCGATCATGAAAGGCCCGGTCGACAAAGCCGGGCGGCGCGAGACCCGGGGCCCCGCGCCGTCCGTTCGAGATTTACTGTTGGCCGCCGGTCAGTTGAGCGGAATCCACTTTTCCGTCAGCGCGTCGAAGAAGCCCTCGTTCTCCTTGATCCTGATCCAGTGGTTCAGGTAGTTGAGCCAGACCTGGTCGTTCTGGGCGACCAGGAAGGCGATGTCGGCTGGGGCAGCCGGTTCCTCGACCGGCACGATGGTCAGAACGTCGTGCGCCTCGACCAGCTTGGAGGCCTCGACGTTGCTGGTGACCGACACGTCGGCGCGCCCGGCCAGCACTTCCTGGAAGTCGCGCGCCGGCGCCTCGATGGTGCGGATGGTGGCCTTGGGGAAGAGGGCCTTCACCTGCTGTTCCTGGCTGGTGCCGAGGGTCACCGCCACGGTCACGCCGTCCTGGTTGATGTCCTCCCAGGAGGTGAAGCGCTCGGCGTTTTTCTTCTGGGTCAGCGGCACCGTGCCGAGGGTGTAGTAGGAATTCGTGAAGCCGACGCTGCGGATGCGCTGGGCGGTGATCGAGGCGCTGGTCGAGATGTCGTACTTGTCGGCGACGATCCCGGGCACCAGGGTCTTCCACTCGGTCGGCACGAAGACGATCTCTACGCCGAGGTCCTTTGCCAGCTCGGTCATCACGTCGACGTCGAAGCCGGCGTAGCTGTCGGTGGCCGGATCCTTTATCGACATCGGGTTCCAATCGCCGGTGGTGCCGACGCGCAGCTTGCCGGACTCCAGCACCTTGGTGAGCGTGGACTCCTGCGCCGCGGCCGGCGCTGCCCACAGGAACGTGGCAGCCAGCAGGGCTGCCGCGACGGCCTTCAGTGTCTGCATGTTCCCAATTCCCCTTCCTTGCCGGGCGCGTTCCGCGCACCCCCTGCGCGGGCGATGGCCCGGGATCTTTCCGGCCGCCATCAAAGCAAGCGCCGCGCCGGGCGGCAAGGCCGCTGCGTTCTGCGGCCAGCCACCTAGAGGTTTCCGGGGACTTCCCTCCGGCGATAGCTGAAGGCGGCATTGAAACGGGCCAGCACATGGTCGCCCGCGGTGGTCGGCGGGTAATGTACAGCCTCGCCCGGCGCCAGCAGGTCGGCCGGGTCGACGACGGTTTCCGGGTTGGGATCGAAGAATACCGGCAGGGAGAAGCGCTCACGGCCGGAGGCGTTGATCACCCGGTGCGGCGTCGACACGAAGCGGTCGTTGGACCAGCGCGCCAACAGGTCGCCGACGTTGCAAACGAAGGTGCCGGGCAGGGGATGCGCCATGACCCAGGTGCCGCTACGGCCCTGCACCTGCAGGCCGCCGCTGTCGTCCTGCCACAGCAGGGTCAGGCAGCCGTAATCGCTGTGCGGGCCGACGCCGAACTGCGCCGCGCCGAGCCCGGGCGGCTGCGGCGGGTAGTAGATCGCCGAGCCGCGCGCCAGGGGACAGTCGAACTTGTCGGCGAAGAAGTCGGCCGGCAGGTCTAGCGCCAGGGCGAAGGCGCGCAGCAGGTCGCGCGCGCAGGCGATGACTTCCTCGTAGTAACCGTAGAGCGCCCGGCGCAGCTCCGGCATGTCGTCGGGCCAGTTGTTGGGTCCGATCAGCGGCCGGTCGGGGCGCATCAGCGGCGAGCCCTCAGGCACCTCGAAAGCCCAGTTAAAGCTCTCTTTAAGGTCCGGCTTCACGTCGTCGCGCATCACCGCGCCGCCCTGGCGCAGGAAGCCGCGGTGACGTTCGTTCACCGCGACGCGCTGCTTTTCCTCCAGGGGACGGGCGAAGAAGGCGCGCGCGGCCGCCACCGCGCGATCGATCGCCGCCTGCGGCACGCCGTGGCCGGAGATGTAGAAGAAGCCGATTTCCTGCGAGGCGCGCAGCAGGGCGCGGCCGACCGTGGCGATGGCGGCTTCCTCCGCGGCGCCGCGCGCGGCGGCGATGTCGATCACCGGTATGGCCTCGCGGCCGAGGTCGGTGGCGCCGGCGTAGCTCAAGCCGTCTCCTCCGCCTTGTAGTAGCCGATGCGGTCGCCCTCGGTGGTGACGCCAAGGCCGTTCAGCAGCCGGTTGGAGTAGTTGAAGTAGGCGCAGACCTGGTTGACCTCCAGAATCTCGCCGTCGTCGCAGCCGGCGGCCTTCAGTGCCGCCACGTCGGCTTCCGCCATGGCGCCGACTGTCGCCGTGAGTTTGGCGGTGTAGCGCAGCAGGGCGAGCTCCTTGCCTGCGAAGACACGCTCCGGTTCGCCGGCGGCCAGGGCCGCGCGGATCGCCTCGCTGCGCCCGGGATCCTTCAGCAGGTTGGTCACGTTGGCGAAGTGATGGGCGAAGCTGTAAGCGCAGTCATTGATCAGGCTGGTGTAGACCGCAACGGTCTCGAGGAACCAGAACGGCAGGACGTTGGCGGGGCTGTGCAGCACGCCCTTGTAGAGCGCGATATGGCCGGCGAGGCTCGGCGGCCTCAGGCCGTGCACGCGCATCACGTTGTCCACCGTGCCGTGCGGCGTGGTAACGCGCGCATAAAGCTCCTTCAACTCGCCTTCGGCTTCCTCGGGCGGCACCATGTGGATCCAGGCGGTCATGACCGTCTTCTCATCGCGGAGCTGCTACTCCACCGGCAGGCGGCGCGGCGGCTGCGCGAAGAGGCGACGCACCATCGGCTCGAAGAAGGCAACCGGCAGGGTGTCGTAGCTCGCGCACATGGCGCGCTGGTCGTAGCGGTCGACGAAGTCCGCCGTCCGCTCGAAATGGGGATGGCCGCGCCAGCGTTCCCGCTCATCCGGATCGATGCCCGGATCGTGCACGCCGGCCAGGTGGACCTGCTGGAAGATGGCATGGTGGCGCAGCATCCACTGCGTCCTGTCGGAGACGTAGCGGGCCAGCAGGCTGGAGGCGAAATCGCCGTGGCTGTCGGGGCAGGTGACGAAGCCGATGTCGTGCAGCAGGGCGGCCACCACGGTCTCCTCGTCCTCGCCGGCGCGGTGGGCCAGGGTCGCCGTCTGCAGGCAGTGGCGGTAGTTGTTGATCTGGTAGCCGAAGGAGGCATCCCCGGCCGAGCAGGTCAGCAGGCGCAGTACCTGTCTCGCCTGCTCCTCGGCGTAGTAGGGCGCGCGCTGACGCTTCAGGACTGCCCAGTCGCCTGGCGTGACTTCGTCGAGCTCGACCGGATCGATATAGCGCCAGCCGTCGTGCAGCAGCGGGCTGCGCTGGCCCCCTCCGGGACCGCCTGCGGCTGTAGCCGGACCCCGCCGAACCCCGCCGCTTTCCTGCGATTTCACGCTGCGCTCCGCCATTCTGACCCTCGGTAACGCCCGTCTTCTGCGATCCCGGCGTCCAACCACCGGGGAAACCTCGAGTTTCAGCGAAGTCGCGGGACCTGTCAAACGAGCCGGGACCCCTTGAATTCGCCCCACGCAAGCCCACTTTTGAATCATTCCAATTGCGATTAAGTCGCAATTGCGGTATAGATGAGATCCAGCCCCCCGGCGGGCCTGAAGCGAGGAGACCGAAAGTGAGTCAGGATCTGGTGAAAACGCTGACCTTCGCCACGCTGCATTTCAGCGTCGGCTTCGGCGTAACCTATCTGCTGACCGGCTCCATCGCCATCTCCACCGGCGTGGCGCTGATCGAGCCGGCCGTCAACACGGTGGTCTTCTTCTTCCATGAAAAGGCTTGGCGCAGCCTGGGCGCCCGCCGGCAACGCCTGCCGATCCCAGGTGCCGTGGCCGCAAAGCCTTAGCGGCATTCGCGCCGGCGAGGCGTCGGTGTCGGCAGGTTTCGCTCGCACAGCAACGATGACGTGTCGGTCACAGTATTCTTACACTTTAAAGACAGTTTTGTGACGCATGCTGATTGCGATCCCTCGTTGTCCAGCAAGGGGCCGCCGCCATGCCGCCACATACCGCAGCCGTGCCAACAGCTCTCAAGCGACCGGTCTCCGCTCAGGGTTCCGACCTGCAAGCGGAAGCCCGCCGGATCGCGGTCGAGCTTGGGCAAGCGCCACGCCGCCTGACGATCCGGCTGCGCCAGGTGATGACCCTGCTCTGGGCGGCGGTTGCGCTCATGGTTCTCCTGAGCCTGGTGCAGGATCTCCTGATCTTCCTGGCCCCCGAGGTTGGATTGACCGACCGGATCTACCGGCTGGATCTCGACACCGAGGCGAGCCTGCCGACCTGGTTTTCCTCCGGCCTGATGCTGATCTGCGCGCTGGCGCTGCTGGCCATCGCAGTACTAGTGAAGCGGGAGGGTCTCCTCAAGGCGGCGCCCTGGCTTATCCTGGCGGCGATCTTTTTCGTGCTGTCACTCGACGAGATCGCGACCATCCATGAGTGGCTGTCGGCCAAGTTGAGCGCACACATCAATAACACCGGCCTGTTCTATTTCGCCTGGACGCTCCCGGCTCTGGTCGTCTGCCTCGTCGGGCTGGCCTGCTTCGTGCCCTTCATCCTCGGCTTCAAGGGCCTCGACCGGGCGCTGCTGATCGGCTCCGCCGTGGTCTTCCTCTCCGGGGCCATCGGCATGGAGATGCTGGGCGGCGCCGAGGCGGAGCTGAACGGGGTGACGAGCCTGCGCTACCGCATGCTGATGACCGTCGAGGAAAGCCTGGAGCTTGCCGGACTGCTGATCTTCCTGCTGTTCCTGCTGCGCCAACTGCGGACGTCACACAACAGGACGACGATCTGCTTCGAATAGCCGTCGCGGCTGCGCCTCAGAGCGGCGTCAGCGCCGCGACGCCGCAATCGCCGGCCAGGGTGCCGAAGACCTGCCAGTTGTAGGCGTCGAGCGGAATGCCCTGGGCGCTGCGCTGGCGCTCCACCGCCCATTCGCGGTCGCCGGCGGCCATGACGCGCTCGCCGGGCAGCGATGCCTGCTCGCGCAGGGCGCGCAGGTACGCCGCCATGCGCTCGGCGAAGGCCTCGCCCGTCAGGAAGGCTTCCGGCTTCAGGGCGAGGAAGAACTGGCCCATGCGGCGCGGCTCCGACCAGTCGGACGCGTTCATGTCGGGGATCTCGTGGCTGAGGCGCATGCCGGTCAGCATCGCCGAGAGCACCTCCACCATGCCCGCCAGCGCCGCTCCCTTGTAGCCGTAGGTGCCGCCGCCGAGCGGCAGCAGCGAACAGGCGAGGCCCGGATCGCGGGTCATCTGTCCCGCGGTGTCGACCACCACCTCCGGCGGCAGCTCGCGGCCCAGCGCCTTGAACAGCAGCACGCGATTGAAGGGGATCGAGCTGGTCGCCATGTCGATCAGGTAGGGCCGCTCGCCGGCGACCGGGGCGGCGAAGCTGATCGGATTGGTGCCGTGGAACCTCGCGCGCCCGCTGTGCGCCAGCACGGCTGAGTCGCTGTTGCAGACGGAAAGGCCCAGGTAGCCGGCCTCGGCGGCGGCAAGGGCATAGGCGCCGGCGGCGCCGAAGTGGGAGGAGTTGGTGACCGAGACGGCACCGACGCCGGCTGTCTCCGCGAGTTTCACGGCCTCCGCCATGGCGCGGTAGCCGGCGGCCGCGCCGAGGGCGTTGCCGGCGTCGAGCACGCCGACCGCCGCCGCGCGCGCCTGGAAGCGCATCTCCGGGCGGCCTTTCACCCGCCCGCCCTGCAGCACCTTCACGTAGTGCGGCAGCAGCCGCACGCCGTGGCTGTCGACGCCGCGCAGCGAAGCGCCGACCAGGGCGCGCACCGTGGCTTCGGTCGAGGGCGCGTCGGCCCCCGCGGCCCGCAGCACGGCGCCGACGAAGCGTTCCAGCTCGCCGGCGGCGACATGGACCGGCGGGGAGTCCTCGGCGGCCGTTGCGACCGGCATCCTCTGCGGCGCCTCGCTCACATCACGGCTCCGATCTGCCAGGGAATGAACTCGGCATCGCCAAAGCCCAGCGCCTCCGACTTCGACGGCGTGCCGCTGGCCACGGCGAGGATCTTGTCGAAGATATCGCGGCCGACTTCTGGTACCGACTTCTCGCCGTCAGCGATGCCGCCGCAGTTGATGTCCATGTCTTCGGCCATGCGGTTGTACATGGCGGAGTTGGTGGCGAGCTTGATGGAGGGCGAGGGCTTGAAGCCGAAGACCGAGCCGCGGCCGGTGGTGAAGCAGACCACGTTGGCGCCGGAAGCCACCTGGCCGGTGACCGAGCAGGGGTCGTAGCCGGGGCTGTCCATGAAGACGAAACCCTTGGCGGTGACCTGCTCGGCGTACTTGTAGACGCCCACCAGCTTGGTGGTGCCGCCCTTGGCGGCCGCGCCCAGCGACTTCTCCAGGATGGTGGTGAGGCCGCCGGCCTTGTTGCCGGGCGAGGGATTGTTGTTCATCTCGCCGCCGTTGCGCCGGGTGTAGTCCTCCCACCAGTGGATGCGCTCGATCAGCTTCTCGCCGACCTCGCGGCTGACGGCGCGGCGCGTCAGCAGGTGCTCGGCGCCGTAGATCTCCGGCGTTTCGCTGAGGATGGCGGTGCCGCCGTGGCGCACCAGCAGGTCGGCCGCAGCGCCGAGTGCCGGGTTGGCCGTGATGCCGGAATAGCCGTCGGAGCCGCCGCACTGCAGCGCCAGGGTCAACTCGCTGGCGGGGACGGTCTCGCGCCGCGCCGCGTTGGCGGCCGGCAGCATCGCCTTGATGCGCTCGATGGCCGCGTCGACCGTACGCCGGGTGCCGCCGGTCTCCTGAATGGTCAGGGTCTGGAAGCGTTCGCCGCGCTGCAGGCCGTAGGCGTCGATCAGGAAGGGGATCTGGTTCACCTCGCAGCCGAGGCCGACCAGCAGCACGCCGGCGAAGTTCGGATGCCGCGCATAGCCCCAGAGGGTGCGCTGCAAGGCCTCGTAGCCGTCGCCGCTGTCGGCCATGCCGCAGCCGGTCGAGTGGACGAAGGCGGCGACGCCGTCGACGTTGGGATAGTCGTTCAGGATGCCGGTCTTGTTGAAGGCCTCGGCGATGTAGCGCGCTACCGTGGCCGAGCAGTTCACCGAGGTCAGGATGCCGATGTAGTTGCGCGTGCCGACCCGCCCGTCGGTACGGCGATAACCCTGGAAGGTCGCGCGCTCGGCCTCCGGCACCATCTCCGTCGGCTTGGCCTTGGTGCAGAAGGCGTAGTCGCGGTCGAACTCGGCCATGCCGCAGTTGTGCACGTGAACATGGGCGCCGGGCGCGATGGCCCGGCTGGCGAAGCCGATCACCTGGTCGTACTTCACCACCGGCTCGTCCTGGGCGATGGCGCGGGTCGCCACCTTGTGGCCGGTGGGGATGCGCTCGAGGGCGACGACCCCTTCCTGCGCTATCTCGGTGCCCTCCAGGATGTCGGCGCGGCAGACCGCGACGTTGTCGTTGGGGCTCAGCCGGATCGTGAGGCTGGCGTTGTGCGACACTGTCATCGTCCTCAAATCCTTGAAGCTTGGCGGCGCCGGCAGGGGCTGGCGCCCGGTTTTTTAAGTCAGCGCCCGACCGCGCGGCGGCCGCGCTGCTGGTCTTCGGCGGCAACCTCGCCGGCGAACTCCGCCTCCGAGATGCGCAGCAGGTCTTCGGCGACCTGCACCAGGTGGGCGTCCATGGCGTCGCGCGCGGCAACCGGGTCGCGGCGGCGCAGCGCCTCGAGGATTTCCCAGTGGTCGTTCAGCAGGGCCGGGCGCAGCAGGGCGGCGCGCACCCGCTCGTGCAGCTTGGCCCACATCGGCGCACGATACTTCAGGTCCCAGAGCGACTCCACCGTGCGGACCAGGGCGCTGTTGCGGGTCGCCCGGGCGATGCCGACGTGGAAGCCGCGGTCGCCGTCCTCAGTCTTGAAGCCGGTATGGTGCTCCTCCTCCATCACCGCGAGCGCCTGCTCCAGCTCGGCGATGTCGCTGTCCTGGATCTGCTGGGCGGCGAAGTAGGCGACCGCGCATTCGATGGTGCGGCGCGCCTCGAGGATTTCGAAGGGGCCGAGGCCGATCTCCTCTTCGTCGGCACTGCCGCGGGTCAGCGGCTTGTCGCGCACCACGAAGATGCCGGCACCGACGCGCACCTCGACGAGGCCGGAGAGCTCCAGCGCGATCATCGCCTCGCGCACCGTGGCGCGGCTGACGCCGAGCTGGCGGGCCAGGTCGCGTTCGGCCGGCAGGCGCTCGCCGAGGGGGAACTCGCCCTTGACGATCAGCTCGGCCAGCTGATCGAAGACCTGCTGGAAGAGTCTCTTGGTCTGAATCATCTCGACCGGCATGGCGGACGCCTGTCCCGATTGTTGGCGCCCGGAGAGGCCGGGCGGGGGCGATTTCCTCTCGCCTTAAGGTGATGAGGTCTGCTAGAAAGGTCAAGCTATCAGGTGGTCAGGCCAATTTGACCGCCGAGGAAAATCAATAACGGCCGCCCGCGAAGGCGGCTGCACCAGGAAACCTTGGCCAGCCAACGGCCTGAATCCTTGGGAGGAAAACATGCGGACTTCGTGGAAGTCACCTATTCTTGCTGTCGGCCTGGCCGCTTTCGCGGCGGCCTCGCTCACCCTCGGTGCCGTCGACGCAGCCGAGGCGCGCACGCTCAAATGGGCGCACGTCTACGAGACCGCCTCGCCCTATCACACCTGGGCCGAGTGGGTCGCCGAAGAAGTGAAGAAGCGCTCGGGCGGCGAGCTCGAGATTGAAGTCTTTCCGGCATCCTCGTTGGGCAAGGAGTCCGACATCAACGAGGGCCTGACGCTGGGCACCGTCGACATCATCTACACCGGCCAGCTCTTCGCCGGCCGCGCCTACGGGCCGATCGCCATCGGCGGCTCGCCCTACATGTTCCGCGACTTCGATCACTGGGTGCACTACCGCGACAGCGATCTGTTTCAGGACATGGCCGCAGGCTACCGCGACGCCACCGGCCACGAGGTCATCACCCTCACCTACTACGGCGAGCGTCACGTGACCTCCAACAAGGAGATCAAGCAGCCGGGCGACATGGCGAAACTCAAGATCCGGGTACCCGATGCGCCGCTCTACACGATGTTCCCGGAGGCCGTCGGCGCCAACCCGACTCCGATTGCCTTTGCCGAGGTCTATCTCGCATTGCAGCAGGGCGTGGTCGACGCGCAGGAAAATCCCCTGCCGACCATCCAGTTCAAGAAGTTCTACGAGGTGCAGGACTACATCACCCTGACCGGACACATCACCGACGCGCTCTTGACCATCGTCGCCGACGGGACGTGGAACAGCCTTTCGGACGGTGAAAAGGAGATGCTCGCCGGCGTGCTGAAGGAAGCCGCCGACAACTGCACCCAGGACATCGTCAAGGCCGAGCAGGAACTGGTGGCCTGGTTCCGCGACCAGGGCAAGACGGTGAACGAAGTCGACCGCGCAGCGTTCCGCGAGGCCGTGGCCCCGCTGCACAACGGACCCGCCGCCACCTGGGAACAGGCCATTTACGACAAGCTTCAGGCCATTCAGTAACCTCCCGACCTGAAGACCGTCACATGGCCGAAGAAAGCGACGGCAAGGGGGAGGCGCCAGCGGCGCCTCCCCATTTTCCGGATGACGACGCGCCGGTCGACCTCAGCGACATCCGTCCGGAGGACTGCGTCGTCCTGGTGCTGTTCTGGGCGCTGGCCGGCGTCGTCTTCCTGCAGTTCTTCTCGCGCTACGTGATGAACGACTCGATCGGCTGGACCGAGGAGATCGCGCGCTATCTGCTGATCGTCGTCACCTTCGCGGGAGCGGCCCTGGCAGCGCGCAAGAACAGCCACATCGCCGTGGAGTTCTTCTACCGCTACCTGCCGGGCGCCTGGGGCCGCGTCTTCTCCACCCTGGTCGACCTGCTGTCCCTCGGCTTCTTCGCCGCGGCCACCTGGATCACCGCCAAGCTCGCTCTCAAGACCAACCAGAAGATGGCTTTCGTCGAGCTCGGCAGGGACGTCATATACTGGGCGGTCTTCGTCGCCTTCGTCGCCATGACCCTCTACACCCTGGGCGTTGCCTGGCGTCACTGGCGCCAGGGCTACAGCCAGCTCACCCGTCCGGGCGAGCGACAGCTCATCGACTGAACGGAAATTCCCCGCACATGCTGCTGGCGCTGCTCTTCTTCATGGTCTTCGGGCTGCTGATCTTCGGTGTGCCGATCGCCATTGCGCTCAGCCTCTCCTCGCTGGTCTTCATCCTGCTGTCGGGCCAGGCACCGGATCTGGTGGTGATCCACCGCATGGTGAACGGCGTCGACTCTTTTCCGTTGCTGGCGGTGCCCTTCTTCATTCTCGCCGGCAACCTGATGAACACCGCCGGTATCACCAACCGCATCTTCGACTTCGCCAAGGCCTGTGTCGGCTGGATGCGGGGCGGCCTGGGCCATGTGAACGTCGGCGCCAGCGTGGTCTTCGCCGGCATGTCGGGCGCCGCGGTGGCCGATGCCGGCGGCCTCGGCACCATCGAGATCAAGGCGATGCGCGATGCCGGCTACGATGCCGACTTCTCGGTCGGCGTCACGGCAGCTTCGTCGACCATAGGTCCGATCATCCCGCCCTCGCTGCCGATGGTGATCTACGGCGTGGTGGCGTCGTCTTCCATCGGCCAGCTCTTTGCCGCCGGTTTCATTCCCGGGCTGATGATGGCGGCCTCGCTGATGATCATGGTGGCCTGGTACGCCCGCACCCGGAACTACCCGCGCGACGCCCGCTTCGCGATCGCCGTGCTGTGGAGCAGCTTCCAGCGTGCCTTCCTCTCGCTGCTGACCCCCTTCATCATCGTCGGCGGCATCCTCGGCGGCGTCTTCACGCCGACCGAAGCGGCCATCGCCGCCTCCGCCTATGCCCTGCTGCTCGGCGTGGTCGTCTACCGCACCCTGACGCCGCGGCGGCTGCTCAGGGTCAGTTTCGACACCATCGAGACCACGGCAGTGGTCATGTTCATCGTCGCCGCCGCCTCGATCTTCGCCTGGATCCTCACCAGCAACCGGGTGACAGAGCACTTCGCCACCCTGATCCTCGCCATCACCGAGAACCCGATTCTCATCCTGCTGATGATCAACGTCATCCTGCTTATCGTCGGCTGCTTCATGGAGACCATCGCCGCCATCACCATCCTGGTGCCGGTGCTGCTGCCCATCGTGGTGAAACTCGGCATCGATCCGGTGCACTTCGGCGTCATCATGGTGCTGAACCTGATGATCGGCCTGCTGACGCCGCCGGTCGGTATGGTGATCTACGTGCTCTCCAGGGTCTCCGGCGTGCCTTTCGAGCGCTGCGTGGCGGCGACCGCGCCCTTCCTCGTTCCGCTGGTCGCGGTGCTGCTGCTGGTCACCTTCATCCCGCAGCTCTCCATGTTCCTGCCGACGCTGCTCTACCGCTAGACTCATGGCATCGGCCAGGGCGGTGCGGCCCCCGCGAGGGCCTGCAGGCCTGAAATCGGTGGGGTGCCAAGCTTGACACCGGGGCAGCGGACAGCGCTCCCTTGAAACCGGCGCGGAAATTGGCGACCTTTATGGTTAACAGCTGCTTTACCTTGGTGGCGTCAGGATGCACCCATCAGGGGATCCTTACCGAACATAAGGGAGTTCGGCGCTACCCTTGCGTTAGGACTTGAGCGGCCCGCCGCGCTCCCGGAGCGGGCCGCTGGTGATTCCGGCCCTTCCCGGCAGCGGGCCGGCGGATCTGTCAGGGGGCGGAGGCGAGGTTGCGAGATGACCCTTGGCCCAGTTGATAGGGGTTCTGCCGGCAGCGGTTCCGCCGAGGCTGTGCTGCGGCAACACCCCTGGGACCGCAGCTATCCGGCCGGCCTCGCCTGGGACGAGCCGGTGCTGCGCGAGCCGCTCTACCTGGCGCTCGACCGCGCGATCGCCGGCTACGGCACGCGACCCTGCCTCGATTTCCTCGGCCGGACTTACAGCTATGCCGAGGTCGGCGCCCTGGTGGCGCGCGCCGCCAGGGGCCTGCAGGACCTCGGCGTCCGCAAGGGCACGCGGGTCGCGCTCTTCCTGCCCAACACGCCCTACTACGTGATCTGCTACTTCGCCGTCATGAAGCTGGGCGGCATCGTGGTCAACGTGAACCCGCTCTACGCCGAGGAGGAGGTGCACCAGCTGCTCGCCGACTCCGGCGCCGAGTTTGCCGTCACCCTCGACCTGAAGCTGCTGCTGCCGAAGCTCGTCTCGGTGCTCGGGCGCTGCGCGCTGAAGAAGATCGTCGTCGGCACCATGGGGGAGATCCTGCGCTTTCCGCAGCGCCAGCTCTTCGCCATCGCCAAGCGCGGCGAGCTTGCCAAGGTTCCGGCCGGCGATGAGCGCTACCTGCGCTTCGCCGACCTGATCGACAACGACGGTGATTTCCAGCCGGCCGAGGTCGACGTCGACGACGTCGCGGTGCTGCAATACACCGGCGGCACCACTGGCCTGCCCAAGGGCGCCATGCTGACCCACGGCTCGATCTCCGCCAACGTCAGCCAGCTGCATCGCTGGTTCATCGGCGTGAAGCCGGGCGAGCAGCGGGTGCTGGCGGTGCTGCCGCTGTTCCACGTCTTTGCCATGACGGTGAACATGCACCTGGCGATCCGGATCGCCGCCGAGATCATCCTGCTGCCGCGCTTCGAGATCGAGAGCCTGCTGAAAACCATCGCGCGGCGCCGGCCGACCTTCTTTCCCGGCGTGCCGACGCTGTTCAACGCGCTGCTGCACTCCTCGAAGGTGGAGCGCTACGATCTCTCCTGCATCGAGAACAGCATCTCCGGCGGCGCTGCCCTGCCGCTGCCGGTGCGCGAGGGCTTCGAGAACCTGACCGGTGGCAGGCTGCTGGAGGGCTACGGGCTCTCCGAGGCATCGCCGGTGGTGACCTGCAATCCCCTCACCGCGCAGATCAAGGCGGGCTCCATCGGGCTGCCGCTGCCGGGCACCGAGATCGTCATCCGCTCCCTCGACGAGAGCGACGAGGCGGTCCCCCTGGGCGAGAAGGGCGAGATCTGCCTGCGCGGTCCGCAGGTCATGGCAGGCTACTGGCAGCGTCCGGAAGAGACGGCGGCGACGCTGCGTGGCGGCTGGCTGCGCACCGGCGACGTCGGCTTCATGGACAAGGAGGGCTACACCTTCCTGGTCGACCGCCTGAAGGAGGTCATCGTCTCCGGCGGCTACAAGGTCTACCCGCGCCATATCGAGGACGCCATCCATCGCCACCCCGCGGTCGCCGAGGTAACGGTCTGCGGCGTGCCCGACGAATACCGCGGCGAGGTGCCGAAGGCCTTCGTGCGCCTGAAGGACGGCGAGAGCCTGACGCCCGGAGCGCTGCGCGACTTTCTGGCCGACAAGATCTCCCCCATGGAGATCCCGCGCCAGGTGGAGTTCCGCGACGCGCTGCCGAAAACCATAATCGGCAAGCTGTCGAAAAAGGAACTGATCGCCGAAGAGCGTGCCAAGCGCGCGGCGCAGGCTCAGAATAGTAATTCGCAGGACGGCGAACCGCCGCACCTTGAAGAGACGAAAGGTCTTTGATGATGGAAAAGAACGTGGTGATCGCCGGCTACGCCCGCTCGCCTTTCCATTTCGCGCACAAGGGCGAGATGGTGAAGCTGCGGCCCGACGAGATGGCGGCGCAGGTGGTGCGCGGCCTGCTCGACCGTACCGGCGTCGACCCCAAGGACATCGAAGACCTCATCGTCGGCTGCGCCTTCCCCGAGGGCGAGCAGGGCCTCAACGTGGCGCGCCTCATCGGCTTTCTCGCCGAGCTGCCGATCTCGGTGGCGGGCACCACGGTGAACCGCTTCTGCGGCTCCTCCATGCAGGCGATCCACATGGCCGCGGGCAGCATCCAGATGAACGCCGGCGAGGCTTTCATCTGCGCCGGCATCGAATCGATGAGCCGCGTGCCCATGGCCGGCTTCAACCCGCTGCTGCATCCCGGCCTCGCCGCGCGCTTCCCCGCCGCCTACATCTCCATGGGTGAGACGGCGGAGAACGTGGCGCGACGCCATCAGATCACCCGCGCGCGCCAGGAAGAGCTGGCGGTCATCAGCCATCGCCGGGCGGCGGCGGCGCGCTCGGAAGGCAAGCTGAAGGACGAAATCGTTGCCATGAGCGTAATGGGCGGCGAGGTGCTGGCCGATGGCTGCATCCGCCCGGACACCTCCGCCGAGGGGCTGGCCGCGCTGAAGCCGGCCTTTGCGACCGATGGCAGCGTGACCGCCGCGACCTCCTCGCCGTTGACCGACGGCGCATCCGCCGTGCTGGTGATGTCCGAGGACTACGCCAAGGCGCACGGCCTGAAGCCGCTGGCCAGACTGCGCTCCATCGCGGTGGCCGGCTGCGACCCGGAAGTCATGGGCATCGGCCCGGTGGCGGCGACCAGGAAGGCGCTGGAGCGCGCCGGCCTCGCCGTCGGCGATCTCGACATCATCGAACTGAACGAGGCCTTCGCCGCCCAGGCCCTGGCCTGCGCCGACGAGCTCGGCCTCGACCTCGACAGGACCAATCTCGATGGCGGCGCCATCGCCCTCGGCCACCCGCTCGGCGCCACCGGTGCCCGCATCACCGGCAAAGCCGCGGCGCTGCTGCAGCGCGAGGGCAAGGAGTTCGCCCTCGCCACCCAGTGCATCGGCGGCGGCCAGGGCATCGCCACCATCCTGGAGGCCGCATAATGGCCATCAACCAGGCCGCGGTGATCGGCGCCGGCGTGATGGGCGCGGGCATCGCCGCGCATCTCGCCAATGCCGGCGTGCCGGTGCTGCTGCTCGACATCGTGCCCAAGGGCGCGGAGAACCGCAGCGCGCTGGCCGAGGGCGCCATCGCGAAGATGCTGAAGGCGGACCCCGCACCCTTCATGTGGGCGCGCGCCGCCAAGCTGGTGATGCCCGGCAATCTGGAAGACGACTTCGACAAGCTGGCCGACTGCGACTGGATCGTCGAGGCAGTGCTGGAAGATGCCGGGGTGAAGCGCGACCTCTACCGCCGCCTGGAAGAGGTCCGCAAGGACGGCTCCATCGTGTCCTCCAACACCTCGACCCTGCCGCTGAAGTTGCTGACAGAGGACCTGCCGGAACGCTTTGCCGGCGACTTCATGATCACCCACTTCTTCAACCCGCCGCGCTACATGCCGCTCCTGGAGCTGGTCGCCGGAGAGCGGACGCGCCCCGACGCGGTAGCGGAGATCGCCGCTTTCGGCGACCGCGTGCTCGGCAAGGGTATCGTCCACTGCCACGACACGCCCGGCTTCGTGGCCAACCGCATCGGCACCTTCTGGCTGCAGTGCGCCGTGGTGGAAACCCTGGAACGCGGACTGAGCGTGGAAGAGGCCGACGCGGTCATGGGCCGGCCGCTGGGAATTCCGAAGACCGGCGTCTTTGCGCTGCTTGATCTCGTCGGACTGGACCTGATGCCCAAGGTCGACGCCTCGCTGGCGGCGACGCTGCCGAAGGACGATGCCTACCAGGGCCTGCGCCGACCCTTTCCGCTGCTCGAGAAGCTGATCGCCGAGGGCTACACCGGCCGCAAGGGCAAAGGCGGCTTCTACCGGCTGAACAAGACCGACGGCGCCCGCGTGAAGGAGGCCATCGATCTCGCGACGGGCAACTACGCGCCGGCCGCCAGGCCCTCGCTCGCCAGCGTCTCCGCGGCCCGCCGCGGCGGCGCCAAGGCGCTGGTGGCCCACGCCGACAAGGGCGGCGCCTTCGCCTGGGTGGTGATGTCGCAGACGCTCGCCTATGCCGCCGCGCTGGTGCCGGAAATCGCCGACGACATCCCCTCCGTCGATCGGGCGATGCGGCTGGGCTACAACTGGAAATTCGGCCCCTTCGAGCTGCTCGATAAGCTGGGCGCGAAGGAGGTGGCCGCGCGCCTGACGGAAGAGGGCCGCACGGTGCCGCCGCTGCTGAAAAAGGCTGCCGCCGCCGAGGGCTTCTACCGAGTGAAGGACGGCCACCTGCAGCACCTGACGGTCGCCGGCGACTATGCCGACGTGGTGCGCGGCGAGGGCGTTCTGCTGCTCGCCGACGTGAAGCTGAAAGGGCCGCCACTGGCGAAGAACGGCTCGGCCTCGCTGTGGGACATCGGCGACGGCGTGGTCTGCCTGGAGGTGCACACCAAGCTCAATACCATCGATCCCGAGGTCTTCAGGATGATCGGCAAGGCGCTGGAGATCGTGCCGAAGGAGTACAAGGCGCTGGTCATCTACAATGAGGCGTCGCACTTCTCCGCCGGCGCCAACCTGGGTCTCGCCATGTTCGCCGCCAACGTCGGTGCCTGGCCCGCCATCGAGGACATGGTGAGCGAGGGCCAGAAGGTCTACACCGCCCTGAAGCGCGCGCCCTTCCCGGTGGTGGCGGCACCCTCCGGCCTGGCGCTCGGCGGCGGCTGCGAGATCCTGCTGGCCTCCGACGCCGTGCAGGCCCATGCCGAGAGCTACATCGGCCTGGTCGAGGTCGGCGTCGGCGTGGTACCGGCCTGGGGCGGCTGCAAGGAGCTGCTCAGCCGCTACGCCGGCGACCCGCGCCGGCCCAAGGGGCCGATGCCACCGGTGGCGGCAGCCTTCGAGACCATCGGCCTCGCCAAGGTGGCGAAGTCTGCCTTCGAGGCGAAGGACCTGGGCTTTCTGCGCGGCTCCGATCAGGTGACCTTCAACCGTGAGCGCCTGCTGGCCGACGCCAAGCAGAAGGCATTGTCGCTGGTCGAGGGCTACCAGCCGCCCGAGCCGGTCGAGCTCTTCCTGCCCGGGCCCTCCGGCAAGGCTTCGCTGGCCTTTGCCCTCCGGGATCTCGTCGCCAAGGGCCAGGCGACGGCGCACGATATGGTGGTGGCGACGGAGCTGGCCGAGGTGCTGACCGGCGGCGCCAAGGCCGACTACACCGAGCCGCTGGCCGAAGAAGCCATCCTGAAGATGGAACGCGCCGCCTTCATGCGGCTGGTGAGGACGCCGGGCACCCTGGCGCGGGTCGAACACATGCTCGAAACCGGCAAGCCGCTTCGCAATTGATGGATACTTGAAAATGGTGAGCTACGCCGCGCCGCTCGACGATATCCGCTATCTGCTCTACCAGCTGCTCGACTACGAAGGGCAGGTGGCGGCACTGCCCGGCTTCGAAGAAGCCAACCGCGAGCTGGTCGACGCGGTGCTGGAGGAGGGCGCGAAGTTCTGCGCCAACGAGCTGCTGCCCCTCAATCGCTCCGGCGACGAGGAAGGCTGCACTTTCGAGAACGGCGTGGTGCGCACGCCAGAGGGCTTCAAGGCGCTCTACGACACATTTTGCGAGGCCGGCTGGAACGGCCTGTCGCTGAGCCCCGACTACGGCGGCCAGGGCCTGCCGAAGACCCTGCAGTTTGTGATGACCGAGCTGATCTGCTCGACCAATCTCAGCTTCGGCATGTACCCGGGCCTGACCCACGGTGCCTGCAACGCGCTGGAGATGCACGGCAGCGACGACCAGAAGCAGGCCTTCCTGCCCAACATGATCCACGGCCGCTGGTCCGGCACCATGTGCCTGACCGAGCCGCACTGCGGTACCGATCTCGGCCTCATCCGCACCAGGGCTGAGCCGGCCGGCGAGGGGAAGTACAGGATCACCGGCACCAAGATCTTCATCTCCGCCGGCGAGCACGATCTCTCCGAGAACATCGTCCATCTCGTGCTGGCCAAGCTGCCCGACGCGCCGGAAGGCACCAAGGGCATCTCGCTCTTCGTCGTGCCGAAGTTCCTGGTGAAGGAAGATGGCGGCCTCGGCGCGCGCAACGGCGTCGCCTGCGGCTCCATCGAACACAAGATGGGCATCAAAGCCTCCTCCACCTGCGTGATGAACTTCGATCAGGCGGAGGGCTACCTGGTCGGCGAGCCGCACAGCGGCATGGCCAAGATGTTCACCATGATGAACGTGGCTCGCCTCGACGTCGGCATCCAGGGCCTCGGCCTCGCCGAGACCGCTTATCAGTCGGCGGCCGCCTACGCCAAGGAACGGCTGCAGGGCCGCTCGCTTGCCGGGCCGCAGCATCCGGACAAGCCGGCCGATCCGATCATCGTGCACCCCGACGTGCGTCGGAACCTGCTGACCATGCGGGCGCTCAACGAGGGTGCGCGGGCGCTGGCGCTCTGGGTCGCCATCGCCGTCGACGTCGCCGAGAAGCATCCCGACGCAGCCAGGCGCCAGGAGGCCGACGACCTCGTCGCCCTGATGACGCCGATCATCAAGTCCTTCTTCACCGACTACGGCTTCGAGGCCACCAACCTCGGCATGCAGGTCTACGGCGGCCACGGCTACATCCGCGAGCACGGCATGGAACAGCTGGTGCGCGACGCGCGCATCGCGCAGATCTACGAAGGCGCCAACGGCATCCAGGCGCTCGACCTGGTCGGGCGCAAGCTCGGCCAGAACATGGGCCGCCTGCTGCGCCGCTTCTTCCATCCGGTGCAGGGCTACGTCGAGGCCAACATGGCCAATCCCGAACTGGCCGAGTTCGTTGCACCGCTGGCGAAGTCCCTGAGCCGCCTGCAGCAGTCCACCCTGTGGGTCGCCCAGCAGGGCATGAAGGACCCGGAGGAGGCCGGCGCCGCCGCGGCCGACTACCTGAACCTCTTCGCCTACACGGCGCTGGCCTACCTGTGGACGCGCATGGCCGAGGTGAGCCTGAAGGAAGCCGGCGGCGACAACGCCGCCTTCCACGAGGCCAAGCTCGCCACCGCGCGCTTCTTCTTCCAGCGCCTGCTGCCGAAGAGCTCCGGCCACTTCTCCGCCATCATGGCCGGCAAGGCGCCGATCATGGCGATGAAGGAAGCGGCGTTCTAAATATTCTCTCTCACCCCCGCTCGATGCGGCACTGGTAGCAGTTGTTGCTGGCCGAGCGCAGGTGGAGGTAGGCGATCTCCGAGCGCTCGAAGAGGTGGGCGGCCATGGCCGCGATGTCCTCGGTAGGAATCACTTTGCCGGTGCCGTAGACGATGCGGTCGTCGGCGCCGTAGCCGCGCAGCAGGATGGCTTCGCGGCGCAGAAGCATCGCCGGCACTCCTGCCGCCTCGTCGTAGCGCGGGCAGTCCTCGGCGTGCAGGAAGATCGGCCCGAGCTCGGCATAGGGCTGCGGCGCCGGGAAGGGGCGGTGGGCCAGCACCAGCATGGGGGCATCCTCGGCGATGTCGTCGAGGCAGTGGCGGCAGGGGTTGCCGCCGCCGTCGGAGACCTGGCGCTCCGGCACCTGTCCGTTGGCGTCGGGCGAGCCCCGGCGCAGGGCCTGGGCGGTCGCGCTGGCGAGGGCGAGGAAGCGCAGGGCAGTCATGGCGGGCTCCGGGCTGTATTGCCGCCCGCAGGAAAACAGGGCCCGCGCCCAACTTCTATCCGCTTCTTGCGCCGCGATCAGGCGCCTCGGATGAGGCCGCTGCTGGCGATGCCGTCGAAGATGAACTGCACGGCCAGCGCCGCCAGCAGCACCCCGAACACGCGGGAAATCACATGCAGCCCGGTGATGCCGAAGAGTCGCTGGATCTGCGCCGCGACCAGCATGAGCAGGCAGGTGATCGCCAGCATGACCACCAGGCTGCCGATCACCAGGCCGATGACAGTCCAGTCGCCCTCGGCATTGGCGACCAGCAGGATGGTGGCGCCCATGGCGCCCGGCCCGGCGATCAGCGGCGTCGCCAGGGGAAACACAGAGATGTCGTGCTTGGCCGTGGCCTCCCGGTTCTCCGCCTCGGTGGTGGTGACGCCGCCGGAGGGCCGCGCGAAAACCATGTCGATGGCGATCAGCAGCAACAGGATGCCGCCGGCAGTCCTCAGCGCCGCCAGCGAGATGCCGAAGAGGTGCAGCAGGGCGTCGCCGAAGGCGGCGAAGAGCAGCAGGATGCCGAGGGCGATCAGTGTGCCCTTCACCGCGATGGCGCGGCGCTCGGCCGTGGTGTTGTGCGGCGTCAGCGCGGCGAAGATCGCCGCCACGTCGAGCGGACCGATGGTCGCGAAGTAGGTGGTGAGGGCGACGAGCGCGGTTTCCAGCATGGCCGGGAGGGGGAAAGGGGTGCGGCCCCGCATCCTGGCAGGGCACAGGAACCGCGTCCAGGGGGCCGGGTGCGGGCAGGGTCTAAGGGCTAGGTCTGGGAGCAGGACGCCGGCGCCGCCGGACGCCGGCGGGCGAGGGCCACGCCCAAGAGGCAGAGGGCGAAACCGGCGAGGCTGCCGGCGGTGAGCGCCTCGTCGAACATGGCCCAGGCCCAAATCATGGTGACCGGCGGCGTCAGGTAGATGAGGCTGGCGACCCGCGTTGCCGTCGAGCGCTTCAGGCAGACCCAGTAGAGGCCGTAGCCGCCGAGGGTCGAGAAGATGATGAACCAGGCGACAGCGAGCGCGAAGTCCGGCGTCATCGGCGGCCGGAGTTGGCCTTCCGCCAGGGTGAGGATGAAAAAGCCGATGGCGGCCACCGTGCTTTGAATGCCCAGTGCCGGCAGGATGGCGGTGCCGTCCTCGCGGGCCTTGGCGAAGAGGGTCGCCAGCACCAGCCCGACCATGCCCAGCAGGCAAAGTCCGTAGGCCCAGGAAGGCGCGGTGTCGGCGGTGCCCCCGACCGCGAGGGCGACGCCGACGAAACCGAGGCCGAGGCCCAGCCACTGACGGCCGTCGGCGCGCTCGCCGAGAAGCGGTCCGGCCAGGGCGGCGGTTGCCAGAGGCTGCAGCGCCGCGATGAGAGCGGCAAGGCCTGCGGGGACTCCCAGCTCGATGGCCTTAAGACCGGCGGCCAGATAGACGAGGAGCGCCAGCAGGCCGATGATCGCCTGGTTGGCGACCTGTCGCGCCGTCATGCCGCGCCTAAGGGCCAGGAGCACGAAGGGCGCCAGGGCAACGGCGGCCAGGAAGAAGCGCCAGAAGAGGACCAGGAAGACGCCGGGCGTGGCGGCGGAGAGCTTGCCGCCGATGAAGCCGGAACTCCAGGCGATCACCATGGCGGCTTCCAGAAACAGAGTCAGCAGCAGGGGGCGAATCACTGCTGCAGTTTTCTCGGAGCGGGATCCCGCTGCAACAGCTCTGCGGCCATCCGGCGTGCCTGGGTGACGGCGGTCTTGTCCCCGAGCTGCGCGGCGGCGGCGACCGCTCCTTCCAGAAGCAGGAAGATCTGCGGCGCGAGCCGGCGGGCGGCGCCGGCCTCCCAACCGGCCTCGCGCAGGCGCTGCCGGCAGAGAGCGAGATAGCTCTCCTTATGCCTCCGCACGCGGGAGCGGATCTCCGCATCGAGCGGGTGGGCCGCCACCGCGCGCAGGAAGAGGCAACCGTTGCCGCCTTCCGCCTTGGCCCAGGCCAGCAGGCCATCGAAGAGACCGAGCACCCGCGCCGGCCCCTTCAGGCCCGCTGCGGCCCTGTCGAGGTGGGCGAAGTAGGCCGCTTCACGGTGGTCCAGCGCCCCCACCACCAGGGCGCTGCGGCCCTGGAAGTGGTTGTAGAGCGTCCCCAGAGCGACATCGGCGGCCTCCACCACCCGGTCGATGCCGGTGGCGGCAAAGCCTTCGCGGTAGAACAGCCGGTCGGCGGCCTGGACGATGGCGTCGCGTTTCCTGCTCATGGC
>CAYYIV010000019.1:0-90264 GCA_964472095.1 uncultured Pelagibius sp.
CGTAGGTCTCGAAGAGGTCGGCGGCCATGCCGGCGCAGTCGCCGACGTTGTCGCCCACGTTGTCGGCGATCACCGCCGGATTGCGGGGATCGTCCTCGGGAATGCCGGCCTCGACCTTGCCCACCAGGTCGGCGCCGACGTCGGCGCCCTTGGTGAAGATGCCGCCGCCCAGACGCGCGAAGATGGAGATCAGCGAGGCACCGAAGCCGAGGGCGACCAGGGCCACGGAGATATCCCGCTCGGGGACGTTCATCTCGAGCAGGACCACGTAGTAGCCGGCGACGGCGATCAGCGCCAGGCCCGCCACCAGCATGCCGGTAATGGCGCCGGCGCGGAAGGCGATGGCAAGGCCCTGGGCCAGGCCCTTGCGCGACGCCTCGGCGGTGCGCACGTTGGCCCGCACGGAGACATGCATGCCGATGTAGCCCGTCGCGCCGGAGAGCACCGCGCCGATCAGAAAGCCGATGCCTTCCTTCAAGCCGAGGAACACGGCGAGCACGACGAAGATGACGATACCGACCATGCCGATCGTCCGGTATTGGCGGTTCAGGTAGGCCTTGGCGCCTTCCTGCACCGCGGCGGCGATCTCCTGCATGCGCTCATTCCCGGCCGGTGCCGAGAGCACCGACTGTGACGCCCAGGCGCCGTAGACCAGCGCCAGTCCTCCGCAGACAAGCACCAAGATCAACACGATATCCATGTGGGATTCCCTCAAGATGTACAGGCAGGTCAGCGAACGGGCCCTGCGCAAAGACTCGGCTGCGGATCCGCAGCACCCCAAAATCGCGCGGAAAATGCCAGAATCGCTCCGGGATAGCAACCGTTAGCAGGCCGCCGGAAAACCCTGCCTGACGCCTTGTTTAGGCGGCCACCGTCGGCTCGCGCCGGCGGCTCAACCAGAAGGCTGCCGCGGTGGCAAAGACCACCGGAACGACGGTGCCGAGGTTCACCCACTGCCAGCCGAAGGCGCTGAAGATGGCGCCGGAGGCCAGCGCCGTCACCGCCGTGGTGCCGAAGACCATGAACTCGTTGAAGGCCTGCACCCGGGCCTGCTCCTCCGGCCGATAGGTTTCGGTCAGCAGCGTGGTGCCGCCGACGAACATGAAGTTCCAGCCGACGCCGAGCATCAGCAGGGCGGCCCAGAACTGCAGCACCTCGACACCCGAGAGATTGACCGCCACGCAGGCGCCGATCAGCAGGCCGCCCGCCACGATCACCGGCAGGGCGCCGACACGGTGGATGATGTGGCCGGTGACAAACGATGGCGCGAACATGCCGACCACGTGCCATTGAATGACAAAGGCCGCCGTTTCAAAGGGATGTGCGCAGGCCACCATGGCTAGCGGCGTCGACACCATGATGAGGTTCATCGAGCCGTAGGCGACCATGGCGCAGAGCACGGCGACGATGAGGCGAGGCTGGCGGACGATCTCCGCCAGGGGACGGCCGCGGCCGCGCTCCTGACGCGACAGCGGCTTGGGCAGGTCGACGAACTGCACCAGCACCAGCGTCAGGAAGGCCAGCACGGCGACGGCTGCGTAGCCGCCGGCAAAGGTCACCGGCGCAAAGAGATCCTTGCTCCACTTGGCCAGTTCCGGCCCCAGGACCGCCGCCACGACTCCACCGACCATGACGTAGGAGATGGCCCGGCTGCGCAGGGCGGGTCCGGCCACGTCGGCCGCGGCGAAGCGGTAGAGCGCCACGTGAGTCGCAAAGCCGCCGAGAAAGGCGGCGCCCAGACAAAACAGCCAGAAATCGGCCAGGAAGACGGCGAGGCAGGAGACCACGCCGCCGATGGCACCCATCAGGCTGCCCAGCGTGAACCCGGCACGCCGTCCGAAGCGGCCCATGAGCAGGGAGGCTGGGATGGTCACCAGCGCCGTGGCGACGAACTGCAGGGCAATCGGCAGGGTCGCCAGGGCAGGCGTGGGCGCCAGCCCCTTGCCGACCAGCGCCGTAATGGTGATCGACAGCGCCATGCAGCTCATGCCGAGCGCCTGGCAGACCGCCAGGTTCGCCACGCTGCCCATGCCGGATTTTTGCGGTGCCGCCGATGCCATGGCGGCAATCTACGCGATCCCGGGAGCGAAGAAAGGCCCGTTTGTGCACCTGCAAGGCAGCCATGCACCGAACGGGCGCCTCACCCCCTGCCGGTTCAGCTCCGCGGCGGCTGGCGCCGCTCGACCTCGCGCAGCAGGATTTCGGAGACCTTGTCCTTGCCCAGCTGGCGATCGCAGACCTGCATCAGGCGGTCTTTCACGAGTTGGGATTCGAAGCCCGCGTTGCGCACCATGCGCAGTGCGAAAAGGCTATGCAGTTCGGTCAGCAAGGCATCGCGCAGCGGCGGCATCCGGCGCGCAGTCTCGCCGGCGTCATGGTCGTTGGCCAACAGCAGAGTGACCTGCATCACCAGATGATGGGTGACCTCACCCTCCTGGATCAGCGAGATGACCAGCGGCGGCTCGATGGGAACGAAGATTGGCTTGGGACGGTTGATCTCGGCGACCAGATCGGCGGTCTGCGTGGTGCCGGGGCCCATGAGGAACCACCACGCCGCCCCGCCGCCGCCCAGCAGCAGGGTCACAGCGACGATGATGAGAACAACGATGCGCAAAGCACGCGACCCCGGCCAGAAAAGGCGACTCCAAGCCTTCGTCTTAGGGCTTCGGGGTAAAGATGGCGTTAAGGATTAACTTCTTGAGAACCAAGCTAAAAGTGGGTCCAGCCGGGCTTGTCCAGGGTGACTTCGGCACCCGCCGCGTCGCGCAGCCTGAGGCCGCTGCCGCTCACCGCCCGGCCGATCCTGGTGATGGGGAGGCCGAGCCGTTGCGACAGCGCCGCAATGGCATCGCGTTGCGCCGGATCGGCAGCGAAGAGCAGTTCGTAGTCGTCGCCGCCGATCAGCAGCAGCTGGCGCGGCTCTCCGAGCAGGACCAGGGCGCGCTCCGCCGCCGCGCCGACCGGCACCGCCGCAAGGTCGATCTCGGCGCCAACCCCGGACGCCTCCAGCAGGTGGCCGAGGTCGGCGGCGAGACCGTCCGAAACGTCGAGCGCCGAGCGGACGAGGCCCTCGGCCAGCAGCGCCAGGCCGACCTCCAGCCGCGGCTCCGGCAGGCGATAGCGGCCGACGAGGCAGCGCCGGTCCTCCGCCGCCAGTCCCTCCAGTTCGCCACGCAAGGCAAGCAGGCCAAGGTAGCCATCGCCGATGCTGCCGGTGGCGTAGATGTCGTCACCCGCGCACACCGAGCCGCGGTCCAGCACGGTCGCACCGGTCACCTTGCCGAAAGCGGTCAGACTGAGGGTCATCGGCCCCGGCGTTGCGGTGGTATCGCCGCCGTAGAGAGCGATGCCATAGATCGCCTGATCCGTCGCCAGCCCCTCGGCGAAGGAGGCGATCCAGGACTCTTCGATGTCGAGCGGCCAGGCCGAGGCGAGCAGATATCCGAAGGGCCGCGCCCCCATCGCCGCGAGGTCGGAAAGGTTCACCCGCAGCAGCTTGCGGGCCACGAGGTCGGGCGGACAGTCGAGGAAATGCCGCCCCTTGATCATCGTGTCGACGGTGGCGACCAGGCGCTCGCCGGCGCCGAGCGGCAGCACCGCGGCATCGTTGTGCAGGCCGAAGCTGCCTTCCGCCTTGGCAGCCAGCGGCGCGAAATAGCGCTCGATCAGCTCAAACTCGCCGGCCCGTCCGCGCTTGCGCTCAGTGCTCAAAGACGGCCTCCCCTGCCTAGTGCAGGTTGGAGAGGTCCGCCGCCCCGCCGAATTCCTCGGCCCGCAGCACATGGGCCAGGCGGTCGAGCAGGCCATTCACGAAGGCCGTCTCGCGACCGTCGAAAAAGGCGTGAGCGAGATCGACATACTCCGAGATCACGACGCGGGCCGGCACGTCGAGGCGTTCAGACAGCTCGAAGACCGCCGCCCGCAGCAGCACGTGCAGCAGAATCTCCAGGCGTTCGATCGTCCAGTCCTCGTCGAGCACCGCCGCCAGCATGTCATCGAGCGTGGCTTCCTCTCTCGCCACACCCTCGACGAGTTCGCTCAGCAGGTCGCGGTTCACCGAGGCGTGCTTCAGTCCCTCGACCTCCTCACCGACACGATGCTGCATGAACTCGCGCAGCACGTCCGCGGAGGACTGGTCGGAGACCATCCGCTGATAGAGCGCCTGCACGGCCAGCAGGCGGGCCGCGCTGAGGCCAGAGGGTCGCTTCGACCTGCCGCCAGGAGACTTGGGTTTGGGCGTGTCGGTCAAGATACGGGGGTCCGATCAGCGATTAGAGGGTCAGCGGGGAAACAGGTGGAAGCGGCGCTTCACGTCGAGCATGGCCAGGCAGGCCTGCGCGGCGTCCCTGCCCTTGTTCTTCTGGTCCACGGCCGCGCGCACCCAGGCCTGCTCGGCATTCTCGCAGGTCAGGATGCCGTAGCCCAGCGCCAGAGTGTGCTCGCAGGAGAGGTCCTGCAGTTTGCGGGCGCTCTCGCTGCAGACGTAGTCGTAGTGCGTGGTCTCGCCGCGGATGACGCAGCCAAGGGCGACATAGCCGTCGAAGCGTCGCCGCCCGGCGAAGAAATCCATGGAGCGGACAGCCATGCGGATCACCGCCGGAACCTCGAAGACGCCGGGCACCGAAACGCGCTCGTGGGTGACGCCGCCGGCATCCAGTTCGGCGGCGGCGCCTTCGTAGAGGGCATCGGCGATGTCCTCGTAGAAGCGCGCCTCGATGACCAGGATGTGCGGCGTGATGTGGTTGGTATCGCTCATGCCTCGTCCGTCATGCCTGCCCGAGGGCCTCGATCGGGCGCTGTCCCACGACGCGGAGCCCGTAGCCGTCGAGGCCGACGATGGTGCGTTTGGTGTTGGACAGCAGGATCATGTCGCGCACGCCGAGATCCAGCAGGATCTGTGCGCCGACGCCGTAGTCGCGCAGCTCGCCGCCGGCTTTCGGCTGGCCCTCGAGGCGCAGCCGCAGCAAAGTCGAGAGGGCGTCGGCAGAAGGCTCGCGGATCAGCACCACCACGCCGCGGCCGGCTTCGCCGATCATGCGCATGGCCTGCTGCAGATCGCCTGCCTTGCCGCTGGAGCTGTCGCCCAGCACGTCGTCCAGCACGTTCATGGCGTGCATGCGCACCAGGACCGGCTCCGCGTCCTTGATGTCGCCTTTCCACAGCACGACATGCTCGGCGTAGTTCAGGGTATTGACGTAGATCGCCATCTTGAACGCGCCGCCGTAGCGGCTGGTGAAGCGGCTCTCCAGGCGGCGCTCGACGAAGTGGTCGTGGCGGCGGCGATAGGAGATCAGGTCGGCGATGGTCGCCACCTTGAGGCCGTGGCGCTGGGCGAAGGCGATGAGATCGTCGCGCCGCGCCATGGTGCCGTCGTCGTTCATGATCTCGCAGATCACGCCGGAGGGATTGAGGCCGGCCAGCCGCGCCAGGTCCACGGCGGCCTCGGTATGGCCGGTGCGCACCAGGACCCCGCCGTCGCGGGCCAGCAGCGGGAAGACATGGCCGGGCGTGGTGATGTCGTCATGCCCCTTGGTGGGGTCGATTGCCGTGGCGACGGTGCGCGCGCGGTCCGGCGCCGAAATGCCGGTAGTGATGCCTTCGCGCGCCTCGATGGAAACCGTGAAGGCGGTCTGATGCCGCGACTCGTTCTTGCTCGCCATCAGCGGCAGGCCGAGTTCCTCGATGCGCGCCCGCGTCATGGCGAGGCAGATCAGGCCGCGGCCGTAGCGCGCCATGAAGTTGATCGCATCCGGCGTCGCCATCTGGGCCGGAATCACGAGGTCGCCCTCGTTTTCGCGGGACTCGTCGTCCACCAGGATGAACATGCGCCCGTTGCGCGCCTCCTCGATGATCTCCTCGATCGGGGAGACCATCTCGCTGAAGGTCAGCCGCCAGGGTTCCTCGGACTTCGCCATCTAGGTCCTACTTCTCATCTGTCGCCGCCAGGAGCCGCTGAACGTAGCGCGCGAGCATGTCAATTTCCAGGTTCACCCTGTCACCCGGCTGCCTGGCGCCGAGCGTGGTGGCCGCCGCCGTGTGAGGGATGATGTTGACCCCGAAGACCGCGCCCGCGACCTCGTTGACCGTCAGCGAGACACCGTCTAACGCCACCGACCCCTTGGAGGCAATAAACTTCGCGAACTCCGCCGGCGCCTCGAGCATGAGCCGCAGCGAGCCCTGCTCCGGCCGCCGCTGCCGCACCACGGCGATGCCGTCGACGTGGCCGGAAACCATGTGGCCGCCCAGCTCGTCGCCCAGCTTCAACGGTCGCTCGAAGTTCACCGCCGTGCCCGCGCGCCAGTCGGCGAGGGTGGTGCGCGACAAGGTCTCGCCGGAGACCTCGGCGGCGAACCAGCCCTCCCCCCGGTCGATCAGGGTCAGGCAGACGCCGGAACAGGCGATGGAGGCACCCTGCGGGATCGCCGCCGTGTCGTAGGCAGTCGTGAAGACGAAGCGGGCATCCGCCTTCGCCATATCCGGAGCCTCGATCGCCTTGACGGTCCCCAGGTCTGTGATGATGCCGGTAAACATGGGCTAACCTAGAAACTCGGGGCTAGCTGTCCAAGCTGAAAATGTCGATGCGGTCGCGTCCGAGCTGGGCCATGGCGGCCTGCAGGAACCGCGGCGCCTGATCAAGGCGGTCGATCCCGAAGCCTGAGACCGCCGGTACGCCGTCGCCGCCGATGACGATCGGCGCCTGGAACCAGGCCAGGCGGTCGACCAGTCCGCCGCGCAGCAGCGAGGCCGCCAGGTGGCCGCCGCCTTCGACCAGCAGGCGGGTGATACCGCGCCCGCCGAGGTGCGAAAGGGTGGCGGCGAGGGAGACGTGGCCGTCGGCGTCGGCCAGCAGCTGCACCACCTCGACGCCGGCGGCCTTGTAGGCTTTCAGGCGTGCCGAGGGATTGCCGTCGAGGGTGAGCAGCAGGGTCGGGCATTCCGCCGCCCGCGCCACCAGGTCGTGGGTCAGCGGCAGGCGCAGACGGCCGTCAACCACCACCCGCAGGGGTTTGCGGCCGGTCAGGCCCGGCAGCCGCACGTCGAGGCGCGGGTTGTCGAAGACCGCCGTGCCGCTGCCAACGAGGATGGCATCGGCACGCGAGCGCAGCAGGTGCGCGCGGCGCCGCGCCAACTCCCCGGTGATCCACTGGCTGTCCCCGCTGTGGGTGGCGATGCGGCCGTCGAGAGAGGTCGCCAGCTTCAGCACCACCAGAGGCTGGCCCTTGATGATGCGCTTGAGGAAGCCGGCGTTGAGGCGTTCGGCTTGGCCGCGGCCGACGCCGAGGTCGACGGCGATGCCGGCGTCGCGCAGGATCGCGAGGCCGCGGCCGGCCACACGGGTATCCGGGTCCTCCAGCGCCGCCACGACGCGGGCGACCCCGGCGGCGGCCAGCGCCTCGGCGCAGGGCGGCGTCTTGCCGTGGTGGGCGCAGGGCTCCAGGGTGACGTAGACGGTGGCGCCGGCGGCGGCCTTGCCGGCCTGCCGCAGCGCCTCGGTTTCGGCATGGGGGCGGCCGCCCGGCTGAGTCCAGCCGCGGCCGACGACGCGGCCGTTCTTCACGATCACGCAGCCGACCGACGGATTGGGGGCGACCTGCCCCAGCCCGCGCACGGCCAGCGTCAGGGCCGCGCGCATGAACTGGAGATCCTGGGGGTCAGTCGTCGCCGTCACCGAGCTTGCCGATGAACTCTTCGAAGTCACGGGCCTCCCGGAAATTGCGGTAGACCGAGGCAAAGCGCACGTAGGCCACTTGGTCCAGGGTGGCCAGGGCGTCCATCACCAGCTCGCCGATCAGCTTGGTCGGGATTTCCGACTCGCCGGAGGACTCCAGGCGGCGGACGATGCCGTTCACCACCCGCTCGATGCGCTCCGGATCGACCTGGCGCTTCTGCAGCGCCAGCGACATCGACCGCAGCAGCTTGTCGCGGTCAAAAGGCTCGCGCTTGCCCGTAGTCTTCACCACCGTCAGTTCGCGCAGCTGCACCCGCTCGAAGGTGGTGAAGCGCGCGCCGCAGTTCGGGCACTGGCGGCGGCGCCGAATGGCCGAATTGTCCTCCGTTGGCCGCGAATCCTTTACCTGCGTGTCCTCGTTACCGCAAAACGGACAGCGCATGGGCCCCCCTCTCCTTCAGACGCGGCGGCGGTCGCAGCCACCGCGTCGTCCCCTACGTTAAATCTAGATCGACATTTCCGGATAGATCGGGAAGCGGCGGCACAGGGCCTTCACCTCTTCGCGAACTTCCTGCTCGATCTTCCCGTTGTCCTCCGGATGAGCGGCCAGCCCACCGAGCACGCGACCGATGAAGGCGCCGACCTGCTTGAACTCGGTGCTGCCGAAACCGCGCGTTGTGGCCGCCGGCGTGCCGAGGCGGATACCGGAGGTCACCGTCGGCTTTTGCGGGTCGAAGGGAATGCCGTTCTTGTTGCAGGTGATGCCGGCACGATCGAGGCTTTCCTCGGCGATGTTCCCGGTCAGCTGTTTCGGCCGCAGGTCGACCAGCATGAGATGATTGTCGGTGCCGCCGGTGACGATGTCGAAGCCCTCGTCCACCATGGCCTGCGCGAGGGTCTTGGCGTTGTCGACCACGGCCTGGGAGTAGAGCTTGAACTCGGGCTTCAGCGCCTCGCGGAAGGCGGCCGCCTTGGAGGCGATGGCGTGCATCAGCGGCCCGCCCTGCAGGCCCGGGAAGGCCGCCGAGTTGATCTTCTTGCCGAGCTCCATGTCGTTGGACAGCACCATGCCGCCCCGGCCCGCGCGCAGAGTCTTGTGGGTGGTGGTGGTCACCACGTGGGCATGCGGCAGCGGGCTCGGATGCACGCCGGCGGCCACCAGCCCGGCGAAGTGGGCCATGTCGACCATGAAGTAGGCGCCCACCTTGTCGGCGATCTCGCGAAAACGCGCAAAGTCGATGAATCGCGGATAGGCCGACCCACCGGCGATGATCAGCTTCGGCCTGTGTTCCAGGGTCAGCTTCTCGACCTCGTCAAAGTCGATGCGGCCGTCGTCCCGGCGCACGCCGTATTGCACGGCATTGAACCATTTGCCGGAGAGGTTCGGCTTGGCGCCATGGGTCAGGTGGCCACCGGCCGAGAGCGCCATGCCGAGAATGGTGTCGCCCGGCTGCAGCAGCGCCAGGGCGACGCACTGGTTGGCCTGGGCGCCGGAATGCGGCTGCACATTGACGAACTCACAGCCGAACAGCTGCTTGGCGCGCTCGATCGCCAGTTCCTCGACGATGTCGACGAACTCGCAGCCGCCGTAGTAGCGCCGGTGGGGGTAGCCCTCGGCGTACTTGTTGGTGAGCACCGAGCCCTGCGCCTCGAGAACCGCCAGGGAGACCACGTTCTCCGACGCGATCAGCTCGATCTGGTCCTGCTGGCGGTGCAACTCGCCGCGGATCGCCTCGGCAAGCTCGGGATCGGTTTCGCCGAGATGAGCGGAAAAAAAGCCGTCCTGAAAGGGGAGCGTCTTGGCGGCCTTCGCAGCTGTCATCGTCGCATGCAACTCCTCGAAAGGGGGCATTCAGCCCAGTTTTTGGACACGGCGGGCATGGCGGTCGCCCGCAAATTCCGTCGTCAGAAAAGTGTGAAGACAGTCCTTGGCGACCTGCTCACCGGTCACCCGGGCGCCCAGCGCCAGGACGTTGGCGTCGTTGTGTTCGCGGCTGAGACGCGCGGAGGTGGTGTCGTGGCAGAGCGCGGCGCGGACGCCCGGATGGCGGTTGGCGGCGATCGAGATGCCGATGCCGGTGCCGCAGACCACCACACCGGCGTCGGCCTTGCCGGAGGTCACGGCGTCAGCGACCGCCTTGCCGAAGTCGGGGTAGTCGACCGAAGTGGTCGCGTCCCTGGTGCCGAGGTCCTGCACCGCGTAGCCGGCGGAGTTCAGCTCCGCGACCAGCTTCGCCTTGAGGTCGAAACCGGCGTGATCGGCCGCGATTGCGATCGACTTGAATGCCATGACTTGGGAACGCCCGCCTGTCTCGGAAAAACCCGCGGACCCTACCATATGTCGCCGAGGCATGAAAAGGCGCCACAAGGTGTCGCGGCACCTCAAGAGCGGCATAGACTGTCGCAGCGGCGGCAGAGCGCCGCCCGGGACGCCGGCTAGGCGAGGAGGCCGCCGCGCTGGCCGGTGGCGCGCTTGGCCAGGACGTACTCCAGCTTGCGGGCTGCCAGCCGCTCGAGCTGCACCTGTCCGGCCGAGGGCGGCCCGACGATGCTGACTTCGGCAGAGGTCAGGGTGTCGATAGCAGAAACCTTCACGTATCCGCCGACGCGCTGGAACTCGAAAATGATTTCGCGTGACTGTGGCATGGCCCTATTTTCATTCAGCTTTGGCAAACAAACCGTTAACAGGACCCTGTGGCGGCTTGATGACGCCGGCATGACAGGCTCGCGAGCCGGCGAAAATTCAGGCTTTGCGCCAGCTGCGGTATGGCTTTAGGCCCTCCGGCGATTGCGCTATATCTGGGACAGGATCGCCAACGAGGCAGAATTTCAGAGAGGACCGCCGCCATGTCCCAGGCCAGTGCCCCCACCGGCACCGCCCCCGCCCCGACGCCCGCCGCCAGCAAGGCCCGCTTCGTGTGGGAGGACCCGCTGCTGCTGGAGGACCAGCTTGGCGAGGAGGAGCGGATGATCCGCGATGCCGCGCGGGCCTACTGCCAGGAGCAGCTGATGCCGCGGATCCTGGAGGCCAACCGCCATGAGATCTTCGATCGCGCCATCATGACCGAGATGGGCGCCCTCGGCCTGCTCGGCGCCACCATCCCGGAGGAATACGGCGGCGCCGGGGTGAACCACGTCTGCTACGGCCTCATCGCCCGCGAGGTGGAGCGGGTGGATTCCGGCTACCGCTCGGCCATGTCGGTACAGTCCAGCCTGGTGATGCATCCGATCCATGCCTACGGCAGCGAGGAGCAGCGCCGAAAGTACCTGCCCAGGCTTGCCTCGGGCGAGCTCATCGGCTGTTTCGGCCTCACCGAGCCGGACCACGGCTCCGACCCCGGCGGCATGAAGACCCGCGCCCGCGCAGCCGATGGCGGCTACCGCCTGAAGGGCGCCAAGATGTGGATCACCAACTCGCCCATCGCCGACGTCTTCGTGGTCTGGGCCAAGGACGACGGCGACGTCATCCGCGGCTTCATCCTGGAAAAGGGCATGGCGGGGCTCAGCGCGCCCAAGATCGAGGGCAAGTTCTCGCTGCGCGCCTCGATCACCGGCGAGATCGTCATGGACGACGTCTTCGTGCCGGCGGAAAACCTGCTCCCCAACGTCTCCGGCCTGAAGGGCCCCTTCGGCTGCCTCAACAAGGCGCGCTACGGGATTTCCTGGGGCGCGCTCGGCGCGGCGGAGTTCTGCTGGCACGCCGCGCGCAGCTATACCCTGGAGCGTCAGCAGTTCGGCCGCCCTCTGGCCGCCAACCAGCTGATCCAGAAGAAGCTCGCCGACATGCAGACGGAGGTCACCATCGGCCTGCAGGCCTGCCTGCAGCTCGGCCGCCTGCTCGACCAGGGCAAGGCGGCGCCGGAAGCCATCTCGCTGTGCAAACGCAACTCCTGCGGCAAGGCGCTCGACATCGCCCGACAGGCCCGCGACATGCACGGCGGCAACGGCGTGGCCGACGAATACCATGTCATCCGCCACCTCATGAACCTCGAGGCCGTCAACACCTACGAAGGCACCCACGACGTCCACGCCCTCATCCTCGGACGCGCCCAGACCGGCATCCAGGCGTTCTTTTAGACGGCCATCGCCCAAGCCCAAAGCAAAGCGCCACGGCCAGGTCTGGCCGGGGCGCTTCGTAGGGACTGCGAGGGATGCGTGCGGGGCGCGTTCGCTGAGCGCCAGCGGCGCGCCGGGGGAGAATTCCGTCAGGCGGCCGGGCTCAGGTTGCGCGCCATGCTGGCCGGGGTCGACCAGAACTGCTGCACCCGGCGCAACGCGTGATTGGCTGCCTCAAGGGCTTCCGCCGACAGTTGGATGTCGTTCAGCTGCAGGGCGTGCTGATCGAACAGCGCCGAGAGGTTGCGATAGACCTCGACACCCTTCTCGGCGGCGCGGACATGGAAGGATCGGCGGTCGTGCGGCGAGCGCTCCTGGATCAGATAGCCGTTCTCGACCATCTTCTTCACGTTGTAGGAGACGTTCGAGCCGAGATAGTAGCCGCGCTGGGTGAGCTCGCCGATGGAGAGCTCTTCCTCACCGATGTTGAACAGGATCAACGCCTGGACGTTGTTCAGGTCGCGGATGCCCTGGCGATCGAGATCGGACTTGATGACCTCGAGGCACTGGCGGTGCAGGCGCTCGATCAGCCCGATCATTTCGAGATACTTAGACTTCACGTTACCCTCGCATGAATCATGGTGCGGCCGAAACCGATGGCTTTGGTGCAAAGATTACGCGGAAGCCCGTTAAACTTTACTTAATAGAAAATTATATTAACCTATTGTTTTTACTTATGTATTTTTCCGCGCGCCGGCAAATGTCACAGCAGGGGCGCGCCGGGGGCAGGGTTTCGGGAGCCGGCGCCTGACGCCGCAGCGCTAATCCTTGGCGCCCTGGATGAGCTTGATGATGGCCGAATAGTCGAGGCCGCCGTTGCCGGCGTTCACGAAGAGGGTATAGAGGGCCGCCGCCTCGGCCCCCAGCGGGGTCGCCGCGCCGGCGTGGCTGGCCGCGGTCTGCGCCAGCTTCAGGTCCTTGTGCATCATCGCCGCGGCAAAGCCCGGCTGGTAGTTCCGGTTGGCCGCCGAGGTCTCCACGATGCCCGGCACCGGGTTATGGTTCAGCATCGCCCAGCAGGAACCCGAGGCCTTGGAGCTGATCTGGAACAGCACCTGGGGATCGAGGCCGAGCTTCTTGCCGAGGCTGAAGGCCTCGGCCACCGCGATCATCGAGATTCCGAGGATCATGTTGTTGCAGATCTTCGCCGCCTGGCCGTTGCCGGCGCCACCGGCATGCACGATGTTGCGGCCCATGGCCTCGAACAGCGGCTTGCCCCTGGCAAAGGCGTCGGCCGGCCCGCCGACCATGAAGGTCAGGCTGGCGGCCTCGGCACCGCCGACACCGCCGGAGACCGGCGCATCGAGCATCGCCAGCCCCTGCCCGGCCGCCGCGGCATGCACGTCCCGCGAGGTCGCCACGTCGATGGTGGAGCAGTCGATGAACAGGGTCCCCTTGGCCGCCCCGTCCAGCAGACCCCGATCTTCAAGACTGGCGCCGCCGAGATAGACCGCCCGCACATGCTCGCCGGCGGGCAGCATGGTGACCACCGCCTCGGCCCCAGCCAGCACGTCCCGCAGCTTGTCGACGACCTCCAGGCCGGCCTTGGCGGCCGCTTCAGCGGCCGCGGGCACAACGTCGAAGCCGACGACTTCGTGGCCGGCCTTCTTGAGGTTCCGCGCCATCGGCAGGCCCATGTTGCCCAAACCGAGAAATCCGATGCGTGCCATTCCATCCTCCCCGAATTTCAGTGTTCTCGTTGACTTTGTGGCCCTGCCGCATCGTGGCGGAGCGAGGCAAAGACGATCAGTTGAAGGTCAGGTCGCGCTCCCCGAGCGGGTGGAAATACCCTTCCACTGCGGCCGGCCGCACAGCGGCCAGATCGGGCGGCGACCACTGCGGCCGGTTGTCCTTGTCCACCAGCGCCGCACGGATACCCTCGTAGAAATCCTTGCCGGCCATGAAGGCCTGGCTCAGACGAAACTCCTGAACCATGGCCTGGTCGAAGTCGAGCCCCGCCCCCCTCTCGATCTGGGCGAAGGTCACCTTCAGGCTGGTGGGGGACTGCCGGCGGATAATCTTGGCCACCTTGGCCGCCCAGTCGTCGCCAGCGCCGTCGAGTGCCGCCAGGATGGACTCGACCGACGCGGCGGAGAAGCAATGGTCGATGAGCGCCTGGTGGGCTGCCAATTCGGACTCGCCCGCCGCGGCCTTGAAGCGGTCGATGACGCCATCCACCAAGGCTTCGGCTCCGTCCTGGCGCCAGTCCAGCTCGGCGAATGCCGCAGCGAGCGCGTCAATCCTCTCGCTCGGCACGTAATCGGTTGCCAGGCCGCAGTGGATCGCGTCGGCGGCGTGAAGGCGCCAGCCCGTGAGCGCCAGAAAAAGGCCGAGCCGGCCTGGCAGGCGCGGCAGGAAGTAGGAGCCGCCGACGTCGGGGAAGAGGCCGATGCCGACCTCCGGCATGGCCAGCAGCGTGCGGTCGCCGACGACACGATGGCTGCCGTGCACCGACAGCCCGACCCCGCCGCCCATGGTGATGCCATCGATCAGCGCGACATAGGGCTTGGCAAAGCCGTGGATCAGCCGATTGAGACTGTACTCCTCGCGGAAGAACACCTCGGTGAGGGGATCGCCGTTGCGGCCGGCCTCCCAGACCGCACGCACGTCACCACCGGCGCAGAAGGCGCGCTCGCCGGCACCGCGGATCACCACGACCTCGATGCGGGAGTCCTCCTGCCAGGCCACGAGCTGCCGGCTGATCGCACGGATCATCGCCAGGGTCAGGGCATTCAGCGCCTGCTGCCGGTTAAGGGTGATGTAGCCGACGCCGCCTTGCGCCTCGAAGAGAACTTCCTCGGTTGCACTCATTGCTTCTCGCCAGTTGTCGGAGAAGATCCGCGCCTCATTGGGACAGCAGCTTGCGGGCGATGATCACGCGCATGATCTCGTTGGTGCCTTCCAGGATCTGATGAACGCGCAGATCCCGAAAGTAGCGTTCGATCGGATACTCCCTGATGTAGCCATAGCCGCCGTGAAGCTGCAGCGCATCGTCGCAGATCCTGAATCCGGCATCGGTGGCGAAGCGCTTCGCCATGGCACAGAACTGCGTCTTGTCCGCGGCGTTGCCATCGAGCGCCTGTGCCGCGCGCCAGACCATGAGGCGAGCCGCATCCAGATCGGTCGCCATGTCAGCGAGCTTGAACTGCAGGGCCTGAAAGTCCGCGAGCGGACGGCCGAACTGCTGACGCTGCTGCAGGTGCGTCGTGGCCGCCTCCAGGCAGGCGCGCGCACCCCCGAGAGAGCAGGCGGCGATATTCACGCGTCCGCCGTCGAGACCCATCATGGCGATCTTGAAGCCCTCGCCCTCCTCGCCCAGCCGATTGGCAACCGGTACGCGCGCATCCTCGAAGATGACCGCCGTGGTCGGCTGGCTGTTCCAGCCCAGCTTCTTCTCCTTCTTGCCGAAGGAGAGACCCGGCGTGTCCTTGGGGACAACGATGGCGGAGATACCCCCGGGCCCCGGCCCGCCGGTACGGCACATGACCAGGTAGACGTCGCTCGCCCCGCCGCCGGAGATGAAGGCCTTGGAGCCGTTCAGCAGGTAGTGGTCGCCGTCCCGCACCGCCCTGGTCTTCAACGCGGCGGCATCCGATCCCGAGCCCGGCTCGGTCAGGCAGTAGCTGGCGAAGTGCCGCATCGAGAGCAAGCCGGGCAGAAAGGCCGCGTGCTGGGCCTCGCTGCCGAAGGCGTCGATCATCCAGGCGACCATGTTGTGGATCGAGATGTAGGCGGCCGTGGAGGGACAGGCCGCGGCCAGCTCCTCGAAGATCACCGCCGCGTCGAAGCGCGTGAGGCCGCTGCCGCCCGAACTCTCGCGCACGTAGATCCCCGCCAGGCCGAGGGCCGCCGCCTTGCGCAGCGTCTCGACCGGGAACTCAGTCGTCTCGTCCCAGGCAGCCGCACGGGGCGCGACTTCCTCGCTGGCGAATTGCCGCGCCATGTCCTGGAAGGCGCGCTGCTCGTCGTTCAGGTCGAAGCTCATGCGGAAAGCGCCCGGGTGGGCCCGATTGTGATCACGCAACAACGTGCCGCGATGATAGATGCCCGCCCTGGCGTGTCAATCGCGCCCCGGCGCGCCGGTTGCAGGCGCGGCCGGCCGCCGCTACTCGAGGAAGCTGATGCCGCCCAGCAGCATGTTGACGCCTTCGGTGGGCTGACCCAGCGGCAGCAGAATCCCCTGCAGCCGCCTGCTGCCGGTAGACGCCGCGGCCCGATAGGATAACTCCAGGCAGACCGGCGCCAGCGACTCGGCGACCGCTTCTCCGGCAAGCATGACTTTCTGCTGCAGAACCCGCTCAAGCGAATCCCCCTGGTCCATCAGTTCGCGGATCGTCTGGCCCCGCGCATTGCGCCAGGCGTGGTTCACAATGTGCCCGCCGACCAGACGATAGCGGAAGTCGAGCGGGTCGCGCAGCACGTCGACCAGCAGCAAATGCTCCAGCAGTGTCGGGATGTCGATGGGATCGATGTCGGCCCGCGCCGGAAACGGCCGGTTCCGGCGACGTGACGACCAGTAGGCATAGAGCTGTTCCAGGACCGCCGGCCAGCCGGAGGGTGTCCTGCCATCCGCGTCCATGAAACCGTCGTCACGGAAAGAATAGACGGTAAGCTCCGCGATACAGCCTTCTGACGGCATCGACTTTCCATCTCGAGAACTGAACGGGCGCGCAAGAACCCGCGCCGATTGAAGAATTAATTCGGAAAAAATCGCCTCAGTTGTCGATGAATTTCGCCCCGAGGTCAACAAGCAATCCAGCCTACGATTGCGTTCCGCAGAGGCTAATCACCCATCACAACAAACTTGACAAAGGGTGGCCGTGAGCGCTTTCATCCGCTCCTGCGCCGATTTGTTCTCAGCTTGCGGGCGCGTTAAAAATGCGGCTAAACGAGTGGTTGAGACCGCCCGGCATGCCGTGGCGGTTTTTTTTGTTGCCTGTGATGGCGATCGGGGATGGCCCACCCTAGTCAAGGGGCCCGCGGTGATTTGAGGGGCAGCTTGCTCCGCGTCAACAAAAGCTAAAAGCCAGTCCCTGGTGGGGGGCCCTCAGGGAAACCAGTTGAACGGCAACGCATCGGAAAGGGCCCGTGCCATGGCAAAGAAAAGCAAGTCGACCACCCATCCGGAGACCCTCGTGCTGCACGCGGGCTACCGCAGCGATCCGCACACCGGCGCCGTCGCGGTGCCGATCTACCAGACCACGTCCTACGAGTTCCACGACACCGGGCATGCGGCGAACCTCTTCGCGCTGAAGGAACTCGGCAACATCTACACGCGGATCATGAACCCGACCTGCGACGTGCTGGAGCAGCGGATGACCGCGCTGGAAGGCGGCGCCGCCGCGCTGGCGGTCTCTTCCGGACAGGCGGCCTCGGCCCTGGCGATCCAGAACATCGCCGGCACCGGCGACAACATCGTCAGCGCCACCGACCTCTACGGCGGCACCTGGAATCTCTTCGCCAACACCTTCAAGACCTTCGGCATCGAGGTACGCTTCGTCGATCCGAGCGACCCGGAGAACTTCCGCCGCGCCACCGACGAGCGGACCCGCGCCTACTACGCCGAGACGCTGCCCAATCCGAAGCTGAAGGTGTTCCCGATCAGCGAAGTCGCCGCCATAGGCGAAGAGCTCGGCGTGCCGCTCATCGTCGACAACACGTCGGCGCCGATCCTCTGCCGGCCTCTGAAGCACGGTGCGCACGTGGTGGTCTATTCGACCACCAAGTACATCGGCGGCCACGGCACCTCGATCGGCGGCCTGATCGTCGACGGCGGCAACTTCGACTGGGAAAAGCATGCCAAGCGCTTCCCCATGCTGAACCAGCCGGACCCGAGCTACCACGGCGCGGTGTGGGTCGAGGCGGTGAAGCCGCTGGGGCCCATCGCCTACATCCTGAAAGCGCGGGTCACCCTGCAGCGTGACCTCGGCTACGCCCTCAGCCCGTTCAACGCCTTTCTGTTTCTGCAGGGCCTGGAAACGCTGCCGTTGCGCATCCGCGAACACAGCCGCAATGCGGCAGCGGTGGCGCAGTTCCTGGCGGCGCATCCTGACGTCACCAGCGTCATCTATCCCTCGCTGCAGGACGGCGAAAGCCGGCGCCGCGCCGACGCCTACCTGACCGGCGGCTACGGCGGCCTGCTGGGCTTCGAGCTGGGCGGCGGGATCGCCGCGGGGCGCCGCTTCATCGACGCCTTGCAGCTGTTCTACCACGTCGCCAACATCGGCGACGCGCGCAGCCTGGCGATCCACCCGGCCTCCACCACTCACTCCCAGCTAACGCCGGAAGAGCAGTTGGCCACCGGTGTGACGGAGGGCTATGTGCGCCTGTCGATCGGCCTCGAGCATATCGACGACATCCTGGCGGATCTCGACCAGGCGCTGACGGTGGCGCGCGGCGCAGCCGCAGCCGAGTAGCCGGCCGGGGCAAGGTGGGACTACCGAACACCGACCCTCGCCGGCTGCGGAAGGCAAGTCAGATGGAAAAGCTCGCGGACAGCGTGGCCCTGCTGATCGTCGACTTCCAGAAGGCCATCGACGATCCGAAGTGGGGCCGCCGCAACAACCCTTCGGCGGAGGCGCGGGCGGCGGAACTGCTGCATGCCTGGCGCGACAGCGGCCGGCCGGTAGTGCACGTGCAGCATCTGTCGCGCGAAGCCGATTCGCCCTATCGCCCGGGGCAGCCCGGCTGTGACTTCAAGGATGCCCTGCAGCCGGGCCCGGGCGAAATCCTGGTGCAGAAGCAAACCAACAACGCCTTCATCGACACCGGGCTGGAGGCTTCCCTCAGGGACCGTGGGATCACCGCCGTGGTGGTCGCTGGCGTGCTGCTGCACAACTCGGTGGATGCCACGGTGCGCATGGCCGCGAACCTCGGCTTCGAGATCTGGCTGGTGGACGACGCCACCGCCAGCGTCGATGTCGTCGACCTGGCAGGACGCCGCTGGCCGGCGGAGGACGTCCATGCCCTGAGCCTCGCGCTGCTCAGCGGCGAGTACGCGAAGATCGTTACGGCAACGGCGGTGCTGCAGGCGGCCGGGCGGCCTGTTGGTCCCGGCGGGCCCCCTGCCGGCCCCAGGCCCCTTGTTGTCCAGTGAGCCGCCACCTAAACTCGGCAGCCGACATCCCATGCCGGGGCAACCGGCCGGTGGAGCGGAAGAGACCATGACCGATTTGATCCGCAAGAGCGCGGCGCCGCTGCGGCCACTGGCGCCGCGGGAGGTTCCGGAAAGGCCGGCGGCCCCTGCCCGCCAGCCCGACGCGCCGGGCGCCTTCCCGCAGGTCCGCATGCGCCGCAACCGCAGTGCCACCTGGGTGCGGCGCATGGTGGCCGAAAGCCGGCTGGGCACCGAAGATCTCATCTGGCCGGTTTTCGTCCATGACGGCAATGGCCGTCAGCCCATAGAGTCGATGCCCGGCGTCGACCGCCTGGGACTCGACTGCCTGGTCGACAGCATCGGCGCCGCCGGCGCGCTCGGCATCGGCGCGGTCGCCGTCTTCCCCTACACGGAACAGAACCTCAAGTCGCCCGACGCACGTGAGGCGGTCAATCCGGAAAATCTCGTCTGCCGCGCCGTGCGGGAGGTGAAGCGCGCCCTGCCGGACATCGGGGTGATCTGCGACGTCGCCCTCGACCCCTACAACAGCGACGGCCACGACGGGTTGCTGCGCGACGGCCGGATCCTCAACGACGAAAGCGTCGAGCTGTTGTGCCGCCAGGCGATCGTTCAGGCGGAAGCCGGCTGCGACGTGGTGGCCCCTTCGGACATGATGGACGGCCGCATCGGCGCTGTCCGCCTGGCGCTCGATGCTGCCGGCTTCAAGGACGTGAAGATCGTCGCCTATGCCGCGAAGTACGCCAGCTGCTTCTACGGGCCCTTCCGCGAGGCCGTCGGCTCCGGCTCGCGCCTGGTCGGCGACAAGAAGACCTACCAGATGGATCCGGCCAACAGCGACGAGGCCCTGCGCGAGGTCGCCCTGGACCTGCAGGAAGGCGCCGACATGGTGATGATCAAGCCGGGGCTCCCCTACCTCGACATCATCCGGCGGGTGAAGGAAACCTTCGCGGTACCGACCCTGGCCTACCAGGTCAGCGGCGAGTACGCCATGCTGAAGGCCGCCGCGCTGAACGGCTGGCTCGACAACGACCGCGCCCTGCTGGAGACCCTGATGGCCTTCAAGCGGGCCGGCGCCGATGCGGTGCTGACCTACGCCGCCGTGGAAGCGGCAGAACTCCTGCACAAGGCCTGAAGGGCGCCGGAGAGCGCCCCAAGGCTTCTCTCCGGCGCACGCCATGCCGCCCTTGCGGCATCCGGCAAGGATCCCATGTCTTCAAGCAAGCAACCAAGAACGCAAGGAGGATACATCGATGGCGTTACAACTGAACCAGACGGCTCCGGACTTCACCGCGGAGACCACTGAAGGCAAGATCAAGTTCCATGACTGGATCGGCGACAGCTGGGCCGTGTTTTTCTCACACCCGAAGGACTTCACGCCGGTCTGCACCACCGAGCTGGGTTACGTCGCCAAGCTGAAACCGGAGTTCGACAAGCGCAACGTGAAGGTCATCGGCCTCAGCGTCGATTCTGTCGAGGACCACAAGCGCTGGGCGAAGGACATCGAGGAGACCCAGGGCACCGCCCCGAACTACCCGATGATCGGCGATTCCGACCTCGCCGTCGCCAAGCTCTATGGCATGCTCCCCGCCACCGCCGGCGACACGGCGCAGGGCCGCACCGCGGCCGACAACGCGACGGTGCGCAACGTCTACGTCATCGGGCCGGACAAGCAGGTGAAGCTGATGATCACCTACCCGATGAGCACGGGCCGCAATTTCGACGAGGTCCTGCGCGTCATCGACTCCCTGCAGCTCACAGCCAAGCACAAAGTCGCGACGCCGGTGAACTGGAAAAACGGCGAAGACTGCATCATCGTCCCGGCAGTGAACAACGAGCAGGCCAAGGAGATGTTCCCCAGCGGCTGGGAAGAGAAGAAGCCCTACCTGCGCGTCGTGAAGCAGCCGGGCCGCTGACCGCGCTGCCCGACGCAGGCACAAAAAAAGCGGCCGGCCCCGCGAGAGGCCGGCCGTTTGCCAAAGGTGGGGAACAGCATCCTTGAACTTGAAGAGCGGGGGTCGTGTCTGAGTCTGCGACACGCGCGGACGCCCCCAACCGTCGCGGCCGTCACTTGAATGTTCCGCGGGCGGATCAGCCGGCAGCAGCGGACAGCAGCCGTCGTGCCGTGCGGGTGACGATGGCCAGGGCATCGGTGCTGCCGTTGGCGTCGCCCTTCTCAAAGTCGCCCTCGATCCGGCCCATCTGGTTCGTCACGTGGGCGAAACAGACGACGGGCCGTCGACGCGCCTGCGCGAAGGCGTAGAGCGCCGCCGCCTCCATTTCCACCGCCAGCAGGCCCCGCTCGCGCATCGCGGCGATCGCCTGCTCGGTTTCGCGGAAAGGCGCGTCGGTGGTCCAGGTCGCGCCCTGCAGCACCGGGACGCCGGCATCGTCGAAAGCGCCCGCCAGCCGTTCCAGCAGCGCCGACGGCGCGGTGCTGTAGGCTTCTGGCGGCAGGTAGTGATAGCTGGTGCCCTCGTTGCGCAATGCCTTGTCGATGAGGATGAAGTAGGGCGGCGTTGCCGCCGGGGTGATCTGACCGGACGAGGTCACGCTGATGAGAAGCCGGCAACCCGAGGCAATGAGCTCTTCCGCCACCAGGACGGCGAAGGAGGCGCCGACGGCACAGCCGACGATGCCGACCGTCAGGCCGCCCTGCTCGAATACGAAGAGGTCGGTGTGGTAGCAGACCCAGCCGTCGTGGCGTGCGGCGCGCCCCTCTTTCTTCAGCTGTCGGACAATGTCGCCGTCCGGGTCGAGCAGACAGACCGCGGGCACCGGCGTTGACGCCGCGGCCTTCTGGCGCCGCGCTTCGCGCAGCAGGCTTTCCGGCGTGAAGACGGACTCGGCGCCGTAGTCCTTGCTGTCGAGGATCGGCGGCGGTTCACGGTGACGATCGTTCAAAGCCTACTCCGCCTTCTCGGGCAGTGCCGCGGTGAGCCGCTCGGCGACGCGGTCGATCTCGGCTGGCGAGGTCTGCCGCCCGAGGCTGAAACGCACGGCGCCCATCCCGACCTCCTCCGTCGTGCCCATGGCCAGGAGCACCGGCGACAGCTCCACGCGCCCGGCATGGCAGGCGGAGCCGGTCGAGGCGGCAAGGCCGGGGACCGCCGCGAGGACCTCCGCTCCGACGCGCCCGACGAAAGCAACGTTCAGCGTATTCGGCAGGCGCTGCTGCGGATGGCCGTTCAGGACGACGCCGGTGCCGAAGGCCTCCCGGAGTCGCGACCAGAGTCGGTCGCGCAGGACCTCGACGCCTCGCATGGGCGCGAGGTCCGCCGCCAGGACGCTTGCCTGGCCCAGCGCGGCGGCGAGCAGCGCGCTCTCGGTGCCGGCGCGCCGGCCGCTCTCGTGGCCAGCGCCGTGCACCAGCGGCTCGAGCGCGACGCCCCGACGAACGTAGAGCGCGCCGATACCCTTCGGGGCGGAGAACTTGTGACCGGCGATGGTCAGCAGGTCGACGCCGAGATCATTCACACGGGTCGGGATCTTGCCGACGGACTGAGCGGCATCGCTATGGAAGACGATACCATGTTCGCGGGCGATAGCCGCGCAGTCCTCGATGGGCTGGATCGTTCCCACCTCGTTGTTGGCGTGCATGATGCTGGCGAGGACGGTGTCGGGCGTGATGGCCCGGCGCAGGTCGTCGGGATCGACACGCCCGGTTCCGTCGACCGGCAGCCAAGTGATCGTCGCCCCGAGGCGCTCCAGGAAGCGGCAGGGCGCGACAATCGCCGGGTGTTCGATCCGGGTGGTGATGAAATGCGGGCGCTCCCGCCCACTGGCGAAGTACACGCCCTTCAAAGCCAGGTTGTTGGCCTCGCTGCCGCCGCTGGTGAAAACGATCTCGTCGGGCGCACAGCCGAGCAGCTCGGCGATCTGCCGGCGCGCACGCTCCACCGCCTGGCGCGCCGGCGCACCGGCCCAGTGGGGGCTTGAGGGATTGCCGAAGTCCTCCTCCATCGTGCCGCGCATCACCGCGGCCACTTCGGGTGCGATCGGCGTGCTGGCGTTGTAGTCGAGATAGATCTGCTTCATCGCTACCGACCCTGAAGCCATCTCAGAACACCAGCACCTTGTCGGCAGCCAGGGTCGCCTCGGCCAGTTCGTCCATGGTGCTGCGGGTGGCTCCGTCGAGGACATCGACCTCCATGATGCCGCGAGCGTCCATGCAGGTGCCGCAGAGCAGCACGCGCCCGCCGGCGCTCAGCACGCGACGCAGCATCCGTTCGAGGTTGTAGTAACCGTCAGGCGTCTTCTGCGCCTTGCGCGCGCAGGCCACCGCGTCAGCCATCAGGAACACGGTGATTTCACCGCCGGTATCGTGTTTGGCGAGCGCATGGGCCATGCGCAGGCCGTTGTAGCTGCGCTCGGTGCCGTAGGGCGGATCGTTCAGGATCAGCAGATGCTTCATGTCAGTTCTCCCTGGCCGCGCGTTCCCGAAGCTCCGCCAGAAAGCTGCGGATGCGCGCCGCGTTCACGCCGCGGTCGAGACGGCCGAGGCGCGCGCGCGAACGCAGGTCGGCCACCGCGCCGCTGTCCCTGGGCTCGATGCGGATGACGACCTCGTCCTCGAAGCCGTAGAGGAAACTGGTGGCGACGCCCTCGATGCGGCCTTCCTCGGCCGCCTCGGCGACAATCTCCCAGCCGTTGTTCCGCGCGATGGCGAGCGCCAGGGCGAACGCGCGCTCCGGCGCGATGTCCAGCGCGAGAGGGGCCAGGTCGGGATAGGCCGCGCGCTGCTGTTCGGCCGCGGCGCCACCGGGGTACTCGCTAGGGTTGGGCATATCCCAGAATACGGGCGGGTCCGCGGTGTCGGTGCTGATGTCGTTGATCGGCGGATAGTGCCGCCCCGCGTATTCCCAGTGCGCGGCCATGGCCACGAGCGGCAGGGCGACGATAAGGCCGAGCAGCGCGAGCAGGCTGCTTCGCGCAGCGCGCCGGCGCAGGGCCAGAACCAGCCCGGCGAGGGAGAGGACAAGGCCCAGGGTGGCCGCGTAGGCGCCGTACTCGGCAACGCCCAGCGCCGTCGCCACCGGCCACCAGGCGAAGCGGTAGCCGACAGCGGAAACCGCCAGCGCGGCGATGCCGCCCAGTCCGCAGACAAGACCGAGAAAAGGCACCCAGGTTCCCGCCTTGCCGCGCCTGCCTTCAGTCAGCGAGCCGGAGGCCATCGGGCTTCTCCTCTCTGCGGTTGATCGGATAGCCGCTTGCCGGGCCTTTCAGCGGCTGGATCAGCATGCGGTCGAGGCGCAGGTCGGCGCGGGTGCGGAACTGTTCGATGCCGATGGTCATGGCGTCGTGGCCCTCGCGCGGCTGGGCGCGGTAGGTGCCGAGCAGGCGGTCCCACCAGGGGACGTTGAAGCCGAAGTTGCTGTTGGTCTCGTTGGGATGGATCGAATGGTGCACGCGGTGCATGTCGGGCGTCACCACGACGAGGCGCAGCACGCGGTCGAGTCCGAGCGGCAGCTTCAGGTTCGAGTGGTTGAACATCGACGTGGCGTTCAGCAGCACCTCGAAGACCAGCACGGCGACGGCCAGCGGCCCGAGAGCGGCGACGACGCCGAGCTTGATGCCCATCGACAGCAGGATCTCCACCGGATGGAAGCGCAGACCGGTGGTGACGTCGAACTCCAGGTCGGCGTGGTGCATGCGGTGCAGCCGCCACAGCGTCGGCACGGCGTGGAACATCACATGCTGCAGGTAGATGGCGAGGTCGAGGACGAGAAGCGATACGACGAAGGCGAGCCAGCCCGGCATGGCCACGTTGTTGAACAGACCCCAGCCGCGCTGCTCGCAGATCGCCGCGAAGCCGACGGCGACCACCGGAAAGACGAGGCGCAGCAGCAGGGTGTCGACCGCAACCACGCCGAGATTGCTGGTCCACCGCAGCAGGCGTGGGATCTCGCGGCGACGGCGCGGCAGCGCGGCCTCGGCCAGCATCAGGGCGACCAGCACGCCGAAGAAAATGGCCAGCCGGATGGCGGGCTCGTGGGCCAGGAGGAACTCGGTCATGGACGCTGCGATCCTTGCCAGCGGGGCGTTCAGGCGATACATTCAAGAACTAGCTTGAATGATATAGAATGTCGAGCAGCAGGATGTCAATCGGCCCCAAGCAGGCGCTCTTCGCGGAATTCGCCGCCGTGGCGCGCGCCCTCGGCTCGCCCCAGCGGCTGGAGATGCTGGAGCATCTCGGCCAGGGCGAGCGCGGGGTGGAGGCCCTGGCGCAGCGTGCGGGGCTCACCGTCGCCAACACCTCGCAGCATCTCCAGCAGTTGAAGCGCGCCGGGCTCGTCGCCTCCCGCCGCAACGGCAAGTTCGTCCTCTATCGGCTCGCCGACGAGCAGGTGGTCGTGCTGATGCGCGCGCTGTTCGAGGTCGGCGAGCGCAACCTCGCCGAGGTCAATCGCATCCTGCGCAGCTATTTCGCCGAGCGTGACAACCTGGAGCCGGTGACGCGCGAGGCGCTGCTGGAGCGCACGCGCGACGGCGTGGTCACGGTGCTGGACGTGCGGCCGGCCGACGAGTTCGCGGCCGGGCACCTGCCTGGGGCGGTGAATATTCCGCTCGCGGAGCTGGAGGCGCGGCTGGCGGAGCTCGACCCGGCGCAGGAGATCGTCGCCTACTGCCGGGGCCCCTACTGCGTGCTGTCCTTCGAGGCTGTCGCCGCGCTGCGCGCGCGCGGCTTCACGGTCCGCCGGCTGGAAGATGGCCTACCCGAATGGCGGGCGGCAGGCCTGCCGCTGGAGCAGGGCGCGTTGGCGAGCCGCTGAGGTAAGCTCTCGAAAGGTTCGGCGTTCCCGACGCCGGCAAGCGCCACGCGCAACGACACCGAGTGGTTTGGCACTACGGCAGCTTACGTCAGCTTGTGGCTATTTGAGACCAGTGACAGTTAGGTCGTTGCGTCTGGGATAGTCTCGGGAGCCGACGAACCGCATTTCTTCAGGAGGAGACTTCTTCTTCACAACGATGCCCCGAAAACCGCAGGCCTCCGGGAGCGGTGGCGATGAACCTCTCGAATTTCCCCAACTTTAGTATAAGGCCGCCCCCCGCGGGGACCGGCCGTTTGCCAAAGGTGGGGAAGATCGGGCTGTCGCGTCGTCGCGATGACCCGCATTTTCCTCGCCGACAGTATCGGGGACAACAACATATCGATCCAACGCCGCGGAGACGACGTTGCTCTGGACAGTCTCGCCGGGATTGGCGCCATGGGAGCGGTCGCCCACGACGATGGCTGCATACCAGCTTGAGGATTGGCCAGGAGCCAAAGATGGGGGTGGCAGGCGATCCCCTTGTTCGCGGGCAAGGCTCTGAGAAGGCACCCTCATCCGCTCAAGACTTGCACCATACCCGTAGCGGTCCCGCCGACTGGAAGCCGATGCGCCGCGCCACCGTCAGTTCTTTCTCGGCTTCATACCCAACGATAGGTAGGCCGGGGAATCTCCTCGCCGCCTCGCACAGAAGTCCTCGCCAAGCGATCTCCGGATCGACTTCAGCATGAAACACGTTGGACAAGCCGACAACGCCCGCACCTTTGTTCAGGACACCTCCACACAGCGGGATACCGTCGGCAGGCGCGAAGAGGAAGTTCACATTGGTGTGCGATATCAGGCTTGCAGCGAATATCTGCGACGTCTCGGTGGTTGTCGCCTCGCCCGCCCAGGCTTCCTTCCAGAGCAGTAGATCAGCTTCGGAACGGACCGTTGCCCAGGGCAGCCCTGTTGGGCTCTCCTGCGCGTCACCGGCTGCCGGCTGCCGCAAGATCCATTCCGCGTCGAACAGCACAGTAAAGCCCAGCGGGCGCAGATCGAGACTCCGAAAGCAGTCTTTGACCGCCCATCCAGCACCACGGGGTGATCCGACCAACGAGGTGATTGCCTCGATTTGCTCTTCAGCCGCTTCCACAGGCGCCAAAGTGATAACGTCTGGATAGTAGGGCGGCGTGCCGTACCTGTTGAACCACAGCGCCTTCCGAAACTCCCCGGGAGCACCTTGAGCACGGCAAACAGCGTCGCACCACAGCGCGTTGTTCCGTGCCGCCCTTAGCAGATAGTCTCTCATGATGTGAGCCTGACCGGGTCGGCCATCCGCGCTGCGGCGACGGCGGTATGCGGACGCCGGCAGGTGGGTTCGGTGGTCATCGACATGCCTCGCGAAGGGCCGCCCGTTTACTTCAGATGCAACGGTCCGCCAGTTCTCAGCGGTGGATGCTGCGAACCTCGAAATGGACGCCTTCGTTCTTCTGAAGGCAGCCTATGATCTCGAAGAGATTGTCCGCACGCGGGTTGCCGCTGGGACTTAGCATGCGCATGAGGCTCTTAGGCGACTTGCGGGTGAAGGTCGCCAGAGCCTCGAAACCGATCGTCGCTTTGACGTAGTCGCGGAGCACTGCCTTTCCGGTCTGCACATCTCCGGACAGCAAGTAATCGACCCCTTCCTTCAGCAGGGCTTCGCGGAAGGCAGGATCGCGCTCGACGCGGGCCTTGACCGTGTCCTTGAAGTCGCGTGTCAGCGCCATCATCCCGTCACCTTACGCTTGCGCGCCTTACATTCCTGCCAGAGGGTACAGAACGTGCAATCGGTCGAACCATCTGCCCTAGGGGCAGCATCCCCTGGCGTCGAGATATTCCCTGCCTGCTATCACAGCTTCTATAAAGTAACGTATAGGTTACTATTATGCAGGCGGCAAGCCGTTGTTCCCGTTCGCGGCGAAGAACGCCTCCGCTGCCAGGTCGTGCCAGGTCTCGGGCCGGCCGCGGCAATGGAAGCCGACGTGCCCGCCGCCCTCGCTCAGCAGCGGTGTGAGCGCCGGATGCAGGGACCAGTCGAAGCGCTCGTAGGCGGCAGACGGGATCCAGGGGTCATCCCTGGCGTGGATGACCAGAGTCGGGGTCTTGATCGCCGGCAGGAAGCGCAGGCCCGAGCACTGGGCGTAGTAGTCGTCGGCGCCGGCAAAGCCGTTGCGCGGGGCGACGACCTGCTCGTCGAAAGCATAGACGCTGTCGGCACTGACGATGGCGGCGCGCTCGGCCGGCGCGAGGTCGCGCGGCGCCGCCAGGGCCTCCGCCCGCATCTGGCCGAGCAGGAAGCGGTGGTAGCCCCAGTTGCGCGGCTGCATGAGCCGCTGCTGCGCCGCCTTCATGTCGATCGGCGCCGAGACGCTGACGGCGCCGGCAACCGGAAAGGCCACCGCCTCCTCCGCCAGGAAGCGCAGCAGCATGTTGGCGCCGAGGGAGAAGCCCACGAGATAGAGTCCGCCGGCGAAATCGACGCCGGGCACCTCCTGCAGAGCCACGAGGGCATCGCGCAGGTCGCCGCTGCGCCCGGCATGGTACTGCCCCCGGCACAGCGCCCGCGACGGACCGGCGCCGCGCAGGTTGAGGCGCAGCACGTCGCGGCCGCGCGCCAGCCAGAAGGCGGCGGAGGCGCGAATGTAGATGCTGTCCTCGCTGCCGGTCAGGCCGTGCACCAGAACCACGAGGCCGCGCGCGCCCTCGCCCGCGCGGTGCAGCCGGGCGACCAGGCGGTCGCCGCTGCCGTCGCGCAGGGCCAGTTCCAGGTGCTCGGCCGGCCAGGGACCGAGGTCGTGGCGCGGCCGCCGCATGAAGTTGCGCAGGGTCTGCAGATCGCCGCCGAGCCAGGGGAAACGGGGCCGAAACGCTGCGGCATCCAGGGTCAGGCGCGGCGGCGCGCCGGTCATCCTGCCGCCAGCCAGTCGCGGACGACGGCGATCTGCCCGGCCTCCAGGAGCGCCGGGGCGTGGCCGCAGCCGGGAACCTCGACCAACTCGCTGCGCGGCCCGCGCCGGGTCATCTCCGCCGCGGTCTCCGGCAGCAGCAGGTCGGAGTCCGCCCCGCGGAGCACCAGGACCGGGCAGGCGATGCGGTCCCAGAGCTCCCAGAGATCGACGTCAGCCAGTTCGGCCTGACGCAGCGGCTGGGCGATGCGCGGATCGTAGTGCAGGCGCCAGGCGTCGCCGTCGCGCCGCACCGAGGTCTCCGTCAGGTGCCGCCACTGGGCATCGCTGAGGTCCCCGAAGCTGCGGTAGGTTGCCCGGTGGTAAGCTTCCGCCGCCGCCAGGTCGGAAAAGCGCGGATCTTTCCCGAAATATTGGAGGATGCGCTCCAGGGCCGCCTTGGGAATGAAAGGCCCGACGTCGTTGATGACCAGCCGGCGCAGTGGGCTGTCAGGCTGGGCCGCCAGCATCATGCCGATCAGCCCGCCCATGGAGGTGCCGACGAGGTCCACCTGCAGGCAATCGAGCCGGGCGATCAGCGCCGCCGTGTCGGCAAGGTACTGCGGATAGCCGTAGTCTGAGGGATCGCGCAGCCAGCCGCTGTCGCCGCGGCCCACCACGTCGGCGCAGACCACGCGCCGACCAGCCGCCACCAGCGCTTCCGCCAGGCTGTCGAAGTCGCGCGCGTTGCGGGCGAGGCCGTGCAGGCAGATCACCGGCACGGGATCCTGGGCCTCGTAGTCGCGGTAGGCGATGCGGTGGAAGCCGGTCTTCGACAGGCAGGAAAGGCTGGCGCTACGAAAGCTCGCCATGCCCGCTCAGGCAGCCGCCACCAGCGCGGGCGGGGCATCGAAGACCTGAACGAAGGTCTCCGGATGAAATCCATTGAAGCGGGTGGCCAGAGCGTTGGAATAGGCGCCAACCTGGTCGATTTCGATCCAGTCGCCCTCCCGCACGTCCTCCGGCAGGCTGAAGGTGCCGGGCAGAACATCCAGGGAATCGCAGGTCGGACCGTTGAGGGCGAACTCGCCCATCTTGTCGGAAACCGTCCCCTCGAGACGGATCAGCCGCGCCGGCAGCCGGATCGCAACGGTGGCCATCTCCGACAGGCTGCCGTAGATGCCGTCGTTGATATAGAGGCGGTGGTCCTTGCGCAGCTGCACCTGGGTCAACAGCGAACAGCCCTGCGCCACCAGGGCGCGGCCCGGCTCCGCGAAGATCTCGACATTGGGGTTCAGCCCGAGCGGCTTCAGGCCGCGTCGGATGGCCTCCATGTAGGCGTCCAGCGCGGGCACCGGCCGATCGCCATAGGCGGCCGGAAAGCCGCCGCCGACATCGATGCATACGGGCTCGACGCCGGCTTTGCGCATCACCCCGCCGAGCAGCTCTAAAGCCGCCGCGTAGGCCTCCGGGCTGCGGCACTGGGAGCCGACGTGGAAGGCCAGGCCCACCGTGCAGCCGCGCGCCGCCGCTTCCTTCATCAGTTCGGCCGCCTCGTCGGGCGCGGCGCCGAACTTGGCCGCCAGGTGATAGAGCGCGTCGTCGGCCGGCGGCGTGTTCACTCGCACGATGATGGTGTTGCCCTGGGCGCCGGTTTCCTCGATGACCTTGTTCAGCTCGTCGCGATGGTCGACGACGAAATGCCGCACGCCGTAGACGCGGTAGGCGGCCGTAATGACCGCGCGCGCCTTCACCGGATGCATGAAGTAGGTGTGGACGTCGTCAAAGGCGTCGGAGACCTGCGCGATCTCGGTCAGCGAAGCCGTATCGAAGTGCCTGATGCCTCCTTTGAAGAGCGCATTCAGCACCAGCGGATGCGGGTTGCACTTCACCGCGTAGAGGACGGTGCCGGGAAACTGGCTGATGAAGCGCCTGGCGCTGGCCGCCAGCACGTCGGGCCGGACGCAATAGACCGGATAGCTCGGCCGCAGCGCCCGGGCAACCGACGTCACATCGGTGAACTGGCCTTTGTCGATCGCCACTGCAAGTCGCCTGTGCCTGTCTCTGGTTTCATGGGGACGATCCCAGGACCCCATCTATAAGAAGCTCCCGCCCCGGCGACAAGGAGAACCATCGGCTGGCGCCCTCAACCGATGCCGAGCAGCCGCAGACGCGAGCCCGAGGCGTCCCGCGCCGAGCGCAGCAGGCTGCGCATTTCCTGGCCGAGGGAGATGTCGCCGTCCTTCATGTAAGATTCGTGGTTGGCCTCTATCTCGTCCACCACGTAGCGGTAGTTCACCATCAGGCCGCAGGACTGGGACATTCCGTTCCCGGAGACGTCGCCCAGCCAGTTCAGCCGCTCCAGGCGCGCGCCATTACGCAGGTGGAAACGCGCCACCGAATCGAGCGGCTGGCCGTCGCCCCGCTTCGACACCAGGTAGCGGGCGGCAAGGAGCATGAGCGGCCGCTGCAGCGCCCCCGCCAGCGCCGGCTCCGCCACCCAGCCGGCGCCGCCGATGATTTCCTCGATCATCTGCTTGAGGCCGCGGTCCTCGGACAGCGCCGGCAGCTCGGCGAGGTCCTCGGGACCGAAAGCGGCCGCCAGCTCTGCCTCCGGCAGGGCTTGCAGCCAGCGGCGGTATCCGGGGATTGGCGACAGCGTGGCGAAGATCTTGAGCCGCGGGAACTCGCGAGAGAGAGTCTGGACCACCCGCTTGATGAGGTAGTCGCCGAAGGAAATCTGCTTCAGGCCTTTTTGGGTATTGGAGATCGAATAGAAAATTGCTGCGTCCGCCTGTTGCGGATCCATCTTCGGCGCCTTCTCGTCTAGCAAGGCCTGGATCGAGCTGGCCATGCCCTGCACCAGGGCGACCTCGACGAAAGCCAGCGGCTCCTCCGGCATCCGCGGATGGAACAGCGCGTAGCAGCGGCGGTCTGAATCCAGTCGGTTGCGCAGATCCTGCCAGGAAGTGATCTGATGCACCGCCTCATAGGCGACAAGCTTTTCGAGTAGCGAGGCCGGCGAGTCCCAATCAATCGCGCGCAGGTCGAGAAAGCCGGTGTCGAACCAGGACAGCAACAGCTCGCGCAGATCGTTGTCGAGGCCCTGCAGGTAGGGATCGTCGCTGCGCAGCGCCAGCAGATCGGCACGCAGGTCGACCAGGAACTTAACCCCCTCCGGCAAGGCATTGAACTGCATCAGCAGGCGCAGGCGCGGCGGCTGTAGCGCCCGGCGCAGCGCGCTCTCCGCCTTCAGTCGCTCCGCATCGGTGGTGGCCGTCCGGTAGCCGGTGACAGCCTGGTCGACGACCTCGGGCGAAACGGCGAACTCGTGTGCGAGAACGGTCAGGAAGCGCTCGCGGCCCGCGGCATCCTGCTCAAGGTAACTGCGCCCCAGGGCTGCCGCCCGCATGCGGGCCGACACCTCGCCGCCGCGTGCCTCCAGGCAGTCCTGCATCAGGCGTTTGAGCGCATCGGGCTGGGTCGAGGCCGGCGCCTTCGACAGGCCGACCGTGCGCGCCGCCGACTGGGCGATGTCGCGCCAGGCCGTCGCCAGATTCGACAGCGTACGTTCGACCAGGTTTTCCTGCTGAACCTCCGTCATCCGGATCCCTCTCTAAATGCCGGGACCCATGATGGTATCCGGCAACCAGGTGGCAATCGAAGGAAACACACAGAGCAAGACGATACCCAGAACCATCGCAAGCATGAAGGGCAAAGCCCCCTTAAGGATCGTCGCCAGCGAAACATCCGGCACGATCCCATTGATAACGTAGAGATTTAAGCCGACCGGCGGGGTGATCAAGCCGATCTCCATGTTGATCGTCAGGATCACCGCGAACCAGTAGGGATCGAAACCCGCGGAGGTCACGATCGGCAGCAGGATCGGCGCCGTCATGAGGATCACCGCGACCGGCGGCAGGAAGAAGCCGCAGACCAGCAGGAAAACGTTGATCATCGCCATCAGCACCCAGCGATCCACGTCGAGGCCGGCGATCCACTCGGCGATGGTCTGGGTGACGAAGAGGCTGGAAAGCGTGTAGCTGAACAGTGCCGAGGCACCGATGATCATCAGGATCATCACCGATTCCCGCATCGAATCGCCGAGAATCTCCCGTAACCGAAGGATCGACCAGTTGCGCAGGAACAGGCCGTAGATCACCACCACCAGCAGGATGCAGAACAGCGCGCCGACGCCCGCGGCCTCCGAGGGCGTCGCAACGCCGCCATAGAGCACATAGAGAACGCCGGCGATGATCAGCAGGAACGGCAGCACCCGGGGCAGCACCACCAGCTTCTCGCGCAGGCTGTAGCCGGCCTCCCGCAAGTTGAAGCGGTAGCCTCCGCGCCAGGCTGCGAAGAAAGACCAGGCCATGAACAGACAGGTGAGCATGAGTCCCGGCAGCAGTCCGGCAATGAACAGCCGGCCGATCGAGGTTTCCGTGGAGATGCCATAAACGATCATGGTGACCGACGGCGGAATGAGGATGCCGAGCGTGCCACCGGCGGCAATGGCGCCGGTGGCCAGGCCATCGGGATAGCCGCGCCGGCGCATCTCGGGAATGCCCATCTTGCCGATGGCCGCACAGGTCGCCGGCGAGGAACCCGACAGGGCGGCGAAGATCGAGCAGGCACCGATGTTCGAGATCACCAATCCGCCGGGCACGCGGTGCAGCCAGCGCTCCAACGCCTCGTAGAGATCCTTGCCGGCCGGCGAGGACGCAACGGCGGCGCCCATCAGCACGAACATCGGAATGGACACCAGGGTGAAATCGGCCAACCCGCCGAAAAAGGTATCCGCCACGATACCTATGCTGCCCCAACCGTCGACGGCGACGAGGAAGCCGATGGCGACGAGACCCAGGCCGAAGGCGATCGGAATGCCGGTGGCGAGGACTGCGATGGTGACGATGCCGATGAGGGCGCCCAGTTCCAGCGGACTCACGGCCGCTCCTCCTGCTCGAGCCCGAAGGGCATGGCGCGGCCCGTCGCGAGACACAGGATGTCGGCGACGTACTGCAGGCAAAGCAGACCGATGCCGATGGGAATCGGCGCGTAGGCTATCCACAGCGGCAGCGCCCAGATCGAGCTGGTCTTCCAGTTGCCGCGCCAGGCGTCGAGCCACAGTTCGAGGCCGCTGTAGGCCAGCACCGCACAGAAGACCAGGGCCAGGAAGGAGGCCAGGAAAGCGAGGATGAGACGCGCCCGATGCGGCAGGTAGAGCGGCAGCAGGTCAACGTTCACGTGGCCTCGGCGCAGCAGCACGTAGGGGCTGCCGATCAGGGTCGCGCCGACGATGCTGTAGACCGTGAACTCGGTTTGCCAGACCGTCGACTGGTTCAAGAGGTAGCGCATCACCACCATTTCGCAGACGACCAGCACGGCCGCTGCCAGGGTGAGCGCCGCGAGGATGCCGCAGAACTGAGAGAGCCGGCGCACGGTCACGATGAAAACGTCCAAGACTGCCTCGACGAAAGAGAATACGCGGATCCCGCAAGGCTGCGGATGAGGGAGGCGGAGAAGCGTTGGGGGGCGCCGGCGTTCTGCCGCCGACGCCCCCGGGTCGCGATCTGAACTACCTATTCGACGGCCAGCGCCTTTTCGATCAGCTCGGCACCGCCAGGGACCTCTTCGGCAAAGATCTTGTATGAGGTATCCTGGGCAATGGTGCGCCACGCGGCGGCGTCCTCGGCCGACATCTTCACGACCTCGACCCCGGCGTTCTTGAATACCTCGACCATCTTGTCGTCGAGGCCCTTGGCCTGGCCGGCCATGTAGTCCTCGGCCTTTTTACCGGCCGCCAGTAGCGCCTGCTGCTGTGCTTCGTCCAGCTGGTCCCAGCTGCCCTTCGACATCAGGATCGGCTCGTACATGAACCAGATGGCATGGTCACCCGGCTCGGTCAGGCACTTCACATGCTCGTAGAGGCGGAAGGACACGAAGCTGCCGGAACTGGTGTTGGCGGCGTCCAGAACTCCGGTCTGCAGACCGGTATAGATTTCCGAAGACGGCATCGAGGAGATCGAGGCCCCGGCACCGGCCAGCATCTGCTCGAAGGCCGGACCGGCCGCGCGGGTCACCTGCCCCTTCATGGTCTCCGGACCCAGGATGCAGTTTTTCGTCGAGGCGAAGCCACCCGCGAGCCAGGCGTCGGCCAGCACGACAACACCGGCGTCGTTGATGATCTTCTTGATGTCTTCCATGAAGGGCGAAGAGTTGAGACGCAAAGCGTGGTCGTGATTCTTCACCAGGCCCGGCATCAGCGTGGCGCTGAACTGCGGATGGCGGCCGCTGGCGTAGTCCAACGGGAAGGCCGAGATATCCAGCTGGCCCCGGACCATCGCGTTCCACTGCTCGGCCGGCTTGAACAGCGAGGCGCCGGGATAGACCTGGATCTCCAGGCCGACGCCCGCGGCGGAAGCCTCGCGCGCGATGATCTGCACCATCTCGTCGCGCGCATCGCCCTTGCCGCCGGGCCACTGGTGCGAGGCCTTCAGTTTCACGTCGGCCGCCGCGACCGACCCGGCCATGGCGACGGCCACGACCACAGCGGTCGTGGAAATCAGCGTACGTATTGTCTTGGACATTACAGGTTCCTCCCGGTTGTTTGTTCTTTGACCCTGGGCCCCGCAGCGGGCGCAGGCCACTTGTTCTGATCAAAAACACTAGCGCCACCTCGCGGGCCTGTCCAGCCTTGCATACAATTCTGTCCGAAGTGCATGCTTGCGGGAGTATTTTGCATGCGCATATACTCCGCTCATGAAAGCCAAACCCGCACCGCTGGCCCAGGACCTGCGCGACCGGCTGGAGGAGGAGATCCTCTCCGGCCAGCGTCCGCCTGGCTCTCGCCTCGACGAGAGCAAGCTGGCTCACCACTTCGGCGTGTCCCGCACGCCGGTGCGCGAAGCCCTCAGGGAACTGGCCTCTGCCGATCTCGTCGTGCTGCGGCCCCGCCAGGGCGCCGTGGTGGCCACGGTGACGGTGACCCGACTGCTGCACATGTTCGAGGTCATGGCCGAGTTGGAATCCTTCTGCGCGCGCCTTGCCGCGCGGCGCATGACGCCCGAGGAGCGCCGTCAGCTGGCCGCGGTTCACGAGGACTGCCGGACGCTTGCCGAACAGGGCGCGGTACACGCCTACTACGATGCCAATCGCCGCTTCCACGAAGTGATCTATGCCGGCTCCCACAACACCTACCTGGAAGACACCACGAGCGGCATGCGCAACCGCCTCTCCCCTTACCGGCGCTTCCAGCTCAACCACCCCGGACGGACCATGAAGTCCTGGAACGAGCATCGCGCCGTGGTGGACGCCATCCTGAATGGCGACGCACAAGGCGCCGCCGCGGCGATGTCGCATCATGTGACCATCCAGGGCGACGTCTTCACCGACTTGATTTCCGCCCTGCCAGAATCCTACGTCCACGCCATGACCGCCTAGGCGAGGGCCCGGCGCCAAAGGCCGATTGCATCCATGACCAATCTCTACGACCTGCTGCGACAGCATTTCCCCGCCGACCGGGGCCGAACTGTCCTCGAGACGCCAGACGGACAGCTTGTGAGCTATGCCGACCTGGAGGCCGGGTCCGGGCGCATCGCGCGGCTGCTGATGGACTGCGGCGTCGAGCCCGGCGACCGCGTCGCCGCGCGGATCGAAAAGTCGCCGGAGGCACTGCTGCTCTATCTCGCAGTGCTGCGCTGCGGCGCCGTCTATCTGCCGCTGAACACCGCTTACAAGGGCGGCGAGGTTGCCTATTTCCTGGCCGATGCCGAGCCGCGGGTGCTGGTCTGCACGCCAGAGAGCGAAGGCGTTCTCGGCGACATCGCCCGCAAGGCCGGGGTCGCCGCGGTGCTGACCCTGGGCGAGTCCGGCGACGGCAGCCTGGTGGAACGCAGCCGGGACCTCGACCCAGACGCCGGCGTCGTGGCGCGCAGCGGCGGCGACCTGGCGGCGATCCTCTATACCAGCGGCACCACCGGGCGCTCCAAGGGCGCCATGCTGAGCCATGCCAACCTCGGCGCCAACACGCTGACGCTGCGAGACTGCTGGGGCTTCACTGCCGACGACGTCCTGATCCACGCGCTGCCGATGTTTCACACCCACGGCCTCTTCGTGGCCACCCACTGTGTCCTGCTGAGCGGCAGCGGCATGCTGTTCCTCAACCGCTTCGACGCCGATACGGTGCTCGACCTCATGCCGCGCGCCACGGCGATGATGGGCGTGCCGACCTTCTACACCCGCCTGCTGGCGAGCCCGCGGCTGACCAGGGAAGCCTGCGCCGGCATACGCCTCTTCATTTCCGGCTCGGCACCGCTGCTGGCCGACACCTTCAAGGCGTTCGAGGCCCGCACCGGGCACGCCATTCTCGAACGCTACGGCATGACCGAAACAACGATGATCACCTCGAACCCGCTTGAAGGCGATCGCATCGCCGGCACTGTCGGTTTTCCCCTGCCCGGCGTCGAGGTCCGCATCACCGACGAAGACGGCAGGCCCCTGCCCCAAGGGGAAGTCGGGGTGCTCGAGGTCAAGGGCCCCAACGTGTTCCGTGGCTACTGGCGGCAACCGGAGAAGACGGCGACGGAGTTCCGTCCCGATGGCTTCTTCGTCACCGGCGACGTGGCGATGATCGACGCGCGCGGCTACATTCACATTGTCGGGCGTGCCAAGGACCTCATCATCTCCGGCGGCTTCAACGTCTATCCGAAGGAGATCGAGCTCTGCATCGACCAGATCGAGGGCGTGCAGGAATCGGCCGTCATCGGCGTGCCGCATCCTGACTTCGGCGAAGCGGTGGTGGCGGTGGTGAAGCGTGCCGGCGGCGTGGCGGAGGTCACGGCCGATGCCATCCAGTCGACCGCCAAGGCCGAGCTGGCCAACTTCAAGGTGCCGAAAAAGGTTTTCTTCGTCGACGATCTGCCGCGCAACACCATGGGCAAGGTGCAGAAGAACCTGCTGCGCGACCGCTTCAAGGACAGCTTCAGCTCGGCAGCGTAAGCCAGGCTAGGCCGCCGATCCCTGCGCCGCGACACCGGCCAGGCAGGAATTGATCTCCTCGGCGCTCAGCGTTTCCTTCTCTTCCAGGCGCTGCACCAGGCGCCTCATGCCGGTTGCGTTGGCCTCGATGATCTCTCTGGCCCGCGCCTCCGCCTCGCGCAGCAGATTCGAGACGGCCGCATCGACGTCGTGTGCCGTGGTCTCGCTGAAACGGCGCGGCTGGGCGATCTCCCGGCCGAGGAAAGGATGATCCTCGCTCTGGCGCAGGTCGACCGGGCCGATCTCCTCCGACATGCCCCAGCGCGACACCATGGCCCGCGCCATCTGGGTCGCCTTCATGATGTCGTCGTCCGCGCCTGAGCTGACGTTTCCGAGCAATACTTTTTCCGCCGTGCGTCCGGCCAGCATCACCGCCAAGCGGTCCTTCAGGTAGTCTTCCGGCAGAGTATGTCGCTCCTCCTCCGGCAGCATGTGGGTGCCACCCAGGGCCCGTCCGCGCGGGATGATGGTCACCTTGTAGACGGGATCGGCGGTCGGCAGGAAATGCGCGACGACGGTATGGCCGCACTCGTGCACCGCCAGGCGGTGCTTCTCCTCCGGGCGGATCGCCAGGCTGCGCACCGTGCCCATCATCACTTTGTCGCGCATCTCCTCGAAGTCCTGCATGTCGATGGCCTGCTTGCCGGCCCGGGCGGCCGACATCGCCGCCTCATTCACCAGGTTCTTGAGGTCCGCACCCGAGAAGCCCGGCGTTGCGCTGGCCAAGGTCTTGAGGTCGACACCGGGCGCCAGCGGCATCTTTCTGGTATGCACCTTGAGAATGGCTTCCCGGGCCTCGCGGTCCGGCAGTTCCAGCGTGACATGGCGGTCGAAGCGCCCGGGACGCAGCAGGGCCGGATCCAGCACGTCCGGCCGGTTGGTGGCCGCCAGCACGATGACGGCCTCGTGCCCGCTGAAACCGTCCATCTCCGAAAGGATCTGGTTCAAGGTCTGCTCGCGTTCGTCGTTGCCGCCGCCGAGGCCGGTGCCACGCACGCGCCCGACGGCATCGAGCTCGTCGATGAAGATGATGCTGGGCGCGCGCTTCTTGGCTTCCTCGAACATCTTGCGCACGCGCGAGGCGCCAACGCCGACGAACATCTCGATGAACTCCGACGCAGAGGTATGATAGAAATTCACGTCCGCCTCGCCGGCCAGTGCCCGCGCCAGCAGCGTCTTGCCGGTGCCCGGCGGCCCCATCAGCAGGACCCCGCGCGGCGGCTCCGCGCCGAGTCGCTGGTAGCGTGCCGGATCACGCAGGAAGTCGACCAGCTCCGCCACCTCGCGCTTGGCGCCTTCCTGGCCGGCAACGTCGGCAAAGGTGATCCGCTTCTGCCGCTTTACCTCGCGGCTTGCCGACCCGGCGAGAAACTCCGAAGGGTCGCGCCCGCCGAAGCGGCCGGCGAGATTGCTCTGCATGCGGCTCCAGAACCACAGGTAGATGCCGAGAAAAATCAGCCAGGGTAGCAGGCTGAGGAACCAGCTGTTGCTTTCATCCTTGGGCGCCTCCACGGTCACCACGGCACCGCTGGACTCGATCAACGGCATCAGCTCCGCATCGCCAAGGTCCGGCAGGTTGACCTGGATACGCCGGCCAGCGTCGCTGCTCCCGGCGTCCGGCTTCAGCGTCGCCGTGGCGCCGCGTTCGGCAAGGCGGATGTCGCTGACGCGGTGGTCGCGCAACAGCTGCTTGAACTCGCTGTAAGCCACCTCGGCGGGCCCCGGTGGCGGCGGTGCCACCTCGCGCATGGTGAAGAGGAAGGCCAGCAGCAAGAGGCCTGCCAAGAGGACGGGCCACCACTTCGTCAGGTCTTTCAAGGGGTGCCTCCGAGCGTCAAACCGAACTTCCTCCCGCCACTATGTCATACTATCCGATAGCCGGAATTGGCAGGACCCAGAAATGATCCATCTCAAGGAGAGCACCATATCTTGCTGCAATTGCCCTCCCCTTTACTGCAGGGAAATGGTCTATCAAGGTTTGGGCAGGCAAGCTGCACCCCCAGTGGTCCTGCCAAAGGCCACAAGCTCCGACAGGGCAAAGGCGGTATAAGGAGGCATGAGAGCGATTCGGCGCGTCGTACTGATCGTCCTTGGCGGGCTCCTCGTCATTGCTGTCCTTGTCGTCGCTGGCGGGTATCTGTGGATGCGCGGCTCGCTTCCAAAGGTCGAGGGCGAGGTTCGCATTGCCGCCCTGGAGGCGCCGGTAACCGTGCGGCGCAACAGCGACGGCCTCGTGCGGATCCAGGCAGCGAATGAGGCCGACCTCTATCGCGCGCTCGGTTTCGTCCATGCCCAGGATCGCCTTTGGCAGATGGACTTCATGCGTCGCACCGCCACCGGCCGCCTTTCGGAAGTCATGGGCCAGCCGACGCTCAGTCTCGACCGCTTCTTCCGGACCCTCGGGTTCCGCCAGATCGCCGAAGCCAACCTGCAGCACCTCTCAGAAGAAACCAAGGCTGCGCTGCAGGCTTATGCCGACGGCGTGAACGCCTTCATGGCCGGGCGCTCCGGACCGCTGCCGCTCGAGTTCCAGATCCTGCGCTACGAGCCTGAGCCCTGGAGTCCCACCGACTCGCTCCTCTGGGGTCGGCTCATGGCCCTCAGACTGTCGGAGAACTGGCGCGACGAGCTGAGCCGTGCCCGCCTGGGCGGGCGTTTTTCTCCGCAGCAGATCGCCGAACTCTGGCCCAGCTATCCGGCCGATGCACCGGTTACCGTCGCCGAGGCGAGCAGCCTGATCGATGACGCCGTCGCCAAGCAGCTGGCCAACCTCCTGCCGCCGTCGCTGCAGCCGTCCGGAGCCTCCAACATCTGGGCGATCGGTGGCAAGCGCACTTCGAGCGGCAGCCCCATCCTCGCCAACGATCCCCACCTGTCCCTCGACGCCCCGGGCGTGTGGTACCTGGCCCGCTTGGAGGCTCCGGGGCTCACGCTGACCGGCGCGACCGCGCCAGGTGTGCCTTTCCTGCTGCTGGGCCACAATCAGCACGTCGCCTGGGGCATGACGACGACGCACAGCGACACCCAGGACTTCTTCATCGAGCGCATCTCGCCCGACAACCCGGATCACTACGAGACACCGGAAGGTACCGAGCCCTTCAAAGTGCGCGACGAGTTCATCCGCCTCAGCGGGGGGGAGTCTGTGCGCCTGATCGTCCGTGCGACCCGGCATGGGCCGGTGATGAGCGACGTGGTGCCGGCAGGTACCAACGAAGCCGGCGCCGTGCTCGCCTTGTCCTGGCCGGCGTTGCGCGCCGACGACGGAACAGCCGACGCGCTCTATCGGATGAATCATGCGGACAGCGCGGCGGCCTTTCGCGAGTCGTTGAGGCAGTTCCACTCACCGCAGCAGAACCTCGTCTTCGCGGATACTGACGGCAACATCGGTTTTGCGGCACCGGCCCGCGTTCCTGTCCGCCGCGCCGGCAGCGGGCAGTATCCCGTCCCCGGCTGGAGCGGCGAGTTCGACTGGATCGGCTTCGTCCCCTTCGAAGAGCTGCCGGCCTCGAACAACCCGCGTAGCGGCCTGATCATCAACGCCAACAACAAGATCGTTCCGGACAACTTTGCCCATCTGATCGCGGTGGACTGGCCCCCGCCCTACCGGGCCGAACGCATCCAGGCAATTCTGGCCGACACCGCCGGCAATCATGGCATAACCGAGTCCGTCATTCTCCAACAGGACATCCTCGCCAGCGCAGCGAACCGCATTCTGCCAAGGCTGCTTTCCATCTCGCCGGCGGAAGCGCGGGCCCGTGAGGCGGTCGCGCGCCTGCGCACCTGGGACCGGCAGATGCACCGCAACGCACCGGAGCCGCTGATCCTGCAGGCCTGGGTCTGGGCCCTCGGGCAGGCCATCCTCGGTGACGAACTGGGGCCCGACTATCTCGAGTACCTCGACGGCGGCATCTACACCGTCGAGCGCCTGATCACCAGCGAAAGCAGCTGGTGTGACGATATAACGACGCCCGAGATCGAGGACTGCGATACCCAGATCGCGCGCGCGCTGGCGATGGCGCTCGATCATCTCACCGAACGTTTCGGCAGCGACATCTCGGCCTGGCGCTGGGGCGAAGCTCATGTCGCACGCTTCGCCCATCCGCTGTTCAGCCGGATTCCGGTACTGCGCGACCTCTTCACCTACAGTGTCGAGGCCGACGGCGGCAACGACACGGTGAACCGCGCCTCCGCGCGCCTCGGCGGCAGCCCGGAGACCCTCTTCGAGGACGTCCACGGAGCCGGCTTCCGGGCGGTCTATGACCTGGCGGATCTCAACCGGTCCCGCTTCGTCATCGCGACCGGCCAGTCCGGCAACCCGCTGTCCCGCCTCTACGGCAATTTCGCCCTGCGCTGGCGCAACGGCCAGACGGTGTCGCTGGCTCCCGAATCCTGGGCGTTGGCAGAACAGCTAAGCTTGCTGCCTTCCGAAGAATAGCGAAGCATCGCTGCAGACGGCGCCAAGCGCGCCACAACAGGGAAAACCGCCTTGACGACGACCATCGACGACATCCGTGCGGCAGCCGAGGGCCTGAAAGGGCAGGTCATTCGCACCCCCTTGGTGCCGGCCGCCCGCATGTCCGAGGTGCTCGGCTGCGATCTCTACCTGAAGCTGGAGAACCTGCAGCGCACGGGCTCGTTCAAGGATCGCGGCGCCTGCGTGCGGCTGTCGAACCTGGACCCGCGGGAGGCCAAGCGCGGCGTCATCGCCATGTCGGCCGGCAACCATGCCCAGGGCGTCGCCTACCACGCCCGGCGCCTGGGTATCCCGGCAACCATCGTCATGCCCGAGTTTGCGCCCTTCTCCAAGGTCGAGCGGACCAAGTCCTTCGGCGCGCGGGTGATCCTGACCGGCGACACCCTGGATGCCTCGGCGCAAGCGGCACGCCAGATCGCCGGCGAGGAGGGCCTTACCTTCGTGCACCCCTACGACGACGCCGACGTCATCGCCGGCCAGGGCACCATCGGACTGGAGATCCTCGAGGACCTGCCGGATGTCGATACCATCGTGGTGCCGATCGGCGGCGGCGGCCTGATCTCAGGCATTTCCCTGGCGGTCAAAGACAGCAATCCGGCCGTGCGAATGATCGGTGTCGAGACTGAGCTCTATCCTTCCATGGCCAATGCCCTGAAAGGCCGCGGCGAACTGCCGGGCGGCAGCAGCCTGGCCGATGGCATCGCCGTGAAAAACCCCGGCAAGCTGACCCAGGAGATCATCGGCCGCCTGGTCGAGGACATCGCCATCGTGCCCGAGACCACCATCGAGACCGCCATCCAGCGCCTGGTCGAGGAGCAGAAGATCGTTGCAGAGGGAGCCGGGGCCGCCGGCGTCGCCGCAATCCTCAACGAACCGGAGCGCTTCGCCGGCCGCAAGGTCGCCACGGTGATCTGCGGTGGCAACATCGACGTGCGGCTGCTGTCCGGCGTGCTGACGCGCGGGCTGGTGCGGGACGGCCGCATGGTCCGCCTGCGCATCAGCATTGTCGACCAGCCGGGGATCCTCGCCAAGATCGCCGACACCATCGGCCGCAGCAGCGCCAACATCATCGAGGTCTACCACCAGCGCCTGTTCTACGACGTGCCGGCCAAGCGGGCCGACGTCGACGTGGTGCTGGAGACCCGCAACGCCGATCATGTGAAGGAGATCATCGCCAGCCTGGAACAGGCTGGATTCCCGACGCGGGCACTCTCCGCCCACTCCACCTTCGGGGCCTAGCCGTCATCCACGTATTGCGCTGGCCGCCGTCATCCCTTAGGGGATATCCATTGAAGTCGCCGCGGATTTCTGGAGGAAGCCTACCATGGCCCCGACCGGCGCCGTTTTTCACAATATCATGGACCGTATCGGCAACACGCCGATGGTCGAAGTCTCCCGCCTCGACACCGGCCCCTGCCGGCTGTTTCTGAAGCTCGAGAGCGAGAACCCGGGCGGCTCCATCAAGGACCGCATCGGCAAATCGATGATCGAGGCAGCGGAAAAGGACGGCAGCCTCAAGCCCGGCGGGCGCCTGATCGAAGCCACCGCAGGAAACACCGGGCTCGGCCTCGCCCTGGTCGCCGCCCAGAAGGGCTATCGCCTCAGCTTGGTGGTGCCGGACAAGATGGCGCAGGAGAAGATCTTCCACCTGCGCGCCCTCGGCACCGAAGTGATCCTGACCCGCTCCGACGTCGGCAAGGGGCATCCCGAGTACTATCAGGACATGGCGCACAGAATCGCGGGCGAAACCGGCGCCATCTTCATCAACCAGTTCGGCAATCCGGCCAATCCGCTGGCCCACGAAACCACCACCGGCCCTGAAATCTGGGAGCAGATGGAGCACGACGTCGACGCTGTGGTCTGCGGCGTCGGCTCCGGTGGCACCATCGCCGGGCTGTCCCGCTTCTTCGCCTCGGTTTCCGACAAGACGGAGATGGTGCTGGCCGATCCAAAGGGCTCGATCCTCGCCGAGTACGTCGAGACCGGCAATCTGAGCAAGGACGTCGGCAGCTGGATCGTCGAAGGCATCGGCGAGGACTTCCTGCCGGACGTCGCCGACCTCTCGAGGGTGCACAAGGCCTATGTGATCTCCGACAAGGAAGCGCTTTTGACGGCACGGGAGCTGTTGCAGAGCGAGGGCATTCTCGCCGGCTCTTCCTCCGGCACGCTGATTGCCGCCGCCCTGCGCTACTGCCGCGAACAGCAGGAACCGAAACGCGTGGTGACCCTGGTCTGCGACAGCGGCAACAAGTATCTCAGCAAAATGTTCAACGACTACTGGATGATCGACCAGGGTTTCATCGAACGCGAGCGCAAGGGCGACCTGCGCGACCTCATCAGCCGACGTCACGAAGAGCGTGGCACCGTCACCGTCAGCGCCGAGGACAACCTGCTGATCGCCTACGGCCGGATGAAGCTCTACGATATCTCGCAGCTCCCGGTGCTCGACAAGAGCGGCACGGTCGTCGGCCTCATCGACGAGAGCGACATCCTGTTGAAGGTCTTCCATGACGACAACCGCTTCAAGGATCCGATCTCCAGCGCCATGACCCACGGGCTCGAGACCATCGACGTGGATCAGCCGATGGAGGCCCTGCTGCCGATCTTCGCCAAGGACCACGTCGCCATCGTGTTTCAGGGCAGCGAGTTCTTGGGTCTGATCACCCGTATCGACCTGCTCAATCACCTGCGCCGAAGGATGCGTTAAACGCCATGCCCGATTCCTCTAGGACCCGCAATAGGCCGGCCTTCGCCACGCGCGTCATCCATGCCGGTCAGTCCCCGGATCCGTCGACCGGCGCCATCATGCCGCCGATCTACGCCACTTCGACCTATGTCCAGGACAGCCCCGGGGTCCACAAGGGCTACGAGTACAGCCGCTCGCAGAACCCGACCCGCATGGCCTACGAACGCTGCATCGCCGATCTGGAAAGCGGCGAGCGAGGCTACGCGTTCGCTTCCGGCCTCTCGGCCATCGCCACGCTGCTGGATTGCCTCGACAGCGGCAGCCACGTCATCGCCATGGACGACCTCTACGGCGGCTCCTACCGGCTCTTCGAGAAGGTGCGCAAGCGCTCGGCCGGGCTCGATTTCTCCTTCGTCGACATGGCCAGGATCGAGAACCTGGAAGCCGCGATCCGGCCGGAAACCAAGCTCATCTGGGTCGAGACCCCGACCAACCCTTTGCTCAAGCTGGTCGACCTCGAGGCCGTGGCGAGTCTTGCCAGGAAGCGCGGCATCGTGACTGCCTGCGACAACACCTTCGCCACCCCCTGGATCCAGCGCCCCCTCGAACTCGGCTTCGACGTGGTGATGCATTCCGCCACCAAGTACCTGAACGGCCACTCCGACATGGTGGGCGGCATTCTCGTGGTCGGCGACAATGCGGCGTTGGCCGACCAGCTGGCCTTCCTCCAGAACGCCGTGGGGGCCGTCCAGGGCCCCTTCGACAGCTTCCTTGCCCTGCGCGGCCTCAAGACCCTGGCGCTGCGCATGGAGCGTCACAGCACCAACGGCATGGCCGTGGCCGAGTACCTCGAGGGCCATCCCAAGGTGGAAAGAGTGATCTACCCGGGCCTGCAAAGCCATCCCCAGCACGCCCTGGCGGAGCAACAGATGGATGCGCCGGGTGGCATGATCACGGCCTTCCTCAAAGGCGGCCTCGAAAATGCCCGGCGCTTTCTCGAGCGGGTCGAAGTCTTCGCCCTGGCCGAGAGCCTGGGGGGCGTCGAGAGCCTCATTGAGCACCCGGCAATCATGACGCATGCGTCGATCCCGCCGGAGATTCGCGCCATTCTCGGCATCAGCGACGGCCTGGTGCGGCTGTCGGTCGGGATCGAGAGCGAAGACGACCTGATCGCCGACCTGGAAAACGCCCTTGCGTGAGAGCGTCCCGGGCGCCTAGATCGGATCGCGGTCAGACGGAACCACTCGGTGGTTCCGTCTGACTGCGTGAATCCGATCTAATTCAAACGGGTAGAGCAGATTCACACGGTCGATGGATCGCCGAAGGCGATTCCATGCGACCGTGATCTGCTCTAGTCGGGGTGCCCGATCGAGCAATAGCGGCTCTGGAAGTAGACCAAAGGATCGCCCTCGCCGGCGGCGCGTAGCCGTTCAACCCGGCCAACGACAATGACGTGATCGCCGCCTTCGTAAAGACTCTCCCGCCGGCAGGCCAGGTTCGCCAGGCAATCGCGCAGCACCGGGAGGTCGCCGGGCCAGAGGTCGTAGGCGACCCCGTTCCACTTGTCGATGGCCGCCGTCGAAAAGCGGACGGAAAGCTCGTGCTGCTCTGCGCAGAGGACGTTGACGGCGAAGCGCTCGACCCCACTGAAGCAATCGAAGCTGAGCGCGGCCTTGTCGAGGCAAAACAGAATCAGCGGCGGCTCCAGGGAAACCGATGAGAAGGAGTTCACGGTAATGCCACGGTTGGCACCTGAGGCGTCTGTGGCGGTCACCACGGCAACACCGGTCGCAAAGCTGCCCAGGGCGCGACGAAAGGCAAGGGAATCAAACGTCATCGAACCTCAAGGTCTCCGGCAGGCCTCCGGCTGCCATCTCTGGTGGGCCGGATCTTAAAGCCAGCGGCAGCCCAAAAGCCACTACAAACCAACAATTTCGGCCAATTACGGGTCTAAACTAAACCACTTCTTAACTTGAATCGGCCACCTTCAAAGGCCGCCTTGCGCAGGCGGATTGCGCAGCGGCTGATATCTCGCGGAACGGGGCTCCATGGGGCTGATTGTTGGCATTTTGATCGTTCTTGGCTGTACCCTCGGCGGCTACGCGGCGATGGGTGGCAAGCTTGCCGTGCTTTGGCAGCCCTTTGAGGCTGTCATCATCGTTGGCGCCGCCTTCGGCGCCTTCATCATCGGCAATACCAAGTCCGTGGTGAAGGCTGCCGGTAGCGCTCTCGGCAAGACCTTCAAGGGTTCTCAATACGGCAAGGAGAGCTACCTCGAACTCATCAGCCTACTCTACCAGATTCTGAAAGTCGCCAAGACCAAGGGCAACCTCGGACTGGAGCAGCATATCGAGAATCCGCATGACTCAGCCCTCTTCCAGCAGTTTCCGGGCGTGCTGGCCAACGAAACCGCGATCGTCTTCATGTGCGACTACCTGCGCATGATGACCCTCGGCTCAGACGATCCCCATGAGATGGAGACGCTGATGGACCAGGAGATTGAATCGGTCCACCACGAGCACTCGGAAGTTGCCCACGCATTGCAGACCATGGCCGACGGCATGCCCGCGCTCGGCATCGTTGCGGCAGTGCTCGGTATCATCAAGACCATGGGCTCGATCACCGAGCCACCGGAGATCCTCGGCAAGCTGATCGGCGGTGCCCTCGTCGGTACCTTCCTGGGAGTCTGGGTCTCCTACGGCTTCCTCGCTCCGATCGCGGCCAAGGCCCAGGCTGTCTACAACCTGGAAATCAAGTACCTGTACTGCATCAAGGCTGCCCTTCTGGCGCACATGCATGGCTCACCGCCGGCGGTTTCCGTCGAGTTCGCTCGCAAGGCCCTGCATTCCCATGACCGTCCGACCTTCTACGAAGTCGAAGACACCGTCGGCGCCTTGCCGCCCCCAGCGTAGTCGGATCCGCCGTCATGGCCGCAGGGAACGACGAAGCCACAGTCATCATCATCAAGAAGGTGAAGAAGGTCGTTGGCGGTGGCCATCACGGCGGTGCCTGGAAAGTCGCCTACGCCGACTTCGTGACCGCAATGATGGCCTTCTTCCTGTTACTCTGGCTGCTGAGCGCAACCACCGAGGAACAGCGCAAAGGCATCGCCGAGTACTTCACCCCCGTCACCGCCTTCACGCCCGACAGCGTCTCCGAGAGCCCCAGTGGTGCCGGCGGCGTCATGGGCGGCCGCAGCATGATCACCGACGGCGCGATGGAAAACGACACCTCGCCGATCGGCATTACCGTGTCCCTGCCGGGCGCCAAGGGAGAGACCTCGGAGCAGGCCGAAGAGCCGACCGACGATACTGAGGCCGGTCAACGCCTGGCAAAGGCGGACGAAGACCCGAGCCTTGCAGTCGACCACGAAGAGGTCGACAGGCTGGCCCGCGAGCTCGAGCAGGAACGCTTCGCCGAGGCCGAGGCCGATTTGCGCCAAGCCCTGGAATCAGTGCCCGACCTCAGCGACTTCGCCAAGAACCTGGTGATCGACCAGACGCCTGAAGGGCTGCGCATCCAGATCATCGACCAGGAAGGGCGCTCGATGTTCGCTTCAGGCTCGGCCGATATGTTCCCTCACACCCAGAAACTGCTGGCCCTGGTCGCCGACGCCATCAAGAAACTCGACAACCCTGTCGCGATCAAGGGGCACACCGACTCCACGCCCTATACGAAGACCAAGGACTACTCCAACTGGGAGCTGTCCACGGACCGCGCCAACTCCAGCCGCCGCGCCTTGCTCACCGCGGGCTTGCCGGCCGCGCGCATTGCCTCTGTGGTGGGCCGCGCCGATCAGGAACATTTTGTTCCCGCGGAGCCCAACTCGCCGCGCAACCGGCGCATTTCCGTTGTGCTGCTGCGCCAGGCACCGGGCGGCGAAGCGCCGCGCTACCAGTCGGACAACTGACCCCAGGGCGCGCCAGCGCCACCACTTCGCCCGTGTCTTGCGGAGAGCCCAGCGGCCGGCCTAGATCGGAGCGCGGTCAGACGGAACCACTCGGTGGTTCCGTCTGACCGCGTGAATCCGATCTCATTCAAACGGGTAGAGCAGATTCACACGGTCGATGGATCGCCGAAGGCGATTCCATGCGACCGTGATCTGCTCTAGGCTGGCCGCATGACCGCTCCTGATGCGCCCGGCTCCGCCCGGCAGCAACCCTGGCACGGCGAACCGCCGGCGCCCTCTTCGGCTCCCTCCTTCTATGGCGGCGTAGCGCTGCGCCGCAGCGGCGCCTACCTGATCGACGTGATGATCATTGCCGTTCTCGGCCTCTGCCTCGCCTTTGCACTGTCCCTCGTCGGCATCCTGTCCTTCGGGCTGCTGAGTCCCCTCGCCGTTATCGTCATGGCGCTGTGGCCCCTCACCTACCACAGCTACTTCGTCGCCAGTCGCGGAGCGACCCCGGGCATGCGCCTGTTCGGCCTGGAGCTGCGGGGCTGGAGCGGCAAGGCGGTCGAGCCTATGCAGGCTGTGCTCGTGGTCCTGCTGTTTTACGTCTCCATCAGCTTGACAGCCTGGCTGGTGCTCATCGTGGTCCTGTTCAATGATCGCGGCCGTGCGCTGCATGACATCCTCGCCAACACCTTGGTCGTACGCCGGCAGGAGCGGCCGTAAAACTACTTTGTATGCAAATTTATTGACGCCACCCTGGCAACCGCGCATTGACTACTGGCCAGGCAGACTAAATCCTTGCAATAATTGAACTGCACAAGGAGCCCCAGCGAAAACAACAAGCCTTCTAGCCGGGCGGTGAGCAGACAGGGAGCATTTCATTTGGCAACAACGGCCCATTCAACCTCGGGCCCGCTGGCGGCCTACGATCCGAACGGCTTCTTCTGCGAGATGCTGGGCGGTGAAGGAGAAGCCGCAGATCACACCCAGTCCATTCGCGACCGGTTGAATCGCCTCGACCTGGAAGACCTGCGCGGCCGGGCCCGTGACGCGGAACTCGAACTCTACAGCTTCGGCATCACCTTCACGGTCTACACCCAGAAAGACGTGATCGATCGAATCCTGCCCTTCGATGTGATCCCCCGCGTCATTTCAGCGAAGACCTGGGAGACGATCGAGCGCGGCGTGACGCAGCGGGTCACCGCCCTCAACCATTTTCTCTGGGACATCTATCATGACCAGAAGATCCTGAAGGACGGGATCATTCCCCGCGATCTCGTGCTCGGGAACAAGAACTACTGCCCGCAGATGGAAGGCATCGACGTGCCTTTCGGAACCTACGTGCACATCAACGGCACCGACCTCGTGCGCGGTGACGACGGGCAGTTCGTCGTGCTCGAGGACAACGCCCGCTGCCCTTCGGGCGTTTCCTACGTGGTGGAAAATCGCCATCTGATGCAACGCAGCTTCCCCGACCTGATGAGCAACATCGGCATTCGACCGGTGTCGAACTACGGGCAAAAGCTGCATGAGGCGCTTGTCGCAACCGCTCCCCGGGGCGTGGCGGATCCGCAGGTGGTGCTGCTCTCGCCCGGTACCTTCAACTCGGCCTACTTCGAGCACATCTTCCTGGCGCGGGAGATGGGCGTGACCCTCGTCGAGGGAAGTGACCTGGTGGTGGAAGACGACAAGGTCTACATGAAGACCATCAACGGCCTTGATCCGGTGCATGTCATCTACCGCAGGGTCAACGATGACTTCCTCGATCCGGAAACCTTCAACCCGACCAGCGCCCTGGGCGCGTCCGGATTGATGCGGGCCTATGCCAAGGGCAATGTGTCGCTGGCCAATGCCGTCGGCACAGGCGTCGCCGACGACAAGGCCGTTTACGCCTACATGCCCCGCGTCATCAAATACTACATGGACGAAGAGGCCATCCTGCCCAACGTGGATACCCACATCTGCCGGGAACCCGAGGGGCTTGCCTACACCCTCGAGAATCTCGATAAGCTGGTGGTCAAACCGGTTGGCGAAGCCGGTGGCTACGGCATCACCATCGGCCCCAGGGCCAGCGCCCGCGAGCTGGAAAAATGCCGCGCCGAGCTGCTGGCGGACCCGTCCAACTACATCGCCCAGCCGATGGTCAATCTCTCCGTCTGCCCGACGGTGACGGACGACGGCGTCCAGGCACGCCATGTCGACCTGCGGCCTTTCGCCGTTACCGGCAAATCGACCTGGGTGCTGCCTGGCGGGCTGTCGCGTGTCGCGCTGGTCAAGGGATCGATCATCGTCAACTCCTCCCAGGGCGGAGGCTCAAAGGACACCTGGGTCCTTGAGTAGGCTGCTGTCACGCTACGCCGAGGCGACCTATTGGATGGCGCGCTACGTCGAACGCGCCGAAAATCTCGCCCGCATCCTCGACGTTAACGAAACCTTCAGCCGAGACAGCCGCGGCTGGCAGAATTGGCGCCTGATCCTTCAGCTCTACCGCGATGAGGAACGGTTCCTCGCAGAGCACGGGGAACCCACCGTCGAGTCGGTGCTCTACTTCTACACGCTGGACCAGCGCAACTTCACCTCGATCATTTCCGACATAAACCAGGCACGCAGCAATGCACGCACGCTGCGGCCGCTGATCTCCACGGAGATGTGGACCCAGCTCAACATCTTCTCAAACAACCTGAAGAGCATACCGAGGGAGGATTTGAGCGAACCGCGCCTCGCGCGCTTCTGCAACCAGGTCAAGGAAGCCTGCCAGACTCATACCGGGATCACCGAGGGAACCTTCTACCGCGATGAAGGATGGTTCTTCTACCAGATCGGACGCTGCGTCGAACGCGCCGACCAGACGACACGCCTGCTGGATGTGAAATACCATCTCCTCCTGCCGACGACGAAGAGCGTCGGTTCGCCGCTTGACGTCAGTCATTGGAACGCCGTTCTGCGCTCCGCGGCCGGCTACCATGCCTTCCGCCGCGTACACCCGAGCGGCATGACAGCTGCCGACGCGGCTGGCTTCCTGCTGTTCCACAGCCGCTTCCCGCGCTCCGTGCGGGCCTGTGTACACGACATCTCTGCCCGGCTGATGCAGTTGCGCTCCACCTACCGGCTGATCGGGGGCGCCGGAGCCCTGGAGGAACTGGACGAACTCCGGTCGGTCCTGGACGACATCACCATCGATCAGGTGATCAGCAACGGCATGCACGAATTCATCGACTGGATCCAGCTGAAGCTGATCCGCATCCATGGCGAACTGGGAACGGCCTACTTTGGCTACCCAGCTCCGGCCGATGCTGCCGCTCAAAGCGCCGAGTAGTCATTGCCCCGGTTCCGCCGACCGCGGCCGGAACAGTCGGGCCGGCGTATGGAGGGACTGGACGGCGGCGCCGAGGCCGCGCAAATTATCCCCATGAGGCCAGAACGAACCACAGACGGGCTCCTGACGGCGGACCCCCCTTCTTTCGGTCCGCTGCAGAACTTCTACGTTCTCGAACCGAACCTCTGCCCCTATCTGTCTGGACGCCTGGAACGCAAGCTGCTGACGGAAATCAGCGGTCCCCAAGCCCAGAGGACTTACGAAGCCTTGACGCAGGCAGGGTTCCGGCGGAGCCATCGCTTCGCTTACAGGCCGGCCTGCGGCCAGTGCAACGCCTGCACCCCGGTGCGCGTGGTGGTGGATGGCTTCGCGCCTGGGCGATCCCTGCGGCGGATCCTGCGCTCCAATGCCGATTTGACTGTGAGCTTCGAACCGGCCCGGGCGACCGTCGAACAGTTTGCCCTGTTCCGCCGCTATATCGAGTCACGCCATGGCGACGGTGAGATGGCGGGGATGACCGAGCAGGAATATCGCGACATGGTTGAATCCAGCGATATCGACACACGCCTTGCCGAGTTCCGCGATCCTGCCGGCGATCTGCTGGCGGTTTGCTTGCTGGACTGGCTAAGCGATGGCCTCTCCGCCGTATACAGCTTCTTTGAGCCGGGCGACGCCCGCCGCTCGCTCGGTACCTTCGTCGTCCTGTCGCTCATCGATGCGGCCAGGCAGGCCGGCAGTGCCCACGTCTATCTCGGATACTGGATCGAAAGCAGCCGCAAAATGGCCTACAAGACGCGCTTCCGTCCGCTCGAAGGGCTCGGGTCGGCCGGGTGGCGCCAACTGCGGCAACCGTAGCCGAAGGCGGTAGCGGCACGACCTCGAAAAGCGGCCGCGCAATTGATCGCCCCAGTTGCACGGAAGAGCATCGGCGCCTATTCTCGGTCCGCGTCTTTTGGGCAAACGCAAGCGTCTTGGGTCGGGCTGAAAGAGCGGCCTTCATATCAACGATAGCCTGAAGCGGCTACTGCGGGGAGGAAACGAATGAAACGTCGTCAATTTATGCGGAGTGCGGCAACCGCCGCCGCGGCAGGTGCTGTCGCCGCATCGAGCTTTCCGGCGCCGGCTATCTCACAAGGGCTGATGAAGTGGCGCATGCAAACGACTTGGCCCAAGAACTTCCCGGGCCTCGGCACCGGCGCGAACAAGCTGGCTGAGTTCATCGGTGCGGCGTCCGGCGGCAAGCTGACGGTCGAAGTCTACGGCGGCGGAGAAATCGTCCCCCCCTTCGAGACGATGGACGCAGTCGCCAACGGCACCATCGAAATGGGCCATGGCGCCCCCTACTACTGGCAAGGCAAGGTCTCGGCCAGCCAGTTCATCGCCTCTATTCCCTTCGGCCTCAATGCCCAGGAACAGAATGCCTGGATCCAGTTCGGCGGTGGCCAGGAACTCGCCGACAAAGTCTACCGCGAACTGGGCTGCAAGTTCTTTGCCTCAGGCAACACGGGGGTCCAGGCCGGCGGCTGGTTCAACAAGGAAATCAATTCCTTGGAAGACTACAAAGGCCTGAAGATGCGCATCCCCGGCCTCGGTGGCGCCGTCGTCAAGGCGGCCGGCGGCAATGTCGTCAATCTGCCCGGCGGCGAGATTCCGCCGGCACTCCAATCCGGCGCGATCGATGCAACCGAGTGGGTCGGCCCCTATAACGATCTGGCTTTCGGCCTCTACAAGAGCGCCAAGTTCTACTACTACCCAGGCTGGCATGAGCCAGCGACTCTGCTCGACAATTTCATCAACCTCAATTCCTGGAACAGTCTTTCGGATGACCTCAAGGCCGTCGTGGCTGCCGCCAATGCCTACGCCAATTCGTTTGTGCTGAACGAGTTCGTCGCCAAGAACAACGGCGCGCTCAATACGCTGGTCAGCGAGCACGGCGTCATCCTCAAGAAATTCCCGGACGAGGTGCTGAATGCGCTCGGCGCCCTCTCGGGGCAGGTGATGGGGGACCTGGCTGCCGCCGACCCGCTGAGCGGAGAGGTAATGGACTCGATCACCAGCTTCCGCAAGCAGTCCATCGCCTATGCCAAGGTCTCCGATCAGGCGTTCTACAATGCCCGTGGCTTGCCCTTCAAATGGATTGAATAGCGTGGCACCCGTCGCTGATGCCTGATTGCGGGCACAAAAAAAGAGGCCGGCGGGTTACCCCGCCGGCCTTTCTCATAAGTGAGCATTTCGTTGATGGCTACCGCAAGGCCGGACTTCCGAAGTGTGGCGCCGGCGTGGTCGAAGGCGCCGTCCTCGAGCATCTGGTTCGAGATGTCGACCAAGGCATACATCTCGGTCACTCGTAACGGCGCCTTCGCACCGTTCGTGCGACCTACTCCTCAAAGCGACCCGTGGCATCACGATCGCGCTCGTATCGTCTCGTGAGCGGAAACGACGGCAACCAGGACTCGCGACGGACGATCCAGCTTTCGTAGGTTGGCATCAGTTGGTCAGGAGCATCCAGGGACCCTAGGTTCACTTCGATTTCGTCGGCGGTGCGTGCGAAAATGGACGAGCCGCAGCGGGGACAGAAAAACCGCCCGGCGTAGTCGCGTGTTTCGCCATCGATCGCCACCGCATTCTGAGGGAAGATCGCGGAAGCGTGAAAAAGGGCTCCGTGATGCTTGCGACAGTCGAGACAGTGACAAATGCCGACTCGGTATGGGAGTCCCGACGCCACAATTCGGACGTTGCCGCACAGGCAACCGCCCGTGAATCGGTCCATGCTGCGTCTCCTCTAAACCGACAGTTACCAAGTATTCTTCATGTTCCGCACAATCAAACAAGATCTCACCAATTTTAGAAGAACCATTTTTCTGAGACCACCGGGCGCCGACGACTTTGATAATAACGCCGAACATGGTTCGGTAGACTGCCAACAGAGCAGGTACGCAGATGGGCGATACAATCCTGGAGAACGGCGTTCCCCTTGAGGCGGATGGCGTAGGGAAAGTCATCGGCTTCCAGAAACTCATAGATGCCCGGTGAAGCAAAGGCGGCATCCCCTTGGACGTAGCGGTGCAGGCTCCGTTCCCGTTAACACCAGCAGCTCGCTAGGCGCAAACTCTGATGTTCATTTGAACAGCACTCCCGGCAAGTAGGTGGCCATAGCCGGGAAAGCTGCGATCAGGGTCAAGCCAACGATCTGGATCATCACGAAGGGAATGATGCCGCGATAGATATCCATCGTGGTCACTCCCGGTGGTGCCACGCCGCGCAAGTAGAACAGCGCGAAACCAAAGGGTGGCGTCAGGAACGAGGTTTGCAGATTGACTGCGATCATCACGCCAAGCCAGATCGGATCGAGGCCCATGGTGAGCAACACCGGCCCAACGATCGGCACCACCACGAAAACGATCTCGATGAAGTCGAGGAAAAAACCCATGACGAACATCAAGGTCATGACCACCAGCATGGCACCGAAAGCGCCGCCCGGCATCGACTTCAGCACGTCCTCGACGATCTGGTCGCCGCCGAGACCGCGAAACACCAGCGAGAAGACTGAAGCCCCGAGCAGAATGACGAAGACCATGGCGGAGATTTTCACTGTCGCCTGCATCACTTCGGAAAGGATGCCGCTGCGATAGACGCGCTTTAGCGATATGGCAACACCGAAGGCCATGGCCAGGATGCAGAGACCAGCCACAATCGCCGCCAAGGCGTCCGCTACAGGCACTTCATTGCGCTGCATGCGCAGATCGAAATTGGTGACCAGAGGTACCAGCACCACCATGCAACCTGCCGCCACGTAGATCGGCCATGCTTTGCCCTCACCTTCGGCCACGGCCCGGCCCGCCAGCAACAGCGCCCCGATACAGCCGATCGAGGCGGCCTCCGTTGGCGTTGCCAGTCCGAATAGGATCGATCCCAAGACAAGGACGATCAGGGCCGCCGGCGGCACCAGCACGCGCAGGATGCGAAGCCCCAGCCGTTCGGTATCGCCCGCCTCCCGCGCCACCGGGGGGCAGGCCTCCGGCCGAAGCCAACCGATAAAGAGGATCCAGAGCATGTAGAGGCCGACCAGCATCATGCCGGGAAGGAAAGCGCCGGCGAAGAGATCGATGACCGAAACCGGGTTCGGAGCAAAGTTGCCCAAAGCCAGCTGCGCCTCGGTGTTGGCGCCCTGCAGGATATCGCCAAGCAGAACCAGCACGATAGACGGTGGGATGATCTGCCCTAGGGTGCCTGAGGCACAGATGGTACCGCAGGCGATTTTCGGATCGTAGCCGGCTTTCAGCATCGACGGCAGCGACAGCAGGCCCATGGTGACGACCGTGGCGCCGACGATCCCGGTCGAAGCCGCGAGAAGCATGCCCACGAAGATCACGGAAAGGCCGAGGCCGCCGCGCAGTTTGCCGAACATGAATCCCATGGTCTCGAGCAGCTGCTCGGCAATCCTCGAGCGCTCCAGCATGACCCCCATGAAGACGAACAACGGGACGGCCACCAGGAGTTCGTTCACCATGACGCCGAAGTAGCGCGAAGCCAGACCGCCCAGGAGCCGCATGTCGAAAATGTCGAGCGCCAGGCCGAGAAAGGCGAAGGCCAGGGCAACGCCGCCGAGCGTAAAGGCCACCGGATAGCCCAGCAACAACACTACGCAGGCCGTCGCGAACATGACGAGGGAAAGAACTTCCCCGAGCAATACAGGATCCATCGCCTAGATCGGTCCCGTCTCTTCTTTTTCCGGCTGAAACTCCGGATGCCCCGTTAGTACCAGGAAACTTCGGGCCATGAGGGAAAGGCCCTGAAGACCGACCAGGAGGCAGAACAACAGAATAACCGACTTCAGCATGAATAGGGCCGGCAGGCCGCCGGCCTCACGCGACGTTTCCAAACGGAGCCAGGAGTCCAGCACATAGCCGTAGCTGGTATAGACAACGACGACGACCAACGGCAGGAGCAGCAGCAGTGATCCGAAGAGATCGATGATGGCCTTGTAGCGGGCACTGTTGGGCCGATAGAAGATATCCACTCGGACATGCCCATTGTGCAGCAGCGTGTATCCAGCACCGATCATGAAAACGATGCCATGGAGCCAGACGTAGGACTCCTGCAGCCAGACCCAGCCGATGGCATAGACGTAGCGCAAGATCACGACTGCGAAGGTGATCAATACCATCAGCAGCGTAAGCCAAGCGACCGCGCGTCCGATCCGCTCGTTGAGACGGTCGATCAAATTAACAAAGGCGACAAGAACGCTCACGTTGACGTCGAAGCCCCAATGAAGAGATCGATCCCATCGGCAACCTTAAGTTCAGCAACCTTGCGTAAAGTGGACGGCTTCAGGCTTGAGTGGGCCTGCGACCTTTGCCTAACTGCTTACTGCTGATTTTCCGGTGCTGTGCCAGCTTCCCGAAGTCCCTGTTGTAATTTTTATTTCGCGTTGTTTGGGCGCTTATAAGCCGCGATCGTGGCTCCGACAACGAAGAAATGCCACAAATCAACCGAATTTGTTCGATCTGGGGAAACCATTCGGAGGCAAACGACCGGCCTGGGCCCTTTTGCCGAGCCAGGCCCTCAGGTCCGTCTCGGTCCGCGTCCGTCCCGCGCCGGCTGCCCAGCCGAGCCCCTCCTTTCGGTTGAAGGTCTTGGCATCGGACAGCCCGCCATCCTTGTACTTCTGCAGGATGACACCCCGGCCCCTGGTCATCTCCGGCATTTCGGCGATGGGAAAGAGCAGCAGTTTGCGATTCTCGCCGACGACCGCCACATGATCTCCCTCCACCGGACGGCAGACGGTCGCCTCCACGCCATCGCCGGGGTTCAGGACCTGCTTGCCGTTCTTGGTCTGCGCGATCACCTCGTCTTCCGGAACAAGGAAGCCGCGTCCATCAGAGGAAGCGACGAGCAATTTCCGGCCGGGCTCGTGGACGAAAACAGCGACGATATCCTGGTCGTTCGGCAAGCCCATCATAAGACGCAATGGCTCGCCGAAGCCGCGCCCGCCGGGCAGCTTGTCGACACCCAGGGTGTAAAATCGCCCATTGGTGGCAAAGACAAGCAGCTTGTCGGTGGTCTGGGCCCAGACCACAAAGCGCTCCCGATCGCCCTCCTTGTACTTGGCGTCAGAGACATCTTCCTGATGGCCCTTCAGCGTCCGCACCCAGCCCATGGCCGAACAGAGCACCGTCACCGGTTCCCGATCGACCACGGCTTCCAGAGGGATCACCACGTCCGAAGGACGAGCTCCGATTTCCGTGCGCCTCTTACCCAGGGTGGTCTTGGTCCCGAAACGTGCCTTGATATCTTTGACCTGATCACCGATCACCACCCAGCGGCGGCTCTCATCCTTCATCAGCTGCCGAAGCTCCTTCTGCTCCTTCGACAGAGCGGCATGCTCCTCGCGGATGGTGATCTCTTCCAGCTTGCGCAGGGCGCGCAGGCGCATGTTGAGGATTGCTTCGGCCTGCAGATCGCTCAGCTTCCAGCGCTTCATCATCCTCGCCTTGGGATCATCCTCTTCGCGGATGATCCGGATCACCTCGTCGATGTTGAGGTAGGCAATCAGGTAGCCTGCAAGTACCTCAAGGCGATGCTCGATCTTGTCGAGCCGATGCTGAGTCTGACGCTTCAGAACCTCGTGGCGATGGTCAAGAAAAGCACGCAGGACTTCGCGCAGATTCATCACGCGCGGAGTATTGTCGGCAGCCAGCACATTCATGTTTAGGCTGGCGCGAGTCTCAAGATCGGTCTGCCGGAAAAGAGATTCCATCAGCACCTCAGGATCCACGTTCCGGCTCTTCGGCTCGAGGACCAGGCGAACCTCATCGGTCGACTCGTCACGAACGTCCGCAAGCATGCCGAGTTTCTTGGCCAAAAGCAGCTCGGCAATTTTCTCGATCAGGCGCGACTTCTGGACCTGAAAGGGGATTTCCGTGACGACGACTTGGAACCCGCCGCCCTTGATCTTCTCCAGTTCCCAGCGCGCGCGCAGGCGGAAAGAGCCCTTGCCTGTCTTGTATGCCTCAAGGATGCCTTCCCTGCCCTCGACGAGAACGCCGCCGGTCGGAAAATCAGGGCCCGGCATAAGTTCGACAAGCTTATCGATGGTGGCATTCGGTGCCATGATGACATGCAGCAGAGCATCGCAGATCTCACCGACGTTGTGCGGTGGGATCGAGGTTGCCATGCCAACCGCAATGCCTTGTGCACCATTGGCAAGCAGGTTCGGAAAGCCCCCCGGCAGCACGACCGGCTCTTCGGCTTCGCCGTCATAGGTCGGTCGGAAATCGACGGCGTCCTCGTCGATGCCGTCCAGCAGCGCGGCCGCATATTCTGTAAGGCGCGCCTCGGTGTAACGCATCGCCGCGGCGTTATCGCCATCAATGTTGCCGAAGTTGCCCTGACCATCGATCAGCGGAAAGCGGAGGGAGAAATCCTGCGCGAGGCGAACCAGCGCGTCGTAGATCGACTGATCGCCGTGCGGATGGAATTTGCCGATCACATCGCCGACGACGCGGGCGGACTTCTTGAAGCCCGTATTGGGGTCGAGGCGCAGTTGACGCATGGCAAAGAGCAGGCGCCGATGGACAGGCTTCAAGCCATCGCGCACGTCCGGCAGCGAGCGCGCCATGATGGTCGATAGGGCATAGGAAAGATAGCGCTCCGACAAGGCGTCTGAGAGCTTCACGTCACGGATTTCACCAGCTGGGAGAGCGGCCATGGAAGACGTCACGACTCCGGAAGAGACTACCAGATATAGTAGCAATCATCCCCTTGAAGGCAACAGATTGCCAAGGGAATCTGCGGATTCTAGAACCGATCGACCCGGTAGGGGGCCATGTCGATGCCCGGATCGCGCTCTGCCAGCAGCGCCGCGACAAGGACAGCGGTGCGGGCACCCAGGCTCAGACCGATGTGTCCGTGACCGAAGGCGAAGATCGCATTGCGATGGCGCGGAGAGCGGCCGATCACCGGGACAGAGTCCGGCATCGAGGGGCGATAGCCCATCCAGAGGCTTTGCTCTCGCCGATCAAGCCCGGGAAACCAGCGACTGGCATTTCGATACAGCACCTCGGCACGTTGCCAGTTGGGTGCGGCGTGGAGGCCGCCCAGCTCTACTGTGCCGGCAATGCGCAGGCCGTTCTCGAGAGGCGTACAGACGAAGCCGCGTTCGGTCGAGTAGACCGGCAATCGCAACTCGGCCCCGGCATGCGGCAGGGTCAGATGGTAGCCCCGCTCGGTATCGAGGAGGGCCGGGCTGCCGAGCATCGCCGCCAGGGGTTTCGACCAGGCGCCCGCGGCGAGCACGATGCCGCTGCAGGCAATAACCCCAGCCTCGGTGACGACTGCCCGAACCCCGCCGTCGTCCTGTTCGAAGCCGACAACCGTTTGGCGGAGGATTTCCCCACCAAGCCGTTGGAAGGTCCCCGCAAGCTCCGTCACGAAGCGGTAGTTGTTCACCGTGTGCGCGACGTCCGGATAGAACACGCCACGGTGGAAGATTGGCGCAAGGCTGGGTTCAAGCTGCCTGATTTCCTCGGGTTGAATCACCTCCAGATTCACACCTCGCCGGCGCTGCAACTCCAGCTTCCGCTCATAGCGCCTGAATCCGGCCTCGGTCTCGTAGACTGAAACCCAGCCGCTGCGACGGATCATGTCGCGGATGCCAGCCGCCTCCAGGAGCGGGTCGTAGGCAGCCAGAGCTCCCTTCAACAGGGACCGCAGGGCGATAGAAACCTCCTCCACCCTTTCCGGCGTGCTGGCACGAATGAAGTGGTACAGCCAGGGAGCAATCTGCGGCAGGTAGGACCAGCGGAGTGCCAGGGGGCCCAGTGGATCCATCAACATGCCGGGCACCTGCCAGGCGACGCCTGGGCTCTGGACCGGGATCACCGCCTCTTCGGTGATGACCGATCCGTTGCCGAAGGACGTGCCTTCCCCCGGCGCGCCACGGTCAACCAGAACAACGCGGCGACCTTCACGCAGCAGATAGAGCGCGCAGCAGACACCGACGATGCCCGCCCCGACAACGACAACAGGGTCTTTCGCGTTTGTAGACATTAGGAGTGGGGAGAATCCGGGATGGAGTTCAGCAATCGCTTTCAGCTGCCTCCGATGACCTCCGCGGCACCCCGAAGCGCTGCTCGAGGCGCCGGCGGGCTGCCGGAAGCGCTTTATCATGGGGATGGAAGAGGTAGCGCTCAAGAAAAAACCCGGTCAACGCCAGCCCCTCCGCGACGGCAGCCTGCCCGCCCTGGCCGCGACCGATGAGAAACGCTGGCAGCGGCAAAAGCTTTTCCCGAAAGGGCGCGCCGGCAGACAGGGACACCGCACGACCGGAACGCGGACTGACATAGGCCAGCTGGTCATTGTCGCCTCCGGCGGCGCAGCTCGAGAGATCCAGCCCAAATCCCAGCTCCGCGAGCAGGGCGAGCTCCCAACGAACGTAGACCTCCGCCCAATGCTCTCCCTCGAGCGAATCGAAGAGGGCGAGAAGCCCCTCGAAGCACGCCGCATGGGGCTCCCTCTCCGGCATGGAACCCTCACAGACTGCCGTTGCAGCGCTGAGCGCCGCCAGACGATCAGAATCGTCAAGAACCCGGGCGGCATACGAACTCACCAGCTCGCAATCCAAGGTCCCGAGATGCTCTGCCAGGCGCCCGCTCCAGGTCGCCGCAACGCGATTGCCGGCCTGGTAGACTCCGCGCAGGCGCGTGCCCTGGCCGCCCCTGACCAACCCGGCATGCCGTCCGTGAACTCGGGTCAACAGTTGCACGATAGCCGCCGCCTCGCCATGCGGTCGGACCGAGAGGACCACCGCTTCGTCCTCCCACCTCATGGCCGGATGCTCGCGAAAGCCCCAAGCCTAGGCATCGAACTCCAACCCGAGATTGCGGTAGCGCTCCGGATCATTGATCCAGTTTTCCCGCACCTTCACAAAGAGAAAAAGATGCACCGCTTGGCCAAAGGCCTCTTCCATCTCCCTTTGCGCAGCCTGTCGCACGAGGCGGATGGTCTGGCCGCCCTTGCCCAGGCAAATCGCCTTGTGCTGATCCCGTCCGACATAGACGGTCTGCTCGATCCGCACCGAACCGTTCTTGAACTCCTCCCAGCTCTCGGTCTCGACGGTCAGGGCATAGGGAAGCTCCTGATGCAGGTTCAGGAACAGCTTCTCGCGAGTGATTTCCGCCGCCAGCATCCGCAGGGAAAGGTCGGAGAGCTGATCCTCCGGAAACAGCCAGGGGCTCTCGGGCATCCGGGTCGCCAGATAGCCGATAAGATCCTGCATCCCATCGCCGTTCAGGGCGGAGACCATGAATACCTTCGAGAACTTGCCCAGACTGGAGAGCTCGGCCGCAAGTTCCAGCAGCTTCTCGCGCTTGATCAGGTCCACCTTGTTCAGCACCAGCGCCACCTCGCAACGGGCGTTCGCCAGCCCGGCGATCACCTGGCGGGTCTCTTCGGGAATCTCCCTGCGGCCTGCATCGTGAATGACCAGAACCACGTCGGCGTCCTCCACCCCGGCCCAGGCCGCCTGCACCATCGCCCGTTCGAGCCGCCGCTTGGCCACAAAGATTCCCGGCGTGTCTACGAAGACGATCTGGCTGTCGCCATGAGCTGCGATGCCGCGGATCCTCGTCCTGGTGGTCTGCACCTTGTGCGTGACGATGGAAACCTTGGCGCCGACCAGCTGGTTCACCAAGGTCGACTTGCCAGCGTTGGGCGCCCCCACCACTGCGACGACCCCGCAACGCGGTACACCTCCGGTTCCGGTCATAGGGAGCTCTCCTTCACGACAGCAATCAGTTGACTTGCTGCATCCTGTTCTGCCGTGCGCTTGGAGCGTCCGCGTCCTGTCTGCCGCGGCTGACCCTCCACCTCGACGACGATCGTGAACACCGGATCGTGTGGAGGACCGCTGCGGCTGATCTCGCTATAACGAGGCAACGGCAGGCCGCGCGCCTGCGCCCACTCCTGCAATGCGGTTTTCGGATCTGAGGGTGGTTCCCGGTCTTGCTCCATCCTTGCGGTCCAGGCGGCTTCAATGAACTGTTTGGCTGCAGGCAGGCCACCGTCCAGGTAAAGGGCTGCGATCACCGCCTCGCAGACATCTGAAAGCAGTCCCGGGTTCGACCGCCCCTGCTGTTCACCCTCGCCCATGGCCAAGCGCATGAAGGTGCCGAGCCCGAGATCCTCGGCCACTGAAGCAAGGGTTTCCCTGCCGACGAGCTTTGCAAGCCGGCGCGCCAACAGGCCCTCGGCTTCCTGTGGGAACCTGACAAATAGTCTTTCCGCCACCACCAGGCCGAGCACGCGATCACCGAGGAATTCCAGCCGCTCGTAGTCACCGCCACAATGGTCACGTTCCGCAGACACCGATGGATGTGTCAGTGCGCGCTCGAGCAGCGCCACGTTTGCGAACTGATGGCCGAGCCGGCCCTGCAATTGCGACAATACCTTGTCCCGGCCGCCCTTGGATGCGGGCCCGGTCCGCTGCCTATTCGATGGCATCGCCAATCCGGCCGAAGCGGATTGTGCTGGGCCAGGTCCAGAACTTCCACCAGGGGCTGGAACCGTCATGCGAGAAAAACAAAATGTCGGCACGGCCAACCAGATTCTCGAAAGGCACCTGGCCAACGTCGGCGCGGCTATCGAGGCTGTTGTCCCGATTGTCGCCCATAGTAAAAAAATGTCCTTGCCTGACCACAACAGGATCAAAATTGTCGAGCGGCCGCTGATCGTTGATCTCCCGGATCAGATGACGGCGGCCGTTGGGCAGAGTCTCGTAGTAGAGCAGCCCGATCGGTTCGTTGTATCCCAACTCGGCAGTCTCGGAGGCCGAAAGCAGTTCACGCCGAACGGCGACGTCATTGATGTGAAGGATGCCATCACGCACCTCGACCTTGTCGTCGGGCAGCCCCACGATCCGTTTGATGTAGTCAGTCTTGTTGTCACGCGGGTAGGTAAACACCGCAACGTCGCCGGCCTCCGGCTCGCTGAACAGGATCCGACCGGAGAACAGCGGCAAGCCGAAAGGCAGAGAGTGCCGGCTGTAGCCGTAGGAAAGCTTCGAAACAAAGAGGTAGTCGCCCACCAGCAACGTCGGCTCCATCGAACTCGACGGGATATTGAAAGGCTCATAGGCGAAGGTCCGCACGCCGACGGCAATCAGCACCGCAATGACGATAGTCCGCAGCGTCTCCAGCCAGGCGCTCCCAGCTTGGCCGCTGTCCTTCGCAGCGCCTTTCGGAGCTCTTTCTTCCGGGTCGGCGTCCGGTTCTCTATCCAGCATTAAATTGTCCAACTTCTTCCATATTCCCCGGGTAACTCAAACTGAGAACGGCGGAATTCCTGCATACGGTCCGCTTCAGCCATCGCCCGGAAGCGCAGAAATGATGACGATAACCTGCGCCAGGGGGTAGTCGTCGGTAATAGTGATGTCAATCTGAGCCTTCATACCCGCTGGCGTCAGTTCCGCCAAGCGCTCTGCCGCGCCTCGCTTCAGTTCCATGGTCGGCTTACCACTTGGCAGGTTCACCACCCCCAGGTCCCGCCAGTGGACCCCCCGTCGCGGCACGCCGGTTCCCAAGGCCTTCGCACAGGCTTCCTTGGCGGCAAATCGCTTGGCATAGCTCGCGGCGCGCTGGGCTCGCCGATCCGATTTCTGACGCTCGACCTCGGTGAAGACCCTCTTGGTGAAACGATCGCCAAATCGGTCAAGCGTCTTCTCTATGCGCCTGATGTCGATCAGATCGCTGCCCAGCCCGATGATCACTGTCGCCACTCCACAAGCAAGCCGCCCTGCTAAGCGCTGCGGGCAGCGTCGGCATCGGCGCGCGCCTTGTTCATCAGAGCCCGCATGCGCCTGATGGCACTGTCGAGACCGCTGAAGATGGCCTCTCCAACCAGGAAGTGACCGATGTTCAGTTCAGCGATTGTCGGAATGACGGCCACGGCGCCGACAGTATCGAAAGTGAGGCCGTGCCCGGCGTGGCATTCCAAACCGAGGTCATCAGCCAAGGCTGCGGCCTTCTGGATGCGCTCCAGGCACGACCTGACCCGCTCACCTTCCGGATTCTCGTTGTAAGCGTCGCAGAAGGCCCCGGTATGCAGTTCCACCACCGGCGCGCCAAGCCTGGCGGCGGCTTCCAGTTGGACGGGGTCAGGTTCGATAAACAGGGAGACGCGAGAGCCCGCAGAAGTCAGCCGGTCAACAAAATGCTGAAGGTGATTGTGCCCGCCGGCCGCATCCAGCCCACCCTCCGTCGTGCGCTCTTCGCGCCGCTCCGGCACGATGCAGGCCGCATGCGGATGATGGCGTAGGGCGATCGCCAGCATCTCTTCCGTGGCCGCCATTTCGAGGTTCAGCGGCAAGTCAATCTCACCGGTAAGACGCGCGATGTCATCATCCGAAATATGTCGACGGTCCTCGCGCAGGTGCGCCGTAATGCCGTCGGCTCCTGCTGCGGCAGCCAGACGTGCCGCCTTCACCGGATCGGGATGCGCGCCGCCGCGGGCGTTGCGGATGGTTGCCACGTGATCGATGTTGACGCCCAGGCGGAGAAAAGCGGTCATTGGTGGCTCTCAAACTTTTTCGGTTCAACTAGCGTATCAGGCTCTGGAGCACTCTGTGCCGAAGTAGTAGAAACCACGCCGACAGCCCCCAAATCTCGCTGCAAGCGCTTGCGAAGCCGCCGCTTCCTGGCCTTCTGATACCCAGCGACAGCGCGCTGCAGGGGCAAAAAAAAGACAAACCAAGCTACCATCGCTGTCGGAACGCCTCCGAGGGCCATCGGCAGCAACACGTCGAAGGGGTTCTCGAATATATCCTGAAACGAAAAGTCCTCCGGAAGAACTTTCGTCGTCTGCCCATACCCCAAGATCCAGCGCCCCAGCGAGTAGGTCCACAGCCAGATAAAGGGGAAGGTCCAAGGATTGCCAACGACAGTCCCGATAGCGGCCGCGATGACATTGCCCCGTACCGCCAGGGCAAGTGCTGCCGCCAGTACGAAGTGTAGGCCGATAAAGGGCGTAAACGAGATCGCCGCCCCGCTGGCAAAGCCAGCCGCTATCCGATAGGGAGTGCCCGGCAGGCGGCGCAGGCGATGGGCCACGTAGGCGCCCGACCGGCGCCAGCCGCCGCGCGGCCAAATATACGAGCCGGCACGCTGATGGAACGGCAGAGGAATTCGTCGCTTGAACACCTTTGCAACCTACCTAACAAAGATGGCTTCAGCCCTAACCTCGTGCACGTTCGACCGACGTGATGACCGGCATGGCGCGCAAGGCAGCAATGATATTCGACAAGTGTTTGACACTAGTAACCTCGACATCGATCAGCATCTCGAAGAAATCAATTGAACGGTTTGTAATCTTAAGATTGCTGATATTTCCATGATTCTTGCCAATAATTGTCGACAGACTGCCCAGACTTCCCGGTTCGTTTGCAACAATGACATGAAGCCGGCCTATCCGCTGGTCAAGGCCCTCATCAACATCCCAAGACAGGTCCACCCAGCGCTCCGGCGTCGCCTGGAAGCTCTCCAGCGTGTCGCAGTCGATCGTGTGAACGGTAACGCCCTTGCCCGTCGTAACGATCCCGACAATGCGGTCGCCTGGAAGCGGATGGCAACAATGGGCGTAGTGCACGGCCATGCCCGGGATAAGCCCTTTGATGGGAACCGACGTTTCCCTGCCCTTGCCATGCCGCGCACGCGCGCGTGCGATCGGTACGATTTTCTGGACTTTCGCGTCCACCTTGGTACCGGGAAAGACTGCCGTGACGATTTCCCTGCCGGTGAAATGCCCCTGACCTACCGAGGCGCAGAGATCTCCGATGGACTCACACCTGAAGCGCTTGAGGACTGACACCAGCCCTTTGTCCGACATCTCATAGCCTTCCTGGCGGAAAGACTTCTGCAGGATCTGGCTGCCCAGCTCCATGTACTGCTCGCGCTGTTTCAGGCGCACGAAGCGCCGCACCCGCGCCTTGGCCTTGCCGCTGACGACAAACTGCTCCCAGTCTGGCGATGGGGTCTGAGCCTTCGAAGTGATGATCTCGACCTGGTCGCCGTTCTGCAGCGGTGCACGCAGTTGCACCATGCGGCCGTTGACCTTGGCGCCGACGCAGGTATCTCCCACCTCGGAGTGCACCGCATAGGCAAAATCTACAGGCGTCGCACCGCTGGGCAGCGCGATCACCGCGCCTTTCGGCGTAAAGCAGAAAACCTGATCCTGGAACATCTCCAGCTTGGTGTGTTCCAGGAACTCTTCCGGATTGTCTGCGTGCTCGAGGATGTCGAGCAATTCTCGCATCCAGCGATACTGCCGACCTTCGACTTGCGGAGTGTCCTGCTTGTATTTCCAATGGGCGGCCACACCGTATTCAGCCACCTCGTGCATATCGTGCGTGCGGATCTGCGCCTCGATGCGATGGCGCTCGGGGCCGATGATGGTTGTGTGAAGGGAGCGATAGCCGTTGGGCTTGGGCGTCGAGATGTAGTCCTTGAAGCGGCCCGGCACCACCGGATAGCGGCTGTGCAGCAGGCCCAGCGCGTGATAGCAGTCCCCCAAGGATCCGACTACGACGCGAAATGCCATGATGTCGGAAAGCTGCTCGAATGTGATGTTCTTGCGTTGCATCTTGCGCCAGACCGAATAGGGCGTCTTCATTCGGCCGGAGACCTTCGCTGACACCCCCTCCTCTGCCAGGCGCTGGCGCAGCTCGCCGATGATCCGCTCCGAGAGATCTTTGCCCTGGCCGCGAAGGAATTCGAGCCGGGCAAGCACCGAATCCCGTCCGTCCTTGTTCAGTTCGCCAAATGCGAGGTCTTCAAGTTGGTCCTTGAAGCCATGCATGCCGATGCGCTCGGCAAGCGGCGCATAGATGTCCATGGTTTCACGGGCAATACGTCGGCGCTTCTCCGGAGAGGCGATGAAGTGCAAGGTCTTCATGTTGTGCAGCCGGTCGGCCAGCTTCACCAGCAGCACCCGGATGTCTTCGGACATCGCGACCAGCAGCTTGCGGAAGTTCTCCGCGTGCTTGGTCTCTTCTGACTGCAACTCCAGACGACCGAGCTTTGTCACCCCGTCGACAAGGCGCGCAATCTCCTTGCCGAACATGGACTCAACGTCTTCGAGCGTCGCGGCAGTGTCCTCCACGACATCATGAAGCAGCGCCGTGATAATGGAGGAGTCGTCGAGCTTGAGGTCGGTCAGGATGCCCGCGACCTCGATAGGATGGGAGAAATAGGGGTCGCCAGAGGCTCGCTTTTGGGAGCCATGTGCCTTCATGGCGAACACATAGGCGCGGTTGAGCGCATCCTCGTCCGCGCCCGGATCGTAGGATTTGACCCGTTCGACCAGTTCAAACTGCCGGATCATGCTGCGCCCGACTATCGGCTCCCGCCAGGACCGAGATTAAAACAATTCTAATCATACGCGCCCGGGCATAGGGCGCCAAGTACATGTTTTCCGGTACGGAATCCGAAATCTTCGAATAAGGAAGCCGCCGAGGACAGCAGGCGGCTACTCGTCCTCGTCGGAATCGATCGAATCGTCGCCGTCTGGAGCCGGCAAGGCCTCTTCCTGGGCCAGCGCCTGATCAGCGGCAGCCGGCATCACCGGTGCGTCGAACTCGACAACGTCGTCTTCCGGTTCGTCCTGCTCGTTCTGCTTCTGCAGCCCCTGGACCACCGCGCTTCCGAGAGCATCGAGGCTCACGGTCTCGTCCGCGATCTCGCGCAGCGCGACGACCGGGTTCTTGTCGTTGTCACGGTCCACAGTCAATTGCGCACCCGAAGAGATGTCCCGCGCCCGCTGAGCAGCCAACATCACCAACTCAAAACGGTTGGGGACCTGAAGAACGCAATCTTCAACTGTTACACGCGCCATCGCAAAAATTCTCCACTAATACGGGTACCCGGCACCCGTAGGGCCCAGGTAGCGCTGGAATATATGGACCGTCCCCTCACTTCGCAACTCAAAAGGTCCGGATATGCCAGCTCACCTGCTGGGAGCGCCCCCCTGGGACAGGCGCTCTACGACCTGGTCCGGCGGCAGGGCTGCCAACATCTCAGCCGCCGTCAATCCGGTCACTGGATGGCGCCAGCAAGGCGCCAAATCCGCCAGAGGCTGAAGGACGAAGGCTCTCTCCGCCAGCCGTGGATGGGGCAGCTTTATGCCGCCAGCCTCATCGAGGATCCGGTCTCCATAGGCGAGCAAATCCAGGTCCAGCGTTCTGCTTGCGTTCGGCGCTCCTCGAACCCGCCCGTACTCGGTTTCCACCTCATGCAGGAGCTGCAGCAGAGCTCGGGGTCCCAACTGCGTTCCCAGGCTGGCCACCCCGTTGACGAACCACGGTTGCTCAGAGGCGGGGATAGGTGCACTGCGATACCAGGGCGACTTCTGAATAACATCGACTCCACTATTTATCAGTGCGTTAATGGCCGCTTCTAAGACATCTTCAGAAGTTTGCAGTTGAGCCGTGGTCAAATTTGAACCAAGACCGACAAGAATCATGTTTTCCCCACCGTCCGCTCAACCGATAATGTTGCCCTTGCGAAGGCGCCTTGATGGCGTTGATCAGGACTTTGGGACGGATCTTGGCCGTCTTTGGTGATCGCCTCAGGGTCGCGCAAACCTTCTCATAGTTTTGACAGGGAATAGAGAACCTGGTTCGGCTGACGGCGCCGTCTGCAAGCAGGTTTGTCAAAGGGAAACACATGAAGTTCTATAGTCAAGAACGGGTCGCGTTGTTCATTGACGGTGCAAACCTTTACGCAACAGCTCGCTCGTTAGGTTTCGATATAGATTACAAGCGCTTATTGGACGTATTTTCAACGCGCTGCAATCTTGTTCGCTCGCTCTACTACACGGCGCTGGTAGACGACCAGGAGTACTCCCCCATTCGGCCGCTTGTGGATTGGCTCGACTACAACGGCTACACCATGGTCACCAAGCCAACCAAGGAATTCACCGACGCCACCGGCCGGCGCAAGATCAAGGGAAACATGGACATCGAACTGGCTGTCGATGTCATGGAGATGCTCGAACACCTTGATCATATTGTGCTTTTCTCGGGCGATGGCGACTTCCGGCGGCTTGTCGAGGCGGTGCAGCGGCGCGGTCGTCGCGTCACCGTGGTATCGACGCTGCGTTCGCAGCCTCCTATGATTGCCGACGAGTTGCGGCGTCAAGCCGATGTCTATATCGACCTGGCCGACATGCAATCGCTGATTGCCCGTCAGCTGCCGGCCGATCGTTCGCGCAGCGGCGAGCGATTGCGCCAGGACGGCTACGGCGACGATCACGTTATCGAGGACGACGAATACTATGAGGACGAGGCTGTCTAGCGCCGCGTAGTCAGAATGTCCGTTGTCGAGCCACCGCCAGATTGCGCCCTTTGTTCGCGACTGGTTGACTTCCGCACCGCCAATCGGGCTGCGTTTCCCAACTTCCACAATGCCCCGGTACGGGCATTCGGTCCGCCGTCGGCGCGATTGCTGGTGGTCGGCCTTGCGCCGGGGCTTAGAGGCGCCAACCAGACCGGACGCCCCTTCACCGGCGATTACGCCGGTGACCTGTTGTACCGGACTTTCCTGAAGTTCAGCTTCGCCAAGGGTACCTATGGCCGCCACGCCGGCGATGGCCTGCACCTGGTCGATTGCCGTGTGACCAACGCGGTGCGCTGCGTGCCGCCGGAGAACAAGCCGACCGGGGCGGAAGCCAGGAATTGCCGGCCGTTCTTGGCCGAGGAAATTGCGGCGATGACGAACCTCCGCATCATTCTCTGCCTGGGAACTCTGTCTCATGGTGCGGTTCTGACCACCCTTGGCGTGCGAAAGACCCTCTACCCCTTCCGCCATGGATCGCTGCACGACCTCGGCGGTCTGCTCGTAGCCGACAGCTATCACTGCTCGCGCTACAACACCAACACCGGCCGCTTGACCGAAGCGATGTTCGAGGACGTTTTCACCGGAATTCGCGACCGGCTAGCTGCGCTCCCTCAATAGCCGGGACTTACGCCGCTCCCAATCGCGTGCCTTGATGTCTTCACGCTTGTCGGCCTTGCGTTTGCCTCGGGCGAGGCCGACTTCCAGCTTGGCGATCCCTCGTTCATTGAAGTAGACCACCAAGGGAATGAGGGTATAGCCCTCACGCCGCACCTGCCCGATGAGCTTGGCCAGTTCCCGCCGGCGCACCAGCAGCTTTCGCAACCGGCGGGGTTCGTGGTTGTTGTGAGTGGCAGCTTTGTACTCCGGAATGTGGGCACCTTGCAGGTACAAGTCGCCGCTGCGTTCCGTAACGTAGGCCTCTGCGATCGAGGCGCGCCCGCCACGCAGCGATTTCACCTCACTGCCGGTCAACACCAGTCCAGCCTCGAATCGCTCCTCGATCTGGTAATCGTGGCGCGCCCGCCGGTTCTGGGCCGCGATCTGCTTCGCGCCCGCCTTCATCGCTGGCCGTCCTATCTGGCTTAGTTGATGAGCCCGGCGTGAACCATGGCCGACTTCACGCGCGCTTGAGTCTCCGGCTGGGTACGGACCAGGGGCAGGCGCACCTCGTCATCACAGTGGCCGAGCAGCTTCGCCGCGAACTTCACCGGACTCGGATTGGATTCGATGAACAGGGCTTGGTGCAGAGGCATCAGGCGATCGTTCAACTCGTCCACCTGGTCCAGATCACGGCGCTTCCAAGCAGAATGCAGTTCCGCACAAAGCCGCGGCGCAACGTTTGACGTTACCGAAATGCACCCGTGCCCACCCTGAGCCAGGAAGGGCACAACCGTGGCATCCTCACCGGAAAGCTGTGCGAAATCTCGGCCGATGGCAGCGCGAGTCCGAGCCGGTCGGACGAGATCTGCCGTAGCATCCTTGACCCCGACGATGTTCGGCAGTTCGGCCAAACGCGCCATCGTGTCCACCGTCATATCGACGATGCAGCGTCCAGGGATGTTGTAAATGATGATCGGGATCTCAACGGCATCGTGGATGGCCCGGTAATGCTGGAAGAGCCCTTCCTGCGTCGGCTTGTTGTAGTAGGGCGTGACGATCAGAGCTGCGTCGGCGCCGGCAGCCTTTGCATGCCGTGTCAGCATGATCGCTTCTTCGGTGGAGTTGGACCCGGTCCCGGCGATCACCGGGACCCGGCCGTTGGTCGCCTCGATGCAGAGGGCCGTTACCCTCATATCCTCGTCGTGGGACAGCGTCGGCGATTCACCCGTCGTCCCACAGGACACCAGGGCGCTGGTCCCTTCCTCGATCTGCCACTCCACAAAGCGCTGAAAGGCCCCCTCATCCAACTGCCCATCACGAAACGGTGTAATGAGCGCGGTGATCGAGCCCGAAAACATGGGGCCGGACATCGTCAAAATCCCTGAATCGGTATAGTTCCCGCAGCCTGTAGCAGGTCCAGCGACCGGCGACCATAGCTTCTGCTTTCGCCAGGGGCAAGCTGTCGACGCTGCCGTCCCCCCCTTGCGGGCTACCCACCGGTCACATTACCCTCGGGCACCATCACAGAAGGGGACGGAGATCGCGGTGACCCAGCACGCTTGCAAGCGCGTTTCGGTCTTTCTTGTCATCCTTGTTCTCATTTTGGCTACATCCATGCTCGTTCGGGCTGGGCGGGCCGCGGATACGCTGACCGACGCGGATCGTCGGCTTTACACCTCGGCATTGACGCTTTTTGAGGACGGCTACTTTGACCTTGGCATTTCCCGCGCAAGGCAGGGCTCGCACCCGCTAGGCAACAAGATCGTCGACTGGCTCGACTACGGTCGTCGAAATTCAGGCCGTAGTTTCAATGAGATATCAGCGTTCATTCAGGCAAACCCGGATTGGCCGGGCCTCTTCGGCCTTTACCGCAATGCAGAACTGCTGCTTCCCGCAACCTTCTCGCCGACCGAGATCCTGACATGGTTCGGCGACCGCCCGCCGATCACCGGGAAAGGAGCCCTGCGCAACGTCGCGGCCCTGTGGGACAGTGGTCAGCAGGATCGGGCCCGCAGCACCGCCCGGCAGCTCTGGGTTGACGCTGATTTCGAACCAGACGAAGAGGGCCTGTTCCACACGCGATTCAAGGTGCTGCTTTCCCCCGCCGACGAAGTCGCCCGACTGCAACGGTTGCTGTGGGACCGGAAAGCCGCCGCCGCCCAGCGCCAGATCCAGCGGGTACCGGCCGATCATGCTGCGCTCGCCAGGGCGCGCCTCGCGTTGATCGACAATCGGCCCGGCGTGGATGCCCTGATCGAGCGTGTTCCCTCTGGGCTGCGCAACGACCCCGGCCTGATCTACGAACGCGCTGTTTGGCGCCAGCGCCGCGGCCGCCACGAAGGTGTCGTCGAGCTCCTCGATATCCTTCCGCCACAAATGCCCCAGGACACCGCATGGTGGCGCCTGCGCAATTGGGTCGTCTGGCGCGCTCTGGACCGCAATGACTACGCCCTGGCCTATCGAATGAGCGCGCAGCATGGGCACGTCGACGGCGTTCCCTTTGCCGATGGCGAGTGGCAGGCCGGCTGGGTAGCGCTCAAGTATCTCGGCCAGCCGGAGGTCGCTTACGGGCATTTCGCGCGGCTGCACGACGGCGTCACCTCAGAGATCAGCAAGTCGCGCGGTGCCTTCTGGGCCGGGGAGGCAGCCAGTGAGCTCGGTCGTGCGGAAGAGGCCCGACGCTGGTATGAATCCGCCGCAGCTTACCCGGCGACCTTCTATGGGCAGCTGGCCGGCCAACGCATGGGCAAGGAGCGGGAGCCACCGGCGGTGGCACTCCTGGTCTTGCCTGAGGCCAAGCGAGCCGCTTTCGAGGCCAAGGAGACCGTTCAGGCAGTGCGCCTGCTGGGCCAGCTCGAGCAGTCCCGCCTGCAGGATCTCTTCATTGCCAGGCTACGCCACGACGCAAAGGATCTGGCCGACTATCGCCTGATCGTAGAGCTCGCGAACGAGCAGGACCGTCATGACCTGGCTCTGCGGACTGCCAAGTCGGCTCGGCGCGATGGCCATGATCTGCATCCCCTCCTCTACCCGCGACGCAGTCTGCCGATCGGCCCGGCTCCGGAATCAGCCTTGGTGCTGGCGGTGATGCGGCAGGAGAGTGAATTCTATCCGAAGGCACGCAGTCCTGTCGGCGCCCTCGGCCTCATGCAGCTCATGCCCGCGACCGCCCGCCAAACGGCCCAGCGGATGGGTTTGCCGTTCAGCAGGGACCGCCTGACCGACGATCCGGACTACAACGTCAGGCTTGGCCAAGCTTACCTCAACGAGCTTCTCGAACAATTCGACGGCTCCTACATCCTTGCGCTGGCCGCCTACAACGCCGGACCGACCCGGGCGAGAAACTGGATTGGCCTTTTCGGCGACCCGCGCAACCCCGCAGTCGATCCGATCAACTGGATCGAGCGCATCCCCTTCAGCGAGACCCGCAACTATGTTCAGCGCATCCTTGAGAGCCTTGTCGTCTACCGCGACGGGAGTCCGAAGGAGGAAACACGCTGGGCCCTGTATCTCCCTCCGGCGGGCACCTGAAGGCAACCAGGGCGCCATACGCCAGGCAGATTGAAGAATCCGACCGGACAAGGAACCAAGACAATGGCAGACGGCCGGCCCGCAGATTTTGCCCAGGTGAAAGCCTGCGTCTTCGATGCCTATGGCACGCTCTTCGATGTTCATTCTGCTGTGCGCCGGGGCGGGCAAGCCCTCGGCGATAAATCTGGCGCTGTCTCTGAACTCTGGCGCCAGAAGCAGCTCGAATACACCTGGCTGCGCAGCCTCATGGGAATTCACGCTGACTTCTGGCAGGTCACCTCCGACAGCCTTGCGTTCGCGCTTTCTGCCTCCAGTGTCGAGGACGCGGCTCTGCATGAGAGCCTGATGGATCTCTATCTCTCTCTCGATGCCTATAAAGAAGTCGACGCGACCTTGCGGAGCCTGAAGACTGCCGGACTGGCAACGGCGATCCTGTCCAACGGGAGCCCGAGAATGCTCGAAGCTGCGGTCCGCTCTGCCCGCCTGCAGGACCACCTGGACGCCCTGCTGTCGGTCGAAGACGTCGGCATCTACAAGCCTGACCCACGTGTCTATCAACTGGCCGTGGAGCGCCTCGGCGTCAGTCGCGACGATATCTGCTTCCTGTCCAGCAACTGCTGGGATGCGAAAGGCGCTGCGCACTTCGGCTTTAAGGTCGCGTGGATCAACCGGTTTCACCGCCAGCCCGATCGAGTTCCTGGCGACTTTGTCACCGTCATCCATCGGTTGGATGAACTCCCGCCGTTGCTCGGCATCGCTGGTTGAGCGCAACGACCGGCGCTTGGCTTGGCAGCGTGCAACAGCCTATAAATGCCCAACACCCTCACCGGACTTGAAACCCCATGCTGCATCAGACTGATATTGCCTCGACGGCATCCCTGCCGACCATTGACGACCTGCAGGCGGCCGCCAAGCGGCTCGAAGGCCTCGCCGTCATCACCCCTCTCCTGGAGTCACCGGCGCTGAACGAGCGGGTTGGCGGCCGGGTGCTGCTGAAGGCAGAGACGCTGCAGCGAACCGGATCGTTCAAGTTCCGCGGCGCTTACAACCGGATCTGCCTGATCTCCGAAGAGGAAAGAGCCGGTGGCGTCGTCGCCTTTTCCTCCGGCAACCACGCTCAGGGCGTTGCCGCCGCCGCGGCGCTGCTCGGGCTACCGGCTGTTATCGTGATGCCGTCGGACGCGCCGGCCATCAAGGTCGCGAATACGAGAGGCTACGGAGCCGAGGTCGTCTTTTATGACCGTTTTACCGAATCTCGCGAGGCCATCGGTGCCGAAATCGCATCGCATCGCAATGCGACCCTGGTGCGGCCCTACGACGATGCTGGGGTCATTGCTGGACAGGGGACCTGCGGCCTGGAGGTCATCGCCCAGGCGAAGGCGAGGCAGCTCACGCTCGACGAGATGCTGGTCTGCTGCGGTGGCGGTGGTCTGACGGCCGGCTGCGCCCTGGCATTCGAGACGCTTTCGCCTCAGACGGACGTCTTTACCGTGGAGCCGGACGGCTACGACGATACCAGGATCTCTCTCGCAGCCGGTCGGCCGCTGCCGCACGGCAAAGCGCCGGCCTCGATTTGCGATGCCCTGCTTTCCCCGCAACCCGGGGACCTTACCTTCGCGCTGAACCGGACGCGCGTCAGCGGCGGCCTCAGCGTCACCGATGCGGAAGTGAAGGCGGCAATGCGCTACGCATTCCGCACCCTGAAGCTCGTGGTAGAGCCAGGCGGCGCCGTTTGCTTGGCCGCAATCCTTGCAGGCAAGACGAATGCCGCCGGCCGGGTGACAGGTCTCACCCTTTCCGGCGGCAACGTGGATGCTGAACTTTACCGCGCCGTCCTGGCTGAGGAAGACTAAGCGCCTTCCTCAGCTCGCCAGCGGCTTCGCTGCGGTAGAAGCGGTCGACCCGCTGGCAGAAGAACTGGGACTGCTCGACGAAGTCGACGTGCTGGGGCTGGACACGCTGGACGTGCGTCCCACGCCTTCCAGGCGCTTGATGTTGCCCTCGATGAAAGCACCGGCTTCGATTGCCAGGCTGTCATGGATGATGTCGCCGATGACCCGGGCCGTCTTCGCCATCACCACCGACTTGGCCTTCACAGCACCGTCGATCGTACCGCAGATGCGGACGCTCTCGCAGCTGATGTGACCCTTCACATGGGCGCCTTCACCCACAGTCAGAGTGGCGCTGTCGATATCGCCTTCGATGTGGCCATCTACCTGGATGTCCCCATCGCTCTTCAGGTTGCCGGTGACGCGCAGATCGGCACTGATGATCGAAGGAACACCGCTTTGCGAGCTACCGCGCTTTAGCTCCGAAGAAGTCGAAGTAAGCGGCTCAGAGGTGCTGGAGCTGTCTTTAGTCTTTGAAAACATGCTTACCTGCCGTGAGGAACTTCTGGGGGTTTAACGGAACGCCCTTGTAGCGCACTTCATAATGCAGATGCGGACCGGTACTGCGGCCGGATGAACCAACAAGCCCGATCTTCTCGCGATTAGCTACCGTCTGCCCTGTTTTGACAAGAATCTTTTTGAGGTGCGCATAGCGCGTCCGGATGCCGTGACCATGGTCGATCTCGATCAGGCGGCCGAAGGGCCCGCTCCACCCGGCATAGGTCACCTTGCCAGGCGCCGTGGCAAAAATTGGCGTTTCCATGGCAGCCCGGAAATCGAGCCCACGGTGCACTGCCTTACGGCCGTTGAGGGGGTCCGTCCTGGTGCCGAACCCGCTGCTGAGCTGGTACTGCTCAAGGGGCACACTCAGCGGCAGCGTGCGCATGACGCGCTGCAGCGCGGACCAGCGGCTGAGCCTCAGGTCGAGGAGCGACAGGGCGATTTCGAGCTCGGCATCGCCGTCGAAGTCGCCGGTATAGTCGCCGGCGACGAAAGGACCGCCCTGCGACGTCCCCACGTCGCCGATCGAAGCCAGCAGCTCATTTAGCTTGAGCCCCGTCATGGCGACGGTGCGCTCGATCGTATCCACGCTCAGCTCGGTGCGCTCACGCAGCCGCTGCACGATGTTGTGCTGCGCACTACGCATATCTACCATCCGTTGTCGGAGCTCGGCCACCTCGGTACGCAGATCCTCGCGGTCGGTCTGCAGTCCATCGCCGCGGTGAATCGCGGTATCGAGAGAGCCCTGTAGTCCGGCAATCTGCCGCTGCAGCCCATCGCGACGCTCGTCGGCAACCCTCAGCTGATCGCCGAGTCCAGCGATCTCACCCTTCAGATCACTCTCAATCGTTTCCGCGACTGCCAGTTCCTCGCGCGAGCGGGAGATATCGCCGCGCAATTCTGCTACCGTCAGTTCAAGCTGGCGCTTTTCGTCCGCTACGCGCAGCAGGTCGTCCTCGACCTGCTGCAGGCGATCGCCCAGCAGTTCGCGGGCCTGGACCACCCGGTCCTTCTCCGCTTTGGTATCGGAGAGGACGGAACGCATGGATTCAACCTGAGTACGCAGCTCCATGTTGCGTCCGACAATACCGCGCAGTTCGTCTTCGAAGCGCTGCAGCTTCTCACGAAGGCCACCGCTGGCAACTGTAATCCGACCCTCTTCGAACTGGTTGTTCTTCAGCCGTTGCTCGATTGCCGCGATATCGGCCTCCGCCTCGGCGCCGCTTTCCAGCATCGACAGCAAAAAGGCCTGATTGCTCTTGAGATTTTGGGTGATCTGCGCAAACTGATTATGATACTCGGAGACCTCGCTCAGAAGCTCGAAGTAGGCGAGCTTGTGGCCTTCGATCTCGTGGTTTTTGCCGGAAATGACAAGTTCCTGGACCACGAAGCCGCCGGTGGACAGCAGCGTCCACCCGATCAGCGCTACTGCGCCAAGAGCAACAGTCTTCTGGGTACGGACAGGCAGGCGAAGGACCGTCACACGATCGTTCGCGCGTAGGATCATTTCCCGCGGCACAAATGCCTGATCCAGAAGGTCAGAGACCCTGGCCTTCAAGCCTCTCCACATGTCGTGGCACGTCCTCCGTTTCGCGCGAATGAAGTGTTTGTCGTCGGGAATGGCCCGATCGCCCACGTCATGATCGCGCTAGCAGCGCTCTCGCCCGCTCTATACTCAAGCGATGGCGAACAGCGCCGGTCGGTGCCTTGATGAGCTCCCCCAATACCGCTCCCCAAACAGGGAGGGCAGTACAGACTGAGACTGCTTAGTTAAGCCACCGCTAACCTATCCGCACCGCATTTCTGAAGCAAGTATGAAGGCCGTTTCCTAAGACATCATGAAACCGGGGGGATGAGGTTGCGTCATCGAGCGGCAAGGGCCTTAACCTCGCGTTAAGTCGGGCTGCCCGCGAAGGCCGGTCGGGCTGAAGACGCAAACCCAGGCTCATCACAGCGCTGTCGCCGCGAATTCTGGCTTGCCCCGTTGCGAGGCCAAGCAGGCCGCAATCGGCCTCGGACAGCATTCACCCAGAAATGGCGGACAGGGAGGGAGTAACACGATCCGGCAAAATCAATAACTTACGTTGACTAACCAGCAGATCTCTCGCCGTTGATCCCCAATGGATTTTTGGTATCTCGGCTAACCGGCCGACAACAACGGGGCGCCGATCTGGATGATCTACAAGCTGGCCCAGCAGTTGCGCAACCATGAACGCTCGCCCACTCACCCACCAAGCCGGCCCCAACGAGGGACGTGGTCACGTTTCTGAAACGTGTGCAAAGGGGCCGACGTGCCTACGTGCTGATAGCTCACGGTCATTGGCATAGAGCAAACGGCTAGCTGGCAGTTTCCTGGCGAAATATCGCTTTTTTATGTCGGTGCGTTATCTGGGGGCTTTGCGTGTCCGCGATCCGCGACTGCACTTGTTCCAGGCTTTCCCTTCAGACCTCTTTCCACCACCCGCCGACGCCAGCAAGGGCGTCGGGCGATGCCGTATCGCACTTCGTAACGCTAGTGCGAAATCCGTTTGCAGCACTGTCCCGCTTTGAGGTGGATGCCACCGGGGCGCGTTTCCGGCTCAACGGGCAGAACCACCTGCTTTGCCGTCCGACCTGCGCTTTTATGCGTTGGATCGCCTGAGTTCGGCGGGTTTTGTCTGCAGTCGCAACGCCTCAGGAGTACTTGGCCAGAAACTTAAGATTGCATTTAAGAGAATTTTAATTTTACTCTAAGTTTAACAACGAGTCATGATATAACGCTAAGATTGCGCATCTCGTAATTGCGAATTTATGACGATATTCGCCTGCGACCATAAACGCATTTGGGTTGGGAGGTATACCGTGAATAAGCTCGTCCGGCGCTTAGCCAGCGCCCTTATCGCCAGTTTCTTCGGATGTGTGGGGGTATCGGTTGCGCCGGCGTTGGCGCAGCTGGGCACGCCGCTCGCGATGCCGGCGACAGAGCCGGCGGCACCCGCACCGGACGGGGCATTCACCCCGAACATGCTGAACATGCAGGCCTTGCCGGTGCCCTATGCCCGCGCTGAGCGACTCCTGGCAGCCAGGCCGCAACCGCGCACGGCGGCGCCGGTGGTGAGCGGCGGACGGGCGCAGGCCGCGCCGGGTATGGACCGCACGGGCACGGTGCTGACGCAGTCTCTGACGCTCGGATGCACCCCGCCGGCGGCGGCGCCCGAGCTGGTCGAGCTGGCGCGCGCCCTCAAGTATGACCCCGACCTCATCTACGAGTATGTTTACAACAACATCCAGACGCTGCCGCGCTATGGTAGTGTCAAAGGCCCGCTGGGCACACTGATCGACGGGACCGGGGGCCCGTTCGACCAAGCGGAACTGATGTTCGTGCTGCTGCAACAGTCGTGCTACACGCCGACATACCGGCTCGGCCAAATCCATCTAACCTCGGCGCAATACACGAACTGGCTGGGCACTGATACGGGCTTCTACAGCATTGCAAATGTGCTCGGGCAAGGTGGCTTCCCGGCGCAACTCTATGGCACTTACGAGGATGTGGCCGACATCGTGCTCGGCTGGGCGTGGGTTAGGGTAACGATCGACGGCACCAACTACGTGTTCGATCCGAGCACCAAGACCTATGACCGGCAGACAGGGATCAGCAACCTGGCCTCAGCAATGGGCTACAGCCAGTCGAGCCTGATCAGCGACACCGAGACCGGCGCCATCATCAATCCGACGAACATCAGCGGGCTAAACCGGACGGCGCTGCGGAACAACCTCGCGGATTACGCGAACAACCTCGTGAGCTACATCCGCTCGAATGATCCAACGGCGACGGCCGGCGATATCATCGGGGGGGCAACCATCGAGCCTCTCACAGTCGGCATGCAGTTGCGACAGACGAGCCTGCCACACGCTTACGGGACGGTGACCAACCGCGCCAGCCTGCCGAGCCAATACCGAACGACCATGAAGGTGTCGGTGCCGGGAGCGAGCGCGGTGACGTTCAATTCCTCGGACATTTACGGGCAACGGCTGAGCCTTTTTTTCAACAGCTCGAACCGACCGGTCCTAAGACTCAACGGCGTGGTGAAGAAGACAGGATCGGCGGTCAGCCAGGGCGCGGCCGTCGGTATCGGCATCACCGTCACGCACCCCTATGCCAGCACGGCCTACAACCAGACGGGCACGCTCAACGTGATCTCCGGCGCCGCCGGCAGCAGTTCCCCGGGGCGGTACCTGATCAGCACCGGCTGGGGACCGGTCAACCGAGCGATGATCGAAAAGCACCGCAAGCTCCTGGCGGAGAACCAGGCGGCCCTGCCCGGCAATCCGGGCGACGAGACCGTGCTGGGCGAGAGCCTGTCAATCATCGGCTACACTTGGCTCGCGGAGCTTGCGCGCGTCCAAAGCTTGACCGACCAGATCGCCGGGACGGCGACTCTCTATCGGCATGCCGTCGGCATCGTCGGCATGCGGACCGTCGGCTCGTCGGAAGGTCCGTTCGTCGACCTGCCGATGAACGCCCTGAGCACTGCCCAACGGATCAATCGACCGAGCACCAGCGGCCGGACGCCAACCGAGTCGGCCGCCTTCTTCACGAATGCCCGCATCAGCAGTATTCTCGAATCGGGCACGATCGAGCAGACGCAGCCGGGTTCGATCGCAGTCTCGACAGTGAAGCTGTTCGACATCGCCAGTCAGACGGACACGATCTTCGACATCAATAATAGCGCGGTGAGCGGCAACGACGCGACCTACTACACCAACACAATCCGGCCGCAACTCGCGACCTCCTATAGCCCTGGCGACCTGGCCCATATCGACAGCATGGTCAATGATGGGAACCGGGTGATTGCACCACTCAACGGCGCAATGTCAGTCAACTTGTGGACCGGGACCGGCTATTTCGTGGTCAGGCAAAACGGAACCGGCCTCGGTGCCGTCATCACCGGTGGCTTAAACGGCGGATATGCAGCAACGAACGTCACCTCCACACAAACGACAAAAAACCAGGCGCCACTGACACCAACCACGACCACGACTCCGCCGGGAGGAAGCCAGACCGCTCAAAGCTCGGCGAATAGCGGCGTGTATGCGATCGGGGCATCGTCCAGCGCAACCGAGGGGCAGGTGGGAAGCTTTGGCGATCCCGTCAATCGCGTCAACGGAAACTACATATATAATCACACCGACCTGACAGTCGGCAGCGGCGAGTTCCCCTACGGACTTAGCTTCTCGCGGGTGTACGATTCCGGTCTGCGGCTGCAGTCGCGCTCGCTCGGGCTGGGCTGGACCGATGACTTCGCCATCACGGCCCGTGCCGACAGTGACGGATTCACGGGCATGGGCGCTGCTTCGCCGATCGACGGGGCAGCCGCAATTGTGGCAATCTATGTGGTGCAGGACCTGCTTAACGCCCAGACCAGCAACGCCAAGCCACTCGACCGCATGGTCATCGCCTCCATGGTCGAGCGCTGGCTGATGGACAGCCTCATCGACAATGTCGTCGTAGTGAGTCAGCCGCAAAGTAGCGAGCGGTTCATCAAGCTCGCCGACGGCAGCTACAACCCGCCGCTGGGGTCGGCAAACTCGCTCAGCGACAGCGGCGGCACCTACGTCTACACGACCAAGCAGCAGGTCATGCTCAGCTTCGACAGCTCAGGCAACCTCACGAGCTGGCAATACCCGTCCGGCCCGACGGTGACACTTACCTATAGCGGCGGCAAACTCGCGTCGGTGTCGAACGACATGGGGCGGGCGCTAAACCTCACCTACGCGGGCGACCAGCTTGCCTCAGTGTCCGACGGCACCGGGAGAAGCGTCAGCTACAGCTATGACGGCGACAACAACCTCACCGCCTTCACCGATGCGGCCGGCAACATCACCACCTACGCTTACGACATTCCTGGGCGCTTGACCCAGATATTCTATCCGTCGAAGCCAACGAACGCCTACGTCACCAATAACTACGACGTCTTTGACAGGCCAAGCACGCAGCAGGACGCAAACGGCAACACCACCACATACTACTTTGCGGGCACCCGCACGGAGCTTGAAGACGCGGTCGGAACACCGCACGTCTTGTATTTTAGCCCGCGCGGCAAGCTGCTCACCGAAATCGACGGGCTGGGAAACCAGACGTTCAACACCTATGACGGGCGCGACCGTCTGATCTCGGCGACCCTACCGGAAGGAAATAACGTCGCCTACACATACGACGACAAGAACAATCTACTGACCATCACGGTGACGCCTAAGCCAGGCTCGCCGCTTAGTCCCAGCGTGCAGACCTTCACCTACGATGCGACTTACAACAAGGTGCACACGGAGGAGGATGCCAATAGCAACATAACCACATATGACTACGATTCGAGCACAGGCAACCTGCTGACGGTGACACACCCGCCCGTGGGCGGCCAGACCCCGACCGAGAGTTTCACCTATAACGGCCGTGGCCAGAGGCTCACCCACACGGATGCCGAGGGCAAAGTCACCAACTATACGTACAATACTGGTACTGAGGCGCTCATATCCGTCATCGACGATTACGGGACGGGTCGGCTCAATCTCACCTCCTCCTACGGCTACGACACCGTTGGCAACATCACCAGCATCACTGATGCCAACGGCCACACGACGACCAAGCAGCACGACACGATGCGTCGCGTGACCCAAATCACCGCGCCGTCTCCGTTCGGCTACGTTACGACCTACACCCACGACGAGGATGGCAACCTGGTCACTGTGGTCAACGACCCGGGCACCTCGCCACACCTCAACCAAACAACCACCTACACCTATACCAACAGCTTCAAGAAGGAGACCGAGACCGGTCCCCTCAACCATACCACTACCTACGCCTACGACGCGCTCGATCGGGTCTCCAGCGTCACGGACCCAGAGAGCCGCGTCACCATCCATGGCTACGACGTGATGGGTCGACGTACTTCGATCACCAACACCGCGATCCAGAGCACGCCCCTTGTCCAGTACAGCTACACGGCCAACGGGAAGCAGGAGACGCTCACCGACGCCAACAGCAACATCACCAGCTACAGCTATGACGGTCTCGACCGGTTGGCCGAGATCGCCTTCGCCGACGCCAGCACCGAAAGCTATGCCTACGACGCCATCGGCAACCAGACTGGCAAGACCACCCGCAGCGGCAACACGATCGCTTACACCTACGACACGCTCGACCGGTTGAGCACCCGCGCGCCGCAGGGCGGGGCGACCGTGACCTATGCCTATGACCTTACCGGGCGGGTGAGCTCAGTTTCCGACATCAACGGCGCCTTCAGCTACGGCTATGACACGGCCGGGCGTCAGGCATCGGAGACCCGACCCGACAACAAGGAGGTGTCCTACCAGTACGACGATACCGGCAACATCACCCGCCTTACTTGGCCCGACGGGTACTACGTCAGCTACGCCTACGACGCGCTCAACCGGATGACGGAGGTGTTGGAGAACGGCACGACCTCGCTCGCAAATTACGATTACGACGCCGCCTCACGGCGCACCGACCTAGACTACGGCAATGGTGCGAGCGCCACCTATGCTTACGCCGCCAACGGCAACCTGACCGGCCTCACCCAGAGCTTTACCGGGAGCTCGGTCACCTTCACCTATGGCTACAATGACACCGATCAGCGCACCAGCGTGAACGTCAGCGACGGAGCCTACCTCTACCATCCCGCGGCGGCGAGCGCCGTCGCCTACACACCCAACAGCGTCAACCAGTACAGCACCGTCGGGAGTTCCAGTCTCACCTACGACGGCAACGGCAACCTCACTGGAGACGGCGTCGACAGCTTCAGCTACGACACCGAGAACCGCCTGGTCTCGGCGAGCGCGCTGGGCAACACCATCGCCTACGCCTACGACCCGCTCGACCGGCGTGCCAGCAAGACCGTCAACGGCACTGTCACTGAATACCTCTCCGCCGACGACCAGGAAATCGCCGAGTACGACGGCAGCGGCACGCTGTTGCGTCGTTACGTCTATGGGCCCGGGCTCGACGAGCCGGTGACGACGATCGACGCCTCTTCCGGCACGAAGGCCTATAATCACCAGGACGGGCTTGGCTCGGTGATCGCGCTCAGCGACGGTGCGGCCGGCAGTGTCACCGACACCTACGCCTACAGTCCCTACGGACAGAGCGCCACCCTCGCCGGCAGCGCCTTCCGCTTCACCGGACGGCGCCTCGACGCCGAAAGCGGCCTCTACTACTACCGCGCCCGCTACTACTCACCCGCCCTCGGAAGGTTTCTCCAGACCGATCCCAGCGGAACGTTAGGCGGGATCAACCTCTATGCCTATGTCGAGAATGATCCGCTGAACCTCGTCGATCCGAGTGGTCTGTGGGCAGTAGACGTCGATATCCTGTTCTTTGGGGGGTCATTTGGCATAGGAGAGGAATCTGGCCAGCCATTCTACAAGTGGAGGGCTGGCCTCAAACTAGCAGGCGGGATTAGTTACGATCCGACGGCCGACATTCCGATCGGAAAGAGCGGGCAATTCGCTGGACAATGCACATACTGCAAAGTGAGTAGTGTGAAGTGGGAGTCGGTAAAGGCGTATGTTGGCGCCTCCGCGGGTCCCGCAAAGGCGACGCTGGTTTCATCAACCAGGGACGCCATCGTCAATGAGTATGATCAGTCCGGCCGATTGCTGAGCAGCATCGCAATCCCCGACACAGTGGAAGGCCGGAGCTTGAAATTCAGCGGGAAGCTAGGCCTTTCGATTTCGGCGGGAGTCCATTACGAACAGGGGGCCAGTATTCCTTGGCCGACTTTTCGAAACTTCTTCGGGCAATCTTCGCTTAACACAGCATCGTGGGATTCCAATGGTCGACAGACACATAAGTAGATCGGGCAAGTTCTGGCTTAGAGCCTGGAAATGGCTGTGACGAACCGCTCCCCGTGGTTGATGTATATCGTTTCGTTAGTCACGGGGGGCCCTTTGCTCATTGCTTGGCTCATCTTGATGATGAATGACGTTAATCAACTTGAACCGAGACCGAAATTCAACACTCGAATTATTGGATCCGCGCTGTGCATTTCGTATTCGTTGGTGGTTTTCTCCATTATATGGTTGATATTTACCGACGATTCGTTTTCGGTTCAAACACTTCCAACACTCGTCGCGGTCTTTATTCTGCTTATTTCTTTGATCACCTCGCAGACACTCCTGGTGTTTTACTTGGCCTACGTATCTGTTCATATACAGAAAACTTTGGGGGCTCGTCTAATCTTCGCAGATACAATACTAATGGTAATATTGACGTACATGGGCTTCATATCTTTTCCGATCGTACAAATGCGCCTCAACAGATTATCTCTTAATCCAACAAGTTCTGCCCAAAGTTGATTGGAAGAGCTGGCAACCTGCGGCGACCGAGGCGGTGATGGTGGAGACGCGGCTATTTGATGGAGGAGCGAAACATGATCAATAAGCATGCCTTTTTCCAGATCGCAATTGTTGGCGTGATGTTAGTCGGGGCATCCGTTGTTGCGCCCGCCTGGGCGTCTGACAGCGCAACCTATGCCTACGATTCGCTTGGCCGAGTGACGACGGTCACGTATGCGAACGGTACGACGATCAGCTATTCCTACGACGCTGCCAACAACCGGACCAACGTGACGGTGACCTGCGGCGGTTCGGGCTGCTGAGACCGAATCGAGCTGTCGATCGCCTGAGCGCAAGTGCGGCATCGAAAGCTTTAGCTACGACGTGGAGAACCGCCTAGTTGCGGCGATCGGGCTGAGCAACACCATCACGTACGCCTACGACCCGTTCGGCCGGCGCGCCAGAAAGACCTTCAACGGCATCGAGCGCCTCAAGTATCTTGCCAGCGACGCTCCGGTCATCCGGCTGGTCGGCCAACGCCTCGACCGAACCGTAGAGGCGCACGCTAGATGTCTGATCCAGATAACAGGGAGCGATGCTTTTTGGAGCAACGAGTTCCTTTCTCAAAAAGTAACCGAGACCAGTGACTGCGCGCCAGAGCACCTTCGCCAGACGGTTACCTTGAGCCCGGCGGGGGAAGGGCTCAGCCACCGGCCCTTCCCCCTCCCCTCTTCTCGGCTGGTCGCGCCTGGTGCGGGCGCGGCGCAAGCGCCGCGAAGCTTTTCAATCGAGGTCCCGGCACGGTGCGGCCGCGGTGGCGGCCGCGCGTTGTTTGTCCTCAAGGAGAAGGGGGATTCCGACCCTCCTTCCCTGCAAGGGCAATCAGCCGGGCCGTGTCCTCGCCTTCGGCTGCGGGCCGCACCACCCCGGCAGATTCCCCTTGTCCCCTTTCGGGACGGGAGACGTGATCATGGTAGCGGCGGACGGTTGCCCTTCTCAAAGAAAGTTGAGAACCACGCTTACGCCGTGGCGCTGCACATGATGTATTACAACTTCGTGCGAATGCACTCGAAGCTGCGGATGAGCCCGGCCATGGCCGCTGGCGTTTCTGATCGCCTGTGGGAGATCGGGGATATAGTGAAGCTGGTAGAGGCTAGCGAACCAAAATCCGGATCGCGCGGTCCATACAAGAAGCGGTCGGCTTGAGAGAGCAACCGTCCGCTCCAATGAGAGGGAGGCCGAGATGAAATGGATGCTCGTTGTGCTGATCTTTGAAGTTGCGCCGGTGAAAACTGGTCTGATCTATGACGACCTAGGGGCCTGCTTGGCGGCGGAAGAGACGGTTCGACAGGCCTACGCGAACGCCTATAACGCGCAGAATGAGTGGGCGCGCCAGAACCTTGAAGTTGACGAGTATCGCCAACAAGAAACGTTTCTTTCGTCGCGGCTTCTGAAAAATCCCGCGACATGTATCCCGCACGCCGCACTGCCAAAGAATTCAAACTGACCCACTACCCTCGCCGCCGGCACCTTGACAGTGGCGCTCGGGTCCTGCCATAACCCGCACATGAGCCCGCATTTCCGCAGCGCCGCCGAACTGAAAAAGCCCTCCTCGCCGGGGACTGCGGATCGTTGCGCGCTCTAGAATAGAGAACCATAGCGACCCGATTGAACCCCGCCGGTTTCGACGGGGTTTTTTGTTGCTCTGTCTCCGGCCCCGCAGGAGAGAGACGACATGGACGTCAGCCCGATGAGACCGAGCGGCCTTTGGCTGCCGCTGATCACCCCCTTCAACGACGGCGCGCTGGATGAGCCTTCCCTGCGCCGCCTCCTGCGGCACTACGCCGCCGAGCCGATCGACGGCGTCATCCTGGCCGCCACCACCGGCGAAGGCCTGACACTGGACGACGACGAGACGGCGCGCCTGGTTTCCGTCGCCGCCGAGGAACTTGGCAACGGCGCCAGGGACATCCCCCTCTATCTCGGCATCTCCGGCAGCGACACCCGCAAGGTCGTCAATGCCGTTGCGCGATCCTCTGGCTGGCCCCTTGAGGGCTACCTGGTCGCCTGTCCCTACTACACCCGGCCCAGCCAGGCAGGACTGATCCGGCACTTCACGGCACTCGCCGAGAGCGCGTCGCGGCCGATCGTGATCTACAACATTCCCTATCGCACCGGCGTCAACCTCGAGAACGCGGCGATGCTGCGCTTGGCGGCGCACCCGAACATCGTCGGCGTGAAGGATTGCTCGGCCAATGCAGCGCAGTCATTCGACCTGCTGCGCCGGCGCCCGAAGGACTTCGCGGTGCTGACCGGCGAAGACGCCCAGTTTTACAGCGCCCTCACTCAAGGCGCCGATGGCGGCATTCTCATGTCCGCTCATATCGCGGCCACCGCCTTCGCGGCGATCCGGAACAAGCTGATGGCCGGCGATCAGGCCGGCGCTTTGGCAGACTGGCACGAACTCTCGCCCCTGCCGGAACTGCTCTTCGCCGAGCCCAGTCCGGCGCCGGTGAAGCATTGGCTCTGGCGTCTCGGCCTGATCGACAGTCCCGAGGTTCGCCTGCCGATGACCGGCATCAGCGAGGCGCTGGCGCAGCGGATCGACCGCGCGATCGAAGCTTCGCCGCTCATGAAGACCGGCTAAGCCTTCAGCGCCTGGTCCAGGTCCTCGACCAGGTCGGCGGCGTCTTCCAGGCCGACGGAGAGACGTATGAGGCCGTCGCCGATGCCGAGCTCGGCGCGCTCCTCCGGCTTCAGGCGCTGGTGCGTGGTGGTCGCGGGATGGGTGATGAGGCTCTTCGAATCACCCAGGTTGTTGGAGATGTCGATGAGCCCCAGCGCGTTCATGAAGCGGAAGGCGCGGGCCTTGCCGCCCTCCACCTCGAAGGCCACGAGGGTGCTGCCGCCCTGCATCTGGCGCTTGGCCAGTTCCGCCTGCGGATGGCTGGCGAGGCCGGGGTAGAGCACCTTGGTGACGCCGGCCTGCCCCTCCAGGAACTCGGCCACCGCCAGGGCGTTGGCGCAGTGGCGCTGGACCCGGAGGTCCAGCGTCTCCAGGCCTTTCAGCATGACCCAGGCATTGAAGGGGCTCATGGTCGGGCCGGTGTGGCGGTAGAACATCTGCAGGTGGTCCTTCACGAAGGACTCGCTGCACAGGATGGCCCCGCCCATGGTGCGGCCCTGGCCGTCGATGTGCTTGGTGGCGGAATAGACCACGATGTCGGCGCCCAGCGCCAGCGGGCGCTGCAGCAGCGGCGTAGCGAAGACGTTGTCGACGATCACTCTTCAAGGGAGTGTCATCCGCAAAGATCGCCGGCCCGGCCCGAACGTGCCGGCCGATCGCTTCGGCCAGGGGCTCCAGCAGGGCCGCCGATTTGCCAACCCAGTCGGACAGCGTCGAACGGTCCAGGTCGATGCCCTCCCGCTCGAAAATCCGGCTCTGACGGTAGAGCGGGCAGTGATCCGCATACTTCGAGACCAGTACATGGGCCAGTAGGCCCGGGCCCGGCCGGCCGCGCTCGATCGGGCGCGACGGCAAGGGCGCCTGGACGATCCTCTCGCAACAGCCGCAGGCCAGGCGAGGGCGGACGATCCGGTTCACGACGAACCGGCCGGGGACGTATTCCAGTTCCTCTGTGACGTCTTCGCCCAGACGCTTCAGCGTGCCGCCGCAGGCACCACAGGCGTCTCCCGGGCAAAGCACTTCCTCGTTGCGCGGCAAGCTGGCCGGCAGGGGCTTGCGCTTTGGCTTGGCCTTGGGCTCGATGGCATCGGCTTGCGAGAGTGGCTCTGCATTGGCCGCTGCGATCTCTGCTTCCTCGAGACGCAGCTGCAGCTGGTCCAGCGTTTCGGACGTGGCGCCGAACCGCTGCCGGCGATGGTCGGCCAACTGGTGCTCCAGTTTGGCGATCTTGACGTCGCGCGCCTTCAGTTCCGCCGCCAGACGGGCCACCATATCTTTGAGGTCGCGTGGGTCGTCCGGCAGGTTTGACGCGTTATCGAGCATGCTGCGAACCATATCGAAGTTGGCCCGTGAGAGGAA
>CAYYIV010000020.1:0-84794 GCA_964472095.1 uncultured Pelagibius sp.
ACCAGAGAATCACGACTAAAAATCTATCGCGAGGACTTTTTCAGCAGCCTGCTAGCCGGACTGTTCGGTCGCGGTGCCGATCGGCAGAGCCGGGCGCGGCGGGAAGACCAGCCGCTGATAGAGGAAGGGGATGCCGAGCAGGCTGAACCCAAGGGCCGCGAAGGCGGCGAAGCGGTAGAGCCCGTCCAGGGCGCCCCAGTCGAACAGCAACACCTTGCCGGCGGCTACCGCCAGAATCGCCAGCGAGGCATAGCGAAGGCTGGCATAGCCGATCTTCAGGCCGAGACCGAGCAGCAGCCAGGCGTAGCCGAGCCAGACCAGCGTGTAGGTCAGAAGCTCGCCGTCGCCGGTGGCCCCGAGGCTGAGGACCGGGCCGTGGAAGGCGCGGCGCACCTCCAGGGAAAGGTAGGTGAAGACCAGCAGCAGGGCGTAGATGGCGGTGGCCATGGCCGACTTTCGAAAGCCGTCGGCACGCAGCTCCCGGGCGAAGGCAAGCGCGAAGGCCGCCGGCACCAGGTAGGCCAGGGCCAGCAGATTGATCAGCGGCCAGTCGCCGACAGGATCGCGGGTCCATAGCGGGTTGGACAGCAGCAACTGGAACAGCGGCGAATGGACGGCGGCGAGGCCGGCGAGCAGACGCCAGCCCCAGAGCAGTGCCAGGCGGCCGCTGCGGCGATGAAGCCGCAGGCAGGTGTAGGCGATGCCGAGCCAGGCAACGGTCTGCAGCGACTGCTCGGCAAGTTCATAGGAGTGGCTGGCGAGGTCGCCGACAACGAGGCTGCGGATCTCAAAGGTGACCAGCAGCCAGAACAGCACCAGAGCGCCGCCCTCCAGCACCACGATGAGGCGGTCGTCCTGTTGCCGGCGGAAGCGGCCGGCGGCCCACCAGAAGGCTACCGCCGGCACGCCATAGCCGTAGAGGATCCAGTTGACGCCGGGCAGCGTGCCGAGGGGATAGTCGAGGACGTTGACGTTCAGCACCAGGCGAACCAGCACCACGGTGGCGACCACCAGGGCGACGGGCCGCAGGCTCTTGAGCTCCAGGCGGGTCGCGATCCAGGCGGTCGCCGGCAGCAGCAGCGAAAGCGCGACGGTGAGCCAGGCCTGCTCCAGCGCCATGGCGAAGGCGAGGCCCAGCGCCGCCACGCTGCCGAGGGCATAGATGCCGAGCAGCAGGTCGTTGGCCGCAGGCGCTTCGCTCCGCGGCGGTTGCCGGCGGATGGCGGCCGCCGCGCCGATGCCGAGCACAGCCAGGGCGACCGCCGCCGCCGACCAGGTGAGGTCGATGCCGAGGCCGGCGATGCGCCAGTAGGCCACCGCCAGCAGCAGCACCGGCACGGCGGCGGAAACGCCCGCCCAGACCGCCGCGCAGCGCGCCCGCCCGAGCGCCAGGAAGCCGGTGGCGGCGAAAAGCGCCGCGAAGGCCAAGACGACCACGATGAAGGTGCCAAGCGCCGGCGGCACCAGCGGAGTCAGCACGCTGCCGTAGCCCTCCCCGCGGTAGCTGTGGGTGAACTCGGGCCAGTCGCCGATGACCGGCAGGTGCCAGGCGGCGAAGAGGGCGACGGTCAGGGCGGCGGCGATGACCACCAGGCCCTCGAAGACCGCCTCCCGCCAGGCAGCGGCCAGGAAGAGGGCGACGAGCAGAAACGCCGCCGCCAGGGAGACCATGCCATAGCTATCCATGCGCAGCAGGATGAAGGCGAGCGCGGCAGTGGCGAGCGCCCCGGCCCAGGCGATGCGGTCGGGCTCGGCGGTCGGCAAGAGCCCGCCGGCCGACGCAGTCAGGCGGTAGCGCAGGCCGAGGAAGAGGCCGGCCAGGAACACCAGGTAGCTGCCGAGGGCGGCGGCGTCGCCCGGCGACCAGAGGGCGGCGAACCACATGAGCGGCCACAGCACGGCCCCGACGAGCGCGCCCCAGGCGAGCCACCAGCAGGCCATCAGGCGGGTCACCGCCAGGGCGGCGGCGGTCAGCGCCAGCAGGTAGGCGAAGAGGCCTCCGGCAAAGGGCTCAGGGCTCGCCACCAGCAACGGCGTCAGAAAGCCGCCGAGCAACGCCAGCACGGCGATGAAGGGGCCCTGCAGGATGGCCAGGCCGAAGGCGGCGAAGGCGACCAGTGCCAGCAGCGCGAAGGCGATCAGCGGCGACAGCAGATCGTAAAGCCCGTAGGCCGCATAGAGGCTGCCGAACGCCGAGGCGAGGCCGGCGGCGGTCAGCGCCGGCGGCAGGTAGTTGGGGCCGATGGCGGCGATGGCGCGCTGCAAAGGGCGCCGACGCAGCCACTCGCCCGCCACGGTCAGGGCAAGGCCGAAGGCGAAGCCGCTCGCCACGCGGCCACCCGGGCCCAGCGCCAGCCAGCCGTGGTCGTAGGTGTACTTGGCGAGGAAGAGGCCGGCCAGCGCCAGGATGACGCCGCCGAGCCAGATCAGCCCGCGCGAGGTCAGCCACTGCTCGAGATTGCGCTCCCGCGGCGCCGGCGCGGACGGCGCGGAGAGCGGCGGCGCTGCGGCGTCCCCGGCCGCCTCGGACGGCTCTTCCGCGGCTGGCAGCGGGGCCTGCGGTTCCGGCGCCAGTTCGGCTTCGTGCAACTGCGGCTGCGGCGATACCTGGGCGGCGGCGGTACCGTCCGGCGCTTCGCCGCGGCGATGCAGGTTCATCACCTCCACGCCGAGCCGCTCGACCTGCGCACGCAGCGCGGCGACCTCGCTGGCCGCGACACCCTTGCCGCGGAAGAAGGCGGCGATGCCGAGGCCTGGCCCGACCAGCAGGTAAAGCACGGCGAGCACGCCTACGAGAGTCAAGAACCCATCGTCCATCACACGCGTCTCCTCGAGCAGGACCCGCCATCAGGCGGTGCCCTGAGGTCCCATCAGTTGCTCCGCCAAGGCCTTGGCTCCGGGATGGTCCGCCTTCCCGCTGCCCAGGAGCGGCAGTTTGTCGACGCTGAAGATCTGCCGCGGCACCATCAGCTCGCTGGCGCCCTCGGCGCGGGCGTAGGCCGAGATCTCCTCACGAGAGACCTGGGCACGCTCGGTCAGCAGCACCAGTTGCTCGCCCTTGCGGGCGTCGGGCAGGGCGACCACAGCGTGCATCTCCTCCGGCCAAAGCCCGCTCACCATGCTTTCCACGGCGCCGAGCGACACCATCTCGCCGGCGATCTTGGCGAAACGCTTGGCACGGCCGAGGATGCGGACATAGGAGTCCTCATCCAGCGCGACGATGTCGCCGGTGTCGTACCAGCCGTGCTCCGGCCGCTCCAGGGCGCCGGGATTGTCCGCCTTGAGATAGCCCAGCATGATGTTGGGGCCGGCGACCAGCAGGCGGCCGCCATCCTCCACGCCGGGCACCGGCTCCAGGCGGTAGTCGATACCGGGCAGCAGGCGCCCCACGCTGCCGGCCCTGAAGTGCATGGGCGAGTTCACGGCGATCACCGGCGAGCATTCGGTGGCGCCGTAGCCTTCCAGGATGCGCAGGCCGAACTTCTCCATCCACAAGCGCCGGGTTTCCTCGCGCACCCGCTCAGCCCCGGCGAAGACATAGCGCATGGCGTAGAAGTCGTAAGGATGCGCCATGCGCGCGTAGCCGGCGAGGAAGGTGTCGGTACCGAAAAGAATTGTGGCGTTGGTATCGTAGGCCAGTACCGGCACGATGCGATAGTGCAGCGGCGAGGGATACATGAAGGTCTTCACGCCGGAGAACAGCGGCAACAGCATGCCCCCCGTAAGACCGAAGGAGTGGAACACCGGCAGCGCGTTGAACACGCTGTCGGTCGGGTTGAAGTCAATGCGCGCGGCGAGCTGGCGGCAGTTGGCCAGCAGATTGTCGTGGCTCAGCACCACGCCCTTGGGCTGGCCCTCCGAACCGGAGGTGAAGAGCACCAGGGCCGGGGCGTTGGGATCGAGGCCGTTGCCGCTGCAGGCCCGCGCATGCAGCACCCCGGCGAAGGGCCGCATCGCCAATCCGCAGAGCTTGGACAGCATCCCGATCTCGCGGCGCAGGTCCTCCAGGTAGACGAGCTTCACCGCGCCGGAAAGAGCCGTAGCTACGTCATCCAGCTTGGCCTGCTCGATGAAGCGGCGCGAGGTGTAGACCGTGGCGATCTCCGCCGTCTGGCACGCCGAGATGAGGTTGGCGCTGCCCGCCGTGAAGTTCAGCATGGCCGGCACCCGCCCGAAGGCCTGCAGGGCGAAGAAGGAGACCGCGGCGCCGGCGGCGCTCGGCAGCATGAGGCCGACGATCTCGCCGCGCCGCGCCTGCTTCGCCATCTTGCTTCCGAGCACCAGCGCCCCGGTCACCAGGCGGTCGTAGGTCAGCGGCTTGCGCTCGATGTCCTCCACCGCCGCCTTGGCGCCGCCGTGGATGGCGCGCGCCTCCAGCAGGGCCTGGAACAGCGTGCGCGGCTCCTGGTGGTGGATGCGGAACATCATGTCGGACATGACTTCGTAGAGCGCGTCGCCGGCCAGCTGGCGACGGCGGCGGCCGCGTGCTTCCGCCGGGATCTCGAAGCGGCGCGGCGGCAGCACGGTGATGGTGATTTTCGGGAAGAAGCGCAGCCGGAACTTACCCTTCAGCCGCGAGAAGCGGGTGAACTGCGCGCCGTCGATGCGCACCGGCAGTATCTGCGCGCCCGACTTGTCGGCGATCATACCCGGGCCCTCGTAGACCTTCATCAGCGCGCCGGTCACGGTGATGCGCCCCTCCGGGAAGATGACGCAGTGCTTGCCCTTCTCGACCTCGCGGATCAGCGCGCGGGTCGCCAGCGGCGATCTGGGATCCAGCGGGAAGGCCTCGATCAGCGCCAGGAAAGGCCTCACCCACCAGCGCGTCGCCATGTGAGTGTCGATGGCGAACATCGGCCGCCCGGGCAGGAAGGCGGCGAGCAGCGCGCCGTCGAGGAAGGACACGTGATTGACCACCACTACCGCCTTGTCGCCGGCCGCCTCGATATTCGCACGGCCGCGCACCTCGACCCTGTAGAGCAGGCGCAGCAGGCCCGCAGCAATGCCTTTCATCAGCTCCTGCGGCAGCAGCTTGCAGACGTAGTAGGCGGCGATGACGTTGGCCGCGGCGATCACCAGGAAGATGCCGGTCACCGACATGCCGAGCGCGAAGAGCAGTGCCGCGGTGGCGGCGCCAAGCACCATGAAGAGCGCGTTCATCACGTTGTTGGCGGCAATGGTGCGGGCGCGGTGATCGACCTCGGCGCGCTTCTGCACGATGGCGTAGAGCGGCACGATATAGAGGCCGCCGCAGATCGAGATCAGCAGCAGATCGGCGAGGATACGCCAGTGCGACGCCACGGCGAGGAAGCCGGCCGCGCCCAGCGGCGCCTCTGCGATCGCCGCCGGCGCCACACCGACGCTGGCGAAGTAGAGGTCGATGGAAAAGATCGCCATGCCGAGGGCGCCGAAGGGGACGGTGCGCGCCGAAACTTCGCCCTTCAGCAGGCGGTCGCAGCCGATCGAGCCGATGCCGATGCCGATGGAGAACACCGTCAGAAACAGCGTCACCACCTGCTCGTCGCCGCCCAGCACGTCCTTGGCGTAGGGCGGGAAGAGCAGGATGAAGGTGGCGCCGACCAGCCAGAACCAGGAGATACCGAGGATCGAGAGGAAGATGTCGCGGCGGGCGGCGGCGTGGGTGAGGATGGCCCTCGTCTCGACGACGAAGTTCCAGTTGACCTTGAGGTACGGCGCGGTGGCCGGCGCCGCCGGGATCATCAGGCTTGCCGCCCATCCGCAGAGCGCCACGGCGATCACCGCCACCGAGATCACAGTTGCGCCGCCGTCGGCAAGGATCAGCAGGCCGCCGGCGATGGTGCCGAGCAGGATGGCGAGAAAGGTCGCCGCCTCGATCAGCGCATTGCCGCCAACCAACTCCTTCGCTTCCAGGTGCTGCGGCAGGATGCCGTACTTCAGCGGGCCGAAGAAGGTCGACTGGGTGCCCATGAGGAAGAGCACGACGATGAGAAATTCGGCGCGGCCCCAAGCGAAGCCGGTGGCGGCCAGTACCATGATGGCAATCTCCACTGCCTTCACCACGCGGATCATGCGCGCCTTGTCGTACTTGTCGGCGAGCTGCCCGGCGGTCGCCGAGAACAGGAAGAACGGCAGGATGAAAAGCCCGCCGGCGATGGCAACCAGCACCTCGCCCTGTCCCTCCCCGTCAGCAGCGAGGCGGAAGAGGATCAGCACCACCAGCGCGTTCTTGAACAGGTTGTCGTTGAAGGCGCCGAGGAACTGCGTGACGAAGAGCGGCAGGAAGCGGCGGCTCTTCAGGATATCCAGGGTACGGTCCGACATTATCTCAATCCCGTGCGGCAGTTGCCGATGATGTTGAAACTCGAAGGGTCGACACCGCGCATCAACGCAGCCGCCCGTTTTCCAGGAACCTGCGTGTCGCGGCGATGGTTTCCGGTGCCGCCGCGATCACGGTGTGAACGGCGCTCACTGTCATTCGGTCGCGCACGCCCGGCAAGGCCGTCTCTGCAATCGTGACGATGCCGTCGTTGTTGTCCGGGAGCAGCGGATTGAAGCCGCGGCCGTCGGCGGTGCCGCCGGCGATGACCGCCACCTCGATTCCCACCGGCAAGGGCGCAAAGGGAGGCCCGGCGGCGATCTCCCCGGCTGCGGGTCCACCGATCCAGTGGTAGGCCGGCACTTTCTGCAGCGCCGCCGCGAGGCGGGAGCCCTGATTCGGCGGTGCCAGCATCACGACGCGGCCGAGCGCCAGGCGCCCGCGCCACGGCGCTGGCCGGCTCAGGGCCTCGCGCACCACCAGAGCACCGAGGCTGTGGGTGACAAAGGAAACGCGCTCCACGCCCTCCAAGCTCTCGAGCAGGACCGTGAGCTGGTCGGCATGGCCCGCGATGTCCTTGGTGAGGCTCGGATAGCTGATCGCCACCGCCTCGTAGCCGGCTGCGCGCAGTTCACGCTCCATGTCGCGGAACAGGAAGGTCGAGCGGCCCATGCCGTGCAGCAGCAGGACGAGGTGGCCGCTTGCCGGCGCCAGGCCCTGTTCACGCCGGGCCGCCGCCAGCGCGCCGGCGCAGTCGTCGCCCCAGCCGCGGGCGCGCACGGCCTGGCCGCGGTCGAGCAGGCGGCAGCTGTGAAGCACGATGTGCTGCTGAAGGCGCCAGCCGGCATGGATCTGGCGGTCCTCCCAGAGCTGGGTGCGGTTCAACTGCACGCCGCAGGCCACCAGCATCAGAACGGCCAGCGCGAGGGCCAAACGTCGGTGGTTGACAGGTCTCATAGCCTCAACCCTCCCGCAGGACCGGCTGGCCGCCGAGAGCTCGCCAGCAGCCCTCGGTCAACCGCTCGGCAAAATCGTCCAGCGGCCGCGTGAGCCGGCCGTAGATCCGGAAGACCGCCACCTGCAGAACCATGCCCAGCACCATGGCGGTGGCGACCTCCGCGTCTTGAAGCGGGATCTCGCCCCGCGCGATGGCGGCTTCGACAACCGCTTTCAGCACCTTTACCGGGGTCTGCATGTCGCCGGTGATGCGGTCGAGCTGACCGTGCTGAACCAGCAACAGGAAGCGGAACATGTCGGGGTCATGTTCGTAGAGACTGCAGAACATGCCGACCATCGCCGCGAGTTTCGCCCGCAGGCCCTTGCGGGCCGCCTGTAGCGCATCGAGCCGACCAGCAAGCTGCAGGTAGTTGCGCGAGAAGAGCTGCCAGACCAGTTCCTCCTTGCTCGCAAAGTGGCGATAGATCGTGCCTTCGGCGATGCCGGCTGCGCGGGCAATGTCGCCGATGGTGGTGCGATCGACCCCCTTGTCGGCAAACAGCGCCAAGGTCTCCTGCTCGATCTTCTCCTGGGTGCGCGCGCCGCGCGCGGACAGGGCCTGCATGCCGGAGGCTCAATGTGAGTGAACGTTCACTCACACATAAGGAATTTTGACGCCGCCGGCAAGCCCGAAACGGACAACGGCGGGCCTCGCTGCGCCGAAGCCGCAGAAGTCCACGAATTGCGCGGAAAAGCTTACCTCAGACACCTTGGCAACCGATCGCAAGGCAAAGAGTTAACCATTTAGGCGCACCATATCTGGTGTTGTGTCGGCCGCGGTGACTACTCACTTGCGAACCCGATCAGAAAATGTAACATTTCTTACATTATCTAAATCTCTGGAATCGCTTGGACTCTGCGTTGGACACCCTCGTAAGCATCATAGGTGGCGTGGCCCTTCTCCTCTGGGGGGTGCGCATGGTGCGTACCGGAGTGACCCGCTCCTTCGGCGCCGAGCTGCGGCGCCTGCTGGCGGTTTCCGCCAAGTCGCGCTTCACCGCCTTCCTTTCCGGTCTGGCCGTCACCGGCGCCCTCCAGAGCGGCACCGCCACGACGCTGATCATCACCTCCTTCGCTGCCCAGGGCCTGGTCACCGGCGCCGCGGCATTGGCCATCATCCTCGGCGCCGATGTCGGCACCACATTGGTGGTGCAGCTGCTGTCCTTCGGGCTGCACTGGCTGTCGCCGCTGCTCATCGCCGGCGGCGTGTTCGGATTCCTCTCTGCCAGGCGCAGCCGCCACAAGAACCTGGCGCGCATCGTCCTCGGCCTCGGCCTCTTGCTTCTGGCGCTGCAGCTCATCGTCGAGGCGTCGGCGCCGCTACGTGAGTCACAGGTCTTCACCGTGCTGCTGGAGCCGCTCGGTCGCGAGCCACTGCTGGCGGTGCTGGTCGGCGCCCTGCTGACCTGGGCCGCGCATTCCAGCGTCGCTATGGTCCTGCTGATCATGTCGCTGGCGGCCTCCGGCGTCTTCGCCGCGCCACTCGCCCTGGCGCTGGTGCTGGGCGCCAACCTGGGCGCCGCCATCACGCCGATCGGCATCACCTGGGGCTCGCCGGCTGCCGCCCGGCGCCCGCCGATCGCCAACCTGGTAATCCGCACCGCCGGCGTTCTCGCCGTGCTGCCGGTGCTGCATTGGCTGCTGCCCTATCTCTCGCTGCTCGGCGCCACGCCGGAGCGCATGGTCGCCAACTTCCACACCCTCTTCAACCTAGCGGTCGCCGCCCTCTTCCTGCCCTTCGTCAACCAGGCCATGGCCCTGATCGGCCGCCTGCTGCCCGACGTGGTGCAGGCCGACGATCCGGGCCGCCCGAAGTACCTCGACGACGGCACCCTGGAAACCCCCGCCGTGGCGCTGACCTGCGCCACCCGCGAGGCGCTGCGCATGGGCGACGAGGTGAAGTCGATGCTGCAGGCCGCCGGAACGGTGCTGCGCAGCAATGACGAGACCCTGAAGAAGGAAACCGAGGCGGCGGACGACACCGTCGACCGCCTGCACGAGGCCATCAAGCTCTACCTGACCAAGCTGAACAACGAGGAGCTCGACGCCCAGGAGAGCGCGCGCTGCGTGGAGATCCTGAACTTCACCACCAATCTCGAGCACATCGGCGACATCATCGACAAGAACCTGATGGAGCTGGCCAGCAAGAAGATCAAGCAGCACACCTCCTTCTCGAGGCCCGGCATGGCGGAGCTGGAAAGCTTCCATGCCCGCATCGTCGCCAACCTGGACCTGGCAATGAACGTCTTCGCCTCCGGCGACATCGAGCTGGCCCGCCAGCTGCTGCGCCAGAAGACGCAGGTGCGCGAGATGGAGCGCAGGTACATCGAGAACCACTACGAACGCATCGGCGCAAGGCGGCCTGAGTCAATCACTTCATCGTCGCTGCATCTCGACGTGCTGCGGGATCTCAAGCGCATCAACAGCCACCTGACTTCCGCCGCCTACTCCATCCTGGAGCGGGCCGGCGAGCTGTCGGAAAGTCGGCTGCTTGAACACGTCAAGGTCACTTCAGGGCAGAGCGTTGCAAGCCCCGACATTTCATAGGACGGGACCAGACTGCCCATGAGCGACGCCATCCAACGGCTCTACGCCAAGGTCACCCTGGAGCGCAGCGGCAACCCCAAGACCTCGCGCACCGCAAAGCTCTTCGCCGACGGCCGCACCAAGATCGCCAAGAAGCTGGTTGAGGAAGCCTCCGAGGTGTCGCTGGAGTGCGTTACAAACAATCGCGACGAGGTAATTCACGAGTCGGTCGACCTGCTCTACAATTGGATCGTACTGCTGTCGGAGATGGGCATCCGCCCGGCCGAGATCTGGCACGAGATGGAACGTCGCGAGGCTGAGTATGGCATCGCCGGCAAGCTGCCGAAGTCCGAGAACGGCAACGGCAACGGCAATCCATGTACCGGCAAGAAGAAGGCCGGCGTGCGCCCATGACCCTGATTGGCAGCGGCAGCATCGGCAACACCAGGGACGGCATCTCGTCGCGCCACGAGCGCATCCTGAGCCTGCTGGAAAGCCGCGGCTTCGTCTCCATCGGCAGCCTCGCCAAGTCCTTCGCCGTCTCCGAGCAGACAGTGCGTCGCGACCTCAACGATCTGGAGCGGCGCGGCCTGCTGACCCGCTACCATGGCGGCGCCGGCCTGCCGCCAGTGGCCGGCGACGTCGACTACGAAAAGCGCAAGCGCAGCCACGCCAAGGAAAAGCAGCATATTGCGGCGCTGGTAGCCGGCCAGATTCCAGAAGGCGCCACCATCTTCATCGACATTGGCACCACCATGGAGGCGGTCGCTGAAGCGCTGCTGAACCACCGCCGCCTCACTGTGGTGACCAACCACCTGACGGTGGCCACCATCCTCAACCGCAAACGTGAGTTCCAGGTGATCCTCGCCGGCGGTGTGCTGAAGCACAGCGATCAGGCCACGACCGGCGAGGCGACGCGCGAGTTCCTCGAGAAATTTCGCGTCGGCTACGGCATCTTCGGCATCGGCGGCATCACGGAAGACGGCGACCTGATGGACTTCGACTTCCGTGACATCGGCGTCTCCGCTACGGCGATGAAGATTTCGCGCAAGCGGCTGGTCGCCCTCGACCACTCCAAGTTCGGCTCCGAAGCAATGGTGCGCGTTGCCCACCTGCGCGACGTCGACATGGTCTTCACCGACGCCGCACCGCCGCCACGTCTCAACCGCCTGATGCGCGATTGCGGCGTGCAGCTGTTCGTGCCAGACCCGGGCGCGGAGCAACTCCGCACCGCCTGACGGCAGCGCAGCCCGCCGCTAAATGATGGCGTGGCGGACCTTCGCAGAGACCCACTCACTGGCCACCACCGTGGCGATGATCACCAGCAGGATCAGCGAGACCTGGGTCCAGGCCAGGGTTGTGATGGATGCATTGAGCTGCAGGCCGATGCCGCCGGCGCCGACCAGGCCGAGCACCGTCGACTCGCGGATGTTGATGTCCCAGCGGAACACCGAGATGCCGGCAAAGGCGGGCATGATCTGGGGCACCACGCCGTAGGCCAGCACCTGCGGCCCAGAGGCACCGGTGGCGCGGATCGCCTCGACCTGCCCCTCGTCGATCTCTTCGATCGCCTCGTAGAGCAGCTTGGCGCAAAAGCCGATAGAACGTAGCGCTATAGCGATGATGCCGGCGAAAACCCCGGGTCCGAGGATGGCCACCAGCATCAGTGCCCAGATCAACGAATTGATCGAGCGCGAGGAGACGATGATGAAGAGCGCAATGGGCCTGAGTACGGCGAGACTGGGCGTCGTGTTGCGCGCGGCCAGAAAGGCGATCGGCACAGCCATAACGATCGCCAGCAGAGTGCCTAGCGTGGCGATATTGAGGGTGTCCCAGATCGCCCACCACAGCTTGTCGATATAGGCCCAGTCCGGTGGCACCATGCGCGCAGCGAGATCGCCGGCCTGGGTGTGAGCGTCCCACACGAAGGCCCAGATGGTGTTCTCCGACACCAGGTTCCAGCAGTAGACGAAGATCATGGTGGCAAGCAGGTAGCCGCTCCAGATCATCAGTTGCTGACGGCGCTCGCGGCGCTGCCAGACCCTGGTCGCTCCCATCTCGCGCACCGGCATCTACTGCACCCACTTCCTGACGTAGCCGGAGGTGTACTCCACGGCCATCACGATGACGATGATGATTAGCAGGATGGCGGCGGCCGAGCCGAACTCGTAGCGGTCGAAGGCGGTGGTCAGCGTCGCCCCGATGCCGCCGGCGCCGACGATGCCGACCACGGCGGACTCGCGGAAGTTGATGTCGAGCCGATAGAGCCCGAGGCCGATCATCCGCGGCAGCACCTGCGGCTGCACGGCATAGTTCAGCCACTGGAACCACGAGGCGCCGGTGGCGCGCACCGCCTCGGCCTGCACCGGGTCCATGTCCTCGATGTCCTCGGCGAGCAACTTGCCGTAGAAGCCGATGGTGGCGAAGCTCAGGGTGACGAAGCCGGCGAAGGGCCCGAAGCCGAACAGTTTCACGCAGAAGATCGCGATGATTATTTCCTGAAAGCTGCGCGACACGGCGAGGATGCCGCGGCAGAAGTAGTAGACGGGCTTGGGCGCCAGATTGCGCGCGGCACCGAGACCGACCGGAATGGAGATCGCGATTCCGACCACGGTGGAGATCACCGTCATCCACAGGCTCTCGGCGATGCCCTCGGCGATGGAATCCCAGCGCGACACGAAGTCGGGAGGAAAGAAGCCGGCGACGAAGCGCCAGCCGCGCGGGATGCCGTCGGCGACGCGGCCCCAGTCGACCTCCGTGGTGCCGAAGGCGAGCGCCAGGTAGAACGCGAAGCCAACACCGAGGCACCAGCGCAGCAGCGGGCTCTTGATGAAGGGCGGCTTCTTCCAGCGCCGCCCCTCGGCAACTGTGAGGTCGGCCATCAGCTGGAGCCGGCCAGGCGGTCGCGGTCGAGCACGGCAGCAAGATGGTCCGGCGCACGCGCGTCCTCAAGTGCCGCTTCCAGCGACTCACCTTCCTCGTCCTCGTCTTCCACCTTGCGGATGGTGGCCTCCCAATCCTCTTCACCGTAGATTTCCGTCAGCACCTCGGCGGTGAGACCGTCGGGCGGGCCGTCGTAGACGATCTCGCCGACTTTCAGGCCGACGATGCGCTGCGCGAACATCTGCGCCAGCATGACATCGTGGATGTTGATGATGGCGGAGAGCTTTCGCTCGCCGCACAGCTCGCAGATCAGTCGCATGATCTGCCGCGAGGTCTTGGGATCAAGCGAGGCGGTCGGCTCGTCGACCAGAAGGAGCTCCGGGTTCTGCGCCAGGGCCCGGCAGATGCCGACGCGCTGACGCTGGCCGCCGGAAAGCTCGTCAGCACGCTTGTCGACCATGTGGTCGAGCCCGACGCGACCGAGCAAACGGAAGGCCTCGTCGATGTCCGACTGCGGGTATTTGCGGAAGTAGCTGCGCCAAAAGCCGACATAGCCGAGCCGCCCGGACAGCACGTTCTCCATCACCGAGAGCCGCTCCACCAGAGCGTACTCCTGGAAGATCATGCCCATCCGCCGGCGCGCGCGCCGGAGCTGCCCGGCTCCCAGCGCGCTCAGTTCGAGGTCGTTGAGAAACACCTTGCCGCTGGTCGGCTCGACCAAACGATTGATGCAGCGGATGAGGGTCGACTTGCCGGCGCCCGAAGGGCCGATGAGGGCCATGATCTGGCCGTCCGGCACCTCGAGGTCGACTCCCTTCAGGGCGAGGTCACCGGTTCGATAGCGCTTTTCGAGATTCTCGAGGCGTAGCATGGGCTGTTCCGGTCGGCCAGGGGTCCGCGCAAACGAAGCGGGGCCGGCCGCAGCGACCGGCCCCGCTCGGCGCTCCGATTTACTTGCAGGCGTATTCCACGCCGTTGGCGGCGTCGATCTTGCGAATGATCGACCAGTCCGTCTTGTGGTAGATGGCGACGAACTTGTCCTCCTTGGCGAACTCCTTCTTCAGGTCGGTGCCTTCCCACTCGTAGGTGAAGAACGCCTGCTTGACCTTGGCCACCAGTTCCGGATGCAGGTTGTGCGCGTGGCCGTAGCCGGTGGTCGGGAAGGTCTCCGACTTGTAGATCGTGCGTACCTTCGCCGGATCCACCACGCCGCGGTCGAACATGCGCTTCGACACCGAGTTGGCGATCGCGGCCGCCTCGTAGTCCTTGTTGGCGACGCCGATGACGGAGTTGTCGTGCTTGCCCGAGTAGGCGGTCTTGTAGTCCTGATCGGCGACCAGGCCGACCTCGGATTTCAGCAGCGCCTGCGGCGCCTTGGAGCCGGAGTTGGAGGTCGGCGAGGTGAAGGCCAGCGTCTTGCCCTTGAGGTCGGCAAGAGTCTGAACCGGGCTATCGGCCGGCACGATGATCTCCATCTCATAGCCGTAGGAGCCGTCGTTGGCCGCCATCATGGCGAAGGGCACGAAGCCGGCGCAGGCCACCGCGATCGGGTTGCCGCCGGTGTTCACGCCGGCGATGTGCAGGCGCCCGGAGCGCATGGCCTCGAGCTGCGCGGCGTTCGACTGCACCGGGAAAAACACCACCTTCTTCCCGGTGGTCGCGCTGAGGTGCTCGAGGAAGCCGGCCCAGACCGATTGGTAGACGGCAGGGTCTTCGACGGGCGTGTAGGAGAAGATCAGCGTGTCGGGATCGAGCCACTCGGCCGGGTCGCTCGGCAGGTCGGCCGTCAGGTCGCCGTCGCGGTCGCAGTACTGCGCGTCGAGGAAGCTGCGCGGGCAGTCCTCCTCCGCCGCCGCGGGCGATGCCCAGGCGCCAGCGAGGGCGAGCAGGCCGCCGGCCAGAAAGAAAGATAACAGTTTGCGGGTCTTGCGCATCGCAGAGCCTCCCATAGCGAATGTTTCCCCCCGTTTCGTTCCGCAGGACGCGGATGAACGGATGATTTATTACATTTATATGTAAGAAAAATTACAGCCGGGGACGGTAGGGACGCAAATGAAATTTGCCTTTGCGGCCAAAAGGATCGTCTTCACCACCGCGGGAGTTACTCGGCGGCGGCAACTTCCCGCGCGGTTTCGAAGAAGGCGCGGATGACTTTGCCGGCGGCGCGCTCGCGCAGGCAGACCAACGCCTCGTCCATCAGCACCTCGCTGTCGGAGAGGCGAATCGGTACCAGGCGCGGGTCCTGGCCGAACTCGGCCGCCGAGACCACGCCGACCCCGCCGCCGGTGGCGACGATCTCGCGCACTGCCTCGCGCCCCTCCGCCTCGATGGTGGGGACGAGGGCGAGGCCGTGGGCGCGCGCCGCCGCCTCGATGCTCTGGCGTGTCTTGGAGCCGCGCTCGCGCAGCACCAGCAGCTGCTCGGACAGCTCGGCCAGGGTGATGGCCTTGCGCCGGCTCAACGGATGGTCTTTGTTGGTGAAGGCGATGAGCGGCGTGGAGCTGAGCTTGATGACTTCGAAGTCGCGGCTCTCCGGCACCTCGCCAAGGATGCCGACCTCGGCCTCGTAGTCGTAGAGCTGGGCGATGACCTCCTCCGAATTGCCGGATCTGACCACCATGGCGATGCCAGGGTACCGCTCGCGGAAGCGGCCGAGAATATGCAGCATGTGGTGGGCCGAATCGGCCACCACGCGCAGCGACTCCGATCTTAGCGCCCGCGACTCGGAGAGCAGCTCCAGGGCCTGCTTTTCCACTTCGAAGAGACGGCGGGTGATCTCCAGCAGCTGCTGGCCCGACTGCGTGAGGGAGACCTGTTTCTTGTGCCTGTTGAAGAGGATGACGTCATACTGCTCCTCCAGCTTGCGCACCTGGTCGGAGATCGCCGGCTGGGTCAGACAGAGCGCCTCTGCGGCGCGTGAGAACCCGCCGCTGATCGCCACGTAATGGAAGGCTCTTAGTTGGACGTAGCGCAAGGTCGGCGGGCTCCGGCGGATTCTCAAAGAAGCGACATGGCCTCCCATTAGTATAACCTATCAAACATATACAAAATAACGATTTTACAGATAGGTCGAACGGTTCCAGGATGGCGACTCCCCGCCGGAGTCCCCGGCCAATCCCATTAGGAGAGCGTCGCAGATGAGCCGTATCAGCGGTGCAGCCGTGACCTTCGAGCCGCCCCTGCAGGGCGAAGCCTACCTGCTGACCCCCGGGCCGCTGACCACCTCGGCCAGCGTGAAGCGTGCCATGCTGCGCGACTGGGGCTCCTGGGACGGCGATTTTCGCGCCATGACCGCCGCGCTGCGCCGCCGCCTGCTGGCCATCGCCGGTGACCGGGTCGGCGCCTACGACTGCGTGCCGATGCAGGGCAGCGGCACCTTCGCGGTGGAGGCCATGCTGGGCACCTTTCTGCCACGCGACGGCAAGGCGCTGGTGTTGGTGAACGGCGCCTACGGGCAGCGCATCGCCCAGACCCTCGACGTCCTGGGCCGCGCCTACCGGACGATCGACAAGGGCGACTACCTGCCGCCGCGCGGGCCGGAGGTGGCCGCCGCCCTGGAGGCTGACGCGGCGATCACCCACGTGGTGCTGGTCCACTGCGAGACCTCATCCGGCATCCTCAATCCGGTGGCGGAGATCGCCCAGGTGGTCGCTTCCAAGGGCCGCAAGCTGCTGATCGACTCCATGAGCGCTTTCGGCGCGCTGCCGCTCGACGTCAGCGAGATCCCCTATACCGCCATGGTGTCCTCGGCCAACAAGTGCATCGAGGGCGTGCCGGGCTTCGGATTTGTGATTGCGCGCAAGCAGGAACTGGAAGCCGCCAAAGGCCGCTGCCATTCCCTCAGCCTCGACCTCTATGCCCAGTGGGCCTACCTGGAGAAGACCGGGCAGTGGCGCTACACGCCGCCGACCCACGTGGTCGCCGCCTTTCTGCAGGCCCTTGACGAACACGAGGCCGAGGGCGGCGTCGCAGGACGCGGCGCGCGCTATGCGGAAAACCGCGACGTCATGGTGGCGGGCATGCGCGACCTCGGCTTCGTGACGCTGCTGCAGGACGGCTGGCTGTCGCCCATCATCGTCACCTTCTTCAACCCGGCGCACCCGAAGTTCGACTTCCAGACCTTCTACGACCTGCTGAAGGCCCGCAGCTTCATCATCTATCCCGGCAAGCTGACGGTGGTCGATTCCTTCCGCATCGGCTGCATCGGCCACATGGACGCTGCGGTGATGCGCCGCCTGATCGCCGCCGTCGCCGAGTCCCTGAAAGACATGGGCGTCGACGACGCCACGCCGCCGGCCGCCGCCATGGACGAGCGCGCCAAGCTGGTCGCCTGACAGAAAGAGGAAATTCGATGAACAAGCCCGCAACCGTCACCGTCAACCAGCGCCGCTACGCCTTTCCCAAAGAGCCTGTCGTCGTGGTCTGCATCGACGGATCCGAGCCCGACTACATGGAGAAGGCGGTGGCTGCGGGGCGCATGCCCTGGCTGAAGTCGGTGCTCCCGGGCGGTGCCGACCTGCGCGCCGACTGCGTGGTGCCGAGCTTCACCAACCCCAACAACCTCTCCATCGTCACCGGACAGCCGCCGAAAGTGCACGGCATCTGCGGCAACTTCTTCTATGACCCCGCCAAGGGCGAGGAGGTCATGATGAACGACCCGGCCTACCTGCGCGCACCGACCATCTTTGCCGCCTTCCAGAAAGCAGGAGCCACGGTCGCGGTGGTGACGGCTAAGGACAAACTGCGCCGCCTGCTTGGCGACGGCCTTGCCCTGAAAGCGGGCGAGGCGGTGTCTTTCTCCGCCGAGAAGGCGGATGAGGCCTCCATCGCCGAGAACGGCATCGAGGGATTGCTGGAGATGGTCGGCAAGCCGGTTCCCAGTGTCTATTCGGCCGATCTCTCGGAGTTCGTCTTCGCCGCGGGGGTAAAGCTGATGGAGACCATGAGGCCCGATCTCATGTACCTCTCCACCACCGACTACATCCAGCACAAGCACGCGCCGGGCACCGAGGGCGCCAACGACTTCTACGCCATGATGGACAGCTATTTCGCCCAGCTCGACGCCGCGGGGGCCATCATCGTGCTGACCGCCGACCACGGCATGAACGCAAAACACAGGGCCGACGGCTCGCCCAACGTGCTCTATCTGCAGAGCGCCCTTGACGAATTCCTGGGCGTGGGCAAGGCGCGCACCATCCTGCCGATCACCGATCCCTACGTGGTTCACCACGGGGCGCTCGGCTCTTACGCTACGGTCTACCTGCCGAAGGAGGCCGATGTGGCCGCCGTCGCCCGCTTCATCGCAGGCCTGGAGGGCGTCGAGCGTGTACTGACCCGCGAGGAGGCGGCGGCGGTGTTCGAGCTGCCGGCCGATCGTATCGGCGAACTGGTGATCGTCACCGAGAAGACCCGGGCCGTCGGCACCCGCCCGGACAGGCACGATCTTTCGGGCCTGGAAGTGCCGCTGCGCTCTCACGGCGGGGTCAGCGAGCAGCGTGTGCCACTCATCGTCAATCGCCGGGTCAACGGTATCGAGGGCCGGCAGCTGCGCAACTTCGATGCTTTCGATATCGCTCTCAACCATACCGAGGCCGCCCGATCGGCGGCCGCCGAGTGAAGGAACCTGCCGCAATGAGCATCGCTGAAAGCTTCAGCGCCGCCCCGCGCCACGAACTGATGCGCATCGCCGGGCGCAAGGTCGACGCTGAGGGCATCGTGGAGGTGCGCTACCCCTATACCGGCGAAGTCATCGGCACCGTGCCGGCGGGAACGGCCGCGCACGCCCGGGAGGCCTTCGCGATCGCCGCCGCCTATCAGCCGAAGCTGACCCGCTACGAGCGCCAGCAGATCCTGCTGAAGACCGCCGAACTGCTGGTCGCGCGCAGGGACGAGATCTCCGACCTCATCACCCTGGAGCTTGGCATCTCCAAGGCCGATTCGCTCTACGAGGTGGGCCGCGCCTACGACGTCTTCACGCTCTCCGGCCAGATGTGCATCCAGGACGACGGCGAGATCTTCTCCTGCGACCTCACCCCGCACGGCAAGGCGCGCAAGATCTTCACCACGCGCGAGCCGCTGACGGCGATCTCCGCCATCACCCCCTTCAACCACCCGCTCAACATGGTGGCGCACAAGATCGCCCCGGCGGTCGCCACCAACAACTGCATGGTGCTGAAGCCGACCGAGCTGACGCCCCTCACCGCGCTCATCCTGGCTGACGTGCTCTATGAGGCCGGCCTGCCGCCGGAGATGTTCTCGGTGGTGACCGGCTGGCCCAAGGACATCGGCCTGGAGATGATCCAGAACCCCCACGTCGAGCTGATCACCTTCACCGGCGGCGTGCCGGTCGGCAAGATGATCGCCGAGAAGGCCGGCTACAAGCGCACGGTGCTGGAGCTGGGCGGCAACGACCCGCTCATCATCCTGAACGATCTCTCCGACGACGACCTCGCCAAGGCGGCCGACCTGGCCGTCGCCGGCGCCACCAAGAATTCCGGCCAGCGCTGCACGGCGGTGAAGCGCATCCTCTGCCAGGAATCGGTCGCCGACCGCTTCGTGCCGCTGGTGCTGGAGCGCGCCAAGAAGATCCGCTTCGGCGACCCGATGTCGAAGGACACCGACCTCGGGACCGTGGTACACGCCCAGGCCGCCGAGCTTTTCGAAAAGCGCGTCCACCTGGCCGCCGAGGCCGGCGCCGAAATCCTCTACAACCCCGGCCGCCAGGGCGCCCTCTTGCCGCCCATCGTGGTCGACCGCGTGCCGCACGAGTCCGACCTGGTGATGGAGGAAACCTTTGGCCCCATTGTCCCCGTGGTGCGCGTGCCCGACGACGACGAGGCGGTCATGCGGATTTCGAACTCCACTGCCTTTGGGCTCTCCTCCGGCGTCTGCACCAACGACTTCCGCCGCATGCAGGCCTATATCCGGGGCCTCAAGGTCGGCACCGTGAACATCTGGGAAGTGCCCGGCTACCGCATCGAGATGTCGCCCTTCGGCGGCATCAAGGACTCCGGCCTGGGCTACAAAGAAGGCGTCATCGAGGCGATGAAGTCCTACACCAACGTGAAGACCTTCTCGCTGCCCTGGGGGTGAGGGCGACCCGCGGGTCCGGCACTGGACCAACAACAAGCAAGTTCAACTTTACCTAGGCTAGGGTCCTGATTGTCTGAGTTCGCTGTGGCGCTGGTGCTGAGCGCGGCGGTGCTGCACGCCACCTGGAACGCCATCGTCAAGGGAACGCGGGCGCGCGCCCTGGTGCTGGCCGCCGTCGCCGCCACCAACGGCACCGTCGGCCTCGCCCTGATCCTCTGGGCGGAGGCACCGCTGCCCGCCTCCTGGCCCTACATCATCGCCTCCTCGCTCACCCACTACGGCTACTACTATTTCCTCGCGCTGGCCTACAAGTGGGGCGACCTCTCCCGGGTCTACCCGATCTCGCGCGGCATCGCGCCGGTCCTGGTCTCGCTCGGCGCCCTGCTCTTCGCCGGCGAGCAGCTCTCCACCTTCGGCTGGAGCGGGGTGCTGCTGATTTCCGCCGGCATCTCGATCCTCGCCTTCTTCTCCAGGGGGGCCAGCATCCCCGACCCGCGCTCGACCTTCGCTGCCATCGCCACCGGGCTCATCATCGCCACCTACAGCGTGATCGACGGCATCGGCGTCAGGCTGTCCGGCAGCACCTTCGGCTACATGGGCTGGCTGTTCGTGACCGAATTCCTGGTCACCCTCTTCCTCTTCGTCCGGCTGCGCCCGCGCTTCACGGCGGAGGAGCGCGCCACCCTGCGCGTCGGCTACCTCGGCGGGTTCTGCGCGGTCGCCGCCTATGGTCTGGTGATCTATGCCAATACCCTGGCGCCCCTCGGCATGGTCTCGGCCCTCAGGGAGTCCAGCGTGATCTTCGCCGCGCTCTTCGGCGTTGTCATATTCCGCGAGCGGCCGTGGATCAGCCGGATCGCTGCGGCAGCCACAGTCGGTGCGGGAGTCCTGGTGCTGACGCTCACCCGCTAGTTGGAATACCTATCAGTAGAATCTATCTATACATAAAAAGAATAGATTTCCTCTATTGAACGGGTCCAGGCACTATGCTCCGGGGACAAGATGGCGGCACGCGCTGCGGCCGCGGAAACGCAAAAGCGTAACAGAGGCCTGATAAAGGGTCATTCGGCTAGAAACAGGGGAGCAAAGACATCATGACATTTCGCAGCATCTGCCTGACTGCGGCTGCGGCCAGCCTGCTGATCGCCGCTGCGGCGAAGGCGCAAACCGAGTTGACGGTCTATACGGCCGTCGAGGCGGAAGACCTGAAGCGCTATGCGGAAACCTTCAACCAGGATCATCCGGACATCAAGATCAACTGGGTCCGCGATTCGACCGGCGTCGTTACGGCCAAACTCCTGGCCGAGAAGAACAATCCGCAGGCCGATGTGGTCTGGGGCCTGGCGGCGACCTCGCTGCTGCTGCTGAAGACCGAGGGCATGCTGGAGCCCTACGCGCCCAAGGGCGTCGAGGTGCTCGACAAGAAGTTCGTCGACAAGAGCGATCCGCCGGCCTGGGTCGGCATGGATGCCTGGGTCGCCGCGATCTGCTTCAACACCGTCGAAGCCGAGAAGCTCGGCCTGCCCGCGCCGAAGACCTGGAAGGACCTTACAAATCCCGTCTATGCCGGCCAGGTCGTCATGCCGAACCCGAACTCTTCTGGCACCGGCTTCCTCGATGTCTCCAGCTGGCTGCAGATGTTCGGCGAGGAAGAGGCCTGGGCCTACATGGACGGCCTGCATCAGAACATCGCCCGCTACACCCATTCGGGTTCGGCACCCTGCAAGCTGGCGGCCTCCGGTGAAGTGGCGATCGGCATCTCCTTTGCGTTCCGCGGCGCCAAGTCGAAGGCCGAGGGCGCCCCGATCGACATCATCGTCCCCGACGAGGGCGTGGGTTGGGACATGGAGGCGACGGCCATCGTCGCCGGCACCTCCAAGCTGGAAGCGGCCAAGACCCTGGTCGACTGGTCGATCTCCAGAAAGGCCAACGAGATGTACAACACCGGCTATGCCGTGGTCGCCATGCCGGGCGTCGCCAAGCCAGTCGAGTTCTTCCCGGACAACCTGATCGAGAAGATGATCGACAACGACTTCGAGTTTGCCGCCAACAACCGTGCGGCCATCCTCGAAGAGTGGCAGAAGCGCTACGATTCGAAGTCCGAGCCGAAGGGCTGACCGCCTCTCTTTGAGTACCGAAAAGGGCGCCGCGCCAGCGGCGCCCTCTTTCGATCCGGCCGGCCCTCCCGCATACTCACTGCCCACGCCCGCGACCCGGCGAAAGAAGCCACGACGGGGGGTTGGCGCTGAAATCGAGCGAGGCAGATCCTTGTCCAGCTACCTGCGAATCCGCGACCTGCACAAGAAATTCGGGGATTTCACAGCCCTTCGGGACGTCTCCCTCGATGTCGAGGAAGGCGAGTTCGTCTGCTTCCTGGGACCCTCCGGTTGCGGCAAGACCACGCTGCTGCGCGCCATCGCAGGCCTCGACCTGCAGACCCATGGCAGCATCGAGCAGGCTGGCCGCAATATTTCCACCTTGCCGATCGCCGCGCGCGACTTCGGTATCGTGTTCCAGTCCTATGCGCTCTTTCCCAACCTGACCATCGAGCGCAACATCGCCTTCGGCCTGGAGAACAGCGGCCGCTCAAAAACCGAGATCGCCCGGCGGGTCAGCGAGCTGCTCGACCTCGTCGGCCTCGCCGACCAGCGCAAGAAGTATCCGGCACAGCTCTCCGGCGGCCAGCAGCAGCGTATCGCCCTGGCCCGTGCCATCGCCAGCTCGCCCGGCCTGCTGCTGCTCGACGAACCGCTGTCCGCCCTCGATGCCAAGGTCCGCGTCCACCTGCGCCATCAGATCAAGGAGCTGCAGCGCCAGCTCGGCGTCACCACCATCATGGTAACCCACGACCAGGAAGAGGCGCTGTCGATGGCCGACCGCATCGTGGTGATGAACCACGGCGTCATCGAACAGATCGGCACCCCGACCGAGATCTACCGTGAGCCGAAGTCGCTTTTCGTCGCCGACTTCATCGGCGAGACCAACCAGCTGCACGCGACCCTCAGCGCACCGGGCAGATTCACGCTCGGAAAAACCAACCTGCAGGGCATGACCGACGGCCTCGCGCCCGGCCAGTCGATCGTGGTGACCATCCGGCCGGAAGACATAATTCCGCACGCACCCGGCAGTCAGCAGGCGGGCGACGACCGCGGCCTGCTCGAGGTCACCATCGGCGAGATGGAATTTCTCGGATCCTTCTGGCGCTCGCGGCTGACCGGAGACGCCCTCGGTGGCGAGGCGCTCTACGCCGATTTTTCGATGAACGCGGTGCGCCGGCTGTCGCTCGGCGAGGGTGCCAATCTCACCATCGAACTGCCGGCGAACCGGCTGATCGCCTTCCCGGCGGGAGCGGGCCATGGCCACCACGGCTGACGAGGCCCTTCCCAAGGGCCGCCCCGTCAAGGCCAGGCCCATCAAGCCCAAGCTGGGCAGCGACGACCTGATCATGCGCGGCTTCATGGCGGTGATCGCGCTCTACCTCGTGGTCGCCCTGGCGCTGCCGCTCTACGCCATGCTGTCGAAGTCCTTCTCGACCTTCCGCTTCGACCTGACGGCCTACGAATTCCAGGTCAGCGACGAGCAAGGCAATTTCACCGCGCCGCCGGTCAGCGCCGCCGCGCTGAACGAAGCGTTGCAGGCGGTGCCGGCGAAGGCCCTTGCCACCAGCGGCGATGGCCGCCTGCCGGCGACCACCTTCTTCCCGGACTTCAGCTTTCGTAGTTCGGTGTTGTACCGCATCCGCGCTACCGATGAGGATGCCAGCTACCTGATCGGCTCCGAGCGCTTCGTCGGCGCCCGCTGGCAGGAGGTCGATTCCGACACCTTCCGCCGGGTCATGCTGCGCCCGGTGCGCGACATCGGCATCGCCAACTACGCCACCTACTTCTCGACACCTTCTCTGTTCCGTTCGGTCGAGAACTCGCTGATCATCTCCGTCATCAGCACAATCATCACCGTGACTCTCGCCTTCGGCTTCGCCTATGCGCTGAACCGCAGCTGCATGCCCTTCAAGGGCGTCTTCCGGCTGATCGCAATGGCACCGATCCTGGTGCCCTCCCTGCTCCCCGGTATCGCCCTGGTCTACCTCTTCGGCAACCAGGGCATGCTGAAGGAGCTGCTGCTCGGCGAATCGATCTACGGGCCCATCGGCATCGTCATCGGCTCGGTGTTCTTCACCTTCCCGCACGCCATGATCATCATCACCACGGCACTGGCGATCTCCGACGCACGGCTCTACGAGGCCGCCGAATGCCTGAAGGCAAGCCGCTGGAAGATCTTCTGGACTGTGACGGTTCCCGGCGCGCGCTACGGCCTGATTTCCGCCGCCTTCGTGGTGTTCAACCTGGTGATCACCGACTTCGGCCTGCCCAAGGTGATCGGCGGCCAGTTCAACATGCTTGCAGTCGACATCTACAAACAGGTGATCGGCCAGCAGAACTTCGAGATGGGTGCGGTCGTCTCCGTAGTGCTGCTGATCCCGGCGGTGGTCGCCTTCACCGTCGACCGCATCGTGCAGAAGCGGCAGGTGGCGGCACTCTCGGCTCGTTCCGTGCCTTACCAGCCAAAGCCCAAACCGCGCTTCGATGCCCTCGCCTTCGTCTACTGCACGCTCGTCGCAGTCTTCATCCTCGGTCTGCTGGGAGTCTGCCAATTCGCGGCGCTGGTGAAATTCTGGCCCTACGACCTCAGCCTCAGCCTGAAGAACTACGCCTTCGACTTGATGGACGGCGGCGGCTGGAACTCATATTACAACTCGATCAAGATGGCCCTCTTGACTGCCGTCTTCGGCACCCTGGTGGTGTTCATCGGCGCCTACATGGTGGAGAAGACCCGGGGCTTCGAGTCCGGGCGCTCGCTGTTCCAGCTGCTGGCCATGCTGCCCATGGCGATCCCCGGCATGGTTCTGGGCCTCGCCTACATCTTCTTCTTCAACGACCCCCGCAACCCGCTGAACGCGCTCTACGGCACCATGGCGATCCTTGTGGTCTGCACGGTGACGCACTTTTACACCGTCTCGCACCTGACCGCGATGACCGCCCTGAAGCAGATGGACCGCGAGTTCGAGTCCGTCTCCGCCTCGCTGAAGCAGCCGTTCCACAAGCTGTTTCGGGTGGTCACGGTGCCGGTCTGCCTGCCAACCATCCTCGACATCTCGATCTATCTCTTCGTCAACGCAATGACGACGGTCTCGGCGGTGGTCTTCCTCTATTCGCCGACCACCACACTGGCCTCCGTCGCGGTGCTCAACATGGACGACGCCGGCGACGTCGCGCCGGCTGCCGCGATGGGCATGATGATCTTCTACACCAATGCCGGCGCGCGCATCCTGCACCTCATCGTTTCCAAGGGCGTGCTGCGGCGGACGCAGGCCTGGCGCTTCCGGTGAGGCGCGATTCTAGGCGCTGCGGCGGGCGGTGACCGCCCGCTCCGGAGGAAAAGCCACGGTCACGGTGGTGCCTTCGCCGGCTTGGCTCTCGATTTTCAGGGTGCCGCCGAACAGCCGCATGAAGTTGTCGCAGAGGTGCAGGCCGAGGCCGGTACCCTTGTGCTCACGGGCACGGGCGCTATGGGCCTGCTCAAAGGGGCGCAGCGCCTTGGCGACCCCCTCCTCCGTCATCCCGATACCGTCGTCGGTGACGCTCAGCAGGATGCGTCCCTGCGCGTCGCTCCAACCCTTCACCGCGATGCCGCCGCCCTGGGACGTGAACTTGATCGCGTTGGACAGCAGGTTGTTGAGGATCTGAACCAGCACCCGTTTGTCGCCCAGCAAGGCCGGCGTCCCTGCAGCGACCGTCACAGTAAGGTGCTGCCCGCCGGCCTCAACCGCCGGAGCCACCTGCCGCAGGCAGCTCTGAATCAGCTGCTCGATGTCGACCTGCTCCTCAACCAGTTCGTACTTGCCGGCCTCGACCTTCGCGATGTCGAGCAGGTCGTTGATCAACGAAGTCAGCAGCGAGCCGCTGTGATGGATGTCCTCGACGTATTCCTCGTAGCGCGGGCTGCCGAGTTCGCCGTAGGCGCGCGCCCGCATGATCTCGCTGAATCCGAGGATGGCGTTCAGCGGGGTGCGCAGGTCGTGGCTCATGTTGGCGAGAAACTCGGTCTTGGCGCGGTTAGCCTCCTCGGCCTGCAGGCGGGCCCGTTCCAGCTCCGCTGTACGCTCTAAGACGCGCTGCTCGAGGTAGGCGTTGGCGCGCCTGAGGCCGCGCTCGGCCTGCTCCACCCGGAGGCCGTTGAGCCGCAGCTGTTCCAGGGCGGCAGCCATGCGGCTGACCTCGTCGTTGCGGCTGCCGGAAGGCACCACGGTGTCGAGGTCGCCTTCGCCGATACGGATCATCGCGGCGGTCACCCGTGCCAACGGATCGGTAATCAGGTTGACGCCGACGAAGACCACCACCGCGGTGATCACTGCAAGGATGGCGGCCGTGGCAGCATTGTCGCGCACCGCCTTCCACACTTCGGCGGCAACGCCGGCCGTCGAGACCCAGAGCAGCAGGGTGCCGACGACCTCTCCCGCTTCGGCCGTGATCTCGCGGTCGAAGACCAGCTGGTCGCCTGTCGCGGAGGGATCGAAACCTTCGACCATCACCTCCGCCAGCTTCTTGCCCTGGGTATCGAGCACCCGCGCACCGGCGATCGAGCCGGTCTCCGCCAGGCGCTCCAGGCGCAGCTGCACCATCTCGTAGTCGTAGTCCCACAGTGGATCGGACAGGGTGTCGCCGAATACGCTGGTGAGTACTTGTGATTCCGCCTTCAGATCGCCCATCAGACGGTCGGCATGATCCTGGCCGGACAGCGCCATGCTGATCATCGAGACCACCACGACGGTCGCCAGCACTGTCGCGACAATGCGGTTCCGGATAGACGTGCCGGTAAACCTCCTGTGCTTCAGTCGCATGCAGGCCAATCTTTCAATGCGTGACGGCGTTCCGGGCCTCAGCCTCATGCCTGGGGAAGAGCTCCAGCGCGCTAGCGTCTGAATGTCAGCAAGATAGCTCGCTCTCCTTAAACTATTCTTTACGCAGTTTCCGGTACTCATAGGTAATCTGAGTATTTAGGCGGCTTGTTGGCTATGTGCGTACCAACTGTTCTTGTCCCTGAGGACCAAGCCGAGCCGACCCTTCTGAACTGACGGAGATCCAGGATGCTTCGGATCGCTGATGCCATCGCGGCCGCCGCCATCGCCGGCCTAGTCGCCATCGCCCTGCGCCCGGCAGCCGCCGAGGAGGTGCTGCACCTGACTACGGAGCAGTATGCACCCTTCAATTTCGACGACGACGGCGCGATCAGGGGCCTCGGTGCCGACCAGGTGACGGAGATCATGCGGCGCAGCGGCATCACCTTCGACATGGAGCTGCTGCCTTGGTCCCGGGCCATCGGACTGGCCCGCGAAAGGCCGATGACCTGCGTCTTCACCACGGCGCATACGATGGATCGCGACCAGAGCTTCAAGTGGGTCGAGCCGCTGCTGATCGAACGCACCTTGCTGGTTCGCGCCGTCGGTTCCGGCGTTGACCCGGCCGACCTTGGTGCCGCAACGGCCTATCGCACCGGTACGCAGACCGGTGACTACACGGTGGAGCTGTTGCGCAATGCCGGCTTCACCGAGATCGATCTGGCGCGCGACCTCGACCTGACCCTGAAGAAGTTGTTGAGCGGCCGCGTCGACCTGATGGCAGTCTCCGAATCCTTCGTTCACCGGCTGCGGGACCAGGGCGTCCCCGTGGAGGAAGTTGCCGTGCTCTACGAGCAGGTTTTCTCCATCGCCTGTTCGCCGCAGACGCCGGACAGCATCGTCGCGCGCATGCAGCAGGCGCTCAGCGCAATCATCGCCGACGGCACCCAGGCGGAAATCCTCGCCCGCTACGACTGAGACGACGCTAGCGGCAGATCCCGAAACCGCCCATGTCGAGATGGAAGTGGTTGGCGTGGGCGGCGTTGTAATCGGGACCGAGGGTGGAGGCAAAGCGACCGCAAGCGGCCTCGTGGACCTGCTTCAGGAATTGCGCCTCGACACCGCCGCCATCCCAGTGATTCAGCACCGAGATCTCGCGACCGTCGGCCAGCACGAAGCCGGCGACGTCGAGCGCGTTGGCGCGGGCGTGCTGGCTGCGCCGCCCGGAGGTCGTATTGTTGACGTTCCTGCAGGCGTAGCTGCCGTAATGGGTCACCTGGGTGATCCGGGCGTCCAGCAGGCGTTCGGCCGTGGGCTGCAGGTCGTGGCGCTCCCACACCGCCAGGGCGGCGATCATCGGACAGGACATCGGCACGCCGGGCGTACCCCAGGCGACCGTCGAATGCTGCAGGCGCGCGGCGTTCGCGAAGCCGCAGCCCTCCCCGGTTTCCCGGTCGGGGATGGCCCGGTAGCCGATTCCGGCGGCATCGAGCGCGGCAAAACAAGCTGCAGGGTCGCGTTTTAAGGCACGCAGCTTCCACTCGGTGAGAAAGGATGGGGACTCGGCAATCGAGAGCGGCGCGAAGGGATTGTAGCGGTCGGGCGCGTAGTGCAGGAAGCCGTAGCCGCCGGCAGCGATCAGCAGCGCGAGACAGATCAGGAAGGTAAGCGAGCGCATGGCGTAGCGCAGACTCCAAAGTTTCGCCAAGGCCCCGACCTCTGCTGATATGGGGTGCGCTTGCGCGGCTGCCAGCCAAAAAATCGTGAGCGTGCTTGAGTCGGACCTCAGGTCGCGACTACCCTGAAGTTCATCCCAGCGACGGGACCTAGAGACAGCAAGGGCGAGGGCGCCGTGGACAAGATCTCCATCCAGTTCACCCTGTTTTCCGCCTTCTACTCGCCGCTCATCTCGACGATGTCGGGTGGCTTCCTGCGTGCCGAGGGCCTCGATCCGGAATGGTCGGTCGCCACGCCGGGCACCTCCGCCGTCGCCGCCCTGGAGGACGGCTCGGCCCACGTCGTCCAGTCGGCGCCCAGCCACGCTTTCACGCCGCTGAACGAAGGCAGGACGCCGAGCGCCGTCCATTTCGCCCAGGTCAACGAGATGGACGGCTTCTTCCTGACGGCACGCGAGGCCGACTCCGATTTCTCCTGGGACAAGCTGGAAGGCGCCGAGGTCGTCATGTTCAAGGGCGGCCAGCCGCGCGCCATGTTCAAGTACGCTTGCCACAAGGCGGGCATCGACTTCGACAGCATCAAGCCGATCACCCCCGGCGGTGCCACCGACATTGACAGGGCCTTTCGTGCGGGCGAAGGGCTTTACGTCCAGCAGCAGGGGCCCTTCCCGCAGCAGCTGCAGGCCGACGGTGTCGGGCAGATCGTGGCGCAGGTCGGCCGGCAGGTCGGGCCCTGTGCCTTCTCGAGCCTCGCGGCCACCCGCGGCTGGCTGGAAACCGACATGGCGAAGGCCTTCATGCGCGCCTACCGCAAGACCCGCGCCTACATGAACGAGGTACCGGCCGCCGAGATCGCCAGGGCGGAAAGGGCCTACTTCCCGAAGGTCGACGAGCAGGTCCTGGCCGATTGCATCGCGACCTATCAGCGGCTCGGCTGCTGGACACCACACGTGGAGATCACGCAGCCAGCTTTCGAAGCGACCCTGGACGTCTTCGAGTACAACGGCCTGCTGCGTGAACGCTATCGCTATGAGCAGGTCTGCGCCGCGCCACCGGTCGCCGATTGAGCCTTGCCCATCCTCTACGCCGCTGCCAATCCGGTTGTAAGGTGGAATGCTAAGCGGGAGGACTAGCCAGTCTAAGCAACTGATTTTCCACCGAACTTAATCGGTTGATAAGGAACCGATGGTAGAAGGGCGGCTGAACAACGGCTGCAGACGGAATGTCCCTGTGCTCAATCGCCTCTCCATCGGCAAGAAGCTTGCCCTCATCTCCATCACCCTGTCCCTGGTGCTCGTCGCGCTCTCCGCATTCATGCTCTTCGAGGTGAAGAGCACCATGATCGAAGGCCGCAAAGTGAAGCTGCGCGGCCTCGTGGAATCGGCGGTGAACGTCGTCAACTACTACTCGCAGATGGAAGCCGACGGCGTTCTGAGCACCGAAGAAGCCCGCACAAGGGCCATCGCCACAATCAATGGCATGGCCTTCGACGGCAAGAACTACTTCTTCGTGTTCAGTACCGACGGCCTGCTGGTCTGGCACCCGACCCGCCAGGAACAGATCGGCATGAACATGCTGAAGCTCGAGGATCCGCAGGCGCGCGGCAACTACGAGCTGTTCCACGCCGCAACCAAGGCGAATCCCTTCCTGGAAGGCTTTTCGGAGTCTCTCGGCCGCCGTCCCAACTCCACGGTCAACGACGCTCTGAAGCTGTTCCTCTCCGCCGCCGACCCGCGCTGGAACTGGATCGTCTCCACCGGCATCTTCATCGACGACATCGAGGCGCTGTTCTACGAGCGTGCCGCCCTCGTCCTCGGCCTGGCCACCGCCGGCCTGGCGCTCGGCCTCGGCCTCAGCTATCTCGTCGGCCGCTCGATAACAGGGCCGCTGAACCGGACCGTAGCCGCTCTCGAGGAGCTCAGCGAAGGCCACAGCAGCACCGTGGTCGAGATCGACATGAGTGGCACGGAAATCGGCCGCCTGACCCGCGCCTTCAATCACTTCCGGGGCAAGATGAAGGAGACCGAGGAGCTGCGCAGGCAGCAGGCAATCGCCGAGAAGAAGGCGGAGGAGGAGCGCCGCGCGGCCCTGCTCGGCTTCGCCGACGAGTTCGAGCGCTCGGTCGCCTCCGCGGTCGACGTCCTGGCCGAGGAGGTCCGCAACGTCTCGCGCGCTGCCGGCGAGATGTCGAAGACCGCCCAGGCCTCGGCCGGCGGTACCCAGGAGGTCAACGCCGCCGCCGAATCCACCGCGGAAAACATCCAGACAGTCGCCTCGGCGGCGCAGGAGCTGACATCCTCGATCGACGAGATCCAGCGCCAGGTCCGTACGGTCCAGGAGGTCGTCGAGAAGACCAAAGCCCGCTCGACCCAGACGCAGGGCCGAGTGTCGGCGTTGGCCGACACTGTCGAGAAGATCGGTTCGGTGGTCGAGCTCATCAACTCGATTGCCGAGCAGACCAACCTGCTGGCCCTCAACGCCACCATCGAGGCAGCACGGGCCGGCGACGCAGGCAAGGGCTTCGCCGTCGTTGCCGGCGAGGTGAAAGCCCTGGCCACCCAGACCACCAAGGCGACGGAAGACATCCGCCAGCAGATCGATGTGCTGAACCAGGCAACCGGCGAGTCGGTGAATGGTATGAAGGATGTCGCCACCGTCGTCAGCGACCTGCTGGAGACGACCAGCGCCATCGCCGCGGCCATCGAGGAGCAGAACGCGGCAACCAGCGAGATCTCCCGCAATACCGAGGTGACCGCCCGTGAGACCCAGTCCATCACGCGGGCCATCGGCGACGTCTCAAACTCCGTGCGGGCGACGGAGGCGACGGCACAATCGGTGAGCCAGACCTCAGCGGTGATGCAGGAGAAAGCCGAGACCGTCAGCCGCGAAGTGAAGAACTTCCTGCAGCGCATCCGCGCCGCCTGACGACAGCGCAAGAGAGTGGAAGGGGCCGTCGGCAACGAGCCGGCGGCCCCTTCTCTCGACCTACTGGCGCTGCAGCGCTATGCCATGGCCGACGCCTGACGATCGCTCACGGCGTGATGATCTGGCGCACCGTGTGGCCCTCGGCCAGGCGGTCGAAGCCCTCGTTGATCTGGTCGAGCGTCAGCCGCTCGCTCATCAGGCGGTCGACCGGCAGGCGCCCCTGCCGGTAGAGGGCAATGTAGCGCGGCACGTCGCGCAGCGGCACGCAGCTGCCGATGTAGCTGCCTTTCACCGTGCGCTCCTCGGCGACCAGGCTGACGTGCTGCACCTCGAATCTGTGGTCGGGGTGGGAGAGGCCGGCGGTCACCGTCGTGCCGCCGCGCCGCGTGACGCGATAGCTGAGGTCCATGGCCTTCACCGAGCCGGCCATCTCGAAGGCGTAGTCGACACCGCCCTTGGTCGCGTCCCGGATATCAGCCACCGCATCGGCGTCGCTGGCGTTGAAGGTGTCGGTGGCGCCAAGCTGGCGGGCCAGCGCCAGCTTGTCTTCGAGAACGTCGACGGCGACGATGCGCGCAGCGCCAGCCAGGCGCGCGCCGAGCAGCGCATTGAGGCCGACGCCGCCCAGACCGACCACGGCGACACTGCTCCCGGGCGAGACCCTGGCGGTATTGACCACCGCGCCGACGCCGGTCAGCACGGCACAGCCGAAGAGCGCGGCCTCCTCCAGCGGCAGCTCATTGTCGATCTTCACCAGCGAGTGCTGCGAGCAGACCGCGTACTGCGCGAAGGCGGAGACGCCCATGTGATGGTGTACCTCCCGTCCCTCCAGCCGCAGGCGCCTCGCGCCGGACAGCAAGGTGCCGACGCCGTTGGCCCGGGCGCCCGGCTCGCAGAGCGCCGGCCTGCCCTCCATGCAGGGCAGGCAGTGGCCGCAACTCGGCACGAAGATCATCACTACATGATCGCCCGGCCGCAGGTCGGTAACGCCGCGGCCGACCTCGGCCACCTCGCCGGCCGCCTCGTGGCCGAGCGCCATGGGCACTGGGCGCGGCCGGTCGCCGTTCACCACCGAGAGGTCGGAATGGCAGAGGCCGGCGGCGCCTATGCGCACCAGCACCTCGCCCTCGCCGGGCATGTCCAACTCCAGGTCCTCGACCAGCAAGGGCCGGCTCTCCGCATAGGGCCGCGGCCGGCCGGTTTCGTGCAGGACTGCTGCCTTGGTCTTCATCGCTCGGTTCCTCCGGGCTGCCCTCTGCGGCCTCCCTTCTACCACGAAACGAGATGCACGGAAGGCCGTGCCCGCGCAGATGTGACTCGACAGGCGGCCAGCTCTCTGGCGTGAATGCGCGGTGTGGACACTGGACCTGGACCCCTCCCCTCCAAGCGCCTCTGCGCCGCGGTGCCGGGCCTGTTGGCTCTCGTCGCCCTGGCGCTGGGCGGCTGCGTCTCCGCCGAAAGCCGAGAGGCCACACGCCTCCTGCGCGACATCGACGCCGGCGGCGGCCCCTCGGCGCTAAAGCAACAGACGCCCACGCCGGGCCACAGCACCGAGCGATATGCGATCGACGGGCGCGGCAATGTCGCCGACTTCTACGATCCGCGGCAGCCTCTCGGCGCTACGCTGGTGCTGGTGCCGGGCTTCACCGGTGACGGCAAGGACGATCCACGGGTGATGGAACTCGCGCGCTCGTTGGCCCGCGCGCGCTTTCTGGTGATGGTTCCGGAGGTGCCAGGCTCGCGCGCGCAGCGGGTGCGCCTGGAGGACGCCGAGACTATTGCCGATGCCGTGCGCCATCTCCGGCGCAGCCGGCCGGAGGCCGCGCAACGCGGCGTTGGGGTGGTCGCCATCTCCTATGCCGTCGGGCTCGCCGTTCTGGCCGGCCGCCAGCTCGCCGCCGAAACCCCGCTCGATTTCCTCGTAGGGATTGGCGGCTACTACGACACCACCGCCGTGGTCACCTTCGCCACCACCGGCAAGTACCGCCTGCCGGGCAGCCACCGGTGGCTGGAAGGCAGGCCGCTGTCCGCGGCCAAGTGGATCTTCCTCGCCAGCAATGCGGCGGTGCTGGAGAACGCCGCCGACCGCCGCCGGCTCGAGGCGCTCAGCGAGCGCTGTTTCGACGGCTGCGATCCCGACCGGGAGGCCCTGGCCCGGGAGCTCGGCCCGGAAGGCCGCGCCCTGCTGGCGCTGGTCACCAACGAAGATCCGGCGCGGGTGCCTGCCCTCGTCACTGCACTTCCCCAGGCGGTGCAGCAGCAGATGGCGCAGCTGTCGCTCAGCGGCTACGACCTCTCATCTTTTGCCGGTCGCCTGCTCCTGGTGCACGGCAAGCTCGATCCTCTGATTCCTTTCAGCGAAAGCATCGCTCTGAGCGACGCCGTGCCGGGGAGCGAGCTCTTCCTGATCGACGGCTTTTCCCACATCACGCCGCGCGCCGTCGGCTTCTCGGGACAGCTGCAGCTGATCGACGCGATTCAGGCGGTGCTGCGCCGCCGCACCCCGACGCCCTAGCCGGACTTGCCGGCCCGGCGGACGGCCGGGTCCTGCTGCGCTTCGCGCACCGCCTCGCCGAGACCGAAAAGCAGGCGCCGGAACAGCGGCGCGTGGCGTCGGCCGAAGGGCAGCGTGTCAACAGTTCTCAGAAACTTGCCGCGCAGTCGAACTCGTTGTGATCAGTCGCGAGGTTGTCTGCTCACCGATCCGGACACTTTGGATCGTCCGGCCTGAAGATCCAGTCCACCGGAAGCGGCCAGCACCTCGGAGCGGATCGACCGCGCGAAGTACCAGGCGAGAAGGCGGGGCGGCATATACCGCATGACCCAGTTGCGCAGGACGAGGTCATCGCCATGCCCACGACCACCCGATTCCTCGACGGCTTCCTGCCCTACCTGAAGATGGAACATCGGCTGCCTGCCCGGGCAGGCGCCTATTCGTAAGTCCGGTCGCTGAGCGGCTTGGCGTCGATTGCCGTGCCGAGGGCGGCCAGCAGGCCTTCCTCCGCCCGGTTCAGGTGGGTGTGCGGGTTCCACACCAGGTAAATGTCGATGGCCGGCGGCGCCGCGTAGGGCGGCAGGCGCCACAAGAGGCCGTCGCGCAGGTCGCGCGAGACCACGTGAATCGGCAACGGCCCGATCCCGAGACCGGCGATGATCATGCGGCGCACCTCCTCCAGGTGCGAAGAATGCCCGACCACCCATTCGTCGAGATCGTGCTGCGCGCGCAGCAAGGCGACGGGGCGCAGGGCATCGGCCAGTTGATCGGTCTTGAAGGATACCGAGGCATGACCCTTCAAGTCCTCCAACTTCAGGTCGCCACGGCCAAAGAGGGGATGCGACGGCCCGCAGAAAAAGCCGAAATGCTCCCGGTAGATCATCTTGTACTCGAGCCGCGGGGTGCGCTTGTGTACCAGGCAGAGGCCGAAGCTGGCTGACTTCTCCAGCACCGCTCGTGTCACCTCGGCCGAGGTGTCGACCTCGATTTCATAGGTCGCCTTCGGGTTGGCACGGTGGAAGGCGGCCAGCACCTCGTCGAAGATCGGCGAGATCACGTGGCTCGCCATGGCGATGCGCACGTGACCGGTGATCTCGTCCTTTATGTCTCGGGTCAGCACCGCCACGCGGGCAACATTGCCATAGATCTCGACGCACTCCCGGTAGAGTACCTCGCCGGCCGGCGTCACCCGGAAGGTCGCCGGCCCGCGCTCGATGAGCCGCTTGCCGAGCCGCGTCTCCAGCCGCTTCAGGGCATGACTTACGGTCGGTTGGCGCAGATATAGGCGTTTGGCCGCGCCGGTCACGCTGCCCTCCTGCACCACCACCATAAAGGTGCGCAGCAGGTTCCAGTCCAACTCCCGCGCCAGGCGCTCGCCGCTGTCCTTCAGCCTGGAGGGTTCCATGGTTACCTCATAGATTTCATCTATGACCAGTATAGGGCTTATCTATTTGCACAATAAAGGGCGAAGGAGAACACTGCGCTCTCATACCCGCGGACGATAATGCGGGAATTCGGAGAGGTTCAGGCAACGATGGCAGCCAGCGATGCCGAGGCGCCGGGCGCGCGCCCGTGGATCCTGATGTCGCCGGCGCTGAGCGCCGTCGCCCTGCTGCTTGTCATCCCGGTCTGCTTCATCGTCGTCTATTCCTTCTGGCTGCGCACTGCCGCCGGCTCTGAACAGCCCGGCTTCTACCTCGACAACTGGGTCGAGGTGCTGACCGACCGCTTCTACCGCGACATCCTGCTGCAGACCCTGCGCATCGCCGCCCTCTCGACTCTGCTCTGCATCCTGCTCGGCTACGTGCCAGCCTACTTCATCGCGCGCTCGACGACTCGCCACAAGACAGTGCTCATCCTGCTGCTGATGCTGCCGTTCTGGATCAGCTACATCATCCGCACGATGTCCTGGATCAACATCCTGGGCGTCAGCGGTGCGCTGAACGTCTTCCTGCTGTGGACCGGCGTGATCTCGGAGCCGCTGCAGATCCTCTACAACGAAAGTACGGTGATCCTCGGGCTGGTGCATTTCCTGCTGCCCTTCATGATCCTCAACATCTACGTCAGCCTCGACGGCATCGACCCCAACCTGGTCGACGCCGCACGCTCGCTGGGCGCGACCGGCTGGCAGGCCTTCCTGCAGGTCACCCTGCCGCTGTCGCTGCCCGGCCTCGCCGCCGGCAGCCTGCTCTGCTTCGTGCTCGGCGCCGGCACCTACATCACGCCGATGGTGCTCGGCGGGCCGCGCGACGCGATGTTCGCCAACCTGGTCTTCGAGGCCATCATCACTCAGCTCGACTGGCCGCTCGGCTCCGCTCTCTCGCTCGCCCTCCTGGCCGTCCTCGGTTCCGTGGTGATGCTCTACACCCGCTATGCCGGCATCAGCCAACTGGCCAAGAGTTTCCGATGAGCGCGCTCGCAAAGGCGATCAATGGCTGGAGCCTGATCCGCGCCTTCACGGTGCTGGTCTACCTCTTCATGTTCCTGCCGGTGGCGGTGGTGGTGCTGCTCGCCTTCAACGCCAATCAGTTCGGCAGTTTTCCGATGGAGGGCTTCAGCTTTCGCTGGTTCGTCGCGCTGTGGAACAACGATGCCATTGTGCGCGCCTTCAAGACCTCGCTGCTGTTGGGCGGGCTGACCGCCGTTCTCTCAACAACCATGGGCGTGCTCGCGAGCCTCGCTCTGGTGCGCTACGACTTCCGAGGCAAGGGCCTCATCACCACCGCCATAGTGGCGCCGATCCTGGTACCGGAGGTGGTGCTGGCCGTCGCTCTGCTGCTCTTCCTGCGCTGGCTGGAGATGCCGAAGAGCTTCGCGCTGCTGCTGCTCGGCCACGTCATCTTCACGCTGCCCTTCGTGGTGCTCATCGTGCAGGCACGCCTGGTCGCAGTCCGCCGCGAGTTCGAGGAGGCAGCCATGAGCCTCGGCGCGAACGCCTTCCACACCTTCCGCGAGGTGACCCTGCCGCTGATCATGCCGGCCGTCTTCGCGGGCATGCTGTTCGCTTTCACGATCTCCTTCGACGACATCACTGGCACCCTGTTCTGGAAGCCGGGCGGCGTCGAAACCGTGCCAACGCAGATCTTCGCCATGCTGCGCCACTCGATCAGCCCGGAGATCAACGCGCTAGGCGCGGTGATGGTGGTCGTCACGGTCGCAGTGCCGCTGCTGGGTGCAGCCGTCGCCCGCCGCATGGCTGCGGCGCTCCGGTGATGGAAAGAAGGAACAAGCCAATGACAAGCAACCGCAAACCAGGGAAAGGTATGGGAGATGGATGACACCACTCGCTATCAAAGACTGCTCGAACGCTTCCGCAACGGCGACCTCGACCGCCGCACGTTCCTGACGCTGCTCGGCGCAGCCAGCCTCGGCGCCGGCCTCGCCGGCGCGCCGCTGAAAGGCCTGCAGCGTCAAGCGCTCGCCGCCACGCCCGAAAGCGTGCGCTTCGACGGCTGGGGCGGTGTGGTCTCGGAGGCCTTCCGCAAGTACGCATTCGACCCCTACACCGAAAAGACCGGCATCACCGTGATCGACGGCACCTTCGCCAGCGGCGATGAGTATCTCAACCGCGTAAAGGCCGGCCAGGAAGGCGAATACAACATCTTCCACGCCAGCGGCGTGTTCGACTATGCCCGCTACGTAAACCTCGGCTACGACGTGGTGCTCAACGAAGACAACATCCCGAACCTGCAGTACGTCATGTCGGCCCTGATGGAGCCCTTCCGCAAGGTCACCGGTGGCAAGCTCTCGGCGGCTCCCTACGACTACGGCACGACGGGCCTAGCCTACAACACCGAGAAGATCAGCAAGGAGGAGATGGAGGAGAAGGGCGCCAAGATCCTCATCGACCCCAAGCACAAGGGCAAGATCGGCGGCTGGGGCGACTGGCGCACGCGGATCTGGTACGGCGCCCTGGCGACCGACCAGAGCCCCAACGATATCAAGGATATGGATGCCGTATGGGATGCCATCCGCGCACACCGCGACCTCGTCCTGAAGTACTGGGGCTCCGGAGCTGAGTTGATGAGCCTGTTAGCCGAGGGCGAGATCTACGTCACCGAAGGCTGGTCCGGCCGCATCGCCGCGCTGCAGGCGCAGGGCCATCCGATCGGCTACTACGACGCCCCCAACAGCTACGCCTGGCAGGAATGCCTTATGGTGCTGAAGGGCAGTCCGCTGGAGGCCTGCGAGGAACTGCTGAACTTCATGCTGGAACCTGACGTGGCCATCGCCGTGGCCGAGGGGCAGAGTTATCCGCCCGCTCTCGACCCGACCAAGGTCGACCTCGGCGAGAAAATCCCGACCCTGCCGGCCTTCGATCCGACCGGCAAACTCGCCAGCCTGACCTTCGCAGATCCGGCCTACTGGAACGGCAACGAAGCCGAATGGTCTAAGACATTCGGTCGGGTGCAAAAGGGCTACTGAGGATCCAGCGGCGGGCCGAAAGACCATCGGCCCGCCGCTGCGCCTCACATTGCAAGCCTGGGAGAGAGCCTAGATGAACGATCGCCAGCCGGTCGTCGAGCTGCGCGCGGTGGCAAAGCAATATGGCAACTTCACCGCCGTGCAGCCGATGGATCTCAGCGTCGAAGCCGGCGCCTTCGTTACCCTGCTCGGCCCCTCGGGCTGCGGCAAGACCACCACCCTGCGCATGGTGGCCGGGCTCGCCCAGCCGAGCGCGGGCGACATCCTGATCAAGGGCGCCCGGGTGAACGACGTGCCGATCCACAAGCGCAACCTGGGCATCGTGTTCCAAAACTACGCCCTCTTCCCCCACAAGACGGTGTTCGACAACGTCGCCTTCGGCCTCAGGTACCGCAAAGTGGCGAAAGCGGAGATCACCAGGCGCGTCGGTCGCGCCCTGGATCTGGTGCAGCTGCCGCAGATGGCCGACCGCTTCCCCAACCAGCTCTCCGGCGGCCAGCAGCAGCGCATTGCGTTGGCCCGGGCCATCGTCGTCGAGCCCGACGTGCTGCTGCTCGACGAGCCGCTCTCGGCACTCGACGCCAACCTGCGCGAGGAGATGCGCGTCGAGTTGAAGAAGATCCAGCATCAGCTCGGCATCACCACTCTCTTCGTCACCCACGACCAGTCGGAAGCCCTGGCGATGTCCGACAAGATCATCGTCATGAACCAGGGCCGCATCGAGCAGCAGGGCTCGCCCGAGGAGGTCTACACCCGGCCACGTTCGCTCTTCGTCGCCCGCTTCCTCGGCAACGCCAACCTGCTGGACGGCCGCGTGCTGGACTGCGCCTCCGGCCACCTGCGCATCGGCGTCGCCGGGCTCGGCGAACTGCTGGCCGAGGTGGACGGCGTGGCACCGGCCGACGGCGACAGCCTGCGCCTGGTGGTGCGCGCCGAGAAGCTGCGCCTGGGCGGCGCGGCGGCGCCGGAGGCCGACGTCACCAGCCTCGCCGGGCGCATCGAGACTGTCGACTATCAGGGGCAGTCAGCTCGCTATTTCGTCACCGTGGGCGACCACAGCCTGCAGGTCATCAACCCGATCGACCAGAGCCCCTTCGCCGAGGGTACCGAGGTCTCCGTCCAGGTGCGGGCGCGCGATATCGTCCTCCTGCAGCCGGAATAGCCACCTCCGAGAGAACACTGCGATGAACCTGACCACCGCGACAGCCGCCGAAACGCGCGAGCCGTCCAACCTCTTCTACCAGACCCGCAACCGCCGCCCGACGGTGGCGCGCGCCGAGGGCATCTATTTCTGGGACCGCGAGGGTCGGCGCTACATCGACGGCTCCAGCGGTGCCATGGTCGCCAACATCGGCCACGGCAACCCGCGCGTCCTGGCGGCAATGCGCCGGCAGATGGAGGAGACCACCTTTGCATACCGCCTGCACTTCGAGAACGAGGCGGCGGAGACACTGGCGCGGCGCATCGCCGGGCGCATGCCGCAGGGCCTCGACCGGATCTTCTTCGTGTCAGGCGGATCGGAGGCCGTGGAATCCTGCCTGAAGCTCGCCCGCCAGCATGCCCTCGCGACCGGTCAGGCGACCCGCTACAAGGTGATCTCGCGCTATCCCTCCTACCACGGCGCCACTCTGGGCGCCCTGGCGGTCACCGGCTACACGCCGATGACTGCGCCCTTTGCGCCGATGATGCGGGAGATGCCCAAGATCCCGGCGCCAACCTGCTATCTCGACCGCGACGACCTCGACTGGGAAGCGCGTGGGCTGCGCTATGCGGAGACGCTGCGCCAGGAGATCCGGCGCCAGGGACCGGAGACGGTGCTCGCCTTCATCATGGAGCCGGTCGGCGGCGCCGCCACCGGCGCGCTGGTCGCCCCCGACAGCTACTACACCCGCATCCGCGAGATCTGCGACGAATACGGCATCCTGCTGATCCTCGACGAGGTGATGAGCGGCGTCGGCCGCACCGGACGCTTCCTCGCCGCCGAGCACTGGAACCTCAGGCCCGACATCGTCGCTCTGTCGAAGGGCTTTGCCGCGGGCTACGCGCCGCTCGGGGCCATGGTGGCCGACCGCCGTCTGGTCGAGCCGGTCCTCGACAAGGGGGGCTTCATCCACGGCTACACCTATGCCGGCAATCCCTTGGCCTGCGCCGCCGGCCTCGCCGTGCTGGAGGAGATCGAGAGCCAAGATCTGATGGGCAACGCGACACGCATGGGCGGCCTGCTGAAGGCCGGGCTGGCCGCCTTGATGGCGCGCTTCAGCTTCATCGGCGATGTGCGCGGCCTCGGCCTGCTGCTGGCTTTCGAGCTGGTCGCCGACCGCGCGACGATGCAGCCGCTGCCAGCAGAGCTGAACGCCCACAGCAGCCTGGTCGAGATCGCCTACCGGCGCGGCCTGATCATCTACTCGCGGCGCACCCGCGGCGGGCTGGAGGGCGACCACTTCATGGTCTGCCCGCCGATGATCGTGGAGGAGACGCAGGTCGCCGAGATCCTCGCCCTGCTCGAGGAAAGCCTCATCGCCTTTGCGGCCGAAGCGGGCCTGACGGGAGCATGAGCGCCGGCATGGCAACCCATAAAATCATCATCACCTGCGCAGTCACCGGCTCGATCCACACGCCGTCGATGAGCCCGCACCTTCCGGTGACGGCCGACGAGATCGCCGAGCAGGCGGTAGCCGCCGCCGAGGCCGGCGCAGCGATCCTCCACCTGCATGCCCGCGACCCCAAGGACGGCCGTCCGACTGCCGATCCCGAGGCCTTCATGGCTTTCCTGCCGCGCATCAAGCAGGCCTGCGACGCGGTGGTGAACATCACCACCGGCGGCAGCGCGCAGATGACCCTGGACGAGCGCCTGGCCGCGCCACTGCGCGCGCAGCCGGAAATGTGCTCGCTGAACATGGGCTCCATGAACTTCGGCATTTTCCCGCTGCAGCAGCGCTACAACGGCTGGCGGCACGACTGGGAGCCGGGCTTCCTGGAGGCCTCCCGCGACACAGTGTTCAAGAACACCTTTGCCGATATCGAGTCGGTATTGGAACGCCTCGGCAAGGGCTGCGGCACGCGCTTCGAGTTCGAATGCTACGACGTCGGCCATATCCAGACCGTCGCCTTCTACCTCGGCCAGGGCCTGATCAGGCCGCCGGTCTTCCTGCAGTTCGTGCTCGGCGTGCTGGGCGGCATCGACGCCGCGCCCGAGCAGCTCATGCACATGAAGGCGACCGCAGACCGCCTGCTCGGCGCGGCCTATCGCTTCTCGGTGCTGGCCGCCGGGCGCCACCAGATGCCGCTCGGCACCCTGGGCGTCATCCTCGGCGGCAACGTACGGGTCGGCCTGGAGGACAGCCTGACCATCGGCCGTGGCCAGCTCGCCGAGAGCAACGCCCAGCAGGTCGCCAAGATCCGCCGCATCCTCGAGGAGCTCGGCTACGAGGCCGCGCGGCCCGACGAGGTGCGCGAGACCCTCGCCCTCAAGGGCGGCGACCGGGTGGCCTTCTGATGAGCGGCGCGACGATGGCCGAAGCGAACGACAAGCTGCAGCAGGTGATCATCCGCCGCGCCGGGCCGGCGGACGCGCAAGCCGTGTACGACCTGGTGGTGGCGCTGGCAGAGGCCCGAGACGCCATGGACAAGGTGGTCTCCACAGGGGCGGACATCGCGCGCGACGGCTTCGGCGCGAACCCTGCCTTCGAGGCGCTGATCGCCGAGCTCGACGGCGCGCCCGTCGGCCTCTGCCTCTACTTCGGCAGCTACTCCACCTGGCGCGGTCAGCGCGGCATCTACGTGCAGGACTTCATCGTCGCCGACCGCGCGCGCAACCTCGGCGTCGGCCGCCGCCTGTTGGCGGCAATGGCGGAGCTTGCCAAGGCGTGCGGCTGCGGCTACCTGCGGCTCTCCGTGGAAGCCGACAACGCCAGTGCACAGGCCTTCTATCGGCGCTGCGGCTTCGCTCATTCCGAAGCGGAGCTGATCTACGTGCTGAACGACACCGGCTTCGACGACCTGGCCTGCGGCGCAGAGGAGGGCGGGGCATGAAGGTTTTTTGCGCCGCCGGGCGCCAGCGCATCCACTACCCGCGCAGCTTCCTGGTGAACGGCGCGCCCCAGCCCAATCCCGAGGTGCCGGAGCGCATCGACCGCCTGCTGGGCACCGCCCGGGCCGGCGGACATGAGATCATGGAGCCGGGCGACCATGGCCTCGGCCCCATCGCCGCCGTGCACACGCCGGAATACCTCCACTTCCTGCAGCACATTCACGAGCGCTGGGCGCGCATCCCCGGCGCCTCCGCCGAGGTGATCCCCAACATTCATCCGGACCGGCGCGAGGCAAGCTACCCGCTCTCCGCCGTCGGCCAGGCTGGCTACCACATGGCCGATACCGCCTGCCCGATCGGCCCGGACAGCTGGGAGTCGATCTACTGGAGCGCCAATACGGCGGCCAGCACGGCGTGCTTGGTGCGCGATGGCGCGACGGTTGCCTATGCGCTCTGCCGCCCGCCGGGCCACCACGCCTTCGCCGACCTTGCCGGCGGCTTCTGCTTCGTGAACAACGCCGCCGTTGCGGCCACGGTGCTGCGCGGCAAGCACGCACGTGTCGCCATAGTCGATGTCGACCTGCATCACGGCAACGGCACGCAGGGTATCTTCTACCGCCGCGGTGACATCTTCACCGTCTCCATCCACGCCGACCCGATCCGCTTCTATCCCTTCTTCTGGGGTCACGCCCACGAGCGCGGCGAGGACGCGGGCCTCGGCTGCAACCTGAACCTGCCGCTGCCGCGCGGCTCGGCTGACGCAGCTTTCCTCGAGGCGCTCGACCACGGCTTGGAGCGGGTCGCGGCCTTCGCGCCCGGCGCGCTGGTCGTCGCCCTGGGGCTCGACGCCTTTGAGGGCGATCCCTTCGGAGGGCTGGCCGTGTCGACGGAAGGTTTCGGGGAAATCGGCCGGCGCCTGGCGCGGCTGGGCCTGCCGACGGCGATCGTGCAGGAGGGCGGCTATCTCTGCGACGCGCTGGGCGACAACCTTGCCGCATTCCTGCTGGGCTTCGAAAGGGGCGGCTGAGCCGCCGAAAGAGTAGCGGCCGCCGGAAGCCGGCGGCCGCGCCCTTTGCAGGATCAGGAGTAGCGGTAGGGTACGCCGACCTGCTCCATGACGGTGTTGTACTGTTTGAAGATCTCGATGACGCGGGCCGCCCGCGGGCTCTCCGAGGCCAGTTCTTCCCAGAAGCCTTCGGCATCCTTGACGACCTGGTCCCATTCCTCCTGCGGAATGGTGGTCAGCTCCATCTTCTTGCCGTTGACGCGCAGATCCGCCTCGCCGCCCCAGTACCAGACCTGGCGATAGTAGTGCGACTGGTCGATGGAAATGAGGAAGAGCTCCTTGAGATGGTCCGGCACCTTGGCCCAGGAGTCGGTATTGGCGAAATAGGAGCCGCACCAGGCGCCGGTCACGTTGTTCAGCAGCGCGTAGTTGCAGACGTCGGCCCAGCCGACCTCATAGGCCTCGGTGAAGCCGCACCAGGCGACGCCGTCGAGCTCACCGGTCTGGATGGCGACTTCAACGTCGTCCCAAGGCACCGTCACCGGAATGAGGCCGTAGCGCGACAGGAAGCGGCCGGCCGTCGGCACGCCAAAGACGCGCTTGCCGTTCATGTCGGCCAGCGAGCGGATCGGCTCCTTGGTGAAGATGTGACAGGGATCCCATGCGCCGGCACTCAGCCACTCGACACCCTGGACCTCGTCGTAGGCCTCTTTCCAGATCTCATTGAGGCCGTAGCGCTGGAACAGCACGGGCAGATCCAGGCTGTAGCGGGTCGAGAAGGGGAAGTAGCCACCAAAGACGGAGATGTCGACCGGCGAGGCCATGGTGGCGTCGTCGCTCTGCACCGCGTCGATGGTGCCGTTCTGCACCGCGCGGAACAGCTCCGACGTCGGCACCAGCTGATCGGCGTAGTAGAGCTCGATCTCCATCTCGCCGTTTGCCGCCCTGTTGAAGGCGTCGATCTGCGGCTTGATGACGTGAGCGCCCAGCGGAGCGCCGGAATAGGTCTGCAGGCGCCACTTGATGGGGCTGCTCTGCGCCTTCACATAGGGCGCCGCCAGGGTCGAGCCGGCGACCACCGCCGCGCCGCCGACGCCGGCGTTCTTCAAAAACGATCGCCGGCCCGGATTGACCCCCAGCTCGACTGCTTTGCTGGCTACCGCCTTGGCCCCCTGCCCGGCTTTCCTCGGTTGTTCTTTCTTAGACATTGCCTTCTCCTGTTCAACTAGGATTTACAAATCCAAGCCTCCCCCAGAACGCTACTTTCGTTCTGGCCCGAAACCTCACCTGCCTTGGAGGCGGCCAAGCGGCCACCGGGCGGGTTCGGGGAAGCCCATCACACTTACCGCCGCCAGCCGCCCACGCCGTCGCGGGGCCCGGGGAAGCGGTAGATGTTTCTCTCGCGCGGCCCGGCCGTCAGTGCATCGTGACACCCGCCGAGGTCAGTGCGGCCAGTAGCGTACCCTGCGGCCTGCGGTCGGTCACCAGCGCATTGATGCGCGCCAGCGGGCAGACCGAAAACGCGGCGGTACGCTGGAATTTCGTGGCATCGGCCACGACAATCAGGTTCTCCGCGCGGTCGAGCATGGCGCGGGCCACCTGCGCCTCGTCGAAGTTGAAATCCGTCACACCCGCGCTCTCGTCCAGGGCGCCGACGGTGATGAGCGCGTGATCGGCATGGAAAGACTGGATCTCGGCGACGGCAGTCGGCCCGACCGTTTCGTGATTGTCGCCGTCGAAGCGCCCGCCGAGCAGGAACACCGATGAGCGGTTGCCGCGCTCGGCCAAAACCGCCGCTATGCGTGTGGAGTTGGTGATCACTGTCAGCCCCCCGATCTTGCCGATCTCCTCTGCGCACATCAGGGTCGTCGACCCTGTGTCGATGAACAGCGTCTCGCCGGGAGCGATCAGCCGGGCCACCTTGCCAGCGATGATCCGCTTGCCCACGGCGTTCAGGGCCATGCGCTCGCGGAACGGCCCCTCCTCCTGCAGGCGCGGCAACTTTGCGCCGCCGTGCACTTTCTGGACCTTGCCTGTCTCAGCCAGCGCGGTCAGGTCCCGCCGGATGGTCTCGTGCGAGGTCTTGAAGCGCAGCGCCAGCTGCTCGACGCTGACTCTGCCCTGCCGGCGCACGGCCTCGGCGATTTTCTCCTGCCGCAGCCTTGGACCGAGCGGGCGCAGCCGGCTTTTCAACATTAGACGATCTTTTCCATATAGTTAAACGACCAAATCCACATAAATCAATATAACATATTGAATTCGATTGATTTTTTAGATCGATCCTAAGTCATTTTGTTGACCGAAAGGGCAAGCCAGAGTACGGTAGGCGGCTGTCGTTTTCGGGGCAAGCCAAAACTCGAAAAGTCTCAGACACCTGGATTACGGTTCCGTCATGCCAGACGCCCCGGCCGGACAGGCCGAAACCTTCGACGTGGCCGTCATCGGCGCCGGGGTCGTCGGCTGCGCCTTGGCGCGCTGCCTGACCCTGGAAGGCGCCCGCGTCGTCGTGGTCGAGAAGGCCAGCGACATTCTGGACGGCGCCAGCAAGGGCAACAGCGGCATCCTGCACACCGGCTTCGACGCGCCGCCGGGCTCCCTCGAGCAGCGGTGCATTGCGGCCGGCTATCGCGAGTACCTGGAGATCCGGCAACGACTGAACGTGCCGCTGCTGGAGACCGGCGCCCTGGTGCTGGCCTGGACCGAAGAGGAAGAGGCCCGGCTGCCCGAACTCCTGGACCAGGCGCGCGCCAACGGGGTCGACGACGTTGCGCCGCTCACCCGCCGGCAGGTCCTCGACCTCGAGCCCGAGCTCTCGCCCCTTGTGCGGACAGGCTTCCGCGTGCCGCGGGAGTTCGTCATCGACCCCTGGAGCGCCCCCACCGCCTACCTGCTGCAGGCGATCGCCAACGGCGCCGCCTGCCGGCGCGGCTGCGAGGTTCTGGGCGGCCGCTTCGACGGCACTTATTGGGCGTTGGAGACCACGACCGGTCCCTTGCGCAGCCGCGCGATGGTCAACTGCGCTGGACTCTATGGGGACCTCGTCGACGAGCGGCTGTTGGGCGCGCGCAGCTTCTCCATCCGCCCGCGCAAGGGCCAGTTCGTCGTCTTCGACAAGGCGGCTGCGCGGCTCGCCAAGTCGATCATCCTGCCGGTGCCTACTGGGCTCACCAAAGGCGTGGTGATCTGCCGCACCGCCTACGGCAACCTGCTGGTCGGACCGACCGCCGAGGACCAGGACAGCCGCGTCGATGCCTCGGTCGACCGGGCCACCTTGCAGCAACTCCGCGCCAAGGGCATCGAGATGCTGCCGGCCCTGGCCGAGGTTCCGGTGACCGCCGCCTACGCCGGCCTCAGGCCCGCCAGCGAGCACAAGGACTACCAGGTGAAGGCCTACGCCGAGCGGCACTATGTCAGCGTCGGCGGCATCCGCTCTACCGGCCTGAGCAGCGCCCTCGGCCTGGCGCATGAGGTGCGTGACCTGCTGGCTGGCTTCGGCGGCGCAGACTTGCGGCCACCGCAGGAGATCGCCTGGCCGCAGCTCGGCGCCATCAGCGAGGCGGCGACGCGCGCCTGGGCCGAGCCGGGCAACGGCGGCATCGTCTGCCACTGCGAGCTGGTGACGCGGCACGAGATCGAGGCGGCGCTCAGCGGGCCGCTGGCAGCTCAGAGCCTCGCCGGCCTCAAGCGCCGCACCCGCGTCACCATGGGGCGCTGCCAAGGCTTCTACTGCCTCGGCGCCCTTGCCGAGATCACCGCCGGACGTTTTGCGCCGGGGCTGGAGCTTGCCGATGTCACACCGGACTGACCGCAGGGCTCTACCGGCCGAAGTGGAGGTCGCCGTGGTCGGCGGCGGCCCCGCCGGCCTCGCCGCCGCCACGCGGCTGAAGGAGCACGGCGTCTCCACCGTCGCCGTGCTTGACCGCGAACCGGCCGCCGGTGGCATCCCGCGCCACTGCGGCCACTATCCATTCGGCATGCGGGAGTTCCACCGCGTGCTACGTGGCCCCGACTATGCCCGGCGACTTGTGGAACGCGCCGGGGCTGTCGGGGTGGCGATCCACAGCGCCACCACCGTGGTTGGCCTGATGCCGGGCCCGCGTCTCCTGATCTCGACTGCCGACGGCCAGGCGACGCTGTCGGCCCGCCGTGTGCTGCTGGCGACCGGCGTGCGCGAAACCAGCCGCGCCGCCCGTATGATCGGCGGCCAGCGACCGCTCGGCGTGATCTCCACCGGCGCGCTGCAGTCGCTGATCTACCTCGCCGACAAGCGTCCCTTCCGGCGCCCGGTGATCCTCGGCAGCGAACTGGTCTCCTTCTCCGCCATCCTCACCTGCCGCCACGCCGGCATCCGCCCCGTCGCCATGATCGAGGAGGCTCCGCGCGTCACTGCCTGGCGTTTCGCCGAGGCGTTGCCGCGCCTGCTCGGCATTCCACTTTATCTCGGCACACAGCTGATCTGGATCCACGGCGGCCCGCGCGTCGAGGGCGTCACGCTGCGCCTGCCCGACGGCGGCGAACAGGAGATCGAGACCGACGGCGTCATTGTCAGCGGCGCCTTCACGCCGGAAGCGACGCTCGCCCGCTTGGGCCACCTGGCGCTCGATCCCGGCAGCGGCGGACCGGTCGTGGACCAGTTCGGGCGCTGCGCCGACGGCAACTTCTTCGCCGCGGGGAACCTGCTGCGCCCGGTCGAGACCGCCGGCTGGAGCTGGCGGGAGGGCATCGCCGCCGGCGACGCCGTCGCCGACAGTCTCGCCGGCCGACTGCCTGCGGCCGAGCGCCTGATCAGCGTCGCGGTCGGGAGTCCGGTCCTCAAGTTTGCTCTCCCGCAGCGCATCGCCTTGCCGATCCACACGGGCGGCATGGAGCATCTGCAGCTGCGCCTCAACCGCGCGGCGCGCGGACGCCTTACCGTCAGCGACGCCGGCGGGTCCGTCTGGGAAGGGCCCATCGCCGGCCTCCCGGAGCGGCGCATCCTCATCCCGCTGAAGGGCTTCATTGATAAGGTCTGCGGCGATACCCTCACGGTCTCGCTCGCGGAGTCCGCCTGACATGACGATTGCCGCCATCGACCAGGGCACCACCAGTACCCGCGCCCTGGCGCTGCAGCCCGACGGCACCGCCGCCGTGGTGAAGGCCATCGAGCATCGCCAGATCTATCCGCAGGCCGGCTGGGTCGAGCACGATCCGCAAGAGCTGATCGCCAGCATCCGCGCCTGTGCTGACGCGGTTGGAGAACTCCCGGGTGGCCTCGAAGCGCTCGGTATCGACAACCAGGGCGAAAGCTGCCTCGCCTGGGATGCGGAGACCAAGGAGCCTGTCTCGCCGGTCATCGTCTGGCAGGACAGCCGCACCACCGCAGTTATCGAGGGCCTGAAGCGCGACGGCGCCGAGGCGCTGACCCTGGAACGCGCCGGACTGCCGCTCGACTCCTATTTCTCCGCCGCCAAGCTCGCCTGGATCGTCGAAAACATTCCGGAGGCGAAGCGCCTGCTGGCGCAGGGACGGCTGCGCCTCGGCACCACAGACGCCTTTTTCCTCCACCGCCTCACCGGGTGCTGCGTCACCGACATCACCACCGCCTCGCGCACCTCGCTGATGAACATGACGAGCGGCCAATGGGACACCGAGCTCTGCCGCCTCTTCGGCGTGCCGGTGGAGACCCTGCCGGAGATCGTGCCGACCACTGGCGACTTCGGTGCGATGACCATTGACGGACGGGCCGTGCCGGTCACCGCGAGCCTCGTCGACCAGCAGGCGGCGCTCTACGGCCACGGCTGCCGACAGGCGGGCGACGGCAAGATCACCTTCGGCACCGGCGCCTTCGCCCTCATGGTAACCGGCGTCGAGATTCTGCGCGCGCCGGCGCAGGGCCTGCTGCCTACCGTGGCCTGGCAGTGCGCCGGCGAGGCGCCGGTCTATGCTCTGGACGGTGGCGTCTACTCCGCCAGCGCCGCCGTCAACTGGGGACGCTCCCTTGGTCTCTTCGACAGCTTCGACTGGCTGAACGACCTCGAGGGCGAAGCGGCCATCGACAAGGGCCTCGCCTTCGTGCCCGCCCTCTCGGGCCTCGCCTGTCCGCACTGGGATCGCCGCGCGCGCGGCGTCTGGTTCGGCCTTTCCATCGAACATGGGCCCGCAGACCTCATGAAGTCGATCCTTGAGGGCGTCGCTTTCCGCGCCGCCGAGGTGATCGGCGCCATGAGCGCCTTGGTACCGGCGAACGGTCCGCTCTCCATCGATGGTGGCCTGTCGCGTAACCCCTACTTCATCCACTTCCTGGCCGAGGTCCTGGAGCGCGAACTGAGCATCTCCACCAACGCAGAGCTGACCGGCAGCGGCACGGCGCAGCTCGCCGCCCTGGGCTGCGGGCAGGCCATCACCGCGCGTGGCCAGGCGCGGACCGTGCTGCCCGAGCGGCTGCGCGGCGGTCTGCTGACGGTCTTCGCCGAGGCCGTGGCCGGCGCGCGGTCCTGGCGCCCATAGCCGTTCAGCTCAAAGCAGGAAGTCGGTAATCAGGAAAATGAGACAGCCGACCACGGCGCCGACCAGCGTGCCGTTGATGCGGATGTACTGCAAATCGCGGCCGACTGCGAGCTCAACGCGGTCGACAACAGTCCCTGCCTCCCAGCCGCGCACGACGTCCGCGACGAAGCTGCCGATGTCCTTGCGCCAGGGCGCCAGCAGCTCGACGACGACGTCCTCGATGCGCCGGTCCATGCGGGCCTGCACTTCTGGATCCTCGGCGATGGCGGTACCGAGCGAGCGCAGCAGTTCCGACAGGGCCTGACGCAGGCGCGAGCCCGGCTGCGCCAGCTCCTGCTCCAACGCGACACGAACCTCGCGCCAGAGCGCCACCACGTAGTCACCCACCTCCGGTGTGGTGAGCAACTGGTCGCGTAGCTCGTTGACTCGCGCACGGTACGCGGGCGAGTGACGCAGGTCGTCGATCAGCCGCCCGATGGCGGCGTCGAAGCCCGCCCGCGCCTCGTGGTCGCGATTGCCGAGGCCTTCCAGGTAGTCGGCCAGGCCATCGGAGATGGCGCGGGCGACCTTGCGGTCGACGCGCCGGGGTATCCACCAGTCGCTGCGCTCTTCGACCAGCTCGGCAATCTGCACGCCGTGCTCCAGGATGTAGCGCCGCAGGGCCCGCACGATGTGATCGAAGAGCTCCTGGTGCAGGTCGTTCTCCCGCAGCACCTCGAGCAGGGCCGCCACGGCCGGCGCCAGCTCCGCCTCTCCCAGGCGCCGCCGCAGCATGACCTGCAGCAGGCGTGCCACCTTCTGGTCGTTGAGCGAACGAAACACGAAGGCGAGGATGACGACCAGGCGATCGCCCACCAGTTCGGCGTTGCGACGGTCGGCGAGCCAGGCACCGAGGCGCCGGCTGACGCCGGTCGCGCGCAGCCGCTCGGCGACCACCCGCGGCTCAAGGAAGTGCCGCTCGATGAAGGAGCCCAAGCCTTGGCCGATGCGATCCTTGTTGCGCGGGATGACCGCCGTGTGTGGAATCGGCAGCCCAAGGGGCCGGCGGAACAGCGCGGTGACGGCGAACCAGTCGGCGAGGCCGCCGACCAGCGCCGCCTCGGTGCCGGCGCGCAGCAGATCGACCCAGAAGCCACCGGCTCCGGACCAAGTGGCGGAGAAGTAGACGGCGCCCATGGCGACCAGCAGTGCGGTAGCGAAGGTGCGATGACGGCGCAGCACCTGGCGCTGGTCCTCCGCAGCGATTGCATCGGAAATGTCGGCCACTGTCATCCTCCGGCGTTGTGGGCGGCGGCAGGTCCCGCGGGCGAAGTATTACAGCCGGGGAGCAGGTTAAACCAACTGCCCGCCGAGGAACGGCCGAGAAATGGTGTTCTAGGAGAACTTGCGGCCGCTGCCGCTGTAGAACCAGTCGTCGGGATAGGGATACCACCAGTCCTGCACGGCCGGCTTGGCGTCGATCACCACCATCTTCGACTGGCGGAAGGCATCGAGCCCCTGGCGGCCCAACTCGCGGCCGATGCCAGAGAGTTTCCAGCCGCCGAAGGGCAGCGCATCGTTGTCGATCAGAGGGTTGTTGACCCAGACCATGCCGGCCTCGAGGACCTCCGCCGCCTGCATCGCCTCCTCCAGCGAAGTGGTGAAGACCGAGGCGCCAAGGCCGAAGTCGGAGGCGTTGGCCAGTGCCAGCGCCTCTTCGAAGGAAGCCACCTTGCAGACTGCGGCGACGGGGCCGAAGACCTCCTCCTGCATGATCTGCATGTCGGGCGTGACGCCGGTGAGGACGGTCGGCTCGTAGAACCAGCCGGTGTTGCGGCCCGGCGGCACCCGCCCACCACAGACCGCCGTTGCGCCGGCCGCCAGCGCCGCGTCGACCAGACGCATCACTTTGTCGCGCGCCGCCTGGCTGACAAGCGGACCGATTTCGGACTTCTCCAGGCCCGGGCCGATGCGCAGCTTGCGGGCCGCCGTCGCAAAGCCCTCGACGAAGGCATCGTGCAGCTTCTCGTGGACGTAGAAGCGCTCCGCCGAGGTGCAGATCTGGCCGGAGAGGTGGAACGCCGAGGTAACGGCGCCGGGAACCGCCACGTCCAACGGCGCGTGCTCGGATATGATCATGGGATCGCTGCCACCAGCTTCGATGACGCAGGGCTTCATGCGCTCGGCACAGGCGACGGCGACCTTGCGGCCGGCGGCGACGCTACCGGTGAAGGCGACCGCATGGGTGTCTTTCGAGGCGATGAGCGCCTGCGCCGTCTCCGCCCCGCCGGTGACGCAGGAGACCAGGCCCGGCGTGAGCTGGCGAAAGTGCTCCATGAACTTCAGAGTGCAGAGCGAGGTCGCCTCCGCCGGCTTCACGATGCAGGCGTTGCCGGCGGCGAGCGAGGCTGCCAGGGTCCAGCACATCAGCAGGATCGGGAAGTTGAAGGGCATGATGTGCACGGAAACGCCGTAGGGCTCATAGCGGGAGAACTGGAAGGAGCCGGCCTGGGTCGTGCCGGCGATCTTGCCCGCCTCGTCGCGCGCCATCTCGGCGTAGTAGCGGAAGATGCCGGCGCAGTTGGCCAACTCCCCCGTCGCCTCGGGATAGGGCTTTCCCATCTCCCGCACCATCAGCACAGCGACGTCATGGAAGTCGCCCTGCTCGATGGTCGCGGCGAGGCGGTGCAGCGCCGCCGCGCGGCTCTTCGCATCGAGGCACTTCCAATCCTGCTGCGCCAGGTTGGCCTCGGCGATCACGGTGTCGACCTCAGCGGCGCTGCAGCGGGCGACCCGGCCGACCTCCTCCAACGACGCCGGGTCGGTAACCGCGAAGGTCTCGGCGCCGGCCAGGTTGCGGTAGGCGTTGCCGGCGAAGATGCGCGGCACGGCAGGGTCGAAGGCGGTCATGGCAAGCTCCTCCGCCTCAGCGGATCATGTAGACCTTGCGAACGGTCTCGTGCACCCGGCAGGTACCCTTCCAGCCCTTCGGAAAGAAGGCGGCGGTATCCGGCGCAATCTCGATGACCTCGCCGGACTCGTGGGTGTAGGTGCAGCGCCCGGAGAGGAAGTGGCAGAACTCATCCGCCGTCACTTCGCAGTTCCAGTAGCCCGGCGTGCAGATCCAGATGCCGGATTCCGGCGAACCGCCCGGCCCCTTGTAGAGCAACTTGCCGGAGGTGCGCGATTCACCCTCGATCATTGTCGGGATCACACCCCAGTCCACGGTATCGGTGATCTCCGCGGGTTTGAGCATCACCGGCGTCTTGGTTTTGGTATCGCCACTCATCGCTTTTCCTTCAATCAGCGCAGCATGTAGACGCTGCGGAGGGTCTCGAACACTTCCACCGTGCCGGTCCAGTCCTCGCGGAAATGGACCACCTTGCCCGGCTCGATCTCGATCATCTCGCCGTCGTCGGCACGGTAGACCGCGCGGCCCGACAGGAAGTGGCAGAGCTCGTCGCGCGGCAGCGTCAGCCGCCAGCTGCCCGGCGTGCAGATCCACAGGCCTGCCTCCGGCAGACCGTCCGCGCCCTTCCACAGCAGGCGGCCACAGTTCATCGAGCGGCCGTCGAGCGGCTGCAGGTGACCGCCCCAGTCGGTCATCTCGCCGTCCCAGGTGGACACCGCGTGGATGTGCGGCGCGGAGGATTTGAAGTTGGCGCTCATCTCGATCCCAAGATCGCCATCACACCAGCATGTAGAGGTTGCGCAGGGTCTCAACCACCCTGCATTCGCCGGTCCAGCCCTTGCGGAAGTGGACCACCGTGCCGACGCCGACATCGATCACCTCGTCGTCGTCGGAGCGGTAGACCGCGCGGCCGGCAACGAAGTGGCAGAGCTCGTCGGCCGGCAGGCTCAACCGCCAGCGCCCCGGCGTACAGACCCAGAGCCCGACTTCCGGGCGGCCGCCTGCGCCCTTCCACAGGAGGCGTCCACTGTTGTAGCTGACGCCCTCCAGGGCTTCCGGCTGGACGCCCCAGTCCGCCAGGTTCTCCGCCCAGGCGCTGGCACCCGGCAGGTGCGGCGCCGAGGAAGAAAGGCTGGCCGGCAGATCCGCTGCCATGGTCATGCGCCTTTCGCCAGCTTGTCGAGCAACCCGGCCGCCTTGGTCGGTCCATGGCGGCTCTGCATGTGCGCCGAGGTGGCCGCCAGCTTCGCCTGCATGTTCTTGTCGCTCAGCAGGCGGTTCAGAGCGGCGATGAGCTGCTCCTCTGTCCAGTTGGCGCGGTGCAGGTGCAGGCCGTGCCCGGTCTCCTGCACGCGGGTCGCGTTGTCGTGACCGTCCCAGACGAAGGGCAGCACCAGTGCCGGCTTGCCGAAGTAGAGGCACTCGTTGAAGGAGTTGTTGCCGCCGTGATGAATTACCGCGTCCATCTGCTTGACTACCGAGGGCTGCGGAAACCAGCTGTCGACCTGCACGTTCGCCGGCAGCTCGCCGTACTGATCCTTGTAATCGCCGACGTTCACCAGGGCACGGATCGGCATCTTGCCGACGGCGGCGATAATGCGCTTCAGCTGGCCAACGTCGCCGGAGCCAAGGCTGCCGAAGCTGATGTAGATAATCGGCTTGTCGTTGTGGGCGCCAAAGCTCGGAATCTCAAAGGGCTTCTCGTCGCGCACGCAGCCCTCCAGATACTGGAAGCGCGCCGGATCCAGCGGCGTCCGTCGCTTGAACTTCACCGGCTCCGGATAGAGCAGAAGATTGAGGAAGGGAGAGGCCTCGAAGAACTCGCCGAGCTCGTAGGGCTGCTCTTCACAGTCCTTCAGGAAGGCATTGAACTTGGCATGGCAGGGCCCGACGACCTCCTTGAACCTGGCGTCGAACTTATCGAAGCATTCGCGGTCCCGCTCGCCGCAACCGGAGAGGTGCGGCGGAATATCGGGATCGACGATCTCGTTCTCAGAGCAGGAGATGATGCGCACCCAGGGCTTACCCTGTTCGCGCGCGTAGCGCTTGATGGCCGGGAAGAGAATCACGTTGTCGACGCAGATGACGTCCGGCTGCACCCGGTCGAGCACCCCGGGCAGATCCTTCTCGGCCCAGATGGCGGTCTCGACGATGGCCTCCCAGCATTCCTTCACGTAGTTGCCAAGCTGCTCGTAGGGCGTCTTGTTGAAGTTGGGTATGTGGCCGTTGATGAAGTCGGACCAGTACTTCGCCATCTCCTCAGGCGGCATCGGTTCCGACATGTTCACCATGTTCTCCTCGAAGCCGTAGCCGGCGTAGACGCCGCCCATGCCGGGATCGGTGAGGAACACGGCCTTATGGCCGAGCTTCTCGCAAGCCTGCGCGATACCGACGGAGTTGAGGGCCGGGCCGAAGGCCGCTTCGGGGAAAAATGCGATGGTCTTCTTGTCGCTCATCTTGCTGCCTCGCTGTTCTGCTTGCCTGTCTTCTCACTCAGATCGCCAGGATGCGGGTGTGCGCCGGGTCCCAGCAGCACCAGACCGCAAGTCCGGGACGCCAGTCGCCACGCTCTGCCTCGCCTGCCGGCAGCCGCACCAGTACAGGCTCGCCGGCACCGTCGACCGCCAGGTGCAAGTTGAGGTCCTGGCCGTGATAGGCGATGTCGACAATGCGGGCGGCTACAGCGTTCATGCCGCTGCCGGGACGCTCGGCCGAGAGGCTGAGGCGTTCCGGGCGCACCGCTGCCACAGCCTCCCCCGCAGCCGGCTGCGCCTGGGGTGCATCGCCTGCGAGGATGCCGTCCGCGAAGGCGAGGCCGCCAGTCGTCAGACGGCCGGGAAAGAAGTTCATCTTGCCGATGAAGCCGGCGACGAAGCGGCTCTGCGGGAACTCGTAGAGCTCGCGCGGGCTGCCGACCTGGACGATGGCGCCGGCGTCCAGCACGGCGATGCGGTCGGCCATGACCAGGGCTTCTTCCTGATCGTGGGTGACGACGACAAAGGTTATGCCGACCTCATGCTGCATACGCTTCAACTCGAGCTGCATCTGCTCGCGCAGCTTCTTGTCAAGGGCGCCCAAGGGCTCATCCAGCAGCAGCACGCGCGGCCGCTTCACCAGCGCCCGCGCGAGCGCCACGCGCTGGCGCTGCCCGCCGGAGAGGCTGTCGGGCTTGCGGTCTCGGAAGCCGGCGAGCTCGGTCATCTCCAGTATCTCACCGACGCGACGGGCGATCTCGTCACGGCCGCAACCTTCCATCTCCAGACCGTAGGCAACGTTCTGCGCCACCGTCATGTGCGGGAAGAGGGCATAGGACTGGAACATCAGGTTCACCGGCCGGCGGTTCGGGCGCAGCGCCGTCATGTCGCGGCCGTCCAGCAGGATGCACCCGGCGTCGGGCTCGGCGAAGCCGGCGATCATACGCAGAAGCGTGGTTTTGCCGCAGCCGGAGGGGCCGAGCAGCGCGAAGAACTCGTTCTCGCGCAGGTCGAGGTCGACCGCATCGACCGCCGTCACCTCGCCGAAGCGTTTGGTGAGGCCTTGCAGGGAGATCACGGTGCGGGCGTCGCTCATCCGGTGACGGCCCCCCGGTTCATCCGCTGCGCCAGCAGCACCAGGGTAAAGCTGACCAGCATGACTACCGTGGCCATGGCGTTGATCTCCGGCGTCACGCCGAAGCGGATCATCGAGTAGATCTGCATCGGCAAGGTGGTCGATGACTGCCCCGCGCCGGCTGTGAAGAACGCGATGATAAACTCGTCGACCGAGAGGGTGAAGGCCAGCATGGCGCCGGCCAGTACGCCGGGAAAGATCATCGGCAGAATGATGCGCCGGAAGGTGGTGAACTCCGACGCGCCAAGGTCCACCGACGCCTCGAAGATCGCCCAGTCGAACTGGCGCAGGCGCGTGCGCACCACGACGCAGACGAAGGCGATGTTGAAGACCACGTGGCTGAGAATGATGGAGTGCAGGCCGAGGGTGAAGTCGAGCAGCGTGAAGAACGACAGCAGCGCGATGGCCAGCACGATGTCGGGGATGATCATTGGCGCGAAGAGCACGGCCTCCAGCGCCGGGCTGCGGCGGCGGTATTCCATCCCGATGGCCAGCAGCGAGCCCAGCAGCGTCGCCAGCAAGGTCGAGATTACGGCTACGGTCACGGTGTTGGCGGCGGCGTTCAGCACCGCCTTGTTGTCGAGCAGCACGCCGTACCACTTCAGCGAGAAGCCGCTCCACACCGTCGGCAGGCCTGCGCGGTTGAAGCTCAACACCATGAGCACGGCGATCGGCAGGTAGAGGAAGAGGTAGACCAGCCGCAGGTGGGCGCCCAGCCAGAGCCGCGTCGGGTTGATGTTTCTAGCCATGGGCGGCCGCCCCCTCACCCTGCACGCGGCGCACCAGCAGCGCCTGGGAGAACAGCAGCGCCATCATGACGCCGATGAGCAGGAAGCTGAGGGTTGCGCCGAAGGGCCAGTCACGTGCCGTGAGGAACTGGTCATAAATGATGTTGCCGACCATCTGCAGACGGCCGCCGCCCAAGAGGTCGGGTGTGATGAAGTTGCCGATGGAGAGCACGAAGACGAAGACTGCACCGGCGGCGACGCCCGGCAGGGTCAGCGGCAGGGTGACGCGCCAGAAGGTGCGCGGCGAGGATGCGCCGAGGTCCTCCGAGGCCTCCAGCACCTCCGGATTGAGGCGGCTGATGGAGGAGTAGATCGCCAGCACCACGAACGGCAGGTAGTTGTAGACCAGCCCGGTGACGATGGCGAACTCGTTGTAGAGCAGCGCCAGCGGCTCCTGCACCAGACCGAGCGACACCAGACCCTTGTTCACTAAGCCCTCGCGGTTCAGCAGCACGATCCAGGCATAGGTGCGGATCAGGTAGTTGCTCCAGAATGGCAGCATGACCAGCACCAGGTAGGCGGTCTGGCGGCTGGCGGGTGCCCGCGCAATCGCGTAGGCGGCCGGATAGCCGAGCAGCAGCGCGATGAGGGTGGCGAGGCCGGCGATCTTTGCCGAGGTGAGGAAGATCGAGAGGTAGAGCGGATCGAAGGCGCGGGAGAAGTTCTCCAGCGTGAAGAGGTAGTCGATGCCGCCGTAGATGCCGCGCTCGAAGAAGGCGAAGACGAAGACGATGCCGCAGGGAACGACGAGAAACAACGCCAGCCAGGTAAGGCCGGGGCCGAGCAGAAGCCAGTCTCTGAGTGTTGAGCGGGGCATGGTCCAGCGGGCAAAAGTGCCGCCGCCGCTCCCAGGGTCACCGGGGGAGCGGCGGCGAACCGACGTCCGGCTTACCTAGTTGGACGCCAGGATTTCCGTGACGGTCCGGGAGAAGGCTCTCTGGCCTGCCCCGAGATCGCGCAGCTGTTCCTGCTTCAGCAGTTCGTCCGGCGTGAAGCCGAGATTCGGGTACTGCGCTATCAGCGCCGGATCGAGCGCCTCCATGGCCGCCTTGTTCGGCACCTTGTAGAGGATGTTCTCCGGCACCCAGGCGCCGTTGTCGGCCTTGAGAATGAAGTCGAGGAACTTGTGGGCCGCCTCCTTGTTCTGCGAGGCCGTGGTGATCACCATGGTGTCGACCCAGAGGTCGGAGCCTTCCTTGGGGATGACGTATTTGATGTCGACATTCTCGGCGATGCCGTAGTTGCACCAACCGTCCCATGCCTGCACCAGCGAAGCCTCGCCGGAAACCAGCTTGGCATAGAAGGTGGTGTCGTCGTAGGCCAGGAGATCCTTCTTGGCCGCGATCAGCAGGTCTTTGGCCTCGGCGAGATCAGCCGCGTCGGTGGTGTTCACCGAGTTGCCCATGGCGAGGAAGGCGGCGGCCATCAGCCAGCGGTCGGTCGACAGCATGGTGACCTTGCCCTTCAAGGCATCGGCCGGTTTCAGCAGGTCCATCCAGCTGTCTGGCGTGCCGCTCACCAGGTCGCTGCGGTAGCAGAGGCCGGTAGTACCCCAGGCGTAGGGCAGCGAGACCTTGTTGCCGGGGTCGTAATCCAGTTGCATGGCCTCCGGATAGAGGTTTTGCATGTTGGGGATCATGGTGTGGTCGAGCTCGGCCACCAGCCCCAGGTTCTGCAGCGCCTCGACGAAGGGCGAGGAGACGAAGAGCACGTCGTAGCCCCGGCCCTTGCCGGCCACGACCTTGCCCATGATCTCCTCATTGGTGGCATGCACCGCCAGCTCAGCCTCGATGCCGGTCTCGGCCGTAAAGCGCTCCAGCATGTCGGCCGGCATGTAGCCGTCCCAGTTGGAGATCACAATCTTGCCGGCCGCCTGCGCGCCGCCTGCGACGGCCATGGCAGCGACACCAGCCAGCAGCGCCGCGCTCCAGTTATTGATTTTCAACATTTTCTGTCTCCCATTCCCTGCGCTTCCCTGTGACGACCCGCATTTGCGGTCAGCATGAACGCGACCGGCCGGCAATATCCGGCCTCCCCTGGCCCCGCTGCCCAAGACGATCATGTTGTACAGATTTTAAAAAAAATACAACAGCGAACGGCTTCCTGCGCGGGTGCATGGCGCACAGCGATCCGCCGAGTGCGGACGCGAACGCCGCCCAAGCAACGAGTCCTGCATAGACGAGACCACGACGTACTGTTTACATGATGCCGATCGGATCGGCGCGCTGCTCACGCTCCGTGCAGCAGAGGACCGGATGACGTCGGAGGCCGCATGAAGTTTCTCCACTGGTTGGTCGACGAGATGAGACTGATGCTCGCGGCGACGCTCTACTTCGCGGCCTGCTTCGTACTGATCATGATCCTGAAGCAGCTCCTGCTCGCCCAGTTCGGCATCGCGTTCAGCGGCATCACGACGGCGATCGTCGTGGCGCTGGTGACCGCCAAGGTCCTGATCGTCCTCGAAAAGGTGCCGATCGGCCGCTGGTTCGGGAACCAGCCGGCCATTTTCGACGTCGTCGCCCGCACGATGCTCTACACCGTCGCCACGATGTTCGCGCTGCTGCTCGAGAAGGCCTTCGAATCGCGCGCCGAGCACGGCGGCTTCCTGGCCGCGGTCGCCAAGGTCTTCGAGCATCGCGACGTCGCCCAGGTCTGGGCGACCACCATCTGCGTTGGCCTCGCCTTCATGGCCTACAACTCCTTCGGCATCCTCCAGCGGGAGCTCGGCACCCGGCAGCTGCGGCGGATATTCTTCGGCCGGGCCGCCGCGCCGCGCTAGGCCGGCTGAAGCGGAGAGGATGCGGGTGGCTCCACCGTCCTCACCGGCAGCTGGTCACACTTCCTCACGCCGCGGCACCTTTACGACCGCCTCCCCTTCGAGCACCGTGGTCTCGCCTACTTTGCATTTGCAGTCCAGCTTGGCGCGCAGCCTTTCGGCGTTCAGCTCGGTGATCTCGACGATGGCATCGACCGTGTCGCCGATCTTCACCGGCGCGAGGAACCTCAAGGTCTGGGAGATGTAGATGGCGCCCGGGCCGGGCAGCCTGGTGCCGATCACCGCGGAAATGAGGCTCGCCGTGTAGAGGCCGTGGGCGATTCGGCCCTTGAACAGCGTCTTGGCCGCAAAGTGCTCGGAAAGGTGGATGGGATTACGGTCGCCGGTGATCTCGGCAAAGCCCACCACGTCCGACGAACGGACCGTCTTCGAATAGACCTCGGTCATGCCGAGACTCAGGTCTTCGAAGCAGAGGGTCTGGAAGGGCAGGAAGGTCAAGGGGGGCACCTCTACGCCGCGCCACGGTCGTTCGCGGTCGTGAGACTAGACGGCCGCCGCCCCGGCGGCAATTTCGAAGGTCGGGGGACTCGCCGGGCTTAGCCTGCGCGCCGGCGCCGCAGCAGGGCGAGGCCGGCGAGGCCGAGTCCGAAGAGGCCAAGGCTGGCCGGCTCCGCCACCTGCTGCAGGAAGCCGCGAATCTCGCCGCCGGCAGCGAAGGTGGTGTGGACGTTGAAGTAGGCCGTCCCGGCCTGCAGGCCCGCCAGAAGGGCCGCTTCCGCCCCCGCCTCGGTGCCGCCGTTGGCGGCGATAAAGGCAGCGTTGAAGGAGCTGGCTTGCGTCAAATCGAAGAGATTGTCATAGGTGCCGCTGGTGACGCCCAGCGGGAAGCCTTCGAAGCTCGGCGTCTGGCTGGCCACGCCCACATTGCCCGGAGGTGCGACGCAGCAGTGGATGTGTGCCGCCGTGGTGGTGCCGGTCAGGCCGCTGAAGCTGACCTGGACGCGCATCGTGTGCGCTACGATGTCGAACTCGACCCGCACGCTTCCGGTGCCTAGTGAGTCGTTCGGCGGGTTTTCGCTCGCCCCGTCCATGTCGGCAATGAAGAACATGGGAACGGCCTGGGCGCCAGGCGAGAACACGAAGACGAGCAGCGCAAGCACTGCCGAGCTGATCAGCCGCATCGCAGTATGCTCCGACAATAGAGGGCCATCCTCGGCAGAGGGCAGCCGATGTCGCTTATGAGCAAAGGCCGTGCCAATACCCGATCGAAAGGGAATCCAAGAGGTTAGCGCGGGGCGTCTGCAGGGGTGTAAAGTTTTCAATACTTATGATGTGACCCCATTCCTTGGACTGCCTGGATCCGACTCTGCAATGAGAGGCCGTCAGACTCGCGTCATCCTGCGGTGCGCCAGGGCGCGCACCTTGTCGAAGTTCGGGCGGACTTGCTGAGAGACCTCGATGTGACGGCGCAGCAGGTTGGCGGCGCGGTCGAAGTTTTCCGCCTCGAAGGCGTCGAGGATGGCCAGGTGCTCGCGGCAGGAATCGCTGAGGCGCCCGCGGTCGTTGTAGTTCTCGTACTCGCTGAGGCGGCGCAAGCGCGTCTGCAGGCGGATGGCGTGGCTGAGGAAGCGGTTACCGCAGAATGCACCGATGGCCTCGTGGAAGTCGGCGTCGGCCTCGAAGAGCTCGGCCATAGGTACCGTCTCGATACCGGCGGCAAGCAGTGCGGCGTGGCGCTCGCGCAGGCTTCTCACGCGCTTGGGGTCAGGGCGGAAGCCGGGTTCCAGAACGGCCGCCGGCTCGACCAGCAGACGGAAGCGGTAGCTCTCCTCGTATGCGCTGGCGTCGTTCAGCACCGGGCCGAAGACGTAGCCGCGCCCGGCCGCACGCTCGATGACGCCTTCCTCCGACATCTGGGCCAGCACGCGGTTGGCCGTCGCCCGGTCGCAGACGTAGCGGCGCATGACGTCGCTGACTGCAAGCTGCTGCGGGATCAGGTTGGCGAAGCGCGCGCGCACCAGGTCGCGGTAGATGGCCTCCTCCTCCGGCTCCGGCAAGGCGACGGCGGTGAAAGCCGTGCTGTCGCTGTCGAGGGCGAGAAAGTAGCCAAGCTTGGGCACCAGCTTCACCACACCCCGGTCTTTCAGGAGGGCCAGGGCGGCACGCACCGGCGAGCGCGAGACGCCGAGGCGCTCGGCCAGCTTCACCTCCGCCAAATGGGCATCGGCGGCGAGGCCGTCGCGCCGGGCGATCTCGAGGATCTGCCGCGCCAAAGCCGTGGTCTTCGCTCGTGGTGCCGTCACCTGGAAGCCCTGCATTCGATGTCGCAAAGCGGGCTCGCGCCCGGGGCACTCTAGGCCGGCGCGTCGAAAGCGGGCAAGTCCGCTTGCGAAAAGCGTCAGGAGGCGGCGCGCAGGCCCAGCGGTACGAAGCTGGCGGGAACGCCGAAACGCGCCTCGAAAACGGCCAGCAGAGCCCCGGCGTCGAGGAGGTGAGTCTCGCCCGGCAGGCCGACGGCAATGACATAGCCGCGCGAATCCAGCTCGTAGACCGTGCTGCGGTCGAAGGGCGACAGCGCGAGCCGCCGCAGCGTCTCCGCGTCGCGCGGCCGCAGGCGGTCGCCGACCTTCAGCCGGACCCAGAGGTTTTCCAGGCAGCGCAGGCTGACGCCGCAGACGCCGCCGCCCTCCCTGGCCGGTTCCGCGCCCCGCTGCCGACGCCTCTCCCGATGCGATCGAATGCCCATCCGTCCCGATCCCTCACGCGAGCTTCCTCGCCCCTTCGTCAAGATCCACTATAGAGGAAATTCGATTTAATGGAAGTTATTTCGATTTAGAGAACCTGACGAAAAGCAGTGCCTCGGCGTTGCGCTTGCCAACGGCGGCGATGGCATGGGCAACGTCGGCCGCATAGCGGGCGGTCCGTCCGGGCTGCAGGCGCAGCCGGTCGCCGCCGCAGCGGATCTCGACCTCGCCACTCAGCACGGTCAGTTGCTCGACGGCGCCGCGCTCGTGCGGTTTGCTGTCGAGCACGCCGCCGGGGCGCAGAACCAGGCGGTAGAGCTCCGACACCCCTGCCAGCTCCGGCGCATTGAGGATGACCAGGCGGTATTTGGCTGCTTCGTTGTCGATCACCGGACTGTCGACCAGGGAGATCAGGCTTTCCCGGCCGTCGGCGCCCTGCAGCGCCGGGCCGTCGCCGCCGAACAGTTCGAGCGGGTCCAGCGCCAGAGCCTTGGCCACATTCCACAGGGTCGCGAGGGTCGGGTTGGTGGTGCCGCGCTCGACCTGGGACAGCACGGACTTGGAGACCCCGGCCGCCTTGGCGAGATCCTCCAGAGTCATCTTCCGCTCCAGGCGGGCGCCGCGGATCCGCTTGCCGAGGCTGACCAGATCGGCGCCCGCTTCTTTCCCGGTCATCGCGCTTTCCCAGGCCGTGGGGTGTGTCGAAGGGAAGGTGTTATCACGTTTCGCCGCGACTGACATGCGCTTCGCACGATACCTTGCTACTGCCCGCCGGTGAGCGCTGCGAAGACCGGCACCAGGGCGATCGCGGCAAGGCAGGTGTAGGCGAAGTTCCACCGCCAGGTCAGGCTCCGCGTCGGGATGCCGCCGACCCGGTTGATCAGCAGCACCACCGTGGCGAAGGGCGAGAGCGTCATCGACAGTGCCCAGCCGCAGGAGATCGCCAGTGCAGTCAGCGTCGGATCGGCCGGCAGCACCGGCAGGCTGCCGATCAGGCTGCCGAAAAACACCGCCATCATGATCGGGCTGAGCGCCAGCAGACTGAGCGCCGCGACCGCGACCGGCAGCAGCGAGAGGAAGACGAAGTCTGGCATGGCGTCAAGGCCGAGGAAGCGCGCCCAGGCCTCCGCCGGGATCAGTGCGGCCGCCACCCGCCCGACGTAGCCGGAGCAGGCCAGGGTGATGGCGACCGGCGCCGCGCCGGCGAGGTTCGCGAAGGCGATAATGCGCAGGCGCTCGGCGCTGGCGGCCAGTGCCCCCTGCGGCGTCCCCAGGTTCTGCACCAGCAGCCAGCCGACCAGCATCACCGGGCAGGAGACCATGAGGCCGAAGACCACCGTCTCGCCGGACAGCAGCATTACCAGCGCGCTCATGCCGAACAGCCAGGCGCAGGCCAGGAGGAAGCGGAAATAGGCGGCCTTTGGGAAAATCGGAGCGCTGCGCTTGGTCTGCGGTTTGTAGGCGCGGAAGCGGAAGCGGTCCTCCAGCGCACCGAGCACCAGCAGCCCGATAAAGATGAAGAAACCGATGAAGATCCAGAGCTGCCGGTTGGTGCCGGGGATCAGTTCCATCAGCGCCAGCGGCGCGATGGCGGTCGGCGACCAGATCACGCTCCAGGCGAAACCCCGCAGCATGGCACCGATCTGGCGGCGCTCGCGGATCGGATTGCGGGCGTCGCCGGGCGTAGCGCTCTCGATGCCGCGCTGGATCAGCGGCACCAGAAAGCTCACCACACCGATATTGAACAGCACCGCCATGATCGCGCTGCCGAAGTTGAGAGCGTAGTAGCGCCGGCCCGGCGGCTGCTTGGTCAGGTAGTCGCCGCAGCGGGCAACGGAAGGCGAGGTCGCAGCCGCCTCGTGCAGCAGGTTCAGCAGCAGGATGAAGGCCATCAGGAAGGCCGCCTGATCGAGGCCTGCCCGGATCACCGCCTGGGGGTCGGCGTGCAACCGCAAGGCCAGGACCGTGAGCACGGCGCAGAGCGTGAGCAGGTACTTCTCGCGCAGGCCGAGGTCGCGGACAGCGGCGAGCACGGTGAGAAACATGGCGCCGTAGGCGCCAACCTGGACCGCTCCGCTGCCGCTCAGCCGCGCCAGCAGCTCCAGCGCCATGACCGCCAGAAGGCAGGCCGAAGTAGGGAGGCGGCCAGGGCCTGGCAGCGCCTGGACTCCGTCGGAGGGGCGGGTTGAATCTGGCATGTTTGGCCGATAGTCCCTAACGGAGCCGGAGGAGGACGTATGATCGCGCGCTGCTGTCGCCGGCGACAGCCGAAAGGCTAGCCGGACTTGAATTCGCCCGCCAGCCGCTCCACGCCGCGCACCAGGATCGCGAGGTCGGCCCCGACTGCGGTGAACAGCGTGCCGAGCTCCATGCAGCGCCGCGCGAAGGCGATGTCGTAGGTCAGGATCCCGGCGGCCTTGCCGGCACCGCGCACCCGCTTGATGGCGTCCTCGATGGCGGCAATCACCTCGGGATGGAAGAGCTCGCCCGGGTGACCGAGGCTGGCCGAGAGGTCGCCCGGGCCAATGAAGATGCCGTCGACGCCGTCGACCGCCGCGATCGCCTCGATGGCGTCGAGCGACTGGCGCGTTTCCACCTGCACCAGGAGGCAGAGCTCCTCCTCGGCGCGCTTGGCATATCCTTCCACGCGGCCGAAGCGGCTGGCCCGCGTGAGCCCCGCCACGCCGCGGATGCCGGCCGGCGGATAGCGCATGGCGGCGACCGCCGCCGCGGCTTCTTCGGCCGACTGCACGTAGGGAATCAGCAGGCTTTGGGCGCCGCAATCGAGCAGGCGCTTGATCAGCACCGGATCATTGGACGCCGGGCGCACCACCGGCGAGACATCGTAGGCGGCTGCCGCCTGCAACTGCGGCAAGACCGTCAGCACGTCGGAGGGCGAATGCTCGGTATCGAGCAGCAGCCAGTCGAAGCCGGCGCCTGCCAGCGCCTCCGTGACGAAGCCGCCGGGCAGCATGCACCAGAGGCCGATCTGCTGGCGGCCGGAGAGGATTGCCCGCTTGAAGACGTTCTCGGGGAGCTTCATCGGTACACCGCCGATCAGGCCAGGTCCGCGGGCAGCACGGCCGCGGGCATGTTCTGGTAGCAGACCGGACGCAGGAAGCGGCGGATCGACAGAGTGCCCACCGAGGTGGCCCCGAAGTTGGTCGAGGCCGGATAGGGCCCGCCGTGCACCATGGCATCGCAGACCTCGACGCCGGTCGGGAAGCCGTTGGCCAGAAGGCGACCGGCCTTGCGCTCGAGGATCGGCAGCAGGCGGCGGGCCGCCTCGGCATCGGCGTCGTCCATGTGCAGGGTGCAGGTGAGCTGGCCCTGCAGGCTGCGGGCGATTGCCTCCATCTCATCGAAGCCGCTGGCGGCTACCACCAGGCCGAGCGGGCCGAAGACCTCCTCGCCGAGTTCCTCGTTGGCCAGCCAGTCCTTGCCGCTGGTCGAGAACAGATAGGGCGTGGCATTGCGCCGGTCGCAGGTCGTCATCAGCACCTCGCGCACACCGGCCGAGGCGCGCACGCGGTCGCGGCCCTGGCGATAGGCCTCGGCGATGCCGTCGGTCAGCATAGTCTGGGCGGCGGTCGGCTCCAACGCCGCCGAGGCCGCGGCGACAAAATCCTGCAGCTCGGGACCGTCGATGGCGACGGCGATGCCGGGGTTGGTGCAGAACTGCCCCGCGCCCATGGTGAGCGAGCCGGCCCAGCCCTTGGCGATCTCGCCGCCCCGCGCGGCCAGCGCCTGCGGCAGCAGGAACATGGGGTTGACCGAGCCGAGCTCGCCGAAGAAGGGGATCGGCTCCGGCCGCTGGGCGCAGAGATCGAAGAGCGCCCGTCCCCCGGCCAGCGAACCGGTGAAGCCGACAGCCTTGATGAGGGGATGCTGCACCAGCGCCTGCCCGACGTCGCGGCGGCCGCCCTGGATGAGCGAGAACACACCGGGGTGCAGGCCGGCTGCCTTCACGGCCGCCTCGATGGCCTGGGCCACGACCTCGCCGGTGCCGGGGTGGGCCGAGTGGCCCTTCACCACCACCGGACAGCCGGCGGCCAGCGCCGCGGCGGTGTCGCCGCCCGCCGTGGAGAAGGCGAGCGGAAAGTTGGAGGCGCCGAACACGGCGACCGGGCCGATCGGGCGCTGCATGAGCCTGAGGTCCGGGCGCGGCAGCGGCTGGCGGTCCGGCAGCGCCGCGTCGTGGCGACGGTCCAGGTAGTCGCCCTTCTCGATGTGGGCGGCGAAGAGGCGCAGCTGGCCCGTGGTGCGGCCGCGCTCGCCGACCAGGCGGGCCTCTGGCAGACCGGTCTCCTGGCAGCCAACCTCGGCGATCGCGTCGCCGCGCTTGTCAATCTCATCAGCGATCCGGTGCAGGAAGGCGGCGCGTTCGGCGCGGCTGGAATAGCCGTAGCTCCAGAAGGCCTCCTCGGCGGCCTTGGCCGCCGCGTCGACCTGCGCCGGGGTGCCTACGGCATAGGCGCGCGCCGGGCCGGTGGCCGGCGCCGACTCGAAGCTCGCCTCGCCGGCCGTCCATTCGCCGGCGATCAGGTGCTTTCCGCTCAGGGCTAGGTTCATCGTCTCTTCCCGCTTTCCGCTGATTCCGTTTCCGCTGCCCGCGCTTCCGCGGCAGCTTCCTGACATCTCCTGGATGCCTTCGCGCAGATGGCCGCCCCTGTCAAGGCAAGCCACCGGCACATCGCCCTGCGCCTCAATCCAGCTTGGGAGCCGGGCTGGGCGGCTCCATGTTGTAGCCGCGGCCGGCGTAGTCGAAGTCGTGCAGTTGGTTCACCGCCTGGGACTTGTCGACCGGCGAGGCATAATAGGCGCGGATCTCCCGAATCTTCGTGACATCTTCGTTGAAGATGTACCACTCGTCGCCGCGCAGCGCCTCGCCGACCGCGGTTTTCCAATGAGTCCACTCGATGACCGCTTCGCGGCCGTCCGGCGCCGCCAACATCTTCTCGATGGTCCAGCGCGAGCCCAGGGTCTTCACGCACCACACCCAGCCGTCGGCGACGGCCGTGGCGCCGCGCCAGGGCGCCCGCGGCAGTCACGCCCTTGCGCAGCAACCGGGTCAGCAGCATGTTGCCGGCCGAAGCGGCGCGCGGGTCATTGCGGCTGTCGATCATCAGCACCTGACCGGCGGCGATCGCCTCCACCGCTTCCCACTGCATGTTGTCTTCGCCGCGCTTCTTCAGGTCGCCGAGGTCCCAGTCCTTGTCCTCGCGCGAGGGAATGAAGCGCAGGGTGAAGGCCTCGCCCGCGAAGCTGCCGGCGTTCCGGTTCAGTGGCGCCAGGCCGACGAGGAACTGCTGGCGGTAGCCACGGCGGAACAATTGGGTGGTCAGGGTACCCTGGCCGCACTTCCTCAGCTTGTCGAGTGTATCCCCAGTGATCTGCGTCATCTCGCCTTCCTCATGCCAGCACGCCGATGGGCCAGGGGACGAACTCGTCTTCGCCGACGCCGAGCGCCTCGCTCTTCGATTTCTCGCCCGAGGCGACCGCCAGCATCTTGCGGAAGATGACCTCGCCCATCTCCTCCAGGGTGGCGGTGCCGTCGATCACCGGGCCGCAGTTGATGTCCATGTCACCGGTCATCCGCTGGTACATCGGCGTGTTAGTCGCCAGCTTGATGGTGGGCGCCGGGAAGGAGCCGAAGCAGGAGCCGCGCCCAGTGGTGAAGCACACGAGGTTGGCGCCACCGGCGATCTGTCCGGTCGCTGAAACCGGGTCATAGCCCGGCGTGTCCATGATCACGAGGCCGTGCTCTCTGATCGGCTCGGCGTAGCGGTAAACCTCGTTGATGCCGGAGGAACCACCTTTCTTGGCGCCACCCAGCGCCTTCTCGATGATGTTGGCGAGGCCGCCAGCGTTGTTGCCGGGCGATACGCGGCCGTTGATCTGAGTATCGCGGCCCTTGCTGTAGTCCAGCCACCACTCGATGCGCTCGACGAACTTGCGGCCGATCTCCGGCGTCCTGGCGCGCGCGGTCAGTGTGTGCTCGACGCCGAAGAGTTCCGAGGTCTCAGAGAGAATCGCGGTGCCGCCGTGGCGCACCAGGATGTCAACCGCCTTGCCGAGGGCGGGGTTGGCGGAGAGCCCGGAGAAGCCGTCGGAGCCGCCGCACTGCAGGCCGACCATGACGTGCTCGGCCGAGCAGGGCTCGCGGGTGACCTCGTTCGCCTCGGCCAGCATCCCACGGACGAGCGCCTTGCCCTCCTCGATAGCGGCCGCGGTGCCGCCGGCCTGCTGCATGGTCACGGTCTTCAGCATCTTGCCGGTGGCGAGGCTCTGCTCCTCGAAGAAGCGGGCAAGGTTGTTGCGCTCGCAGCCGAGCGAGCAGACCAGTGCACCGGCGACGTTGGGATGGCGGATGTAGCCAGCCAGGGTGCGGCGCAGCAGGTCCATCGGCTCACCGGTCATCTCCATGCCGCAGCCCTGCTCGTGCACGAAGGGCACCACGCCGTCGACATTGGGGAACTCGGCCAGACGCTCCGCGTCGAAGTAGTTGGCGATGCGCCGGGCGACCGTGGCCGAGCAGTTCACCGTGATGAAGATGCCGATGTAGTTGCGCGTGCCGACCCGCCCGTCGGAGCGGCGGATGCCCTGGAAGGTTGCCCGCTCGGCCTGCGGCAGCAGCTCGGTAGGCCGGTAGTCCTGGGCGAAGCGGTAATCCTTCTGGAACTCGTCCATCAGCACGTTGTGGCTGTGCATCCAGCTGCCGGGGGCGATCTCCTCGCCGGCGAAGCCGATGATGGTGTTGCACTTCAGGATGGGCTCGCCCTTGGCGATGGCGCGGGTGGCAACCTTGTGGCCCAGCGGCACGTCGTGCAGCGTGGTGACGCCCTCCGCGGCGACGAAGCTGCCCTTGGCGATCTCGACGCGGGCGACGACGACGTTGTCGGCTGCATCGAGGCGGATCACGGGTGACAGGTCTTGGCTCATGCGGCGTGCAGCAGCCCCTTGGTGTAGCCCAGCGAGAAGGCAAAGAAGCGCTCGCGGGCCGGGTCGAGGTCGGAGGCCGGCACATGGTCGGGGCAAAGGATACCGCCATAGCCGACCTGCCGGTAGGCGCGCACGGCGGCGGCCATGTCGACATCCCCCTCGTCGGGGAAGCATTCGGAGAAGTCGCAGAAGCCGCCCTTGATGTTGCGGAAGTGGACCATGTAGATGCGCCCGCGCCCGCCGATGCGGCGGATCGCCTCCCTCACGTAGGCCGAGGGATCGGACGACATCTCGGCGATAGTGCCCTGGCAGAAATTGATGCCGTGAGCCGGACTCTCCGGCGCCAGATCGAGATAGCGCTCCATGCCCTCGATGGAGCCGACCACGTGCTCGACACCGTTCAGGCCGCCCTTCGGAAAGGCCGGGTCGTGCGGATGGGCGGCAAGGCGAAGCCCCGCCCGCTCCGCCGTGGGAACGATCGCTTCGACGAGCTGCTCCAGCGCCGACCATGCCTGCGCAGCGCTGACGCCCCGGATTTCCTCGGCGACCACCTGCCCCACCGCTTGCAGCGTGCCGGCAGCATTCACTGCGATGTCGGCTCCGGCGACGCCGCCGCCAGGGTGGCCGATACCCCAGTAGGAGTGGGCGCGATCGGCCTCCGGCGAATAATCGGCGGCACGGAAGACGCTTTCCAGCACGCCGCCGCGGCCAGGCCGGCGGCCGGTGCGGGTGATGCCGACCATCTGCAGATTATACTTCAGCATGCCGAGCCCGCCGTCGGCGGCGGCGCGGACGTCGGCGCGCATCTTTGTGGCGCGGCTCTGGGCCCGCTCGCGGTCGTAGACCGTATCAAGCAGGAAGGAGCCGAGATCGAGGGACATACACTCGACGCGCAGGTCGAAGCCTTCAATCCATTTGCGGTATTCGGCGACCTTTCCAGCGTCCCAGTTGCCGTCGGCGCCCTCAAGCTGGGTGTTGGGCCGCGTGTCGAGCACGACATCGGCAACACCGAGCTGGGTCGAGAGACGCAGCCGGTCAAGCGTCGGGTTGATGATCTGCTCGCCGATGTACATGGGTGTCAGCGTCGCCTCCTCAACGTCCCTGGGCCTTGCGCCAGGCGGCGAATTTCTCGAGATTCTCCGGCTTTGTCGCGGGGTACAGCCCGACGATGGTCTCGCCGGCCTTGACCTGCTCCGAGACGAAGTCCTCGTAGGCGGTCATCTCGGTCGCTTCCTCCGCGACCTCGTCGGCGAGCTGCGCCGGGATCACGATGACGCTGTCGTCGTCGCCGACCACAATGTCGCCCGGAAAGACCGGCACGTCGCCACATCCGATCGGCACGTTGAGGTCGAGCGCCTGGTGGTGCGTCAGGTTGGTCGGGGAGGACGGCCGGTTGTGGTAGGTGGGAATCTCCAGTTCGGCGATTTTCATGGCGTCGCGGAAGCCGCCGTCAGTCACCACGCCGGCAACGCCGCGCATCTGCAACCGGGTGATCAGGATGTCGCCCGCCGAGGCAGCCCGCGGGTCCTTGCGACTGTCCATCACCAGGATGGCACCCGGCGGGCAGACCTCCACCGCCTTGCGCTGAGGGTGTTCCGGGTTGCGGAAGACGTCGATCTGGTTGAGATCCTCGCGGGCCGGGATGTAGCGAAGGGTAAAGGCCGGCCCGACCATGTTGCGGCCCTTGGCGCGCAGGGGGCGGACGTCCTGGATGGTCTGGTTGCGCAGGCCGCGCTTGAACAGCGCCGTCGCCAGAGTGGCGACAGAGACCTTCATCAGCTTGTCGCGGGTTTCAGGCTTCAGGTCCGTCATCGCGGGTACATCCATCTCAGTTGATTTCCGGCTCGCCGACCGGCGGGCCGAACTCGGTTCTCAGGAAGTCGAAGTCGCAGCCCTTGTCGGCCTGCTCGATGTGCTTGGAGAACATCCAGCCGTAGCCGCGCCCGAAGCGCGGCGCCGGCGGAGTCCACTCGGCACGGCGGCGCTGCAGTTCCTCCTCCGGCACCCGCATGTTCAGAGAGCGCTTGGGGATATCGACCTCGACGATGTCGCCGGTCCTCAGCAGCGCCAGTGGACCGCCGATGTAGGCCTCCGGCGCCACGTGCAACACGCAGGCGCCATAGGAGGTGCCGGACATGCGGGCGTCGGACAGTCTGAGCATGTCGCGGTGACCCTGCTTCAGCAGCGCCTTGGGCATCGGGATCATGCCCCACTCCGGCATGCCGGGCCCACCCTGCGGGCCGGCGTTGCGCAGCACCAGCACGGTATCGGGATTGAGCTCCAGGTTCTCGTCGTCGATGATCTTTTTCAACTCGGGATAGCTGTCGGCAACCAGCGCCGGACCTGAGTGCTTGTGGAACTTCGGGTCGCAGGCGGCCGGCTTGATGACCGCGCCGTCGGGCGCGAGGTTGCCCTTCAGCACGGCGAGCGAGCCTTCGTGATAGACGGGGTTATCGAGCGAACGGATGACGTCGTCGTTGTAAACTTCCGCGCCCTCCAGTCCCTCGCCGAGGGTCCGGCCCGACACCGTGAGAGCCGAGCGGTCGAGCTTGTCGCCGAGGTTTTTCATCAGGCCACGCAGGCCTCCGGCGTAGAAGAAATCCTCCATCAGGTAGCCCTTGCCGGTGGGCCGCACGTTAGCGATCACCGGCGTTGTGTGGCCGATGCGGTCGAGATCCTCGAGCACCAGGGCGACGCCCGCGCGCCGCGCCATGGCGATCAGGTGGATGATCGCATTGGTCGAACAGCCCATCGCCATGGCCACGGTAACCGCATTGGTCACGGCTGCCTCGGTGACGACCTGGTCCGGCGTCAGATCCTCCCACACCATCTCGACGATGCGCCGGCCGGCGGCCGCGCACATGCGCTGGTGATTGGCGTCAGCGGCGGGGATCGAGCTGGCGCCGGGCAGCGTCAGACCCAGGGCCTCGGCGATGGCGGTCATGGTGGAGGCCGTGCCCATGGTCATGCAGTGGCCGTAGGAGCGTGCGATGCCGCCCTCGACGCCGACCCATTCCTCCTGGGTGATCTTGCCGGCGCGGCGCTCGTCCCAGTACTTGAAGGAGTCGGTGCCGGAGCCCAGCACCTGGCCGCGGTAGTTGCCGCGCAGCATCGGGCCGGCTGTCACGTACACGAAGGGGATACCCATCGAGAGAGCGCCCATCACGAGGCCCGGCGTCGTCTTGTCGCAGCCGCCCATCAGCACGGCGCCGTCGACGGGATGGGAGCGCAGCAGTTCCTCGGTCTCCATCGCCAGCATGTTGCGGTAGAGCATCGTGGTCGGCTTCACGAAGTTCTCGGACAGCGACAGTGCCGGCAGCTCCATCGGGAATCCGCCCGACTGGAAGACGCCGCGCTTGATGTCCTCTACACGGTGCTTGAAGTGCATGTGGCAGGGCTGCGCGTCGGACCAGGTATTGAGGATCGCGATGATGGGCTTGCCTTGCCAGTCCTCCGGTGCGTAGCCCATCTGCATGGTGCGCGAGCGATGGCCGAAGGATCGGAGGTCGTCCGGCGCCATCCAGCGGGCGCTGCGCAGGTCGCCGTACTGCTTTCTTCCTGTGGTCACTGAGGTTCTCTCACCCTTCTATCAGGCAAAGCCGCGGGCCAGCGCAAACATCACTCCGATGAGCACCGCCGCCAGAACAACGCCGGCAATCCAGGGCCAAAGCCCGTAGGCGTTGAGATCCGCCTTGCTGTCTCGTCCGATCATCTCGCTCTCCTTGCAGCGGCGCTCAGCTGCCCAGCGTCTCGGGCAGCCAAAGCGCGATTTGCGGGAACATCATCACCAGGATCAGGCCGATGATCTGAAGCCCGATGAAGGGAATGACGGAAATGAAGATCTCCTGCAGGGTGACGTCCTTCGGCGTCACCGACTTCAGCCAGAAGCAGGCCGGACCGAAGGGCGGCGACAGGAAGTAGATCTGGATGTTCATCACGAAGAGTACACCGAACCAGATCTTCGCCTGATCCTCGGTGAGCCCGAGCTCGGGCGCCAGGGACATCACCACGGGGGCGAAGACCGGCACGGTGATGAAGACGATGGCGATCCATTCCATGAAGGTGCCGAGGATCACCAGGATCAACATCATCACCAGGATGACCCCCATGGCCGGCAGGCCGAGGTCGAGAAACAGCGAACGCATGAAGTCGCCGCCGCCGACCAGGTTGAAGATGCCGACAAAGGACACTGCGCCGATGATCAGCCAAATGATGGTACCGACCGTGGTCATAGAGCCAAGCAGTGCCGCCTGCAGCACCGACCACTTCATCTCGTTGCGCACCGCGGCCACGACCATGGCGCCGATGCAGCCGACCGCGGCGGCTTCGGTCACCGAGGCTATGCCGCCGTAGATCGAGCCCATGACGGAGCCGATCAGCGCGATGCAGAGCATCACCGCATACATCCGCGCGCGCGACAGCTTGTTGGATCGGCCCGTCATGGCTTCGACTTCCTTGGCGGTCGGAGCGAGCTTCGGGTTGATGTTCACGCGGGCCAGCACGTAGAGCGCATAGAATGTGGCAAGCATCAGGCCGGGCACAGCCCCGGCCATGAAGAGATCGCCAATGCCGACCTCGGCCGATAGACCGTAGACGATCATGATGATCGACGGCGGAATGAGCGTAGCCAGGGCGCCGGAGGCGCAGATCAGGCCGATGGTCAGCTTGCGGTCGTAGCCGAGACGAAACATCTGCGGTAGGGCGACCAGGCCCAGCATGACGATCTCGCCACCCATCACGCCGGACATGGCGGCCAGAATCACGGCCACCACGACCGTCTGCACGGCCACGCCGCCGCGCAGGTTGCCGGCGAAAATCGACATGGCGTCGAAGAGGTCCTCGGCGATGCCGGCGCGCTCCAGTATCGAGGCCATGAGCACGAAGAAGGGGATAGCCACCAGGGTGTAGTGGTCGAGCAGGCCGGCGGCATTGGTGGAGACGAGGTAGAGTCCGCGCGGGCCGAAGAAGGCAACCGCCATCAGCACAGAGACGATGAGGGTGACGATGCCGAGCGGCATTCCGGTCATCATCAGCGTCACCAGCAGAATCACCATGACGAGCGAGATGGTGCCGAGGTCGTAGGAGCGCATGTCGAGCGCCTGGCTCGGATCGAGCATCGCCCCGAGGCTGGCGAAAACACCCTGGACGGTGCCGAAGACACTGTCGGCACCGCCGAAGTAGCCGAGCAGCGCGATGGCGAAGTAGAACGCCATCAGCGCGCCCAACGCCTTCACCGCGAGGCGGCAGGCGCGCGAGTTGAAATGGCGGTGCAGGTTCACCGTGAGCTGGGCAAGATAGAGGAAGCCGCCCAGCATGAGCAGCACCTTGAGGATCATCGGCATCGGCGAATTGAAGGCGCTGCCGGTACGCTCGACATGGCTGATTGCCGTGTAGGCGCGGATCGCCGCATCGGAGAGCAGCAAGAAGAGCGCGACGATGCCGACGAGGTTGGCGACAAGGTCGAGCCACCAGCGGCCGCGGTCGGAGGCCATGACGTGGAAGACGGTGATGCCGATGTGGCGTCGCTTCATCGTCACGTAACCCGAGGAGATCATCCAGGAGGCGGCGCAGAGCACCATGACGACCTCGAAGGCCCATTGCGTCGGCGCGTTGAAGACGTAGCGCGCCACCACCTCCCAGAGCGTCGCCCCGGCGGCGACCAGGTAGAGTGCCGAAACCGCGATGCCGGAAAAGTGGCTGACGTGGTCGACGATGCCGTAACGCGAGAACGGCAGTGCAGCCTCGTCATGCAACGGATCGTCGGCCGCGATCTCGATATCCGTATCGTCGAGGGATTTTCTTGCGTTGCCCATGGTCGAAACCATTGCCGTTCCGAGCTCCGTCAGAGCCACACTGCAGATGTGGGCGAGTCCCGTCGCCAGCTGCTACAGCCTGCGCGAGGCACCGGCGCCGACAGGAAGATGGGCCGCGCCCGTCCCCTTTGCTCCTTGAAGAGAGGAGAGACGGGCGCGGACCCCTCGATCAGAAGTCGCTTGCCAGCAGACCCAGCTGCTTCATGAAGCTGATGTGCGTGTCGTAGACTTCGGTGGCCATCTCGGACGAAGCGGCGAAATCCTTCCAGGCGCCGACGGCGATCTCGCGGAACTTGTCACGCTCTTCCTGAGGCCAATCGATCACGGTGATGTCACCGGCCGCCTTATCGCGGGCGACCAGCGCACGGTCCTCCATGTCGACGATGCGGCGCATGTCGTTGTAGGCCGCGACATACCAGGTCTCCAGGGCGGACTGCTCCGCCGGAGTCATCTGGTCCCAGACGCTCTGGGACACGGTGAACTGCAGGATCGGAGTCGAGTGGATGCCTGGGAAGAGCGGGAACTTGGCGACCTTGTGCAGGCCGTTGGCGTCGTTGTTGGCATAGGCCGAGTTGTCGGCCGCGTCGATAACGCCCTTCTCCAGCGAGGTGTATACTTCGGAGCCGGGCAGCGAGACCGGCGAAGCGCCGGCGCGTTTGAAGATCTCGGAAGCGAGGCCTTCCGGCGAGCGCACCTTCACACCCTTGAAGTCGGCGACGCTGTAGATCGGCACCTTGGAAACGAAGGCCTCGCGGGCATAGGCGCCGCAACCGACGACCTTCACGCCCGGCTGGAACTTGTCGTACATCCGCTGCAGCATTTCCTTGCCGCCGCCGTTGGCGCAGAAAGTCTGGATCTGGTCGGCGCTGTCGTAGCCGGCGATCAAGTCGCCCATCAGTGCGAAGGAAGGATCGCGGCCGGCGAAGTAGTTGATCGACGTCAGGTCGCCATCGAGAATGCCCATGGAAACCGCCTCGGGCGTTTCGCGGTGCGGCACCACCGCCGTGATCGGCAGCAGCTCGATCTCCAGCGACCCGCCGGTCATCTCCTTCAACTTTGGCACCCAGTTCTCGTTCAGGAAGGCCAGGGTGAAGTGGCTCGCGGTTGAACTGGTCTGGACTTTGAGCGTCCGCGCCTCGGCAGCCGCACCAAGGCCAAATCCAACGGCTGTCGCCAGCGCCAGGACCTTGGAGAAAGTAACTAACTTATTGATTTTCATAGTTTCCTCCCATTGGGATTCTTCTTGAATGCCGTCTGCCGGGCGACAATTTTGCGTCTGACAGGAAAATACTAATATATTAGTAGATTAATTGAAGCAACGGCAAACCTGCGCTATCTAAACAGAAGGCGCCGCCGCGGCGGCGAGTCGCCAAGCGAGCAGCGAGCAGACATGGCCCTGGCATCCAATGACGACCGTCTTGCCCTGACCGGCGTGCTGCGCGCCCGGCGCGGGGAGACTGTCCCGGCGTCACAGCGGGTCTACGATGACCTGCGCGAGCGCATCGTCAGCCTGGAGCTGCCGCCCGGCGCCACCCTATCCCGAGTCAATCTCGCCAAGGACTACGACGTCAGCCTGACGCCGATCCGTGAGGCCATGCAGCGGCTCGAGCAGGATGGGCTTATCCGCATCTTCCCTCAGTCCAAGACGGTGGTGACCAAGATCGACGTGGCTCAGCTCTACGAGGCGCACTTCCTGCGCGTCGCCGTCGAAGTGGAGGTGGCGCGGCGCCTGGCCGAGACCCCGGATTCGGCCCACATCAAGAAGGCCCGTGCCATCCTCACCATGCAGGATACGCTGGTCGGCAACCTCGAGGAGATCGGCCTCTTCAACGAGCTGGACGAGGCCTTTCACCAGACCCTCTTCGGCGGCGTTGGGCAGCTGAACCTGCATGCCATGCTGAAGGCGAAGGCCGGACACCTGACCCGGGTACGCCGGCTCGACCTGCCGAAAGACGGCAAGGTGCGAACGATCATGAAGGGCCATTGGGCGGTGCTCGAAGCCATCGAGGCAGGAGACCCTGTGACTGCGCAGGAGGCCATGCGCGGCCACTTGGCCGGTACCGTGCGGCGGATCGAGGAGCTGCAGCGGGAGAACCCCGACTACTTCAAGCCCGCCGTCTGAGCGCCGCGCCCGGGCGCACTCGGTCGCTCACATCAACCAGTCTAGGACATTGAGACCGAGAAGCCTCAAATGATGAGACTCCACCGGAAACGGACCCTCCTGAGGCTCTCCTTATCGACGCGAAACACATAGTTATTCCAATAGATTACACAATGGACCGCTCCGCTACTGAGCCGATGTGCCGCCGTCGACGGGAATCAGGGCGCCGGTGATGAAGCTCGCGTCGTCGGACGCGAGGAAGGCGACCACCTTGGCGACCTCCTCCGGGCGCGCCACCCGACCAAGCGGGATGGTTGCCGCGAGGGTGCGAAGTTTCCAGTCGCGGTCGTCCGCGTCGAAGGCGCGGTCGAGCATCGGGGTGTCGGTATCGGTCGGACAGACCGCATTGGCGCGAACGCCGGAAGCCGCATAGTCGAGGGCCAGGCAACGTGTCAGCTGCGCCAGGGCCGCCTTCGAAACGCAGTAAGCGACGGCGCCCTTGGCACCCATGAGGGCCCAGTCCGAGGCGACGTTGACAATCGACCCGGCCGCCTGTTCGAGCATCCGCGGCAAGACCGCGCGCGTCAGCCGGAAGGCCGCCGACAGATTGACGTCCATGATGCGGTCCCAGTCTTCGTCGCTGCACTCCAGCGCGGTGCCATTGACCAGGAGGCCGGCGTTGTTGATCAGAACGTCGATGCGACCGAAGGTGGCCAGGGCCGCATCCACGATGACCTGCGACGAAGCCCGCTCGGCAAGGTCGGCCGCGACAAAGGCCGCCTTCGTCCCTGCCGCACGCAGGGACGACGCAATCTCCTCCCCCTTGCTTTGATTGCGTCCGACCAGCAGGAGATCCGCCCCCCTCGCCGCCAGTTCGGTAGCGACGGCAAGGCCAATTCCCGACGTCGCTCCGGTGACGATGCAGGCTCTTCCGGTGAAGGTCATTGTTGTTTTCCCGTCGTACTTGGACACCCCTTCCTACGATCTGCGCCGACAGGGCGCAAGCGAGGCCAGAGGCGCCAGCTGCGGGCCCGGGTCGTCATATTGCCGGAGTCGGTGCGTTCCTGTACGACTCCGCCCCACCCGGTTGCACCGGCGCACCGGCTTTGGAGCTCTAGGACTGACACAAGAAAATGGATACTCAATCGCCAGGCGGTACGCTCTTGAGCGAAGCATTGGAGTTCCTGTCGAAGTACCCGGACGTACAGGGCATCGACGTCGTCATGACCGACTGCCACGGCATCGGCCGCGGCAAGACGATTCGGCGTCACGAGCTGGAGGCGCTCTATTTTTCCGGACGCCCCATGCCGAGTTCCCTCTTCGGGCAGGACATCGCCGGCGACGACGTCGAGGCCACGGGCCTGGTCTTGACCGACGGCGGGGGCGACAAGCGCTGCTGGCCTGTGCCGGGGACGCTCGGCTTCCAGCCGCACGCCAACCGCGGCCAGGTTCTGGTCAGCATGTATGAGCCCGATGGGCGCCCCTTCGACGCCGAGCCCCGGCATGCCCTGATGCGGCAGATCGAAAGGGCCCGCAGCGCGGGTTGCTCTCCGATGGGGGCCTTCGAGCTGGAATTCTATCTGATCGATCGGGAGCGCGATGCGGACGGACGCTACCAGCCGGCGCGCTACCCCCTCACAGGAAGGCGACCCCGAGCGCGCAACACCATGTCGGTCGACGAGCTCGACGAGATGTCGCCCTTCTTCGAGGCCGTCTACCAGGGGGCATCGCAGCTCGACCTGCCCTTGGAATCGCTGATCTCGGAATACGCCGTCGGTCAGTACGAGCTCACCATCCGCTACCGGGATCTCGCGCGGGCAGCAGACGATGTCATCATCGGCAAGCGGCTGATCCGATCGGTGGCCCGGCGGTTCGGGATGGAGGCCTGCTTCATGGCAAAGCCGTTCGGTCGGCAGGCCGGCTCCGGCATGCACCTGCATCTGTCCCTGGCCAATGCGGCGGGCGAAAATCTGTTTGCCGATGGGGAGGACGGGCAGCTCAGCCCCCTGATGCTGCAGGCCATCGCCGGCGTGCGCGGCACCATCGGCGACACCATGGTGATCCTGGCGCCCTTCCTGAACTCCTGGCGCCGCTTTGCCTCCACGGTCTACTCGCCGGCTTCCAACGCCTGGGGGCTCGACAACCGCACCACCGCCCTGCGGGTCCCGGGCGGGCCCGGCAAAGCCCGGCATTTCGAGCACAGGGTCGCCGGCGTAGACGCCAACCCCTATCTGGTCGCCGCGGTAACCCTGGCCGGGGCGCTGGACGGCATCGCGGCCAAAGCGGATCCCGGACCACCCACGGACGGCAACGGCGAGGCCGAGGGGATGGGGCAGAGCCTGCCGCGGTCTTGGCTCGACGCGATCGAGCAGCTTGAGAATTCGGCCTTTGCGAAAGAGGCCATGGGAGTGCGGCTGCATCGCAGCTTTGTCGCCGTCAAGCACGCGGAATGGGAACGGATGGCCCAGGAAGTCTCCGAAGCGGAGTGGGAACTCTACGGCTTCGTCGTTTAGGGCACCTCGGCGCCCCAGGGGCTTCGGACTTCACAACATAGATCCTGACGGAGTTTTGGGGACGCGCGATCTGCCCGAGGCAGGCGCGCCCAGCGACGCGGCGCCGTTGACGCCCCTCCGATCGCATGCAATATTGTATGCAATCAAAAAGACAGGGAGTTCGTCATGCGTAAAATCGCGGGTCTTTTCGTTGCTTCTCTTCTGTTCGCCGCGCCGGCCGTGGCCCAGCAGCTTCCCGATCCCCTGCTGATCGCCACGGAAGGTGCCTACGCGCCCTTCAACTACCTCGACAGTGACGGCAAAGTGCAGGGATTCGAGATCGATTTGGCGAACGCCATGTGCGACGCGATGAGCGCCAAGTGCCAGTTCGTCGTGCAGGACTGGGACGGCATCATTCCGGGCCTGCTGGCGCAGAAATACAATGCGATCATCGCCTCCCTGTACATCACTGACGAGCGTCGCGAGAAGATCACCTTTTCCGAAAAGTACTATCAGGTGCCGGCGCGCTTCATCGTGCCGAAATCAAGCAAGCTGGAGATCACGCCGGAGGGCATGAAGGGGGTGGTGGTCGGCACGCAGCGCGCCACCAGCTTCGAGCGCTTCATGCGCGACGAATACCCCGGCATCAACCTCCGGATCTACGCGACCATGGAAGAGGCCTATCTCGACCTCGCGTCCGGTCGCGTCGATGCCATGATGGGCGATGTCGTTGCTGCGTCGGAAGGCTTCCTGAAGACGCCCGACGGCAAGGACTTCGAGTTCCGCGGCCCTGAATACACTGGGGCAAAGTGGTTCGGTTACGGTGCCGGTGTCGGCGTGCGCAAAGAAGAGGCGTATATCGCAAAGGCCTTCTCCGAGGCAATCAAGAAGCTACATGCTGACGGGACCTATCAGAAGATCTCCGAAAAGTGGTTCGGCTTCGACGTCTACGGGGAATAGGCGCGGGTCTATTGGCGGCTTCGCCCGCAGATGCCGATGCTTGACCTGAAGGGCTATGGCTGGCTGCTGTGGGACGGCGTTCAACTCACGGTGATGGTGTCCGTCTTTTCAATGGCGGGCGCCATCTTCGTTGGACTAGCGGCCGCGCTGGTGAAGTTGGGCGGGTCCAGGGTCAGCTCCTTCATCGTCGAAGCCTATACCACCATTGTGCGTGGTGTACCGGAGCTGGTCTTGCTGCTGCTTGTCTACTACGGCGTTCCGACGCTGGTTCAGGACCTGCTCGCGGCGGTAGGATATAGCCTTGTCCTGAGCATCAATCCCTTTGTCGCCGGAATTGCGACCATAACCTTCATCTACGGCGCCTTCGCCTGCGAGGTGTTTCGCGGCGCCTACCTGAACGTGCCGGCCGGACAGCACGAGGCTTCGGTCGTCCTGGGACTGGGCCGCGCAGCAACCTTGCGCTTCGTCATTCTGCCGCAGGTTTTGCGCTATGCCCTGCCCGGCCTCGGCAACGTGTGGATGGTGCTGGTGAAGGCCACCGCGCTGATTTCGGTCATCCAGCTGCCCGAGTTGATGCGCAATGCGGACGTGGCGGCGCGGGCCACCCGAATGCCGTTCACATTCTTCGTTGCCGCCTGCCTCGTCTATCTCGCCATCACGCTCTTGTCCATGTGGGCGCAAGCCCGGGCGGAAAGCTGGGCAAGCCGCGGTGTCGTCGGCGGTCGGCTTTGATGCTGACGTTTCTTTCAGAGAACCTGGGCGCCTTCGCCCATGGCGCCGTCATCACGCTGCAATACACGGCCGCGAGCTGCATCATAGGAGCGCTCCTGGCCATGCCGCTGTCTCTCCTGCGCCTGTCGCGCATAGCGGTGCTGTTCTGGCCCGCCACAATCTATGTGTTCTTCTTCCGCGGCACGCCGCTGCTCGCCCAGATCTTCCTTATCTACTACGGCAGCGGCCAGTTCCGGCACAGCCTGGAGGCGGTCGGCCTGTGGCAGTTCTTTCGCGAACCCTGGTTCTGCGCCATTCTGACCCTGACGCTGAATACCACCGCCTACAGCTCCGAGATTTTCCGTGGCGCCCTGCTGGCGGTGCCGCGCGGCGAGATCGAGGCCGGCATGTCGCTGGGGATGCCCCCGCTTCAGCGCCTGCGGTTCATTCTCTTTCCGCGGGCTCTCGCGGCGGCCTGGCCGGCCTACACCAACGAGGTCGTCTATCAGATTCAGGCGACGTCCCTGGTATCCATCATCACCGTGATGGATATCACCGGCGTAGCCCGGACCATCGCCTCGCGGGACCTCACCTTCTACGAGGCATTCATCACAGCGGCCGCCTTCTATCTCGTTATCGTCTATGGCGTAATCCTGCTTGCCAAGCGAGTGGAGAGGCGGCTGCATGCGCACCTGCTCGCTGACGACAGGAGCAGAATCAAGGGCCTCCACTGATATGAGCCATAGCGAAGCCACCCTCAAGAACCCCTCTCCCAGAGCCGGAGGCGGTGCCCTGCGCCGCCATGCCTACGAGACTCTGAAAGGCATGATCCTGTCGGCGGCCTTCCATCCCGGCGAGCGCCTTTCCGAAATCCGGCTGTCGCAGATGATCGGTGTCAGCCGCACACCGCTACGGGAGGCGCTCATGCTTCTGGAGTCCGAAGGGCTCGTCATCGGTCGGCAGAACAGCGGCTATTCCGTCGTCCACTTCGAGCCGGAGGCGATTCGCGATCTCCTGGTCGCGCGCGAAGGCCTGGATGCCTATGCCGCCGAGATCGCCTGCCGAACCGCCACGGAAGAGGACCTGGAACGGCTGAAGGCGGTCATGGCGGAGATCGACAAGATCGACCAGCGACAGGACGGCGAGGCCCGGCAAGCGGCCCGCGAGTTGGAACTGGGACTGAAGGTCCACGAAGTGATCGTCGCTGCGACCTACAACAAGGCGCTGCAGGAGATGACGCGGCGGCTCTACGAGCAGCTTCGGGTGGCGCTCTGGCTGGAAGTTCTCTGGATCGATTCCTGGGACGACGGCGTCGTTCAACATCGCGAGATCGTCGAGGCGATCATCGCCCGCGATGTTCCGCGGGCGGTCGAGGCGGCGCGCGAACACATCCGCGATTCGTTGCGCAATATGGCCAGAATCGAGCGCCTCTACGAGGAGCGGCGGCAAAGCTTCCAGCTGCCACGACGGCCCGCACGCCACCCCAAAGCATAAGACAGGAGACACCCCTTGCGCGATTTCGACTTTCCTGGTCGATCGACTGTGCACGCCTGCAACGGCATGGCGGCAACCTCCCACCCGCTCGCAACGGGCGTTGCCGTCGACGTTCTGCGTAGGGGCGGCAATGCCCTGGACGCGGCGATAGCGGCTTCGGCGACCCTGGCCGTGGTCGAACCCCAGTCGACAGGCATCGGCGGCGATTGCTTCGCGCTGATGTGCCGCGGCGGCACCGACGAGGTGATCGGATTCAACGGCTCCGGGCGAGCGCCTGCGGCGGCCAGCCTGGATCTCTTCCTCGAACAGGGCATCAGCGAAATCGAGGCTACCTCTGTTCACGCAGTGACCATGCCAGGCGCCATCGATGCCTGGATCAGGCTGCATGAAGCTCATGGTCGCATGGAGTTTGAACAGCTTCTCGCGCCGGCAGTCGCCTATGCGCGCGACGGCTATCCAGTGCACGGCCGGGTGCGTTTCGACTGGCTTCGCGCCGCCGAGATGCTTCGGCAGAACGAAGCGGCACGGGCCGTCTTCCTGCCGCGGGACCAAGTTCCCGGCGAAGGTGATTTGCATCGCCAGCCCGCGCTCGCCGAAACGCTCGCCAAGGTTGCCGGCGGCGGGCGCCGCGCCTTCTACGAAGGAGAGATCGCGGAGGCCATGGTCGCCACGCTCCGCAAGGTCGGTGGCTGTCACGCCCTCGAAGACTTCGCCGCCGTGCGCGGCGATTACGTGACGCCGATCAGCACAGAGTATCGAGGGGTACACGTCCACCAGATCCCACCCAACAATCAGGGCCTGACGGCCCTTATTATGCTGAACATCCTGGAGGGCTTCGATCTCCCGGCATGGGCACCGCTATCGGCCGAGCGGACACATCTCGAGATCGAGGCGGGTCGGCTGGCCTTCGCCGCCCGCAACGCCGCGATTGCGGATCCCGCTAGTATGACAGCAAAGCTTGCACAGCTGCTCTCGAAGGGCTGGGCGGGCACGTTGCGCTCAAGCATCCGCCTCGACCGTCCGCTGGCAGATTTGCCGGACCTGCTCCTCCAGAAGTCAGACACCGTCTACGTCTGCGTGGTCGATCGCGACCTCAACACCGTCAGCTTCATCAACTCCATCTACGATTCCTTCGGCAGTACGATCATCTGTCCGCACACCGGTGTCTTGTTCCAAAATCGCGGTCGGTCGTTCCGCCTCGATGCAGAGCATCCCAATTGCATAGGTCCCTCGAAACGGCCGATGCATACCATCATGCCCGGCATGGTGACGCGTGAAGGTCGCGCACTGATGCCCTATGGCGTGATGGGTGGCGACTATCAGCCGTTCGGGCACACGCGCTTGCTGACGAACATCTTTGACTATGGCCTGGACGTGCAAGCCGCCCTCGACATGCCGCGGGTCTTCGCGGGCGAGGCCTGGGCTGAGCTCGAAAAGTCCTTCCCGGCGGAGACGATTCAAGGTCTGCTGGCGATCGGTCATGATATCCGCATGGCATCCGAGCCTTTGGGCGGCGGCCAGGCCATCCTCATCGATCATTGCCGTGGCATCATGTCCGGCGGATCGGATCCTCGGAAAGACGGCTGCGCCCTCGGGTATTGAGTTCCGCACCAAGGCGAAGGCGGCGATGTGCAGCCAGACAATCGGGTGCAAGTTTTGCTCACCAGTTGGAAGGTCCGCTCCGGGTCCAGCCTGTGTGAAAACGCGTTGATCTGATAGTGTGAGTCCGATCAGTCGGGGGT
>CAYYIV010000021.1:0-77076 GCA_964472095.1 uncultured Pelagibius sp.
CTGCAGCTTGCCGGCCATGTTCATCAGGCAGCCGAGGTCGCCGGCGAGCAGGGTGTCGGCGCCGCTGGCCAGGATGTGGTCGGTCTTGGCCGTCACGATCTTGTTGGAGATGTCGGCATACTTCACGCAGAAGGTGCCACCGAAGCCGCAGCAGACGTCGTGTTCCACCATCTCCGTCAGTTCCACTCCCGGAATGGTCTGCAGGAGCCGGCGCGGCTGCGCCTGGACGCCGAGCTCGCGCAGGCCGGAGCAGGAATCGTGATAGGTCACCTTGCCTGCGAAGGCCGAATCCACCGCGGTCATGCCGCGCAGGTCGGTGAGGAAGGAGATCAGCTCCCATGTGCGTGCCGCCAAATCCTGCGCCCTGGCCTTCCATGCCGAATCGGTATCAAAGAGCGTAGGATAATGCTCCCGCAGCATCGCCGCGCAGGAACCGGAGGGCGCCACCACGTAATCGAAGCCTTCGAAGGCCCGGATGGTCTGTTCGGCCAGTGCGCGGGCATCGGCGCGGTCACCGGAGTTGTAGGCCGGCTGGCCGCAGCAGGTCTGTGCCTGCGGGACCCCGACCGAGCAGCCGGCCTGCTCCAGCAGCTTCACCGCCGCGAAGCCCACCGACGGCCGCATCATATCGACCAGACAGGTTACGAAGAGCCCGACGCGCGGACGCTCGTCAGCCATAAGCGATCCTCCCAAATCCTTGGAGGCGATAATGGTATTACCAATTTCGAAAAGCAAGGCGGGGGCCGCCTGGCGCGACGTTGATAGCCCAGCGCGTCAGCTGGCTGTCGACTGAGGCGGTGCCTTCGGGTCCAAAGTCACCATCGTCCCACTGATCCCGGGATAATCGGCAAGGACTGGCCCCGGCCGAATTCATCCTTCTTACCCGAACGATCCTTCGAACGGACATCGGTGGTCATCAGGTGAGGAACCCCGCCCCGATCCGCCCGTTATGCAGGCGCTCCTGAAATCGCGCTGCGGTAAAGCCTAGCTCGCCGTCTCGCGGCGCTCGGCGACGGCTTTGGGGAGGAAGAGGAAGTAGACGCCGCTCTGCTTCATGCGGCCGGCCTCAGCGAGAGCTGCTTCGCCGGAGCCCCAGAAGAAATCGCCACGCACGGCGCCCTTGATGGCGCTGCCGACGTCCTGGGCCACCATGAGGCGGCGCAGGGGTTTGTCGGTCGCCGGCCAGGTGGTGTCGAGGTAGAGCGGCACGCCGAGCGGCAGCAGGGCGGAGTCCACCGCCAGGCTGCGGCCGGGCGTCAGCGGCACGCCCTGGGCGCCGATCGGTCCCTCGCCGTCGATCTCGCGGAAGAAGATGTAGCGGGCGTTGCGCTGCATCATCTCGGCGGCTTTCTCGGGATTGGCGCGCAGCCAGTCGCGGATCGACTGCATGGAGGACTCTTGCCGCGAAACGATGCCTTCCTCGATGAGGGCGCGGCCGATGGCGTAGAAGGGATGGCCGTTGGAGCCGGCGAAGCCGACCCGCTGGCTGCGGCCGTCGGGCAGCACGACCTGGCCGGAGCCCTGCACGTGGAGGAAGAACACGTCGACCGGATCGGAGGCCCAGAGCAGCTCCAGGCCGCGGCCCGCAAGGGCCCCGTCGTCAATCTGCTGGCGGGTCAGGTAGGGGACGAGCCGGTCGCCCTCGACCCTTCCGACCAGTTTCTCGCCGCGCAGGTCGGCGCGGAACAGGGCGAGGTCTACCGTCACCAGGTCGTTGGGCAACCGATAGAGCGGGGTGGCGCCCGGCGCGCCGGGGTCCGCCGCCGCTTTCAGTTCGGCTTCGTAGTAACCGGTAAAGAGTCCTTGCCGGTTACCGGCATTGGAAACCGCGAAGGGCCGGAACTGCGCTTCTATAACACTGCGGAGCGCCGCATCGTCGCCGGCGGCTAGCCCTTGGATGGCTGCGCAGGGCGTCCGCCAGTCGGCGACCGTGCCGGCCAGGCCGTCGGGGCCGAGCGGCCGGTCGTCGGGCTGGTTCGTCAGGCGCCCGCAGGAGCGCAGCAGCGCCGGCAGAGCGGCGCTGACCTCGTCGGCTGTCCAGTCCGGCAAGGCAGCGAAGTCGACCGGCTCCAGCAGCAGGGCGGGTTTCTCGGGCGGCGCCTCGGCCTGCGGCTTGGGTACCTCCTGCTGCTGGGCTTCTTTCGGCGGCGCCTCGCCGTTGCAGGCGGCGAGCACACCGACCAGCAGGAATGCAGCCAGCGTTTCCGGCAGTCTCAAGGGCTTCTGCGGCATGGCGATCCCGATGCGGCCCACCGGGAAGGGCTCAGTTGGGGCTGCGGGTGGCAACCAGCGCCCAATTGGGATCGCGGCTGCGGGTGTTGCGGGCGAAGGTCCAGATGTCGGTAACCTTCGCGACGTGGTTGGGATCGCCGTCGACGATGCGGCCCTCCGAGTCGCGCGTCACATTGACCTGCTCGGAGACGAACTTCACGGTGACGAAGGCCGTCTTCTGGCGCACCTCGGCCTCGATGATCTCTGCCGAGGTGATGCCGATCAATGTTGTTTCCAGGGTGTGCTTGGCCTCCTCGCGCTCCTTGATAGCGCCGGAGAAGTCGTCGTAGACGTCGTTGGCGAGCAGCGGCCGCAGGCTCTTGGCGTCGCCGGCGGCGAAAGCGCCGATGACCATTTCGAAGGCCGCGCGCCCGCCGGCCAGGAATTGATCCTTGTCGAAGGACCGGTCGGCCAGCTTGATCTGGGTGAGCGCAGCGGCCAGCGGCGTACCGGCGACCTCGGCCTCCGGGCCCTCGAGCAGGTCCTCCTCGTCGATCTGCCGGTCGGCCTTGTCCCGCTCGGGCAGCTTCACCACCTTCTCGTCGCCGGCCTCCTTGGCACGGTCCTCGGCCTGCTGGAAGGGATCGAGTTCCGGACGCTCCTCATGCCCGGTCCGTTTCCCCAGCACCGAACGGAGCTTGAAGATAAAAAAGGCTGCGACAGCAGCGAGAATCACTATCTCTATGAAATTGGCGTCGCTCATCCGCTCACAATCGTTGAGACGCGCTCCGGCGGGCCCAGGTCGCAGGTCCCCCCTGGCACCGGCAAGGATAAAGGGCGTCCGGCTGGCCTTGCCGCCGGGTCGTAGGCATTATGTAGGTAATTGACAGGGAAAGAGCAAGCATGGCCCTGATTCTACTGGCGGTCTTCATCGGGCTGCCGCTTCTGGAAGTTGCGGTCTTCATTCAGGTCGGCGGCGCCATCGGACTGTGGCCGACCATCGCGGCCACCATCGTCACCGCCCTCGCAGGCTCGCTGCTGCTTCGGACCCAAGGCCTGGCGGCGCTGACCCGCGCCCGCGCCCAGATGGACCAGGGCCAGCTGCCGGCCCGCGAGATGTTCGAGGGGCTCTGCCTGGTACTGGCCGGCGCCCTGCTGCTGGTGCCGGGCTTCGTCACCGACGCCCTCGGCCTGCTGCTGTTCTTTCCGCCTTTCCGCGACCTGCTGCGCCTGTTGGTCGCCCGTCACATCGCCGCCAAGGCGGCCCGCGGCGAGGCCCGGGTCTTCGTCGATGGGATCGAGATCGACCCGCGTCGGCCGGGCCCGCGGCGCTCGGGAGCCGGCACCCCGAGGCGCGGCGGCAAGGTGATCGACGGCGACTACGAGGACGTCTCCCAGGCGGACAACACGGGAGACGACGACGACAACGGCGCGGCGCCGCCGCAACGCAGGATAGGCCGATGATCCTGGTGCGCCACGGCCAATCCCACTTCAACGTCCACTTCGCCAGAACGCGGGTGGATCCCGGGATCGTCGACCCGCAGCTGACCGAGGAAGGCGAGCGCCAGGCGCGCGAGGCCAGCGAACGTCTTGTCGACTGCGGCGTCAGGCGGATCGTCGCCAGCCCCTACTGGCGCACCCTGCACACCGCCGAGATCATCGCCGAGACGCTCGGCCTGCCGGTCACCATCGAACCCTCCGTGCGCGAGCGCTACAGCTTCGTCTGCGATGTCGGCAGCCACCGCAGCGCGCTGACCCAGCGCTGGCCTACGTTCAGCTTCGGCGACCTGCCAGAGCGCTGGTGGCCGGAGGCGGAGGAGAGCGAAGAAGCGCTGGCCCTGCGCTGCCGCGGCTTCCGCGACGCCCAGCTGGCGACGGAAGATTGGGACGGCCTGCTGGTGGTCAGTCACTGGGGCTTCATCCGCGGGCTGACCGGCGAAGTAGTCGGCAACGGGGTGGCCTTGCGCTTCGACCCGCGCGTCGGCGCCGTGGCACCCGCCTACTGAGCGGTCCGGGCGCCTGCCTGCCGCCTTGGTTGTCTGGCGCAGCGATCCGTGATAGCCAAGCCCGCCCGTGACAAGAGGAGCCGGAAATGGCCGAAGAAGCCGCACTGCCGCCGCTGACCATCAACACGCAGTATGTGAAGGACCACTCCTTCGAGAATCCCAACGCGCCATCCATCTACGGCACCCTGCGGTCGGAAAAGCCCGACATCAACCTCTCGGTCGAGGTGACGCCGAAGCAGCTGCAGGATCAGGTCTATGAGGTGGTGCTGGGCCTGCGGGCGTCGGCCAAGATCGGCGAGGCCACGGCCTTCATGGCGGAACTCGACTACGCTGCGGTCATCAGCCTGGCGCCGGGCCTCAGCGAGGAGATGCGCGAGCGACTGATCATGGTCGAGGTGCCGCGCCATCTTTTCCCCTTCGCGCGGGCGATCCTCGCCGACGACACCCGCGACGGCGGCTTTCCGCCGCTGATGATGAGCCCGATCGACTTCGCGCAGCTCTATCTCAGCCGTCGCGCGGCGTCGGAAGCCGCCGACGGCAAGAAAGCTGCCAGCGAGGCAAACGGCCAGGCCTGAACGGCCGACGGGGTCGGCACGCCGGGTTTCAGGCCCGCCAGAGCGGGGCCGACAGCTTTTCCAGCATGGCCGCGTGGGCGGCCTCCTCTTCCGGGCTCGCCGCGTGGGCGCGTGGCGGGCGCACCTCGCGCGCGCTGGGGGCAGCGGTGCGGGCAAGCTGCCGCTGGCTTTCCAGCACCAGTCCCGGCTGGCGGCCGCCGCGCAGCTCCAGGTAGACCTCCGCCAAAAGCTCGCAGTCCAGCAGTGCCCCGTGGAAGGTCCGCGCCGAGTTGTCGATTTCGAAGCGGCGACAGAGTGCGTCGAGGCTGACCTGGGCGCCGGGAAAGCTCTTGCGGGCCAGCGCCACGGTGTCGATAGCCCGCTCCGGCGCGAGGATCTCGAGGCCGGCCTGGCGCAGTTCGGCGTTGAGGAACTTCATGTCGAAGGCGGCATTGTGGATGACCAGCCTGGCGTCGCCGATGAAGTCGAGGAAGCCCGGCGCGATCGCCGCAAACAGCGGCTTGTCCTTCAGGAAGTCGGCGCTGAGGCCGTGGATGCGTTCGGCCTCCTCCGGCATGTCGCGCTGGGGGTTGATGTACTCGCGAAAGGTGCGCCCGGTCGGCAGGTGGTGCAGCAGTTCGAGCCCGGCGATTTCGACAATGCGGTGGCCGGCGGCCGGATCGAGGCCGGTGGTTTCGGTGTCGAGAACGATTTCGCGCATCATGGATTCCCTTTCGTCGCGGCAGCGCGGACCGGGACCCCGCGATGCCGCCGCCCGCGGCCAGACCGCAACAGTTTGACGATGGCGGCTAACTGTCGCAAGGCATGCGCCTTGTTGAGCCCGGTCTGCACCACGAAGTCGGCGCGACGGCGTTTCTCCGCATCGGACAGCTGGCGGGCGAGAAGTGCCTGCAGCTTCGCCTCGGTCATGCCCGGCCGGCGCAGCACGCGGGCGCGTTGAATGAAGCCCGGCGCGGTGACCACGATGACCACGTCGCAGAGTCGCTCACCGCCGGTCTCGTAGAGGAGCGGAATATCCAGTACCGCCAGCGGCCGGCGCAGCCGCGCCTGCTGTGCGAGGAAGGCCCGCGCCTCAGCGCGCACCAGGGGATGCAGGATCGCTTCGAGGCGCTGCAGTGCCGCCGCATCGCCCAGCACGCGGGCGCCGAGCAGGCTGCGGTCGATGGCCCCCGCCTGCACCACACCGGGAAAGGCCGCTTCGACCGCGGCGACCGCAGCGCCGCCGCGCGCCATCAGCCGATGCACCGCCGCATCGGCATCGTGCACCGGCAGGCCGAGGCGCCGCAGCATGGCGGCGGCGGTCGACTTGCCCATGCCGATGGAACCGGTGAGGCCGATGACGCGCATGGATTGCCCTAGCTTTCGCCGAGAACGAAGGCGCGCAGCTCCGCCGTCACCTGCGGATCGGGACCGAACCAGGCGGCAAAGCAGGGCCGCGCCTGATGCAGCAGCATCCCGAGGCCGTCGACACCGACGCAGCCCCTGGCGCGAGCCGCCACCAGCAGCGCTGTTTCCAGCGGGCTGTAGACCAAGTCGGCGACCGCCGCGTCGACCGGCAGGACGTCCAGGGGCAGATCGAGCGGCGGCTGGCCGTGCATACCGAGGCTGGTCGAGTTCACCAGCAGACCGGCGCCGGCCAGCGCCGCGGCGCGCTCTTCCCAGGCCAGCACGGTGATCGGTCCGCCGATGTCGGCCGCCAGCTGTTCGGCGCGCGCCCGATTGCGGTTGCAGAGGCGCAGTTCCGGCACTCCGGCTTCGAGCAGGCCGACGGCCACGGCGCGCGCCCCGCCGCCGGCGCCGAGCAGCACCGCCGGCGCGCGCCCGGCGGCCCAATCCGGCGCGGCGGCCTTCAGGTTCTCCATGAAACCGAAGCTGTCGGTGTTGGTGCCGCTGATCCTGCCGCCCTCGAAGGTCAGCAGGTTGACGGCCCCGATGCGCCGGGCGATGCCGTCCACCTGGTCACAGATGGCAAGCACTGCCTGCTTGTGCGGGATGGTGACGTTGACCCCGACGAAGCCGGCGGCGGCGAGGCCGCGCACCGCCAGTTCCAGCTTCTCCGGCGCCACCGGCAGCGGCACATAGCAGCCGTCGATACCATGCTGGGCAAGCCAGAAGCCATGCAGGCGCGGCGAGCGCGAGTGCGAGACCGGCCAGCCGATGAGGCCGGCGACCTTTGCCTTTCCTGAGAGCGCCTTGCCCGAGAAGGTTTCGGCCGTCGTCATGTCGGCAGGGCCTTGTTCAATCTGAGAAAATCCAGCAGCGGCAGCAGAGGCAGGCCGAGAATGGTGAAGAAGTCACCCTCCACCTTGGCGAAAAGCTGCGCGCCGAGACCTTCGAGCTGATAGGCGCCAACGCAAGCGGTGACCGCCGGCCCAGCAGCCGCCAGATAGGCGTCGATGAAGCTGTCGCTCAGGGTCCGCAGGGTGAGGCGGGCCGAGGCATTGTGGTGCCACATACGGCTGCCGTCGCGCACCACGCAGACGGCGGTCCAGAGCGTGTGGGTCTTGCCGCTGAGGGCACGCAGCTGTGCGGCGGCATGGTCGCGGTCGGGTGGCTTGTCGAACCACACCTCGTTGCAGGAGAGCATCTGGTCAGCGCCGATCACCAGGGCGCCGACATGCTTTGACGCCACCCGCTGGGCCTTCAGCTCGGCCAGGGTCTCGGCGACCTGGGCCGGGGTGGCGCCCTCCGCCTTGAGTGCCGCCTTCATGCCCTCCTCGTCGATGGCCGCGGCCTGGCAATGGACCGCGAGTCCGGCCTCGGCGAGCAGGCGCGCGCGCGCCGCGCTGGCGGATGCGAGCACCAGTGGTGGCGCCTGCGCGGCCATCAGCATCGCGGTTGCTGCAGAGGAATCGGTAATCGGCGGCATCAGGCCTCGGCGCCGATGTGCTTGGCGTAATAATTCATGATGGTCGCCGCGGTTTCCTCGATGGAACGGCGCGTGACGTCGATCAGCGGCCAGCCGTGTTCAACGCAAAAGCGCCGCGCCTGGGCGATCTCCTGACGCACCGCCTCCAGGTTCACATAGTCGGTCTCCTGGCGGTCGTCGGTCAGCATGCGCAGGCGGTTCTGGCGTACCTGCACCAGACTTGCAGGGTCCTTGGTCAGGCCGACGATCAGCGGCCCGCGCGCGTGCAGCAGTTCCTCCGGCATCGGACAGCCTGGCACCACCGGAACGTTGGCGCATTTGATGCCGCGGTTGGCGAGGTACATACAGGTCGGGGTCTTGGAGGTGCGCGATACCCCGACCAGGATGACATCGGCCTTGGCGATGTCGCTGCAGTGTTGGCCGTCGTCGTGGGTCAGCGCGAAGGTCATGGCGTCCATGCGGCTGAAGTACTCCGCGTCGAGCACGTGCTGGAGGCCGGGCGTGCCGCGGATCTCGACACCGAAATAGGCGGCCAGGCTATGAATAACCGGATCCAGCACCGGGATGCAGGGCAGGCCGAAGGAGGCGCAGCAGCCAGTCAGCTGGTCGCGCAGCTCGTGGTTCACCATGGTGTAGAGCACAGGACCGGGGTTGGCTTCGATACCCTGCAGCACCTTGGCCATCATGCCGCGGGTGCGCACCAGGCTCCAGACATGCTCGATCGGCTCGATGCCGCCGAACTGGACGAGGCAGGCGCGGGCGACGGAGTTGATAGTCTCGCCGGTGGCGTCGGAGACCAGGTGCAGGTGATGGCTGGTCATCGCCGGCAGCCCGCCCCGCGACCTTGAAAAAGCTGTGCATGGCTTGTCACGCCACGACTAAAGACGGGGACAACCGGCCCAGTTATACAGCACGTCAAATAAGCGCTCACCATCACCTCGCAATGCTCCAGAGCCTTCCGGCAGCCGGGACAGATAGCATGCACAGCCGTGCGAAACCCGGGGACGGCTCCGCCGGGGCACGCTTATCCCCGTTATCCCCTGAGTGCCGCTGCGGTGCAAGCCGTGCTCCTGCGACCGCTTTGCCGCCGGTCACCCACAGAAACAGGGCGCCAGAGATGGCTTGAGGATGATTCACGGGACAGCCGCAGAGCCAGCGGAGATCCCCGGGACTCACAGGGATCAACTACAACTACCAAAGCTTTCTAGTAATAATCTTTTAAGGAAGATGTCTTTGCTCCGGCGCGAGAAAGCGTCATCTTGTCGGCCGACAGAGACACGAAAAGCGCCTTCAGAACCTCGGAAACCGGATGAATCAAACCTCCAAATCTGCAGCCGCGATGAAGCATCCGATGAAGAAGATGCTGCGCGCCCTTGGCGGGGAGACCCTGCAGAGTCCACCTGTCTGGCTGATGCGCCAGGCGGGGCGCTACCTGCCGGAGTACCGGGAACTGCGCGCCAGGGCGAAGGGTTTTCTCGACCTCTGCTACACGCCGGACTTCGCCGTCGAAGTCACCTTGCAGCCGATCCGCCGCTTCGGCTTCGATGCTGCCATCCTGTTTTCGGATATCCTGGTGGTGCCCCATGCTCTCGGCCAGGAGGTGTGGTTCGAGGAAGGCCACGGTCCACGGCTGGAAGCGCTCCAGCAGCCGGGCGACTTGGCACGGTTGTCGAAGGACCGTCTGCACGGCGCCCTGGCGCCGGTCTACGAGACCGTGCGGCGCCTCAGCCGCGAGCTGCCGGCGGAGACCACGCTGATCGGCTTTGCGGGCGCACCCTGGACCGTGGCGAGCTACATGCTGGAGGGCGGCTCCAGCAGGGATTTCGCCGCCGGCAAGCGCTGGGCCTATGGTGCGCCGGAAGCCTTGCAAAGCCTGATCGACCTGCTGGTGGAGGCCACCGGCGACTATCTGATCGCACAGATCGACGCCGGTGCTGAAGTGGTGCAGATCTTCGATTCCTGGGCCGGGATCTGGCCGGAGGCGCAGCTCAGGCGGTGGTGCCTGGCGCCGTGCAGGGCGCTGGTCGAGCGCATCAGAGCGGAGCGCCCGGGCGTGCCGGTTATTGTCTTCCCGCGCGGCGCCGGGGTGCTCTACCAGGCCTATGCGGCCGAGTGCGGCGCCGACGCCCTGGGGCTGGATACCACGGTGCCGCTCGCCTGGGCGCGCGAGGTGTTGCAAACCAAGACCTGCCTGCAGGGCAACCTCGATCCCCAGATGCTGGTCGCCGGTGGATCCAGCCTGCAACAGGGAGTGGCCGAAATCCTCGAAGAACTGAGCGGGGGCCCCTTCGTGTTCAACCTGGGTCACGGCATCGTGCCGGAGACCCCGCCGGAGCATGTGGCGGAGATGCTGGCGCAGATCCGGGCCTGGAAGGGCTGAGGGGAGAGGTGGCGATGGTGAAAACCGCGGTAGTGCTATTCAACCTCGGCGGCCCGGATCGGCCGGAAGCGGTGCAGCCCTTCCTCTTCAACCTGTTCTTCGATCCCGCCATCATCCGGCTGCCGCTGCCGCTACGCTGGCTGCTGGCGAAGATCATTTCCAGGCGGCGCGCGCCGGTGGCACAGGAGATCTACCGGGAAATGGGCGGCGGCTCGCCCCTGCTGCCGAATACCAAAGCACAGGCGGGCGCCCTGACGGCGGCGCTGCAGGAGAGAGGGTTCGGCGATCTGCGGGTCTTCATCGCCATGCGCTACTGGCATCCGCGGGCGGGCGAGACGGCGCGTCAGGTGGCCGCCTACGCTCCGGACCAGGTGATCCTGCTGCCGCTCTATCCGCAGTTTTCCACTACGACTACGGGCTCCTCCCTGAAGGAATGGCAGCGCGAGGCTGAGGCGGCGGGCCTCAAGGCGACGACCCGTGCGGTCTGCTGCTATCCGGAAGAGTCGGGCTTTGTCGACAGCGTGGTCGCCGGCCTGCGTGAAGCCCTGCGCGGCGTGGCAGGGGACAAGCCGCCGCGGGTGCTGTTTTCCGCCCACGGCTTGCCGAAGAAGATCGTCGACCAGGGTGATCCCTACCAGTGGCAGGTGGAGCAGAGCGTCGCCGCGGTGCTGCGCCGCCTCGGCGAGGTGAACCTCGACTGGAAGATCTGCTACCAGAGCCGCGTCGGCCCCCTGGAGTGGATCGGGCCGGCCACCGACAGCGAGATCGAGCATGCGGGCCGCGAAGGCCGCCCGGTCGTCGTGGTGCCGATCGCCTTTGTCTCCGAGCACTCGGAAACGCTCGTGGAACTCGACATAGAGTACCGCCACCTGGCGGAAAAGGCCGGCGTACCAGCCTATCTGCGGGTGCCGACGGTGGGCATCGAGGCGCCCTTCATCGCCGGTCTCGCGGGGCTGGTGGCCGGGGCAATCGCGGCGGGGCGGCCGATCTGCTCGCAGTCCGGCGAGCGCCTCTGCCCGGCCGAGTGGCGGGGTTGTCCGCTGGCAGCGGCAGAATAGGTCGGCGCGAGGCAAACCATGGCGGGATTTCTGGGCGAGGCCTACCTCTGGGTGAAAGCGCTGCACATCCTGGCGGTGATAACCTGGATGGCCGCCTTTCTGTACCTGCCGCGGCTCTTCGTCTATCACTGCCGGGCCGAAGCAGGCTCGAAGCAGTCGGAGACCTTCAAGGTGATGGAGCGCCGCCTGCTGCGCGGCATCATGAATCCTTCCATGATCGTCGCCTGGGCTGCCGGGCTCGCCCTGATGGTGAACCTGGAGGCCTGGACCGAGGGCTGGTTCCACGCCAAGGCGACCGCCGTGGTGGTCCTGACGGTGCTGCACATGATGGTGGCGCGCTGGCGCCGCGACTTTGCCGCCGACGCCAACCGGCATTCGGAGCGCTTTTACCGCGTCATGAACGAGGTGCCGGCGCTGCTCATGGTGGTGATCGTCATCATGGCGGTGGTGCGGCCGTTCTGAGCCGCAAGGGCGGCCGGGATTGCTTGACTTCTGGCGTCTGTTGCATTAACGGTCAGCGATCTTCACCACCTTGCCGTCCGGCGGTGTGCGTCCCATATTGGTTAATGAATCGGTAACCAGCCACGCGTAGGCTGCAGCTAGATAAACCCCCTGCCGCATTGCGGTTTCGATCCCGCACCCACAGCACCCCGTAAGCTGCAGACGCACCGCTGCAGGTGCCGTCCAAAAAACCTCCCCATTCCGTATATAGATAGCGAGCACAGGCGTAAGCGCCCATGAACCTTCAAGAACTGAAAGCCAAGAGTCCGGCCGATCTCCTGGCCTTTGCCGAGGAGCTGGAAGTCGAGAACGCGAGCACCCTGCGCAAGCAGGACATGATGTTCGCGATCCTCAAGCACCTGGCGGAGAACGATCAGCCGATCTACGGCGGCGGGGTGCTCGAGATCCTGCAGGACGGCTTCGGGTTCCTGCGCTCGCCGGAATCGAACTACCTGGCCGGCCCGGATGACATTTACGTGAGCCCCAGCCAGGTGCGCCGCTTCGGCCTGCGCACCGGCGACACGGTGGAGGGGCAGATCCGCTCGCCCAAGGACGGCGAGCGCTACTTCGCCCTCCTCAAGGTCAGCCAGATCAATTTCGACCCGCCTGAAAACTCCCGCCACCGCATCAACTTCGACAACCTGACACCGCTTTATCCGAACGACCGCATCAAGCTGGAAGTCGAGGACCCGACGGTCAAGGATTTGACGCCGCGGGTGATCGACCTGACGGCGCCGATCGGCAAGGGCCAGCGTGCCCTGATCGTGGCGCCGCCGCGTACCGGCAAGACCATGATCCTGCAGAACATCGCGCAGTCGATCGCCAAGAACCACCCGGAGATCTTCCTCATCGTGCTGCTCATCGACGAGCGCCCGGAGGAGGTCACCGACATGGATCGCTCGGTGAAGGGCGAGGTGGTCAGCTCCACCTTCGACGAGCCGGCCCAGCGCCACGTACAGGTCGCCGAGATGGTGATCGAGAAGGCCAAGCGCCTGGTCGAGCACAAGAAGGATGTGGTGATCCTGCTCGATTCCATCACCCGCCTGGCGCGCGCCTACAACACCGTTGTGCCAAGCTCCGGTAAGGTGCTGACCGGTGGCGTCGACGCCAACGCGCTGCAGCGCCCGAAGCGCTTCTTCGGTGCCGCGCGCAACATCGAGGACGGCGGCTCGCTGACCATCATCGCGACCGCCCTGATCGATACCGGCAGCCGCATGGACGAGGTCATCTTCGAAGAGTTCAAGGGCACCGGTAACAGCGAAATCGTGCTCGATCGCAAGCTGGCCGACAAGCGCACCTTCCCGGCCATCGACATCGGCAAGTCCGGCACCCGCAAGGAAGAGCTGTTGGTGGAAAAGGGCACGCTGTCGAAGATGTGGGTGCTGCGCCGCATCCTCATGCCGATGGGCGTCACCGATTCCATCGACTTCCTGGTCGAGAAGCTGAAGCATCAGAAGACCAACCAGGACTTCTTCGACTCGATGAATCAGTAGGACGGCGGCCGCTCACCGCGGCCCTCGTCTCCCCCTCGGTCCTGGCGCAAGCGCCAGAGCGTGTAGCTGTAGATCGCGGCGTAGCCCGTCGCGACGGTGAGTGGCAGCGCGATCGTCAAGAGCAGCTCCGGCGTGCCGCTCAGCCGGTGCAGCGCCAGGAGCAGTCCGCCCCCGATCAGTACCGCCAGAGCCGGTGGTGCCCAAAGCGCCGCGCGGCCGGCAAAGCGCGGCGCCAGACGGTCGACGATCGTCTTCAGCGTCAGCGTGATGCAAACCGATAGCGTCCCCTGCACCATGCCGGCCGTAAGCGCCGCCTCGACGCCATGTCCGCTGTTGGCGAAGAATCCCCAGCCGCCCATCACGATGAAAGCACCCAGGGCATGGGCGAAGCTGCTGCGGGCCAGCCGCGAAGGGACGGAGACGCGCAGCGAGAAGGGCCGCCGTCGCACGCGACCGCGACCCTTCTCGCTGGCTGCCTGCTGGCGCTGGCCGGTCAGGGCAGCAGCACCGTCGAGCCGGTGGTCTTGCGCGCTTCCAGATCGCGGTGCGCCTGCGCGGTCTCGCTCAGGGGATAGGTCTGGTTGACTTCGATCTTCACCTTGCCGGAGGCCACCACCTCGAAGAGGGCGGCGGCCGAGGCCTCCAGCTCCGCACGCTCCTTGTTGTAGACCATGAGGCTGGGGCGGGTGAGGTAGAGGCAGCCCTTCTTGGCCAGGATCTGGGGATCGAGCGACGGCACCGGGCCGGAGGCGGCGCCGAAGAGCACCATCATGCCGCGCGGCCTGAGGCAGTCGAGCGAGCCGTCGAAGGTGTCCTTGCCGACGGAGTCATAGACCACCGGCACGCCCTTGCCGTCGGTCAGTTCCTTCACGCGCTCGACGAAGTTCTCTTTGCGGTAGTTGATGGTGTGGTGGCAGCCGTGTGCCTTGGCCAGTTCGGCTTTCTCTTCCGAGCCGACGGTGCCGATCACCGTGGCGCCGATGTGGTTCAGCCACTGGCAAGCGATGAGGCCGACGCCGCCTGCGGCGGCATGAAACAGCACGGTATCGCCCTGCTGCACCTTGAAGGTGCGGCGGATGAGGTATTCGACCGTCATGCCCTGCAGCATCATCGCCGCGGCTTGCTGGTCGGCGATCTCGTCGGGCAGCTTCACCAGACGATGCCAGGGCATGACGCGCGCCTCCGCGTAGGCACCTGGCGGCAGGTCTGCATAGGCGACGCGGTCGCCCGGTTTGAAGGCGGTGACGCCCTCGCCGACCGCCTCGACCACGCCCATGCCTTCCATGCCGATGATGGCGGGGTAGTTCAGCGGGTAGGCGCCCATGCGGTGGTAGACGTCGATGTAGTTGAGGCCGCAGGCCTTCTGCTTCAGCAGCACTTCGCCGGCGGCGGGAGCCGGGACGTCGACGTCTTCGTAGCGCAGGACATCCGCCCCGCCCGGTTGGTGAATTCGTATTGCCTTGACCATCAGGCGAGGTGCTCCTTGAAGAAGGTGACGGTACGTTGGTTGGCGCGTTTGGCCGAAGCGGCATCATAGTGCTCGCCGCCGGGGCGGGCGAAGGCGTGGTCCTGGCCGGCGTAGACCTCGACCGTCACCTTGGTGTTGCCGGCGAGACCGTTACGCACCTTGGCGATCTCCTCCGGCGAGGAGAACTTGTCCTTTTCGGCGATGTGCAGCAGCAGCGGCTGTTCGATGTTGCCGGCTTCGCCCAACAGGCCGCCGAGCCCGACGCCGTAGTAGCCGACGTTGCAGTCCGCATCCGAGCGTGTCGCCATCAGGAAGGCGATCTTGCCGCCAAGGCAGTAGCCGAGGCTGCCGGCCTTGCCATTGCAGGCCTCGTGACCGCGCAGTGCCGCGAGGGCCGCCTGCATGTCGGCGATGCCCTTGTCGACGTCGAAGAGGCCGAAGAGCTCGAAGGCGCGATCCCATTCCGCTTGGGTTTTGTCGGTGATGTCGATGCCCGGTTCGATGCGCCAGAAGAGATCGGGGCAGAGTGCGACGAAGCCTTCGCTGGCGAGCCAGTCGCAGGTGTCGCGCATCACCTGGTTGACGCCGAAGATTTCCTGGGCGACGACGATGCCCGGGGCCGGCGTGACTTTGGGCAGCGCAACGTAGGCGGTGAATCTGCCGTCCTTGCCTTTGATGGTGACCTGGCCCATTGGCTTTTCCCCTTTTGTTGATTGCACCTTGTCTGGTTGGCGTCGACGCCGGCAAGCTTCGGCGCCAGCTTATCGGAAATGCAGGGGGAAGAACTAGCCGAGCGGCAGCGCGTGCTGCAGCGGCCAGGCGCCCTCGAGCGTCAGCAGGAAGGCCTTGGTCTCCGGTCCCTTGCCGCCGGAGAAGCCGCCGAGCTGACGGTCGGCTGCAAGTACCCGGTGGCAGGGAATGAAGATCGGGATGGGATTGGCGCCGCAGGCCGTGCCGACGGCGCGCGCGATGCCGCCGGTTGCCCGGGCGAGGTCGCCGTAGGACTTCGTCTGGCCGTAAGGGATCGCCAGCATCTCGCGCCAGACGGCGCGATGGAAGGCGCTGCCGCGGGGCTTCAGGGGCAGGTCGAAGTCGCGCCGCCGGGCGTCGAAGTAGTCTCCCAATTGTTGCGTAGCATTCTGTAGCAAGCGGCTGTCGTCCTTGCCGCCGCCTCCCCAGGTGACGGCGACGATGGCATCGTCCTCCTCGGTTACGGTCACCGGACCGGTGGGGGTGTCGAGGGTGAGGCTCCGGCGGGTCATGATAGTCAGCGGCGGTCAGCGAGCGCGGCGGTGAGGGCCGTCGGGTCTGTGATCGGTAGCGAGCAGGCCGGGCCGTGGCAGATGTAGACGGTGGCCGTTGGTTCGTTGTCCGGGCCATCGACTTGGCCCTTGCCGGCAGCGGGATGGCCCTGCGGCAGGGTTTCGCCCGGCTCGATCACCTGGAGGGTGCGGTTGGGCTGGCAGTGGCGCCCGACGGCACGGAGGAGGGCGTCGGTCGCCGGCGTCCCGCGCCGGCCGACGATCACCACCTGCTTGGCAGAGATCAGCAGCTCGGCGGCATTCAAGAGGGTGGCGAGCGGGAAGAAATTGCGCGTCAGCTCGCCGGAGAAGGCGGCGACCAGGGCCTCCGCGCGCTCCCGATAGGCGGGCTTGCCGGTGAGGTAGAAGAGGCGGGCGAGGACGCCCAGCATGGTGCCGTTACCGGCGGGGACGGCACTGTCGTAGGCGGTCTTGGTGCGCACAATGAGGTCGGGCGTGTCGTCGGCGGTGAGGAAGTAGCCGCCGGTCCCAGCGTCCCAGTAGTGGCGGTCCAGGGTGGCGACCCAAGCCTCAGCCCGAGCCAGGTAGTCAGGCTTGCCGGTTACCTCGAAGAGCGCCAGGGCAGCGGCGGCCATATTGGCGTAGTCGTCGAGGGTCGCCGGGTGCTTCAACTGGCCGTGGCGCCAGGAGTGGTGCAGCCGGCCGTCGCTCTGCATCTCGCGGATTACGAAGGCGAAGGCGGTCTCCGCCGCCGTCAGCCAGGCGGCTTCGTTGAAGGCGAGTGCCGCTTCGGCGAGCGCAGCGATCATCAGGCCGTTCCAGTCGGCCAGCACCTTGTCGTCCCAGCCCGGCCAGATGCGCTTGGCGCACACTGCCAGCAGGATCTCGCGGCAGGCGGCAAGGCGCGCTTCGGTCTCTACGTCGGCCAGGATCGGATCGGCCGAGCGGTTGAGGATGGTCCGGCCTTCCCAGTTGCCTCGCGGCCGGACGTCGTAGTGGCGCTTGAAGAGGGCGGCCTCCTCACCCAGCAGCGTGTCGATCTCCTCGGCTCGCCACACGTAGAACTTGCCTTCTTCGCCGTCGCTGTCGGCATCGAGCGTGGCGGCGAAAGCGCCGCTGGGATCGGAACCGCTGCCGTCGCCGTCGGCGATCATCTCGCGCAGAACCCAGGCAACGGTCTCGCGCAGGCGTTGTTCGTAGAGCGGACTGCCAGTGTCCTGCCACAGCCAGGTCAGCACCTCGATGAGTTGGGCGTTGTCGTAGAGCATCTTCTCGAAATGCGGCACCAGCCAATGCGCATCGACCGAATAGCGGGCGAAGCCGCCGCCCAGGTGGTCATAGATGCCCCCCTGGCACATCTTCGTCAGGGTGAGTTCGGCGGCCGTGCGCAGCGCGTCGTCGCCGCCGCGTTTCCAGGCGCGCCAGAACAGCTTCATGAGCGCCGGCTGCGGGAACTTCGGCGCGCTGCCGATGCCGCCTTCGACCTGGTCGACCTCTTCGAGCAGGCGCAGCGCCACTTGGTCGAGGGCCTCGAGCGGGATGGACCCGCCGCGCAGGTTCTGCGAAAGCTTGCTGAGGGCTTCCCTCAAGGCGGTGGTGTTCTTTTCGATCCGGCCCTTGTCGTTGGCGTAGATCTCCGCCACCGCATTCAGCACCTGCGGGAAGCCGGGGCGGCCGTAACGCGGCTCCGGGGGGAAGTAGGTGCCGCCCCAGAATGGCTCGCCCTCCGGCGTCAGGAACATGGTGAGCGGCCAGCCGCCTTGCTCGCCGAGCAAGGCCAGGGCGGCCTGATAGATGCTGTCGACGTCCGGGCGTTCTTCCCGGTCCACCTTGATGTTAACGTATAATCGGTTCATCAGCTCGGCAATGGCCGGATCCTCGAAGCATTCGTGCGCCATCACGTGGCACCAGTGGCAGGCGGCATAGCCAACCGAGAGCAGCACGGGCTTGCCGTCGCGGCGCGCCTCGGTGAAAGCGGCCTCGCCCCAGGCCCGCCAGGCGACAGGGTTGTCGCGGTGCTGCAGCAGATAGGGGCTGGTCTCCTCACCCAGGCGGTTGCGTTCGGAGAGCTTGGCACCGGGGACCTGTTTCGAGGCTTCGGCCATGTGGCGGCTTTCCTCCTGTTACCCCTGCCGGTGGCGGCGGCCTTCCGGTTGGGCGTGGCGAACCCGGCGCCTCGGGATTGCGGCGGCCGGTCGGTGACATGTAGTCTCAGGCTCCCTATATGGGCCGCAGGCCTTTGTCGGCTCAACCATAAATGCGGAGTGGGTTTCCGCCGGAGGAGCCGCGGAGCAGGTTTTTGCGCCGAGGGTCTCCGTGCAACGAAGGTTGGCAGCGATGAAGATTCACGTGGATATCGATTGCACCCCGGAGGAGGCGCGCAGCTTTCTCGGTCTGCCCGATGTGGCGCCGATGCAGGCAGCGCTGATGGCCGAACTGGAGAAGCGCATGATGGCGAATCTGCAAGCCATGGAGCCGGAACAGCTGTTCAAGACCTGGTTGCCGGCGGGCCTGCAGGGTTGGGACCAGCTGCAGAAGGCCTTTTGGACCCAGATGTCTTCCGGCGCGGGCGATAAGAAGGAAGGAAAACAATAGGGTATGACGGAGGTTGCGCAGGACGACGCACCCCTGGGGGGCTCCGCCCGGGACGCCGGGGAAGACCCGGCGCCGTATTTCCGCTGCCATGTCTTCTGCTGCATGAACGAGCGTCCGGCAGGCCATGAGCGCGGCTGCTGCAAGGAGAAGGGCGCCATCCGATTGCGCAACTACCTGAAGGCGCGCGCCAAGGAGCTTGGCCTGGAAGGGGTGCGGATCAATCAGGCCGGTTGTCTCGACCGCTGCGAGTTCGGGCCGACCATGGTGATCTATCCGGAAGGGGTCTGGTATCACTACAACTCCATCGAGGACGCCGAAGAGATCCTGCAGATCCACCTGGTGAAAGGCGGCCGGGTGAAACGCTTGATGCTGCACCCCGAAGACGAGATGCTCCCAGGCGGCTGAGGCCCGGGCGCTGGAGGCAGGAAACCGCGCCACCACTCCATGACCGAGGACACCATCTTTGCCCCTTCGACGGCGCCCGGCCGGGCGGGGGTGGCCGTGATCCGGATATCCGGACCGGCGGCGGCCCGCGCGTTGGTCGCGCTTGGAGGTAACATATTACCGCGTCCGCGGCAGGCGGCGCTGCGTGCAATCGTCGATCCGGCCGACGGCCGGTCGATCGACCGTGGTCTTTTGCTCTGGTTTCCCGGGCCGGCCAGCTTTACCGGTGAGGACCTGGGTGAGCTCCACCTGCACGGCGGGCGGGCGGTGATCGCGGCGGCGCTCGAGGCCCTCGCGCGGCTGCCGGGCCTGCGCCCGGCGGAAGCCGGCGAGTTCACCCGCCGTGCCTTCGACAACGGCAAACTGGACCTCAGTGCGGTCGAAGGGCTGGCCGACCTGATCGACGCCGACACCGAAGCGCAGCGGCGCCAGGCACTGCGGCAGATGGAGGGAGGACTCGCGCGCCTGACCGGCGGCTGGGCAGCGCGCCTGACCCGGGTGCTGGCGCACTTCGAGGCGGCCATTGACTTCGTCGAGGAGGACCTGCCGGCAGAACTCGATCGTTCCGCCCTGGTGCAGGCGGCGGAGGTGGCTGGTGAGATCGCCGCCGCCCTCGACGACCGTCACCGAGGCGAACGCCTGCGCGAAGGCCTCTCCGTGGTCATCCTCGGCTCGCCCAACGCCGGCAAGTCCTCGCTGCTGAATGCCCTGGCGCGACGCGATGTGGCGATCGTTTCGGAAGCGGCAGGAACCACCCGCGACGTGGTCGAGGTGCAGCTCGACCTCGCCGGCTATCCGGTGACCCTGGCGGATACCGCCGGCTTGCGTGCCCTGGAGGCCGTTGCTGCCGAGGGTGCGCTGGCGAGCCAGGCGGCTATCGAGCGGGAAGGCATGGCGCGAGCGCGGGCGCGGGCGGCGCTGGCCGACGTGACGCTGCTGCTGGTCGACTTGGAAGCGGCGCTGCAGGATCCGGCCGCCCTCGATGCGGTGGGGGCGCTCTTCGATTCCCGTTCGATCCTGCTGCTGAACAAGGCGGATCGTTGCAATCCGGCGGCGGTCGGCCGGCTGTGCGAGACTTTGTGCGATCGGGAGCCGATCGTGATTTCCGCAAAGACAGGTGAGGGGCTGGACACGGCGTTGGCGCGCTTGGTCGCGCGGGCAGGCGAGGCCTTCGGTGGCGGAGAGGCGGCGGCGGGGATCACCCGGCTGCGGCATCGCCATGCGCTGGAAGACTGTCGCGCTGCTTTGGGGCGGGCGCAGGCGGCGGAATTGCCGGAGTTGAAGGCCGAAGAATTGCGACTGGCGGTGCGGGCGCTGGGGCGCATCACGGGGCGCATCGATGTGGAAGACCTACTAGATATTGTGTTTTCAGAGTTCTGCATCGGCAAGTAATGGGGGTTCCTACTAGATGTTTCACGTGAAACATGGTGAAGCCCTATTAGGCCGCCGGCCCGCCGAGAGTGTTGAAGCGGCGCCTCGGTCTTGATTGCGCCAGCGGGCTTGCTATAACCCGCCGGACAGCATGGGTGTCCAAAGATGGCGAAAACCAACAGCTTTGACGTGATCGTGGTCGGCGGGGGACATGCCGGCTGTGAGGCTGCGGCCGCCGCCGCCCGTCTTGGCGCGCGCACAACTCTGATCACGCATCGCCGCGAATCCATCGGTGTGATGTCCTGCAATCCAGCAATCGGCGGACTGGGCAAGGGTCACCTGGTGCGCGAGATCGATGCGCTCGATGGGATCATGGGGCGCGTGGCCGACGCCGCCGGCATTCAGTTCCGTGTCCTGAACGCCAGCAAAGGCCCGGCCGTGCGCGGCCCCCGATGCCAAGCCGACCGCAAGCTGTACCGGCAGGCGATGCAGGCGATCCTGGCTGAGCAGGCAAACCTCGCCATCGTCGAGTCTGCGGTCGAAGACCTCATCCTCGATGGCGCCGGCCGCTGCCGGGGCGTGATGACGGCCGACGGCCGCGAAATCTCGGCTGGTGCCGTGGTACTGACCACCGGGACCTTCCTGCGTGGCGTTATTCATATCGGGGAGGAGCGGATTCCGGCCGGGCGGGTCGGCGAGGCTCCGGCCGTTGGTCTTTCCGCCACCTTGGAGCGTGCCGGTTTCGCCCTCGGCCGGCTGAAGACCGGCACACCGCCGCGGCTCGACGGGCGCAGCATCGATACTTCCGGCCTGCAGGCTCAGGCCGGTGACGTGCCGCCGGAGCCCTTTTCGACGCTGACCGCGTCCATTGTGCGGCCCCAGGTCTGCTGCCACATCACGCATACCACCGAAGCCGGGCATGCGCTGATCCGCCGGAACCTGCACCGGGCGCCACTCTATTCCGGCCAGATCGAAGCCACCGGACCACGCTATTGTCCCTCGATTGAAGACAAGGTGGTGCGCTTTGCCGAGCGCGGGCAGCATCAGATCTTCCTGGAGCCGGAAGGTCTAGACGATCCGACGGTCTACCCGAACGGCATTTCGACCTCGCTGCCCAGGGACGTACAGGTGGCACTGCTGAAGACCATTCCGGGGCTGGAAGAAGCCGTCATGCTGCAACCGGGCTACGCCATCGAATACGACTACGTGGATCCGCGCGAGCTGAAGGTTTCTTTGGAAACCCGCCGCCTGCCGGGGCTTTTCCTGGCTGGCCAGATCAACGGCACCACCGGCTACGAGGAGGCGGCGGCTCAGGGCCTGATCGCCGGCCTCAACGCGGCGGTGAAAGCGAATGCTGCCGGCAGCGACCAGGAAAGCCGCCCCTTTGTGCTCGATCGCTCCGAAGCCTACATCGGCGTCCTCATCGATGATCTGGTAACCCGCGGCGTCAATGAGCCCTACCGGATGTTCACAAGTCGGGCTGAATACCGTTTGCGTCTGCGCGCGGACAATGCCGATCAACGCCTTACCGGCCGTGGCATTGCCCTTGGCTGCGTCGGCCGCGCTCGCCAACAGACCTTCGAAGCCAAAGCAGCGGGCCTGGCCGCGGGACGCGCGCTGGTGGAATCGATGACCGCTACCCCAAGCGCTTTGGCGGCGGCCGGAATCGCCATCAACCAGGATGGTGTGCGCCGCAGCGCCTTCGACCTACTGCGCTATCCCGCCTTGGACTTGGAACGTCTTGCCGAAATCTGGCCGGCGCTGCGCGCGTTGGATCCGGCGGTCTCCCGCCAGGTCGAGATCGAGGGACGCTACCAGGGCTATATGGAGCGGCAGGAGGCCGACATTCGCGCCTTTCGGAAGGACGAGGCGCTGGAGCTGCCGCCCGACTTGGACTACTCGGTCGTCGGCAGTCTTTCAACCGAGGTTAAGCAGCTGCTAACCATAAGTCGTCCGGCCACGCTAGGCGCCGCTGCACGCATTCCTGGCGTGACGCCGGCGGCGATCATGGCGCTGTTGCGGCACGTTAAGAAGCGAGAGCGGGTCGCCGATCCTCAGCCTGCACGCGGCAGCGCGGCCTGAGCCGCCCGCGTGACTCAGCCTCCTCTGACCCCTGAGGCATTCCAGGAGCGCCTGGCCGTTTCACGTGAAACACTGGACAGGTTCCGCGTCTATGCGGCGCTGCTGGTGAAGTGGAACCAGGCCATCAACCTGGTCGGCCCAAGATCCCTGGATGACCTCTGGCGACGACACTTCCTCGACTCCGCCCAGCTCTGCCGCTACCTGCCGGCGCTCCCGGAAGCTGCCGCCCGCGTCATTCTCGATATCGGCGCCGGGGCGGGTTTCCCGGGCCTGGTCCTCGCGATCCTTGGCTGCGGGCGGGTTCATCTGGTAGAGGCCGATCAGCGCAAGGCTGAATTTCTGCGGGAGGCGGTGCGGGTGACTGGCGCCAGCGCCGAAATCCATGCACGGCGCATCGAAAACCTCGAAGCGTTGCCTGTCGATGTAGTCACTTGCCGCGCGTTTGCGCCGCTGCCGAAGATTCTTGACCTCACCGAGCGATTCCTTTGCCCGGAAAACGCAAAAAATCAGCCCGTGGGGCTCTTTCTCAAGGGTCGCCGTGCTGATGAAGAATTGACCGAGGTAGCTAAAAAGTGGAGACTGCGGCTAGAGCGCTTTGAGAGCGAGACGGACCCGGAAGCCTCAATCTTGCGTCTCAGACTTCTATCTCTTGGGGATGGAGCGTCTTGAACCTACAACATATCGATTCGATGCCGGAGCGCAGCACGATCTCGCCCGCGCCTGTCGCAACCCGGATTCTCGCTGTGGCCAACCAAAAGGGCGGCGTCGGCAAGACCACCACCACGGTAAACCTCGCCACCGCGCTCGCCGCCTGCGGCAAGCGCGTGCTGATCATCGACATGGATCCGCAGGGTAACGCCAGCACCGGCCTCGGCGTGGCCGCCGACAAGCGCGACCACAGCGTCTACCAGGTGCTGCTGGACGGCATGGCGCTCGAGCAGGCGGTTACCCAGACCCTGGTTCCCGGCATGGACATCGTGCCTTCCGGTGTCGACCTCTCCGGTGCCGAGCTGGAACTGATCGACGTGGCGCGCCGTGAATACCGCCTGCGCGACGCCGCGCAGACGGTGCGGGGCACCTATGATTTCGTGCTGATCGATTGCCCGCCGGCGCTGGGGCTGCTGACTTTGAACGCGCTGGTGGCGGCGGATGCGGTGCTGGTGCCACTGCAGGCGGAGTTCTACGCCCTGGAGGGCCTCAGTCACCTGATGCGCACCATCGACCGGGTGCGTCGTGGGCTCAATCACGGACTGTCGCTGCAGGGCGTCGTGCTGACCATGTTCGACGGGCGCAATAATCTCTGCGAGATGGTGGCAGCCGACGTGCGCGAGTTCCTCGGCGACCGCGTTTACACGACCATGATTCCGCGCAACGTCAAGGTGTCGGAGGCGCCGTCTCATGGCAAGCCGGTGCTGCTCTACGACCTGCGCTGTGCCGGTTCCCAGGCTTACATCCGCCTGGCGCGGGAAATCCTGCAGCGCGAGAACAGCCTGCCCGGCAAGCCGGCGCTGGTGTCCTAGGCACGGCGGCCGGCAATCTTGTTCCGGTTACGGAATGAAGGGGAGGGGCGCGGGATTGGGAAGAGCGTGTCATGACTGACGGACCACAGGAACAGGGAAAACGCACCAACCTCGGCCGCGGCCTCGCCGCCCTCTTCGGTGAGGAGAACGAGGACTACGCCTCGCTCGACAAGGTCCGCTCCACCAAGACGGTTCCCATCGAGCACCTGCGGCCCGGCCGCTTCCAGCCACGCCACCACTTCGACGAAGGCGCGGTGGCGGCACTCGCCGAATCCATCAAGGCCCAGGGAATCCTGCAGCCAATTTTGGTGCGCCGCCATCCGGAGCGTCCGAACGAATTCGAGATCGTCGCCGGCGAGCGGCGGTGGCGGGCCGCCCAGATTGCCAAGCTGCATGAAGTGCCGGTCATTATCCGCGACCTCACGGATGCCGAATCGCTTGAACTCGCCATTGTCGAGAATGTTCAAAGGCAAGACCTGACCCCTTTAGAAGAGGGTGAAGGCTATCGCCGCCTGATTGAGGATTTCCAACACACCCAGGAAGATCTTGCCCGCACTCTCGGCAAGAGCCGCAGCCATATCGCCAACACCCTGCGCCTGCTCTCACTGCCCGAAGGCGTGAAGCTGCTGATGGACGAAGGCAAGCTGACGGCAGGCCACGCCCGCACCCTGATCGGCTGTGCCAACGCCGAGGCGCTCGCCGCCCAGATGGTCAACCGTGGGCTCAATGTGCGTCAGGCGGAGCGCCTGGTGCAGAATGCCAAGACGGCCGCAAGCGGTGGCACCGCCCGCAAGCCGGCCAGGCTCGACGACGATCGGCCAAAGGACACCGACACCCTGGCGCTGGAACGAGATCTTACGGCCCTGCTCGGACTCAAGGTCTCCATCAAGTTCCAGGGTGCCGGCGGCTCGCTCACCATCCACTACAAGACCCTGGAGCAGCTGGACGATGTGCTGCACCGGCTGAACCAGATGCCGCCCCGGTCAGGTTGAGTGTCCGCAGCCGCGGAAAGCGACTCAGCCGCTGCGCCGCCGCCGGCCTGGTGCATTTGCGGCAATCTCCAGCAGGGCGCGCGAAGCCAGCAGTTCCGCCGGCGCGCCGCTGCGCTTGCAGGCAGCTTCGGCCTGCATCAAGCGGTCCATGGCCCGCGCCAGGCTGCCGGCGCGCCAAGCCTCCGCCTGCGCCTTGAAGGCGGCCTCGTTCTTCCAGAAGACCGGTGGTCTCAGCCGCCGCATCGCTTCCTCGACCGCGCCGCCAGCCCCGGCCACCGCATGCACCCGCTGCAGATGCCGTGCTACCGCCCGCAGCACGCTGACCGGGGCATTGCCCTCCTTTAAACAGCGGCTGAGCGCCCGCTCGAGCGCCGGCAGGTTGCCAGCCGCTGTTGCCATGGCGACGTCGTCGAGGCTGAGCAGTGCGGAGTCACCGACACAGGCCTCGGCATCCGCCAGGGTGACCTCGCCAACGCCGCCTTTGAACAGCAGCACCTTCTCCAACTCGCGGCGGGTCAATTCCCGGTCGCCGCCGAGCTGGCTCGCCAGGAATGCCGCCGCGTCGCGGGCGACCCCGACTCCGGCCTCGGCGAAGAAAGCACGCACCACGGCATCGAGGCTGCGTGCGTCGTCGTGGTAGCAGGCCAGGGCCGCCGCCGTCTTGTCGGCTTCGAAGAGCTTGCGCAGGGTAGAGCGCGCGGGCAAATCGTCCGCCTCCACGACGACGAAGGCCTCGCCCGGCGAAACCGCCAGAAAATCTTTCAGAACCGCGGTGATCTTGTCGCTGGCGTCCCGTACGCGTACGAAACGCCGGCCACCGCCGAATGTCAGCGCGGCGGCCTCGTCGGCCAGGCGCGCGGGGTCGTCTTTCAGTTGTCCCGCTGCGATCTCGCTGACACAAAAGGGGTCGCTGGGATCGGCAACAATCCTGGCCAGCAGCGCTGCCGAACGCTCGCGCCTGAGACCGGCATCCGGGCCGTACAGCAGCACCGCACGTACTGCCGGGTCGGGATCCTGAAGGAAACGCTCCGCCTGCTTGGCCGCCAGTTTCACGGCTTCCGCCCCGGGATGCGCCTAGCGGGAAAAATAGAGCGCAAGGCGCGTTTGGATGTCATCGGCAACCTCGCGCAGAGCGCGCTCCCGTGCGTCGTCCTCGGAGATCGTGGTGGCGAAGGGGTTGCGTAGGATGTCGTAGCTTGTCGTCGACGAGGAGCGCCCGGTCAGCAAGGCCGCTTCGCCGCCATGATTCAGCAAGGTGAACTCGGCAGTCAGGCGCAGGTTGGCGCGGGTCGCGGTTTCGTCGCGCCGCACGCCGAGCTCGGTCAAGGTCTCGCGCAGCTGGACCTGGAGCCTATAGTTCGGCGAAACCGGCTGCCCATCGGGATTCAGCCGGTCGCGCAGATAGTTGTGCATTTGCTGCCCGACCCGGTCGCGCAGCGGGTCGATCCGAACCGAGGCCAGATTGGCAGCGACGTCGGCGTCGGCCGAGCGCTGGCTATAAAGCGGCTGGAAGCCGCAGGCTGCTAGACCGACGACCGGGACCACCCCCGCCGCCCCGGCCAGCAATCGAACGATCCCTCTCCTAGACCACGACATTGACGATCCGATTCCTGACCACGATGACCTTGCGCGCCGCCTTGCCGTCCATGGCACGTTGAACCGACGGCTCCGCCAGCGCGGCGGTGCGCGCCTCCTCTTCGCCTGCGTCGATCGGCAGGGTGATGGTAGCACGCTTCTTGCCGTTCACCTGAACCGCGAGCACCGCGCTCTCGTCGCTGATCAGCGACACTTCGGCGTTCGGCCAGGGCACATCGACCAGATAACCGTCATAGCCGAGCCGCTGCCACAGCTCCTCGGCGAGGTGCGGCATCATCGGGCCGACCAGGCGCACCAGAAGTTCGAGTCCCTCGCGCAGCGCCCAGCGCCCGCCGGCATCCGCCGGAGCGAAGGCGGTCAGCGCATTGGCCAGCTCATAGATCCGCGCCACCGCCCGATTGAAGCGGAACTGCTCGAGGTCGTCGCTGCAGGCGGCGACGGTCTTGTGCACCGTGCGCCTGAGCTCCACGACCGCTTCGGACAACCCGTCCGGCAGCGGCGCTCCCTTGGTCGGCAAGCCATCCAGGTTCTCACCGACCAGGCGCCACAGCCGCTGGGTGAAGCGCCAGGCACCCTCGACGCCGGAATCGGTCCACTCCATGTCGCGCTCGGGCGGCGAATCCGAAAGCATGAACCAGCGCGCGGTATCGGCGCCGTAGGTCTCGATGATCGACTCCGGATCGACCACGTTGCGCTTCGACTTGCTCATCTTCTCGGCGCGGCCGATGGTCACCGGCACCCGGCTGTCGAGGTGGCGCGCAGCGCCCTCGGCGGTCTTCTCGACCTCCCAGGGAAACAGCCACTTGCCATCGCTGTCGCGATAGGTCTCGTGGCAGACCATGCCCTGGGTGAACAGCCCGGCGAAGGGTTCGACGGCGCCCAGATAGCCGACCGCGGCGAGCGCCCGGGTGAAGAAGCGGGCATAGAGCAGATGCAGGATCGCGTGCTCGACGCCGCCGATGTACTGGTCGACGGGCAGCCAGTAGTCCACCGCCTGGCGATCCATCGGCGTCTCTGCGAAGGGGCTGCAGAATCGCGCGAAATACCAGGAGGAATCGACGAAGGTATCCATGGTATCGGTGTCGCGCTCGGCAGCACCGCCGCACTTCGGACAGCGGGTGTGCTTCCAGCTCGGGTGATGCGCCAGCGGATTGCCAGGCCGGTCAAAGCTGACGTCGTCGGGCAGCTTCACCGGCAGCTCGGCCACCGGCACCGGCTGTGGCCCACAGCTGGCGCAGTGGATCACCGGAATGGGGCAGCCCCAATAGCGCTGGCGCGAGATGCCCCAGTCACGTAGGCGGTACTGGATGGTACCTTCGCCGTCGGCCTGGGCGGCCAGCCGGTCGACCGCCGCGCGTTTGGCCTCGGCGACGCCCAGGCCGTCGAGGAAATCCGAGTTGAAAGCCTTGCCGTCGCCGGTGAAGGCCTCTTCGCCGATCGTGAAGCTTGCCGGATCCGCATCCGGCGGCAGCACCACGGGGACCACCGGCAGCCCGTACTTGCGGGCGAAGTCGAGGTCGCGCTGATCGTGCGCCGGGCACCCAAAGATGGCGCCGCTGCCGTATTCCATCAGCACGAAATTGGCGATATAGACCGGCAGGCTGCTGTCCGGCAGGAAGGGATGGCGCACCCGCAGGCCGGTGTCGAAGCCCTGCTTCTCCGCCGTCTCGATGGCTTCTTCGCTGGTGCCCAGTCGATTGCATTCGGCGATGAAGGCGGCCGCGGCCGGATCGCTCGCGGCCAGTTCGGCGGCCAGCGGATGATTGGCGGCCACCGCGCAGAAGGAGGCACCAAACAGCGTGTCCGGCCGGGTCGTGAAGACCGTCAGGCGGTCGTTACGATCCTCGGAGCGCCCCTCGATGTGGAAGTGGATGGTGGCGCCCTCGGATCGGCCGATCCAGTTGCGCTGCATGATCCGCACCTTCTCCGGCCAGCGCTCGAGGCCGTCGAGGGCGGCCAGCAGCTCGTCGGAGAAGGCGGTGATGCGGAAGAACCACTGCGACAGCTTGCGCCGCTCGATCGGTGCCCCGGAGCGCCAGCCCTTGCCGTCGATCACCTGCTCGTTGGCCAGCACGGTGTGGTCGACCGGGTCCCAGTTGACCGAGGACTCTTTGCGGTAAACCAGGCCCTCGCCCATCATCTCGACGAAGAGGCGCTGCTGGTGGGCATAGTAGCCCGGGTGGCAGGTGGCGATCTCGCGGTCCCAGTCGAGCGACAGGCCCATCAGCTTCAGCTGGCCGCGCATGGTGGCGATGTTCTCGTAGGTCCAAGTCGCCGGATGCACCCCACGCTCGATGGCCGCATTCTCGGCCGGCAGCCCGAAGGCGTCCCAGCCCATGGGGTGCAACACGTTGAAGCCCCGGGCCCGCTTGTAGCGGGCGACCACGTCGCCGATGGTGTAGTTGCGCACGTGGCCCATGTGGATCTTCCCCGAGGGATAGGGGAACATCTCCAGGACATAGTACTTCTCGCGCGAGGGGTCGGCCTGGACGGCAAAGCAACCGGCATCGGCCCAGCGCTTCTGCCACTTTTCCTCGGTTTCCTTGGCGTTGTAGCGGCTCATCTCGGGAATCGCGGACTGGGGCGGGGCTCCGGGCGGGCGGTTCGCAGCGCCGGCGGCGCGGAACACCGCTCGGGAGCGGCGGCAGGCCGCCCGCCGAGGGTTTTACTGGATTGAGGCGATGCGCAGCTCGCGCGCGCGGGTCAGGATCGCGTTCTCGACATCGGTCTGGGTTCGCGCTTCTACGGAAGCATCGATCCAGTTGCCGGTCCGCGGATCCAAGAGCTGGCGGAACACCGAGGCGCGGACACCGTCGGCGCGAAGGTCGCGGCCAAGGATGTAAACGTTGAGCTTGAAGCGCTCGTTGGTCGCCTGGGGCGGCGAATACCAGTCGGTGATGATCACTCCGCCGAAGGGATCGGCCGAGGCCAGCGGCATGAAGGAGACGGTGTCGAGCGAGGCGCGCCACAGATAGGAATTGACGCCGATACCGCTGCCGCCACCGCCGCTTCCCGGGCTCTCGGGCTCTTCGCCGCCGATGCCGATGCCCCCCCGGCCCCCAAGGATCGAGCCGCCGGTCTCTTCATACCGCTCCGCCGTAGGGTCGCGATAGGTCGCTTCGCCGCCGAGGCCGCAACCGGCGACAGCCATTGCCATCGCCATCGCCAGCCAGCGCCCGCCCACCGATTTCATGCCAAAGGCCGTCCGAATCATCACTTCCACGTCCCTGTGTGCTGCGGTCTGTATCGACCCCGGTCATCCTGAACGGAGGCAGCCGAGAACTTGCTGCCCGTGTAGATATCATAGGGCCCTGGAGCGGGCAAAAAGAATTGGGAACGCAGCCAATGGGGATCGTGGCGCGGCCAGACCGCAAAAGAAAGGGGCGGCACCCGAAGGTGCCGCCCCCTCAAACGACCGAAGTCGTACGATCTGGCTTAGAAGGAAACCTTCAGGCCGCTGGTGATCGCGACGATGTCGTTGTCGTCGCCGGAGCCGAGATCTTCTTCACCGACGAAGCCGGTAACGAAGACAACGACGCCCGGGGCCAGCCTGTAACCGATGTTGGCAGAAGCCGCCATCAGCTCATCATCGGTGTCGTCATCCTCCGAGTAGATGCCGTTCACCGAGAAGTTCCACGGGCCCATGGCGTAACCGATACCGAGGTCGACCGCCCAGCCTTCGCCGGTATCATTGCCGCTGCCATCGCTGCCGCCGTCCTTGTCGTCCCAGACCACACCGGTCGCGATGGTGAAGCCGGAGAAGCTGATGGCGATACCGCCGCCGATGCCGTAGGCATCGTCTTCCGGCTCACCGTCGGCATGGCCGAAAGCACCAACCAAGGCCAACTCGAGGCCGACGCCATTGAACTCGCCTTCATAGCCGAGGCCCAGAGCGATATTGTCGTGAATACCGGTAGACTCGGCGGGATGGAAGGTCGTGCCCAACCCGTCACGCGAGCTGTCCGGCGTGTAGCTGATGCCGGCGCTGAAGCCGCTGAAGTTCGGCGTGGTGTAGGTGATCTTCGTCGCGTCCGAAGTGTCCACGCCACTGCGGAAGTCGACCGACGTGCGGGCAGCACCCGCGTAGGCGGAGGTCAAGAAGTTCGCCGTCGGGTTGCCGACGCCGCCGTAGTCCACGCCGGAGTTCGAGCCGTTGACCATGAAGAAGTCTTCGACGCCGTCGTTGTTGCCGAACTCGAGCTTACCGAAGCTGCCCGACGCCCAGATGCTGTTCTCGTCGACGTTGTTGGTCGAGCCCGCATCGGCCTCGATCTCCACGCGGAAACCAAAGGTGATGCCGTTGTCGGCCATGATCGTGCCGTTGACGTGGATTTCCGTGTTGGTCGCGAAACCAAAGCCACGGTCCGAACCGTCCTCGTCGGCGTCGCCGGCGGAGGCGAAGAACTGCTGGAAAGCGGAGAGCTCCAGCACCTGTCCGGCAGCAGGGCTGGACGCCAGGACCGCGGCCCCGACAATGGCGCTGCTGGCCATCAATACGTTTTTCATCCGAAAAGCTCCAAATACGGTGTCTATTGTGGGTACCCCAAGCCACGGGATATCTGTTGGTACTAGGCCCAGCGCCGGACCGCAAGGGGTGGCGTCGATGTTAAGTTGTTTTTCCGACACACTGTGTTCTTGCGGCCACAGTGAACGTTTTCGCCGCGAAGCCAACCACTTCCCGACACTGGCTGCGATATCAAGGCAAGCCGCCTTTGCGCTCTGTACGTGCTTTCGTCTATTTTATTCAATCTATGAGAGTGGTTCGTAAACACCTCATTAACCTTCGCCGTCGTGGCCCTTGCATCGCTGGGCACATTTGCCTAGAGGGATGCCGAGAGGGTGACGGCCCGCCCCCGTCCCACCACCGCACTTCCGGTCACCACTTTTCTGGGCTTCGCGCAGCATCATGTCCGGCATTCTCTGGCTCGCTTCCTATCCGAAATCCGGCAACACCTGGATGCGGGTCTTCCTGGCCAACCTGATCCTCGGCGAGCCGGAGCCCCTGCCGCTCCCGCGCATCAACGAGGTCTGCTCCAGCGAACCCAACGAGGTCTGGTTCAAGCCCCTGACGACAAAGCCGGTCGCGGGGCTCAGCGACAAGAAGGTCGCGGCCCTGCGCGTGAAGGCACAGGAGCGCGCGGCCGGCCTCAACAAGAACATCATGCCGATGAAGACCCACAGCCTGCTCGGCAAGGACCATGGCTATCCGACGATCTCGGTGAAGGCGACGATCGGCGTCATTTACATCGTGCGCGATCCGCGCGATGTGGCGATTTCGGCCGCAGACCACTACGGCCTGACCCTCGACCAGGCCGTTGAGATGATGGCCGACCATGCCGCGCGCGGCCGCGGCACCCCAGGCAACACGGTGCACGAGCTGATGGGCAGCTGGTCGGACCACGTGCGCTCCTGGACCAGGTGGAAGCACACGCCGCTGCTCGTGCTGCGCTACGAGGACATGCTGGCCGATCCGCTCGGGCAGCTTGGTGGGGTGGCCCGAAAGCTGGGCATCACCCAGGACCCGGCGCGCATCCGCCGCGCCGTCGAGTTCTCCTCTTTCAAGACCCTGCAGGCGCAGGAGCGGGAAACCGGCTTCATCGAGAAGTCGCTGCACAGCCAGCGCTTCTTCCGCTCCGGCCGCGCCGGGGGCTGGCGCGAGAAGCTGTCGCCGGCGCAGGCCGCCGCCATCGAGAGCGACCACGCCGTCCAGATGCGCCGCTTCGGCTATCTGCCGTCCGTCGTCCCCACGGGCCCTGTCAAGCCGTCCGCCGCAAAGGCATCCTGATCGTGCCTGGCATTCTCTGGCTGGCGTCCTACCCCAAGTCCGGCAATACCTGGATGCGGGCCTTCCTGGCCAATCTCATCCTCGATGGATCGAAGCCGCTGTCATTGAAGCGCGTCGGCGAGGTCTGCCCCAGCGAGCCGGCGGAGGTCTGGTTCCGCCCAATCGTAAAAGGAAAGGTGGCCGACCTCCCCCCGGCCGAGATCGCCGCCCTGCGCGTGAAGGCGCAGGAGCGCGCGGTCAGCCTCAACAACAACGTGGTGCCGATGAAGACCCACAGCTACCTCGGAGAGGACTGCGGCCATCCGATCATCTCCATGAAAGCCACCTATGGCGCGGTCTACATCGTCCGCGATCCGCGCGACGTCACCATCTCGGCCGCAGATCATTTCGGCAAGTCGCTCGACGAAATGATCACCATGATGGCGGATCCACTCGCCACTGCGATGCCGATGCCGGGAACCATCGTCCACGAGCTGCAGAGCAGCTGGTCCAACCACGTGGAATCCTGGACGAAGTGGAACCATCCCGGCATCTTCACGGTGCGGTACGAGGATCTGCTGGCCGATCCGCTCGACCAGTTCGGCCGCGTCGCCCGCCACTTCGGCATCTCCGGCGACAAGGCCCGCATCCGCAAGGCGGTCGAGTTCTCTTCTTTCAACCAGCTGCAGAAGATGGAGGCGGAAGAGGGCTTTGTGGAGCGCTCGATTCACAGCGAGAAGTTCTTTCGTGCCGGCAAGTCGGGCGGCTGGCGGGAGAAGTTGACAGCAGAGCAGGTGAAGCGCATCGAAAGCGACCACGCCGCGCAGATGAAGCGCTTCGGCTATCTCTAGGGAACCAGACGACGTGACGCGGCCGGCCGACATTGCTGCCAACCTCGCCGAGGTGCGCGCGAACATCGCTGCCGCAGCGCAGGAGGTCGGACGAGACGGCCGCGACGTGACACTTGTCGCCGTCAGCAAGACCCATCCGGCGGAAGCCGTCGAGGCAGCGCTGACGGCGGGGCAGACGGTCTTCGGTGAGAACCGGGTGCAGGAGGCGCAGGGAAAGTTCCCGCCCTTGAAGGCGGCTCATCCGGAACTGCGCCTGCACCTCATCGGCCCGCTGCAGACCAACAAGGCGAAGGACGCGCTGGAACTCTTCGACGTGATCGAGACGCTGGACCGGCCGAAGCTCGCCCGCGCCCTCGCCAAGGAGGCGGCCAGGCTGGGTGTGGTGCCGGACTGCTACATCCAGGTCAACACCGGCGAGGAGCCGCAGAAGGCCGGCATCGCCCCGGACGAGGCCGATGCCTTCATCGCCGAATGCCGCGGCCTCGGCCTCAAGGTCGCCGGGCTGATGTGCATTCCGCCGCTTGAGGAGGCACCGGCACTGCATTTCGCCTTCCTGCGCGAAATCGCCCGGCGCAACAATCTCACCGGGCTTTCGATGGGCATGAGCGGCGACTACGAGACCGCCGTGCGCTTCGGCGCCACGCTGGTGCGCGTCGGCACCGGCATCTTCGGCGCCCGCCCGCCGGCCGCCTGACGCCTCTCAGCGCTCAATCGCAGTTGCGGAACAGGCAGTCGTCGCGCTCCGGATTGCGGCGCGGCATGACTTCGCGTCCCAAGTGACCGACGAAGCGGGAGAAGCTTTCACTGCCGACCTCCGCGGCGGCGCCCGGCGCGCCTTCCGCCGTGCCGAGGGTGGTTTCGCCCCGGCAGAAGCTGGCCAGCGTGCGTCTGCTCGTGTCCTCACCTTGGCGCCGTGCCGCTTCCAGGACGTCCGAACCCATGGTCGTCGAACACACCAGCTGACGGTCGAAGGCCCTCGGCACATTGTAAGCGATGCGCAGGCGGTAGGGTCTGTTGCCGGCGTCCAGCGGATTAGCCGTGTAGTTGCGCGGGAACCAGGTGGCGCCGTACTGGCGCAGGCTCTGCACCGTGGCCTGGCGGACGGTCTCGGCGGCCAAGCCCGCCGCCGGGCTGCCGTAGGTCTCGACCAGCAGCGGCGCGCTTGACATCTCTGCGCCGACGCTGAAGGGATCGTAGCCGATGGTGAAAGAGCTGTTGTAGACGACGCCGGAGCTCCCGCCGCTGCAGCCTGCCAGGGCGGCAAGGAGCACCACCGCCGCAACGCCGCCACGAAGCGGAAGGCACCGGGCCGTTACACCGGGAAAAGGTTCATTCGCTGAACTCATGGCAAAGACCTCCTCGTAGCCTGGACCTCTCCGTCTTGTCCTACGCAAAGGGACGGCGATCGGTGTCATGCCGGGGATCACTTTTCTCGCGGCAATACCGAATTGCCGAGGACTCAGGGCGCGCTGACCTCCACCGCGCTGCCCGGCCGCGCCGTCTTCAGCACCTCCAGGAGATCGGGCAGTGCCAGGGCCACGCAGCCCTCGGTGGGGCCGTAATCGTCGCGGGCGACGTGCAGGAAGACGGCGCTGCCGGCGCCGGGCACCACCGGGTCGTCGTTGTGTCCCAGCACCACCACCACGTCGTAGAGATGGTCGTGGCGGGTCAGCCGCTCGTGGCTCGCCGCGTAGGGCAAGCGGACCGGCCGATTGTAGGCCGGGTCGGCAGGATCGTCGCACCAGCCGTCGTGGGAGGTGATAGCCTGGCAGGGCAACGCCGTCTCCGGCCTGGCGAGGCGGTCGGCGCGGTACAGCACCCGCCGCATCGACCAGCGCCCGACCGGGGTGATGCCGTCGCCCTCGCGCGTCTTGGTTCCCAGCGCGCCGCGCCCGATTGCGCAGCGCCAGGCGGCCGGCCCCCAGGCGGCGCGGGCCACGCCATCCTGCATAAAGACCTTCAGGTTCTTCACGTCGGAATCGAATTGCATGAGCCGCAGCCTAGAGCAGACCACGGTCGCATGGAATCGCCTTCGGCGATCCATCGACCGCGAGAATCCGATCCAGCCGCTGCAGCGGGGGGCTGAGGCCAGGGATTAACCGCAGGAATCAGGGGCAGTGGGTCAGGAGCCGCCTGACGTGGTGGCCGGATCCGCCTGCCAGCGCACCTTGTCTTCCTTGTCGCGCTCCTGTTCGGCGGTGCCCTGGCGTGCCACCGCCTGGTACTTGTCGAGCGCCTGCATCATGCGGTCGGCGAGGGCGCTGCCGGCGCTTTCCTGGGCGAAGAGCAACGGATGAACGACGTTTTCGCTGCTGGCAGCAGCGGTCGTGTCGGCCGGCGCCGGCGGCTGGGCGGAGGCAGGCAGCTCAGCAGGCGGCGTGGCGACACGAATATGGCGCGACGGCAGCGGGTAGGCCTTCACGGGCGGGGCGTCCGTGCCGCGCCCGGGTAGCGGTATCGGCTCTGCTTGCTTGGCGGCCAGCGACCGGCCGGCCGGCTGCGGGTTGCCGCGCAAGTCCATGAAGAGGGCGTTGAGGGCGTCCTGGCCGGTCAGCAGTCCGGGGGCGGCCTCGGGCAGAGCGGCGCCGGCGCCCGGTGCCGCCGCGGTCTCCAGCGGTGGCAGCGCTTCAGCCGCGCCGGCGGCCGGGATCGCGCCGTCTTCTGCCTCGGCGAACTGCGGTTCGCCGCCGTCGTCCTCCCCGGTAAAGAAGGCGATCACCGTTTCGCCGATATCTTCGCCGGCGATCTCTTCGTAGATCGCATTGGCGATCGACGACATGAAGCCGGCCGGTCCGCCGAACAGAGTGCCGCCGAAGATGCGGGCGTGCGGGCTGATCTCGTCGCCGGTGATCGCGCGATAGATGTGGGAAACGACTGGGATATGCTGCAGCGGATTGATGATGTCGAGGAAGTCGCCAAAGGTGAAGTCGCCGGCGCTGCTGCCGTCATGGCCGTGCGCGCGCTGGCGCGCGCTGAGCTGCGGCTGACGATAGTCTCCGATGAATTCCAGATCGTTCATGGGTCCTCCGCCGCTGATTCAGCAAGAAGCGGGCCAGAAGGCAGAGTCCAATGAATTCAGCGTTATAAGCGGCTGGGCCGGCGCGTGGGTCTGAGCGGCCTGCAGCTTCTGCCCGGCACCACCGCAGCGCAGGCGACGGAATTGCCGAGTGCCTGCCTAGAACAGGTGGCCGAAGCGGGTCGCCTTGGTGGCGAGGTAGAATTCGTTGTGGCCGTTGGACGGGAAGCTGTGGCCGACGCGCTCCTCCACCGCAATGCCGAAACGGCTGAGCGCGGCCACCTTCTGCGGGTTGTTGGTCAACAGGCGCACCTTGCGGAAACCCAGGTGATGCAGCATCTGGGCGGCCGGCAGGTAGACCCGCTCGTCGGCGTCGAAGCCGAGCTGCTCGTTGGCATCCAGCGTGTCGGATCCGAGATCCTGCAGCGTATAGGCGCGCAGCTTGTTCACCAGGCCGATGCCGCGCCCCTCCTGCATCAGGTAGAGCACGATACCGGCACCGGCGTCGGCCATGGCATGGATGGCACCACGCAGCTGGTCGCCGCAGTCGCAGCGCAGCGAGCCGAGCAGGTCGCCGGTGAAGCACTCCGAATGGAGGCGCAGCAGCACCGGCGCGTCGGCCTGCGGCTCGCCGATGACGATGGCCAGGTGCTCCATGCCGCCGTCGTCGGGGCGGAAGGCAATGATGCGGGCCTGCTCGGCGCCGGCCAGCGGCACCGCGGCGCTGGCGACGGCGGTGAGGCCGCGCGCCGCGGCGAAACGGTACTCGGCGACGTTGGCGGCGGAGACCGCCATGAGGTCACGCGCATCGGCCCAGGCCACCGGGCTCTGCACCGGCTGGCCGGCCAGCGGCGCCAGCAGGGCGGCGGGCAGCAGGCGAGCCAGCTTGGTCAGTTCCACGGCAGCGACGTCGAGGCCTGGCGGCGCGGTCACCACCTGCCGCGGCTGGAGGGCGGCATCCTGCGGAACCGTGGGATCGGCCAGCGCGCGGATGCTCTCGGCCTGCTGTGTCTCCAGCGCCAGTGCCATGACGCCGCCGCTGGCGATCAGCGGCTCGGCACCGGGCAGACCGAGGGCCTGGGCGCGTCGGGCGGTCAGCAGCAGCAGGGGCTCGGTGCCGGTCAAGGCCGCCAGAGCGGCGAGCCCTTCCGCCGTGGTTTGCTCGGCCGCCTGCACCAGAGCGCCCTGGCCGGACCAGTCGTGCAGCACCACGCTGGCGCCGCGGCGCAGCTCGGCAAGGGCCCGCTCAACCGCCTGGAGGACGGCGGCGTCCGGGGATTTGGCCCGAGGCTTCTGGCTGTTGGCGGTCTGCTGCATCTGGACTGTCAGGCCATCATCGGTCACTTTACGGGCCGGCTGGCGCCGCTTCACGCAACAGATAAGGCCGCTTGGCTGAAAAGGCCAGCGTTTCGCGGGTGCAACGAAGAAGCGGTCCGTCAAGACCGAAGGGGAGGGAATTCGCGCCATGGCGAACGCAGAGGCCGGCACCGCGGCCCGGGTTTTTCGCGACTATGACCAGGCGACTCTCGACCGCGAGCTGAATCTGCGCGCCCGCTGGCCGGAGCACCCCGCGTACTTCGCGCGCTGGGCCAGCGACAGCGCGGCGGTCCGCAGCCGCCTGATCGGCCGGCTCGACCTCGCCTACGGCGACGGCCCGGCGGAGACCCTCGACCTCTTCCCCGTCGCAGGGGCCGGTGCGGCGCCCCTGCTGGTTTTTATCCACGGCGGCTATTGGCAGGCCCTCGACAAGGGCGACTACAGCTACCTGGCACCCGCCTTCGTCGAGGCCGGTATCGCCTTCGCCAGCCTCAATTATGGCCTCGCGCCCGACACCCGTATCGGTACCATGATCGGCCAGGTGCGCCGGGCGCTCGCCTGGCTGCATCGTCATGCTGCCGACCATGGTATCGATCCGCGCCGCATTGTCGTGGCCGGCCACTCCGCCGGCGGCCACTTGGCGGCCATGGCCCTGTCGACCGACTGGCCGGCCTTCGATGCGGCCTTGCCGGGTGACCTGCTGGCCGGCGGCTGCTCGATCTCCGGGGTCTACGACCTGGAGCCGTTGCGGCTCAGCTATCACAACAAGGTGCTGCAACTGGCGCCGGAGGAGATCGCGCCCTGGAGTCCGCTGCACTGCCTGCCGGCGCGCGCGGCGCCGCTGCTGCTCGCCGTCGGCTCCGAGGAGACGCGGGAGTTCCTGCGCCAGCATGCCGAGTACGCCGCCGCCTGGGAGGCCTGCGGCCTGCCGCTCGCCGAGGTGGCCATGGAAGGGTTGCAGCACTTCTCCGCTGTCGATGCCCTCGGCGACCGCGAGCACGGACTTTATGCTGCAGTGCAGCAATTACTGGCCGGGGGGTTCGCTTGAACCCTTGTGGCAGCGGTGCTAATTGAGAAATCCACAGCACTCCCGGTGGTTATTGGAATTGGACCTCGCAGGATGAGCGGCGCGAGCGGCAAGAAGATCCTTCTGATCGATGACGACGAGGCGTTGCGCCAGTCGCTGAGCGAGCAACTGCGGCTGCACGAGGAGTTCGACACCGTCGAGGCGGCCACCGGCACCAGCGGCATCGACAAGGCCAAGGCGGTCTATTTCGACCTCATTCTGCTCGACGTCGGCCTGCCGGACATGGACGGGCGCGAAGTCTGCCGGCTGATGCGCCGCAGCGGCGTGAAATCGCCGATCATCATGCTGACCGCGGCGGAGTCCGACGCGGACACCATCCTGGCGCTGGACGCCGGCGCCAACGACTACGTCACCAAGCCCTTTCGTCTCGGCGTCCTGCTGGCGCGCATGCGCGCCCAGCTGCGTCAGCACGAGCAGAGCGAGGACGCCGTCTTCACCATCGGGCCCTATACCTTCCGTCCCAGCGCCAAGCTGCTGACCCACGGCGAGTCAAAGAAGAAAGTGCGGCTGACGGAGAAGGAAACCTCGATCCTCAAGTACCTCTACCGCAGCGGCGACGCCGTGGTCGGCCGCGACAAGCTGTTGGGTGAGGTCTGGGGCTACAACGCCGGGGTCACCACCCACACCCTGGAAACCCACGTCTACCGCCTGCGCCAGAAAATCGAGGAAGATCCCTCGGCGGCCGAGATCCTGGTCACCGAGCCGGGCGGCTACCGCCTGGTGCCCTGACGCAGGGCGTCGCTCCCGTCCGCCACCCGGCCCGACGATGCTTCAGTCGGCCGCGGCGGCCTGCAGAGGCTGGACCTCGGCACGCGGCACCATGTAGAGCAGCAGCGCGCAGAGCCCGACGGCGGCGGTGGTAATGCCGCCGAACAGCAGGCTGCCGGCGAGCCAGCCGCCGCTCGCCTCCACTGCCATCGCCAGCAGCAAGGGCCCGGCGAGCACCCCGAGATTACGCCCGGTCATGGTGACGCCGAAAGCGCGTGCGGTCTCGCCCGGGCTCGCGACGCGCTGCGCCGTGAGGGCGAAGAGACAGGTGGGGGCGATGCCCGCGGAGATGCCGTAGACGGCCAGCGAAGCGAGCCCGCCGAGACCACCGCCGGTGACCGGCAGCAGCCACCAGATTGCCGCCTGCACCGTCACCGCGGCGAACAGCAGATGCTGCGCGCGCCAGCCGCGCTGCAGCAGGAATCCGGTGATCAGGTTGAAGGCGGCGACCAGCACGACCGGAATGAGGTAGCCGGCGATGGCGTTCTCCACCGCCAGGCCCTGCTCCTCCACCAGGTAAAGCGGCAGCCAGGTCATGTAGGCGAGGTACTGGCTGGACCACAGCATGAAGACGCAGGCGGTCAGCAGGAGGGCAATCCACTGTGGGCGGCTCCAGTGGGAACCCGGAGCCTCCGCCGCCAGAGCCTTGCGGGTGGTGCCGCGCGGCCCGCTGCGCAGAGCATGGAAAGTCCAGCCGGCGAGCAGGCCGGCGAGCAGGAGGCAGACGATCCAGAGGCTCTGCCAGCCGCCGGTTTCGAGGGCAATCGGACCGAGGAGGGCAGCCAGCAGCTGGCCGCAGGGTACCCAGGCGGAGACCAGCCCGATGACCAAGGCACGGTGGCGCGGGGCGGCATTGGCGGTGGCCAGCGCCGGGCCGGCGACCGCCAGGACGGCAAAAGCGGCGCCTTCCAGGCCGCGGCCGGCCAGCATCATCGCACCGGAGTCCGGGGCGACCAGGCAGAGCGCGGTGCCGAGGGCCATGACCGGCAGGGCCGCCATCACCAGAACGAGGGCGCCGCGTCGCGCCACCGCGCGCCCGATCGGCACCGACAGCAGAATCCCGAAGACAGCGAAGATCGACATGAACCCGCCGGCCAGCACGCGACCGTAGCTGAAATCGTCCAGCAGGATCGGCAGCACTACCGGCAGCTTGAACTGGCTGAAGGCGGCGAAAACCACCAGCGCCAGGCCGAGGGCGACCAGGGCCGTGCGCGTCCGCTGCGGCTCGCTCATCGGGCCTTGCCGCCGCCACGGGGCCGCCGCCCTGCCGCCGGCACTGGGCTAAATTTCATTGGGGCGTGCTTGGGCAAGAGGTTAGAGTACCGCGATTGTGGCAAAGGATTTCCATGGGCCGCCGGATCTGCAGGCCTACATAGAGAGTGTCGGACCTAGGGGATACTGGCAACTTGCAGAACGGTTCTGATTTTTTCGTTCGTTTTTGGGGAACGCGCGGCTCCATCTCCTGCCCAGGTGACAGCTACTCGCGATATGGCGGCAACACCTCCTGCCTCGAAGTGCATTGCGGCGAAAAGCTGCTGATCTTCGACGCCGGCACCGGCCTCAGGCCCCTCGGCAAGCAGCTCTGCGAGAACGGCGCCGTCGAGGCCGACATTTTCCTGACCCACACCCATCACGATCATATCGTCGGCCTGCCCTTCTTCGCGCCACTGTTCGACAAGCGCAACCGCATCCGCCTCTGGGCCGGCCACCTGATCCCCGAGCTGACTCTGCACGACGTGCTGGTGCAGTTCATGAATGCGCCACTCTTCCCGGTACCGCCTAAAATTTTCGCGGCCAACGTCTCCTTCCATGATTTCACTGCCGGCGACGTGCTGGAGCCGAAGCCGGGGGTGCGCCTGATCACCGCGCCGCTCAACCATCCCAACGGCGCGACCGGCTACCGCATCGATTTCGGTGGCCACTCGCTCTGCTACGTGACCGACACCGAGCACGTCGAGGGCCGCCCTGACCGCAACGTCCTGGAACTCATCGATGGCGCCGACGTGGTGATCTACGACAGCACCTATACCGACGAGGAATTCCCCAAGTACCGCAACTGGGGTCATTCCACCTGGCAGGAGGGCGTGCGGCTTTGCGAGGAGGCCGGGGCCGACAAGCTGGTGATCTTCCACCACGATCCCAGTCACGAGGATGCCTTCATGGACACCGTCGCCGAGCAGGCTGAGGCGGCGCGCCCGGGGACCGTGGTGGCGCGCGAAGGCTTGGTGCTGCAGCTCTGAAACTCCCGGCCAACGACCCGCACGTTTCACGCAGAAGTGACGTGCAGGTGAGCATCCCTTCCCGCCATATCCCCCGCAGATCCGATCTTCGCCGCATTCGAGCGGTGGTGGACGGCGAACTTTCGAGCAGGAAGAGGTCATGCTGAGCTGGTGGCGTAAGGACCCCGAAGCGGGCCTGCCGGAGCGGGTGCGTGTGGCCGTGCGCGACCAGGAAGACGCCACCGAGCGGCTGATCTCCTGGGCGCAACTCGGCATCGTGCTCACCTTCGGCACGCTCTATTTCATTTCGCCAAAGCCTGCGGGCGTGGACATAGCCCCCGTGCCCTGGGCGCTCGGCATCTATCTGGCGTTGACCCTAGTGCGTCTCGCCTGGTCGCACCTCGGCCGCCTGCCCGACTGGTCGCTGGCGGTCTCGGTCTTCGTCGACGTCACTCTCCTGATGGTGCTGATCTGGAGCTTTCACATCCAGTACATGCAGCCGCCGTCGTTCTACCTGAAAGCGCCAACGCTGCTTTACGTCTTCATCTTCATCGCGCTCCGCGCGCTGCGCTTCGATGCGCGCTTCGTCATCCTGGCCGGGACGCTCGCCGCAGCCGGCTGGGGCGTTCTGATCGCCTACGTGGTCTATGGAGATCCAAGCGACACCATGATCACGCGCGACTATGTCTCCTACCTGACCTCCAACGCCGTGCTGCTGGGTGCCGAATTCGACAAGATCATCTCGATCCTGGTGGTCACAGGACTGATCGCCGTGGCTCTGGTCCGTGCCAAGGGGCTGCTGGTGCGCGCGGTCTCGGAGCAGACTGCCGCGCGCGAGTTGTCGCGCTTCTTCGCGCCGGAAATCGCCGAGCGCATCAAGGGCGCCGCGGACCACATCCTCGCCGGTAGCGGCGAGATGCGCGAGGCGGCCATTCTCAATCTAGACCTGCGCGGTTTCACGCAGCTGGCCGGCGCACTGCCGCCGGGCGAGGTGATGGGCCTGCTGGCCGATTACCAGCAGCGCATGGTGCCGGTAATCCAGCGTCACGGCGGCAGCATCGACAAGTTCCTCGGCGACGGCATCATGGCGACCTTCGGGGCCGTACGCCCGTCGGACCGGCAAGCGGCCGACGCGCTGGACGCTCTCGAGGCGGTAATGGCCGAGGCGGCGTCCTGGCAGCGTGACAGAGAGGGGCAGGGGCGCCACTGCCCGCAGGTGAACGGCGCTGTGGCCACCGGCCGGGTACTGTTCGGCGCGGTGGGCGACGACACTCGCCTGGAATACACCGTCATTGGCGACGCGGTGAACCTCGCCGCCAAGCTCGAGAAGCACAACAAGGAACTCGGCGCGCGCGCTCTCTGCGACCGGGCCAGCTACGAACGCGCGTTGGCGCAGGGCTTCACGCCGGCGACGGAGAATCGCCACTTGGCAGCGGTGCAGGTCGCCGGCCTCGGCGAGCCTATCGACCTCGTCGTCATCGCCTGAGCAGGCTCAGTTATAGGGGTCGGCGGCGTCGCGCAGGCCGTCGCCGAGGAAGTTGAAGGCCAGCACCACCAGGAACAGCGGGACGATCGGCAGCAGCAGCCAGGGATAAACCGCGACGACATTGAAGTCCTGCGCCTCGTAGAGCACCACACCCCAGGAGGTGATTGGCGGACGCAGGCCGATGCCGAGGAAGGATAGCGCCGTCTCGCCCAGGATCGCCGTCGGGATGGAAACCGTCAGCGAAGCGATGAGGTGGCTGGTGAAGCTCGGCAGCAGGTGCCGCCCGATGATGCGCGTCGGCGACGCGCCCATCAGCTGCGCGGCGGTGGTGAAATCCTCCTCGCGCAGGGAAAGGAACTTGGCGCGCACCGCGCGGGCGAGTCCGGGCCACTCCAGAAAGCCGATGATAACGGAGATGCCGGCGAAGACGCCGATCGGACTCCAGGTCACTGGCAGCAGCGCGGAAAGCGTCATGAACAGCGGCAGCTCCGGGAAGGAGCGGATGATCTCGATGGTGCGCAGGGTGAGCGCATCGATGAAGCCGCCGTAGTAGCCGGCGACGCCGCCGATGACGATGCCGAGTACGAAGGAGATCATCGTGGCGATGAACGCGAGGGTGAGAGAGATGCGCGCGCCGTAGATCACGCGGCTCAACATGTCGCGTCCCAGGCGGTCGGTGCCGAAGAGGAAGGCGGTGCCACCCTCGGCCGGGCAGAAGAAGTGCAGCTCGGCCTCGAACAGTCCCCACAGCTTGTAGCCGTCGCCGCGGCAGAAGAAGCGCAGCGGCTGCACCTTGTTGGGGTTCGGTTGATATTCCCGCGCCAGGTTCTCCATGTTCAGCTTGTAGTCGAAGCCATAGACGAAGGGGCCGATGAACTCGCCGTCGTGGAACAGGTGCAGCGCCTGCGGCGGCGCGTAGATGTGCTGGGTATGGCGATTATGCAGGTTGTAGGGGGCCAGGAACTCGCAGATCACCACGCCGATGTACATCAACAACAGGAAGGCGCCGGCCCAGACGGCGACGCGGTGGCGGCGGAAGCGCCACCACACAATGCGCCACTCCGGCGCCTGGTAGTAGCGCTCCTGCTGCGGCGTCAGCCTCTCGACCGCGGCGGGGTCGAAGGGCGCCTCGTTCACATAATGCGGCAGGCGCTCGCGGTCGCTCATTTCGTCGCCCCTCCGCCCAGCCGGATGCGCGGATCGAGCACTGCCAGCAGCACGTCGGAGATGAAGACGCCGACCACCACCAGCATGGCTTCGAACATCAGGAAAGCGCCGGCCAGATACATGTCCTGGCTCTGCAGGGAGCGCAGCAGCAGCGGCCCGTTGGTCGGCAGGCCCATGACGATGGAGACCAGCGCGGCGCCGGAAACCATCGCCGGCAGGATCATGCCAATGTCGGCGATCACGTGGTTCAGCGACATGCGCAAGGGATACTTCAGGATCACCTTCAGCGGCGACAGACCTTTGGCGCGCGCCGTCACCACGTACTGCTTCTGCAGTTCGTCCAGCATGTTCGCGCGCAGGCGGCGGATCATCGCCGCGGTGCCTGAGGTGCCGATGACGATCATCGGGATCCACAGGTGGTTGATCACCGACAGCGCCTTGCCGACCGACCAGGGTGCGTCGATGTACTGCGGATCCATCAGACCACCGATGGACAGCCCGAACCAGAGGTGCAGGTAGTACATAAGAATGATGGCGAAGAGGAAGTTCGGCATGGCGAGGCCGAAGTAGCCGAAGAAGGTCGCCGCATAGTCGCCGGCGGAGTACTGCCTGACCGCCGAGTAGATGCCGATGGGGAAGGCCACGACGTAGGTGAACAGCGTGGTGGAAATCGCCAGCACGGCGGTGAACCAGAAGCGGCTGCCGATGACGTCGGCGACCGGCAGTTCGAACTCGAAGGAATAGCCGAGGTCGCCCTGTAGCAGGCCGAAGAGCCACAGCCAGTACTGCTCGATCAGCGGCTTGTCGAGCCCGTACTGCTCACGCAGGAACGCGATGCGCGCCGGGTCGACGTTCTCGCCCTGTGCGCGCAGTTCGCTGATCATGGTTTCCAGGTAGTCGCCGGGCGGCAGCTGGATGATGACGAAAACCACCAGGCTGATGACCAGCAGGGTGGGGATCATCACCAGGACGCGGCGTGCGAAGTAGCTCAGCATGGGATCAGAATTTCGCCGTCTCGTGGATGTCTCGCGCAGCCGCGCCGCGCGCCTGCATCTGCCTGTACTGTTCCAGCAGAGGCGCCGCGCCCGCTTCGTTCGCGCGCACCCAGTGGCCGCCGCCGAGATCGATCATCGACAGGCGGCTCTCGCCGCCGATGCGGAAAGGCTCCGGCCAGGCGGTCGGCTGCGAGGCGCGGCCCTCCATCAGCGCCGTGAGATCGAGGCGCTGGTCCAGGCTGGGCTCCGGCACCGCCGCCAGCAGCGCCTTGGTGTAGGGATGCGCCGGGGCCTTGAACAGTAACTCACGCGGCGCCACCTCGACCAGCCGGCCGCGGCACATCACGGCGATGCGGTCGGCGATGTAGTCGACCACCGCGAGGTTGTGGCTGATGAAGATGTAGGTCAGGCCGAGGTCGCGCTGCAGGTCCTTAAGCAGGTTCAGCACCTGCGCCTGGATCGACACGTCGAGGGCGGAGACCGGCTCGTCGCAGATCAGCAGCTGCGGGCGCAGCGCCAGGGCGCGGGCGATGCCGATGCGCTGTCGCTGGCCGCCGGAGAAGCTGTGCGGATAGCGCCGGCTGTGCTGGCGGTTGAGGCCCACCACGCCCATCAGCTCCTCGACGATCCCGCGGCGTTCGGCCGTCGTGCCGATGCCGTGGATGACCAGCGGCTCGGCCAGGATGTCCCCCACGGTCATGCGCGGATTGAGAGACGAGAAGGGGTCCTGGAAGACGAACTGGATCTTCCTGCGGAACGCCATCAACTTGTCGCCGCCCAGCGCAAGCACGTCGATCTCCTTGCCGTCGCCCTCTGTGTAGTCGGTGAAGGTGATACTGCCGCTGTCGGGCTGCAGCGCCCGCAGGATCATCTTGGAAAGTGTGGTCTTGCCGCAGCCGCTCTCGCCGACCAGGCCCAGGCATTCGCCGCGCTGCACGGTGAAGCTCACGTCGTCGACGGCCAGCAGGCTGTCGTCGTTGCTGCTGCCGAACAATCCGGCCTTGCGTATGGTGAAACGCTTGGTGACGTGCGCGACGCTCAGCAGCGTGCCCGCAGCCGCCCCTACTTCCTCCCCTATCGTCGGGGTTGCCTCCGCCCTGGCCTTGCCGAGGAAGGCGTTATCGGCCTGTTGCTTGATCTCGCGGATCGGCACCAGGCGCTCGCCCGGCTTCATGTGGAAGCGCGGCACGGCACGGAGCAGCGCGTTCAGGTAGGGGTGCTGCGGCGCCCGGAAGATGTCGTCCAGCGTGCCGCTCTCCATTACCTCGCCATGGTACATCACCACCACCTCGTCGGCCACGTTGGCGACCACGCCGAGGTCGTGGGTGATGATCAGCACGGCCATGCCGAGTTCGGCCTGCAGATCCTTCAGCAGCTTCAGGATCTGCGCCTGGATGGTGACGTCGAGCGCGGTCGTCGGCTCGTCGGCGATCAGCAGCGCTGGACGGCAGACCAGGGCCATGGCGATCATGACGCGCTGACGCAGGCCGCCGGAGAGTTCGAAGGGATAGGTCTTCAGCGCCTTTTCAGGTTCGGGGAAGCCGACCAGGTGCAGCATCTCCTTGACGAGCGACTCGCCCTCGGCATTGCTCACCTTGCGGTGCAGGTGCAGTGCCTCGCAGATCTGGTTGCCGACGGTATGGACGGGCGACAGCGAGGTCATCGGTTCCTGGAAGATGATGGAGATGCGTGCGCCACGGATGGCGCGCATCTGCGGGCTGTCGGGGGTGAGGCTCGAGATGTCGATCATGCCCTCGGCGCGGTCGGCCGCCAGCACCGGGTCGTGGAACAGGATGCGCCCGGCATCGATGCGGGCGGTGCGCGGTAGGATTCCCATGATCGCCTGGCTGACCACGGACTTGCCCGAGCCCGACTCGCCGACCAGCGCCACGGTCTTGCCGGCCGGAACGCGAAAGCTCACGCCGCGGACGGCCTCAAGCCTGCCTTCCGGCAGCACGAAGCTGATCCGCAGGTCCCTTATGCGCAGCAAATCCCGCACGCTTACTTCTCTGGCCCCCTGCTCTTCGGTCGTACTGTCGTTCTGTTGGCAGCGTTTATAGGACGTTTGACGGCAAATCGCACCCGTCAGCTGGGCCCCGCTTCCTTGCCGCCGAGTTCTCCCGGGTCGATACCCAGCTCGACCAGGTTGCTGGCGGTGGCCGGGTCGAGTTCCAGCCCCCGGGCGCGCATGGCCGCCGCGGCGCGCCCGGCCAGCCAGTCGAAGTCCTCGATCGAGGATTCGAAGGTCATGGCGGCGCCCGCTCCCTTGAGAGTGAGCTGCATGAAGCCGCTGCCGATCGGCCGCCACTTGCTGCGCCTTGTGCCGAAGTAGCGCAGGTTCATCGTGTCGATCCGGGTCCAGGGAATCACCCTGGTGGTGATGCCGCGGCAGGCGATTTCGTCGTCGGTCACGGCGACCCTCAGGCTGTGGCGATGGGCGGTGCGCAGGCCGAAAACCGCGAAGAGGCCGGCGAGCGAGCCGAAGATGGCAACGACCGGCAGGCTCGGTGGCACTGTCAGCAGGACGCCAAGGCCGACGAATAGGCCGGCGGCGCTGCGCAGGTAGTCGCCGACCAGCACGCGAAGGGGGTAGCGGAACTGCCTCATGCCGTTCTCTCGCCGGCCGCCGGCACAGTTGCGAAGACTTCGGCCGCCGACAGGAGGCGCACGGCGGGATGCCGCGCCAGGCGGTCCAGTAGCTCGGCGAGGAAATACCAGGCGTCGTCGTCGTGGACCTGGTGGTGGCTGAGGATGCCGCTGGGCTCCTCGGCGTCCGCCGTGCCGTGGCGCCGGGCGGCGAGATGGCCGGTCAGCAGTTCGACGGCTGCCTGCGCGCCGAGAAACCGGCGCTGCGGGCGCCACTGCAGGATGTCGAGGTGGCAGTTCACCTGATGCAGGCCCGTAGCAGGCGCCGCTGCGGCGCGGGCCTTGTAGGTCGACAGGCCGGTGAAGCCGAGGCCGGGCAGTTGTGTGACCAGGGCCGGGTCGATGCGGTTCCACGGCGGCACCAGCACCGGCCGGAAGCGGGTGCCGAAGAGGCTGGCCAGCCGGGCGCGGCCCCGGCGCAGTTCCTCGATCACCGCCGGGCGTTGTCCAGGGTCGACCAGCTCGCACTTCTTGGCTCCCGCCGGCGCGTGGTCGGCATGGGCGTAGCCATGCTGCAGCACGGTGGTATCGGTGGCTTGCTGCGCCGCTAGGACCGCCGCCAGGGCGGGCTCGACCTTGGCCGGGATGGCTGCCAGGGCCAGCGGCGCGCGGCTCGCTGCCGCGACGGCGAGAAGGCGCTCGAAGGCCGGGCTGGGCACATCGGCATCGTCGTCGCGCCACCACACTGCTGCCCGGCGGCCGGTTGCGCCCCAGGCTTCGAGCTCCCGCTCGAGCGGCTGCCAGACGCTGGTCTCGGCGCCCGTCATGCCGCAGCTTTCCGCAGCCGAGCGATCAGGTGGCGGGCGGTCTCCTCAGCGCCGTCCATGCGGAAGGGCACCTTGCCATGGGCTCCGCCCTGGGCCAGGGCCCGGACGATGCCGTCGGCGAGGTGTGCCGGGTCGAGATCGGCTTCGTCGACCACGGTGACGAGGTTCTGTTCCGCGAGCACCCGGGCGCGCTGGGTCTGTTCGGTCTCGCTGCCGCCGGCGAAGGGTACCACCACGCCGGGCACGCCGCTGGCCAGCACCTCCATTAGGGTGTTGTAGCCGGCCTGGCTGATCGACAGACGGGCGCGGGTCAGCAGCTGCAGAAAGTCGCTGCGCGCCCGCTCCACCGTCACGCCGTTGGGCGCCGCCGCCACGATGGCCTGGAAGTCTGGCTCCGGCATGTTGGGGCCGATCAGCAGCCGCCAGGGCGCCTCGGCCAGCGGCGACAGCGGCTGTGCGGCGAGGGCACAGCGCAGCAGGGCGGCGCCAACCGCGCCGCCGCCGGCGGAAACGATGACCTCGCCGCTGCCCGGTCGGTCAGGGCCCGCGGCGGCATCGACCGCCCGGACGGCGGCCACCGCCTGGGCGGCCTCGGTGACGTAGCCGGTATAGTGCAGGCGCCCTGCCACGGCTTCGCTCTCCGGAAAGCTGTCCTCGAGGCGGAAGAAGTGCGGATCGCCATGCAGGTAGAGCAGGTCGAACTGGCGGGTGAAGCGCTCAAGCATCCAGGCGGTCTTCTCGGCGCGCTCCGGGCGGTTGACGATGTCGCGCAGTGAGCAGGCGATGAGCGCCGGCGGATCGGCGGTGCGCGCGGCCTCGATCAGCGGGTCGAGCTCGAAGCGCATCTTGCGCCGGCCGAAGGGATAGAGTTCGGTCATCACCACGCGCGGGCGGGTGCGGCGATAGACCGCCAGCAGCAGATCGCGTCGCCGCGCCTTCCAGGCGTCGTCGATTGGCCGATCTTGCGCGTCGAGGATGACGGCGAAGGTTTCGTCCTGGCTGCGCGCCGACGGCAGTTGCACCACCTCGATACCGTCGAGGCCGAGGCCGTTTACAGGCAGTCCGCCGGCAACGAAGACGACATTCAGCCCGGCGCGGCGGAAGGCGCGGGCCAGCACCGCGGCGCGCCGGATATGGCCGATGCCGAGGAGGTGCTGCACGTAGAGCAGGACGTCAGCTCGCTCGCTCATGGGCGCTGGCAGCCCGCCCGCAGGGGCAGGTTGAGGGCTTCGATGCGCGGCGTGCCGCCCGCGGCGAGAGTGAAAACCTGGACGCAGGCGTTGATCAGCTTTGCCGGCGGCTGGGCCTGCATGTCCCAGCCGCTGGCCAGGGCGTAGACGGCGCGGATCACGCCCTTGTGGGTGACGGCCACCACGCTGCCCGCCGTCTCCGCCAGGCTTTCCAGCAGCGGCTGCAGGCGCTGCTGCACGTCGCGCGGGCTCTCTCCGCCGGGTGGTCGGAAGTCAAGGCCGCGGGCTTCGTTTGTGGCCATCTCGGCGCCGAACTCGGCGCGTAGGGCCGCCAGGGTCCGGCCTTCCCAGGCGCCCCAATCGGTTTCGATAAGGCGAGGCTCGGCGGCCACCGGGCCGCCGTGGAGGATCTCGGCGCTCTCTCGCGCGCGTGCGAGCGGGCTGCAGATCCAGCGCGCGTCGGTGGCGGACGGCGGCAGCACCCAGCCGGCTACGGCGGCGCGTCCGGCCGGCGACAGCGGTGTGTTGCTGCGGCCCTGGATGCGTCCGGCTTCGTTCCAGGCCGTGGGGCCGTGGCGGATGAGCAGCAGCCGGCTCACTTTCGGCTCGCCTCTTCCAGGATGGCGTTCAGTCGGCGGGCGGCGGCCAGCAGGCTGTGATGTTCGGCGATCGCCTGCGGGGCGGCGGCGCCCATCGCAAGGCGGCTCGCTTTCTGCGACAGCATCTCGCGCACGCTGGCGGCGAAGGTGGCCAGCCCGGGGTCGCTGAGGTAGCCGGTAACGCCTTCGGCGACCACATTCTCCACCCCCGGGCTGCGCCCGGCGACGACCGGAACGCCGGCCGCCTGCGCCTCCAGCAGCACCATGCCGAAGGCTTCGTTGACCGCTGGCCAGACCAGCAGGTCGCAGGCGGCGTAGAGCGCCGGCATGACCTCCGGCTGCACCAGGCCGAGGAAGCGCACGCGACCCGGCAGGGCCCAGGTGAAAGCCTGGGTCACCGCGTCGCGGGCCTGGCCGTCCCCGGCCACGACCAGTTGCCAGGGGATGTCGGGAATGGCGCGCAGCGCCTGGGCCAGGATCTGGTACGACTTCAGCTTGTCGCCCGGGCGCATCATGGCGACGGCGAGCAGCCACGGCAGGTCGGGGTCGAGCTGTTGCTCGCTGGCCAGCACCGCGCGGTAGTCGTCGCGCAGCGGCCGCACCGCCTCGTAGGGCGCGGTATCGATGAAAGGCTTCAGCGCCCGCACCTTGCTCTGGTCCGGGATCAGCTTGGCGTCGAGCGGGTTGAGGGTCACCACCGCGGCGGCCAGGTCGAGCGCCTCCAGGACCGCGCGGTGGCTGGCCGCCCAGGGACCGCTGGCCCGCTTGTAGGCGACCGAGGCTTCGGCCACCACGTAGGGAATGCGCAGGGCGCGCGCCACCTTCGGGCCGATCCAGTCCGGCGCCTTGTAGTATAGGTGATAGGTGAACCAGAGTTGCGGGCGCCGCCGTGGCGGCAGGGTCTGATAGCGGCGGATCAGCCGCGCCGCAAGGGCGTCGCCGAGGCGCTGCAGCCGCTCCAGGCGCGCCGCGTTGCCCATCGGTTCGCGGCTGCGGAAGCGGCTCGCCAGATCCACCTCGTGCCCGGCCTGCTCCAGGGCCTGGACGATCATCCGCGCCATCTGGCGATCCCCGGAGGGATTGCTGTGGGTCGGCGGCTTCAGCGGGGCATAGAACGCAATGCGCATGATGGCTTCGGGCGAGGAGTGATCGGACTTATTCGGCGGCTTTGCCGGCCAGGCAACCGACGCCCTCTGCGCCGCTCAGCAGCCGCGCCAGAGTGTCGATTCCGCTCTTCATATCAAAATCCGCCCGCATGCGCTGCTGTCCTGCCTGCCCCAGCCGCCGGCGCTCGTCGGGGTCGGTGATCAGGCGGGCCAGCCTCGCCGCCAGCGCGGCCGGATCCTCCGGCGGCACCAGGGCGCCGGTCACCCCGTCGTCGATCAACTCGGGGATCGCCGCCACCCGGGTGGCCAGGCAGGCGAGGCCCTGGCTCTGTGCTTCCATCAGCACGTTGGGCAGGCCGTCGCGGTCGCCATCCTTGGCGATGCGGCTGGCCAGCACGAAGAGGTCGGCGCCGCGGTACTGCGCCAGCACCTCGGCCTGGGCCTCGGCGCCCCGCCAGTCGATGCGACCGGCGAGACCGAGCGCGGCGGCCTGGCGCTCCAGCGCAGGCCGGAGGGGGCCGCCGCCGACGTGGGTAAAGCGCCAGTGCAGATCGCCGGGTAGCGTGGCCAGGGCCGACAGAAGCAGGTCGTAACCCTTTTTCTCCACCGCCCGCCCGACCGACAACAGCCGCACTGGATCGGCCGGGTCGCTGCCGTCGGGCCCGCCTTGCGCCGGGGGTGCCGCGGCAAAACGATCGAGGTCGAGGCCGTGGTAGAGCAGGTTGACGCGCTCCGGCTGCGCCGCCAGGCCGCGCAGGTGGGCCGCCCCGAAGGCGGTGCAGGTGACCAGCCACCTGGCTTCCTCCAGTTTCTCGCGCTTTTCCCAGTCTGGGATGGTCCAGATGTCCTTGGCGTGGGCGGAAACGCTCCACGGCAGCCCGGTCATCATGGCGGCATAGCGGGTGACCGAGGCCGGGGTGTGCAGGAAGTGGGCATAGAGCTGCGTGACCGTGCCGGGCAGCTCCGCCGCCAGCACGCAGGCCTGGCCGAAGCGGCGCAGGCGGTTCGGCGTCAGGTCGCGTCTGAGGTCGCGCAGGAAGGCCTGCCGGGCGCGCGCGTAGCCGGGCCGGCCACGGGCACTCCACCAGCCGCGCAGCACCCGGAGCGGCTCCTGATAGAGGTACTCCGGCAGGTAGCCGACCGGCGCGCGGATATCGTCGTGCACGGGGTGGCGTTTGCGGTCGGTCGGGTGGCGCAGGGAAACCAGCCGCAGCGCGAAGCCACGCCGCTCCAATGCCAGGATCTCCTGGGCGATGAAGGTCTCCGACAGGCGCGGATAGCCCTTGAGAATGACGGCGACGACACCGGCCCCCGGTGCCGCCGGGCGGCCGGCCGCGGTCGTGGTTTGGGGGCTCATGACGGGAAAAACGCAGGCCTCACAGCCGTCCCTTGCTGCGTGACTCGGCGACGCTGAGGCTGCTGGAGCCGTGCTTCAGCCAGTAGTTGGCGAGGCGCACCACGTTGACCGGGCCGTCCAGCAGGCCCGGCACAACCACCTCCGAGGGCCGGCCCTGCTGCGGCAGGTTGCGCAAGGCGGTAGCCATCACCTGTGCGTCGCGCTGCCCGTCGTCGCGCAGCATGCGCACCAAGCCCAAATCCTGCGCCCGCGAGGCGCGGATGTACTGCTCCATGCGCGGCTCTGTCCGCGGGATCACAAGGGCGCGCTTGTCGAAGGACAGCACCTCGCAGAAGGTGTTGTAGCCGCCCATGCAGACCACGCCGATCGCGCGGTCCATGAGACTTTCCAGATGGGTCTCGAAGGTCACCGCCTCGACGTTGGAAAGCTGTGCCACGCGGGCCTGGAAGTCGCCCTGCTCCTCGCTGTTCATGAAGGGGCCGAGCACCAGGAGGGCGGGGTAGGGCAGCTTGGGATCGGCTTCGTAGGCGCGCAGCACCCAGTCGATGATGGCCTCGCCGTCGCCGCCGCCGCCGACGGTGACCAGCAGGAAGGGGTCGCTGATCTTTTCCAGCGTCACATGGGGGCTCACCTTCGGCAGGCTGCGCTTCAGATAGCCGGTGTAGGTCATCCGCTTGCGAACGGAATCCGGCAGTTCGATGCCCTCGAGCGGATCGCAAATCTGCGGCAGGCCGTAGACCCAGATGTCGTCGAAGTAGCGCTGCAGGGCCGGTACCACCTGCTTGCGCGCCCATTCCGGGGCCAGCAGGCCGGGTTCGTCCATGACGTCGCGCAGGCCGAGCACGCAGGGCGTACCGCGCTCGCGCAGCATCGCCAGGGTGGCCTCCACCTCACCGCGCAGGCCGAGCGGCTCCTTGTCGACGATGAAGAGGTCGGGATCGAAGACCTCGGCGGTATGCTCGATGATCGAAGCGCGCATCGCCATGGTCTCGTCGACGTCGATGTGCAGGCCCAGGGAGGTGTAGTCGCCGTTGCGCAATTTGATGACGCCCGGCACCCGGACGAAGTCGACGCGGGCGCGGAAATCGAATGACCCGATGATGGGCGAGCCCGAGAGAATCAGGACCGACAGCGATTTGTGGGCGTCAGCCAGGGTATGGGCGATCTCACGGCAACGCCGCAGGTGGCCCAGCCCGAAACTGTCATGGCTGTAGATGAGGACGCGCTTGCCTTTGCGGCTGTTCCGCATGCCGCCTTCTCCCTGTCCGCGGACTGCCGGGGCGACTATGGCACAGGCCGGGGCGCGCCGGAAAGGCCCGTCTGACCGCCCGCAGTTGCCCTGCGGGGGCCGTCCGGCGCGCATTTTTGGGAATGTTCAATTGCGGCCGATCATGCTCTATGTTGCGGCTGACGCAAGCGGCTAAGGCCCCTTCTTTCCGCCGCCGGAACCCGGGACGGTGCCGCTGCGGCCTGCCGAAGAGGTTACATGGAACCCAACATATTCAAGTACGTCTGGCACCACAGCCGGGCAGAGCAGTTGATTATCCTGCTGCTCGTGCTGGCCTCGCTGCCGTTCTACTACTTCTCCCTCAACCTGCCGAAGCAGATCGTCAACCAAGGCATCCAGGGCCATGGCTTCGAACAGCCGGGGGCGACGCAACCCTTCATGGCGATCGACCTGCCCTTCGGCCAGGAGATCTTCGGCCGCGCGGTGACGCTGTCCGACGGCGTCGACCTGGTGCAGCCGGATATGCTGCTGGCGCTCAGCTTCACCTTCCTGGGGCTGGTCCTGATCAACGGCATCTTCAAGCTGGTGATCAACACCCGCAAGGGCCGTTTGGGCGAGCGCCTGCTGCGACGCCTGCGCTTCGAGTTGGCCGATCGCATCCTGCGCTTCCCGCTGCCCCACCTGAAGCGGGTGAAGCCCTCCGAAATGGCCACCATGATCAAGGACGAGGTGGAGCCGCTCGGCGGCTTCATCGGCGATGCCTTCGCCACTCCGCTGTTCCTTGGCGGCCAGGCGGCGACGGCGCTGCTGTTCATCATGGTGCAGTCCTTCTGGCTCGGCCTGGTGGCGGCGGGGGTGGTGCTGTTCCAGGCCTACCTCATTCCCCGTCTGCGCCGCCGAATCCTGGAGCTTGGGCGCGAGCGCCAGTTGACCGCCCGCCAGCTGGCGGGGCGCATCGGCGAGATCATCGATGGCGGCGTCGAGGTGCAGGCGCACGATGCCACCAACTATGAGCGCGCCGATCTGGCGGCACGCCTCGGGCGCATTTTCCACATCCGCTTCGAGATCTATCAGCGCAAGTTCTTCGTGAAGTTCCTCAACAACCTGCTGGCGCAGTTTACGCCCTTCGTGTTTTACGCCGGGGGCGGCCTGCTGGCGATTTCAGGCCGGCTCGACATCGGCGCCCTGGTCGCCGTGATTGCCGCCTACAAGGACCTGCCCTCGCCGATCAAGGAGATGATCGATTGGGACCAGCAGCGCCTCGACGTGCAGATCAAGTACGAGCAGGTGATCGACCAGTTCCAGCCAGCGCAGTTGATCGATCCCGCGCTGCAGGCGCCGGACAATGATCCCGGCCCGCCGCTGAAGGGCGAGATCGTCGCTTCGGCGCTGACCTTGCTCGGCGAGAACGACCTGCCGCTGGTGCGTGCCGTCAACTTCACCGTCGGAGTCACCGACCACGTCGCCATCGTCGGCTCGAGCGACAGCGGCATGGACATGTTGAGCTACCTGCTGGCCGGGCTGGTGCGATCCAGCTCCGGCACACTGCGCATCGGCGGCCGCGACGTCGATCGCCTGCCGACGGCGGTGACCGGCCGCCGCATCGGCTACGTCGGCGCCAGCGCCTATCACTTTGCCGGTTCGCTGCGCAACAACCTGCTCTATGGCCTGAAGCATCGCCCGCTGCGGGCGGCCGAGGTCGAACGGGCGGCCTCGGCGGCCGAGTTGGCGGAGGCCAGGCGGGCGGGCAATCCGGAGTTCGACATCAACGCCGACTGGACCGATTACGAGGCGGCCGGCGCCACCGGCGAGGCAGACATCACGGAACGGCTGATCGAGGTGTTGGCCGTGGTCGAACTGAAGGGCGACGTCTATCGCTTCGGGCTAACCGGAACGATCGATCCGCTGCGCCAGCCGGATGCCGCCGAGGGCGTCTTGCGCGCCCGCGCTGCCTTGATCGACCGGCTGCGGGACAGCGGCAACGAAGAGCTTGTCGTGCGCTTTGCGGAAGACAGCTATAACCGCAATGCCAGCGTCGCGGAGAACCTGCTGTTCGGCACGCCGCGCGTGCCCGCCTTCGCGTCTGGCGTGCTGGCGAAGAACCCGACGGTCGCCGCGGTGCTGCGCGAGGAAGACCTCATCGAGGATTTCATCGGTATGGGCGTGACCATCGCCAAAACCATGGTCGAGATCTTCGCCGACCTGCCACCCGGCCATCCCTTCTTCGAACAGTTCAGCTTCATCGGCGACGATGACCTGCCGGAGTTCCGCACCATTGTCGGCCGGGTCGACAAGTCCGGGGTCGCCGCGCTCGACGAAACGGCGCGCCAGCTGCTGCTCGGCCTGCCGTTCAACTACGTGGAGGCGCGTCACCGCCTCGGCCTGGTCGACGATGCCATGGGCGCCCGCCTGGTGCAGGCGCGCCGGCGGCTGGCCGAACGCCTGGAGCGCGACTCGCCGAAGGCGGTCGAGTTCTACCGGGCCGATGCCTACAACGCAGCGGCCTCCCTGCAGGACAACATTCTTTTCGGGCGGCTCGCCTTCGGGCAGGCCGGCGCCGAACAGATTATCGGCGACGCCCTGACCGAAGTGCTCGACGACCTCGGGCTGCGCGAAACTGTCATTGAGGCCGGCCTGGATTACAATGTCGGCATCGGCGGCGGGCGGCTGAACGCGGTGCAGCGTCAGAAGCTGGCGATCGCCCGCACGCTGCTGAAGCGCCCCGACATCCTGGTCGTCAACGAGGCGGTCTCGGTGCTCGACAGCAACGGACAGAACCGGCTTGTGGAACGTATCCTCGATCTGCGCCGCGGGCAGGGCGTGATCTGGACCCTGCAGCGTCCGGAGATGGCCGTGCTTTTTGACAGCATTCTCGTGATGCGCGACGGTCGGTTGGTCGAACAGGGCAGCTACGACGAGCTGACCAAGCGCGACTCGACGTTCAAGGGCTTGGTGGCCGCGGAGTAGTGGCGATCCGCTGCAAGGCAGAGCCGCAGCCGCCACACAACCAGGACGCAAGTTAGTACACAGGGAAGGTAAGAAGGAACGAGCGATGAGTATCGACCAGGAGGTTGAAATCCTCCGACGCATTCCGATCTTCGCGAAGATCGACCCGGCCAAACTGAAACTCATGGCTTTCGCCAGCGAGCGAGTGACCTACAAGCCGGGCCAGCTGCTGTTCAAGCAGGGCGAACGGGGCGATGCGGCCTTCATCGTGCTGCACGGCACTGCCGACGTGCTGATCGATGCCGACGACGGCCTCCTGCGCGTGGCCTCGCTGTCCGAAAACGAAATCATCGGTGAAATCGCCATTCTCTGCGACATTCCCCGCACCGCCACGGTGCGGGCAGAAACGGAACTCACCACCCTCAGGATCACCGCGGACCTGTTCTTCCGCATGCTCATGGATTTCCCTGAGATGGGCGTGGAGGTGATGCGTGTGCTGGCACACCGTCTGGAGCAGACCACGGCCCAGTTGCGCCAAGTGCAGGCGGCGCGTTGAGCCGACTGGACAGCGTTCTGCGGCGCCTCCAGGCGCAGCGCGACTGCCTCAACCTGGCCGTCCGCCTGATCGGCGATTTGCCGGGTCCGGTGTTCGAACTCGGCCTCGGCAACGGGCGTACGTACGATCACCTGCGCGAGTCCTGCCCCGAACGAGAGATCTTCGTCTTCGAACGGCAAATTTCCGCCCACGTCGATTGCATTCCGGATGCGGAACATTTGGTCGAGGGCGAGATCGCGGAGACGCTGGATGGAGCGCTGAGCCGCTTTGCCGGAACCGTTGCCCTGGCACATGCCGATCTCGGCAGTGGCCACGCCGTCCGCGATGCCTGCACCGCGGCGATGCTTTCCACCAAACTGGCCTGGCTCATGGCACCCGGCGGGATAATCGTTTCGGACCAGGAACTATATCTGCCGGCGGCCGCACCGGTGGCGCTGCCGCCAGGCGTACAGGCAGAGCGCTACTTCATGTACCGCGCGCTGCCGGCGGCTGCCTGACCGCTTCGCCAGGCGTACAGCCCGGCTGGGCCCGCGAGATCAGCTGAGGTCCAAGACGACCGGGACGTGGTCGGAGGGCTTATCCCAGGTCCGGGTATCGCGGACGATCTGCAGGGCTTTCAGGCGCTTGCGCAGGGGCGGCGTGACCAGGACATGATCCAGGCGCCAGCCGTAGTCCTTGGCAAAGGCCTGCGGGAAGCGGTAGCCCCACCAGGTGTAAAGCGGTTCCGGCTCCGGAATGAAATGGCGAGGGACGTCGGTCAGCTCACCAGCCGACCACAGCCGGCCCATGTGCTCGGCCTCCAGCGGGGTGTGTCCGACGCTGCGCTGCAGGCGCTTGTGGTTCCACACGTCGTGCTCGAGCGGCGCCACGTTGAGGTCCCCGACGATCACCGCCTTGCGCGCCGCCAGCTTGTCCCGTCTTGCCCAGGCCGCCATCTCGGTGAGGAACTGCAGCTTGTGGGCGAACTTGAGATTCCGTTCCGGATCCGGAATATCACCGCCGGCCGGCACATAGAAGTTGTGCAGCTCGATCCCGCCGATGCTGGCCGAGGCGTGGCGGCAGTCGTCGCGGTCGCACCAGAGCGCCTTGCACGGCGCCGTGAGCTTGCGGCGCGATAGGATGGCCACGCCATTATAGCCCTTCTGACCGTGCACCACGGCATGCGCATAGCCGAAACCGGCGATCTGCTCCAGCGGGAAGTCGTCGCTCTGCACCTTGATCTCCTGCAGGCAGATCACATCGGGCGCGTAGAGCGCGCAGAAACGCTCCAAGTGCTCGAGGCGCTGGCGCACGGAGTTGACGTTCCAGGTGGCGATCCTGAGAGGCATCAGTACTCCTGAGGAGAGGGGGAAAGCTATTGTTCCGGCACCGGAACGCTATCGCCAAAGCATTCCGGTGGCGGAATGAAGGTGTGGGCCGGCCGGCAAATTAGAGCTTTTGCCCGGAAATTTGAAGGGGGATCGCCGAAAACGCGGCCCAAAAAGAGGAACGCCCGGTCGGGGGGGATCCGGGCGCTCCATTTCTCCGCGGAGAGGCAAAAGGAAGGCAGGGGAATGCATCCTTCCGCAATGGCCGGCGTCTTTGCGACACCGGCTGTTAGGCATTAATTTAGGATTGATCGCCGAGTTTACAATCTCACATCTGCGTGGGGCGTGACGATTCTGCCAAACCACCAAAACCCCATAGCGGGCGCGGGATTGCGTAGATTTCCAAGGCACCGGATGTTGGATTCCGTCGGCAATCCGGCACCATACCGCAGTCCTTGGCGGGATGACGCCTTAGGCCTGGCCGAGAGCGGCCAGGGGAAAGACATCCTCCGACGGTCGAGTCGCCGCGCGGGCCCGCGCCGCCGCGCCGAAAGCTTCGAACAGCTGGCGCGAGAAAGGGTTCTCCCAGGCCTTGTATTCGGGATGCCACTGGACGCCCAGGGCAAAAGCCTTGGCGCCCTCCACGCTGACGGCTTCCGGCGTGCCGTCCGCGGCCTCTGCCTCAACGCTAAGGTTCGCGGCAATTCGGTCGAGCCCCTGCCAGTGCAGGGAGTTCACCATCAGCGGACCGTCGATGCCGGCAGCCCGGGCATAGGCGGCCAACTGCCCGCCCGCGCGCAGCGTCACGGGATGGCTCGGGCCGTACTGTACGTCCAGTTCCGGGTGCTGCGGCCGCCGGTGGTCCATGCGGCCCGGCACTTCATGGACGCGTGCATGCAGGCTGCCGCCAAAGGCGACGTTCAGCTCCTGGTAGCCGCGGCAGATCGCCAGCAGGGGTACACCCTCTTGCAGGGCAAGGCGGATCAGCGCCAGGCTGGTGGCATCGCGCGCGATGTCGAAGGGCTCCGCCTCCACGCTTTCCGGCTGGCCATAGTGGCTGGGGTGCACGTTGGAGGGGCTGCCGGTCATCATGACACCGTCGAGCGACCGCACCAGGCGGCGCAGATCGACCAGGTCGTCACCCAGCGAGGGGATCATCAGGGGCGCGACGCCGGCGGAAATGGCCAGGGCGCGCACGTATTTGTCGCCGACGGTGTGGAACGGCTGGCCATCCACGTCGCGCACGCAGGCCGGTACGCCGACCAGCGGGAGGGGAGAGGTTCTCGACATCGTACAGATTAGGTAGCGCCACCGCCTGCGGCTGACAAGCGCGCGGTCCGGGGGTCAGGGTTGCATCGTGAACGCCGCGGGCCGCAGCCCCGTCGCGCTGGCGTGACTTGCCGGGCCGCGCGCCGCCTGCCATATCTCCAGCCATGCAAAGCGATCTGGAAGGCCTGCTGGCCTGGAAGGGCGCGGCCGTGCTGGCCTTCTTCCTGGCCGAGCGCTGGCGCCCGGCGGCGCGGCCGCTGTCGCCCGCGGCGTCATCCCTCGCGGCCCGCGCTGTGCGCGGCGGCTGGTACCGGGTGCTGCGCAACCTCGGACTCTGGCTAGTGGTCTCGGCGCTTTCGCCGCTCATCGTGCTGCCGTTGACCTACTGGGCCAGCGGCCAGGCGCTCGGCTGGCGGCCGGCCTGGAACGGGCGATGTCACGGGTCGTGATCACCCCGACGATCCACTGGGTGCATCACCACGCCCGCCGCGTCGACACCGATTCGAACTACGGCACCATCTTCAGCTTCTGGGATCCGATCCTCGGCACCCGCAGCGCCAAGCAGCGCGACCTTGCCATGCCGATCGGCACCGAGGGCCGCGCCGAGGAAAGCCGGAAAAGTCGCCGAAAAGCTGAGGCCGGCGGCGCGAGCCTTCCAGCATACCTGAAACGCGAAGCGGAATCCGCAGGGGATGCCGTTCTGCCGTGTTACTAGTTGCGGTTCCTGCCCCCGCGATAGATCTCCAGGTCGCCGTACTTGAAGAGGGCGGGATCGACCGCTTCGCCGTAGACCGGGTTGACCAGCGAGACCTGGGTCTGGATTCCCTGCGGGTCGGTCAGCTCCCACTTCTTCAGGGTCAGCGGCTCGTCGGCGAACACCAGGGTCACCTCGCCGCCGTCGGGTGAGTCGGGATCGCGCAGGGTAATGCGCAGGGTGCCGAGCGCTTCCTCGATGTTGACGATGTCGACGTTCTCGTCGAAGCGCACTTCCTTGCGGATGAGGAACCACAGCGGGGTCTCCCACAGCGGCAGAAAGGTCGCTTCCTTCAGCTCCTTGTCGTAATAGAGCAGCGACAGGCCATTGGCGATGATGAGCACGGGCGTCGGCGGGTCGTAGTCGAAGCGCATCTGGCCGGGCCGATCGAGGTAGATCTCGCCCTCCGCGTAAGCGCCGTTGGACGACACCTGAACAAAGCGGCCCCGCATCGTCTTGATGTCGTTGAGATAGCGCTCGATGCGGTTGACCGCCGCAACGTCGTCCGGCGAGAGCGCGGCCGTCTGGGCCGCCACCTGGACACGGCTTTCCGCCACCGCCACCGGCAGGCTGCCGAGCATTGCGGCTGCGCAGAGGCTGCCGCCGAGCGCGCCGAGCAGGCGGCGGCGCAGTAGTCGCGCCGACTTCCGGATCATGCCTCGCCGCCTCCGGGCGGCAGGACTTCGCGCTTGCCCACGTGGTTCGCGGCGGTGATCAAACCTTCTTCCTCCATGCGCTCGATGATTCTGGCGGCGCGGTTGTAGCCGATCTGCAGGTGGCGCTGCACGAAGCTCGTGGAGGCCTTGCGATGCTGCAGAACCACGGCCACGGCGCGGTCGTAGAGGTCGTCGCCGCTGCCTTCGCCGCCGAAGCCACCGTTGCCGGCGCCGTCAAAATCCGACTCGCCGTCCTCGGTGATGGCTTCGATGTAGGAAGGCTCCCCCTGCTTTTTCAAGAAGGCGACCACATCTTCCACCTCGCGGTCGGTCACCAGCGGGCCGTGCACGCGCAGAATCCGGCCGCCCTGGGCCATATAGAGCATGTCGCCCTGGCCGAGCAGCTGCTCGGCGCCCTGCTCGCCCAGGATGGTGCGGCTGTCGATCTTCGAGGTGACGTGGAAGGAAATGCGCGTCGGGAAGTTGGCCTTGATGGTGCCGGTGATGACATCCACCGAGGGGCGCTGGGTGGCGACGATCAGGTGGATGCCGGCGGCGCGCGCCATCTGCGCCAGGCGCTGGATCGCCGCCTCGACGTCCTTGCCGGCGACCAGCATGAGGTCGGCCAGCTCGTCGACGATCACCACGATCAGCGGCAACGGCTCGAGGTCGAAGGGTTCCTCCTCGTGGATCGGCTGGCCGGTCTCGGGGTCGAAGCCGGTCTGCACCTTGCGGGTCAGCACCTCGCCTTTGCGGCGCGCCTCTTCGACGCGGGCGTTATAGCCCTCGAGGTTGCGCACGCCGAGGCGCGACATGGCGCGGTAGCGCTCCTCCATCTCGCGCACCGTCCACTTCAGCGCGACCACCGCCTTCTTGGACTCGGTCACCACCGGTGCCAGCAGGTGCGGGATGCCGTCGTAGACCGACAGCTCCAGCATCTTCGGGTCGACCATGATGAACTTGCAATGGTCGGGACCGAGGCGGTAGAGCAGCGAGAGGATCATGGCGTTGATCGCCACCGACTTGCCGGAGCCGGTGGTGCCGGCGACCAGCAGGTGCGGCATGCGCGCCAGATCGACCAGCGAGGGATTGCCGCCGATGTCCTTGCCGAGCACCAGCGGCAGCTTGCCCCCGTTCTTCTCGTAGTCCTCGGAGGCCAGCAGCTCGCGCAGGTAGACCGTCTCGCGCCGGGCGTTGGGCAGCTCGATACCGATGACGCTGTCGCCCGGCACCACGGCGACGCGCACCGAGACGGCGCTCATCGAGCGCGCGATGTCGTCTGCGAGGCCGATAACACGGCTGGTCTTGGTGCCGGGCGCCGGCTCCAGCTCGTAGCGGGTGACCACCGGGCCAGGCCGCACCTTCACGATCTCGCCACGCACGCCGAAATCCTCCAGCACGCTCTCCAGCAGGCGCGCGTTCTTCTCCAGAGCGTCGCGGTTGAGGCTCTCGTGCCGGCCGGCGTCCTTCGGCAGGTCCAGCAGGGCCAGCGCCGGCGTCTCGTAGGCGCCGGTGGGGCCGAGGTCGAAGCGGCCCTGGGCGGCCGTGCGGCCGCGCTTGCCGGGGCGGCTGGGCTGGCGCGGCGCGGCGATCAGCTCGACATCTTCGTCGTCGTCCTCGACGCTGGCGCGGGCGGCGCGCGGCAGGACCGGTGCCAGCGGCACCTCATCGCCATCGGGCTCGCCGGCGCCGAGCACCGGCTCGACGCGCAGGCGCTCGCGGCGGGCGGCACGGGCTTCGCCCGGCTCAACCTCGTTGCGCCGCTCGATCGCGTTGGCGATGCCGCGTCGCGCGCCGCCGAACACCCAGGTGGCGCCGTTGCGCAACATGCGCCACTCCTCGCCGGTCAAGCCGAGCGCGAAGAACAGGCCGACAAGGCCGAGCGGAAAGGCGGCCAGGGCCAGCAGCCACAGCGGCAGCCCCAGCAGGCTGCTGCTCTGCCACAGCAGCAGGTCGCCGACGAAGCCGCCGAGCTTGTTGTCGAGCGGCCAGGTTGCCGGCCGAGGCAGCGCTTCCAGCGCCATGGCGAGCAGCACCAGCCCGGCCGGGAAGGCGGCGAGGCGCCACCACCAGCGGGTCGGCAGCTGGCGCTCACGCAGCAGGCGCCAGCCCCAGGCGAAGAGCACCAGCGGCGCCAGCAGGGCCGCCATGCCGAGCGACTGCATCATGATGTCGGCGCTGTGGGAGCCGAATTGGCCGAGCGGGTTGCTCACCGCGCCACCGGTGGCGTCGTTCCATGATGGATCCTGCGGATTGTAGGTCAGGCAGGCGATCAGCAGCGCGAAGGCGAAGGTCGCGAGCACCAGGCCCGCCAGTTCGATGCCGCGCCGCTTGAAGAAATCCTGCGTGCCGCTCGGCAGCAGGGTGGTGCGTCCCTCGCGCGTGGAGCTGTTGCTGCGCATGGCCATGGCTCCTTGCCCTCAGCCTTCCGCCGCCGCGGCCTGCGACAGCGCCGCCGGCTGCGTGCCGTCGGCCTCGCCGAGGACCTGGACGATGCGGTTGAGGCCTTCCTCGGTGACCGCGGCGTCGTAGACCAGGGCGACGCGGATATAGCGGGCCCCGGGATTGACGCCGTCGGGGCCGGGCTCGGCCATGTAGGCGCCGGGCAGCACGCGCACGCCGGCCTGGCGCCACAGCCTCAGCGCGGCGGCCTCGCCGTCGCCGACGTCGAGCCAGAGGAAGAAGCCGCCGTCCGGTCTGCGGAAGCCGAAGCGGTTGCCGAGGATGCGCTCGGCGAGCGTGAAATTGCGGCGGTAGTAGTCACGGTTGGCCTCGACGTGCGCCTCGTCGCGCCACAGCCGCGTGCCGGCGGCGAGGATGGGCAGCGAAACACCGGCGCCGCCAACGCGCAGCGCCAGGTCGAGGGCGTCGATCAGCGGCGCGTCGCCGGCGGCGAAGCCGCAGCGCAGGCCCGGCGCCGAGGAGCGCTTGGAGAGCGAATGGAACACCAGCAGGTGGTCGAGCGCGCCTCCGAGCATCGCCGCGGCCTGCAGCGCGCCGGCCGGCGGCGTGCTGTCGTAGATCTCCGCATAGCATTCGTCGAAGCCGACGACGAAGTCGTGTTTGCGGGCGAGCCCGAGAAGCGCCGCCAGATAGTCGGGGCCGGCCGCCGCGCCCTGCGGGTTTGCGGGCGAGTTGAGGAAGCAGAAGACCGCACGGTCGAGCAGCGCGGGGTCGAGTGCCTGATAGTCCGGCATGAAGCCGCTGGTCGCGGTGGCCGGCACGAAGACCGGTTCGGCGCCGACGGCGAGCGCCGAACTGGCGTAGACGTGATAGAAGGGATTGGGCAGCAGCACGGCCGGCGGCTCGGCGCCCCGATAGTCCTGCACCGCCGCCACCACGGCGAAGAACAGACCCTCTCGGCTGCCGGGCAACGGCAACAGGTGGCGTTGCGGGTCGATCATCGCGGCCGGCAGGCTGTAGCGCCCGGTCAGCCAGTCGGCGCAGGCGGCGCGGTAGGCATCGCTGCCGCGCGGCGGCGGATAGCTCGACCAGGTGCGGGCCGCGCCGGCGATCTCCTCGGCGACGAAGGCCGGCGGCTGGTTCTTCGGCTCGCCGATCGACAGCAGGATCAGCTTGTCGTCCCCGGCGGGATAGGAATCGAGCAGGCGGCTCAGCCTGGCGAAGGGATGGAAGGACTGAAAGCTGCGGCGGTCGGGCAAAACGCGTTGGTTCCGAAAGTTCCGTTGAGGCTCCCCGGGAAGTCGCTTCCGGGGACGCGGGCGGCCCCGGCCCGGCAGGGGGCGTCAAGGGCGGTACAAAGCGCAAACGAATCCAAGAGATTCTATCTGGGCCGCCGGGGCGCGACAAGCCTGCCCCAGGTCCGCACTCGCCGGCCGCCGGGGGCAAAGCTAGCCCGCAAATGAGGCAAAAAAAGGGGCCCGGGAGCGATGGCTCCCGGGCCCAGGCTTGGCAGAGGATAATCGCGTCCTAAGCGGGCTCGATTATCAGGTGGTCTCCGAGGAACCCGATTAGATGGACTGCGACCCGTGGCCGAATTCGGGATAGGCTTCCATCCCCAGTTCCGCCTTGTCGAGACCCATTTCTTCGGCTTCCTCATCGACGCGAAGACCGATGGTGTACTTCATCACCAGCCAGACGATAGCGCTGGTCACGATCACAAACGCGCCCACCGCGACGATGCCGATGATCTGGGTCACGAAGCTGCCGCCGCCGAAGATGGCGACTGCCAGGGTGCCCCAGACGCCGGCCACCAGGTGGGCGGAGACGGCGCCGACGACGTCGTCGACTTTGATTTTGTCGAACAGAGGGATGGCGAAGACCACCAGAGCGCCGCCGATGCCGCCGACGATCAGCGCCATGAAGTGGTTCTGCAGATCCGGGCCGGCGGTGATCGACACCAGGCCGGCGATCGCCCCGTTCAGCGCCATGGTCAGGTCGATCTTCTTGTAGAGGATCTGGGTCAGGATCATGGCGGTCACCACGCCGGCACAGGCGGCCAGGTTGGTGTTCACGTAGACGATGGCGATGGCCGCGGCATCGAGTGCCGAGCCGAGCGCCAGCTGCGAGCCGCCGTTGAAGCCGAACCAGCCGAGCCACAGGATCAGCGTGCCCAGCGTGGCCAGCGGCAGGTTGGCGCCGGGCATCGGGTGCACCGCGCCGTTGGGGCCGAACTTGCCCTTGCGGGGACCGAGGATGATGGCGCCGACCAGGGCCGCCCAGCCACCCACCGAGTGAACGATGGTCGAGCCGGCGAAGTCGGAGAAGCCCATCTCGGCGAGCCAGCCGCCACCCCAGGTCCAGGATCCCTGGATCGGGTAGAGGAAGCCGGTGAGGATCACCGTGAAAATCATGAACGGCCAGAACTTGATGCGTTCGGCCAGGGTGCCCGAGACGATCGAGGCGGCGGTTGCCACGAAGACCATCTGGAAGAACCAGTCGGACATCACCGAGTAGCCGTTGTCGACCACGGCGGCGATCAGCTCAGGGGTTGCCTCTTCGGCATTCAGCAACGCGAGTTCCGCATCGCTGGTGTTGTAGAGGAAGCTGAACGAGCCGATGTAGCTTCCAACGTCGATGTACATCAGGTTGTAGCCGATCAGGTAGTACATGATGCCGGCTACGGAATAGAGCGAGATGTTCTTCAGGCAGATCGTCGCGGTGTTCTTGGTGCGCACCAGACCGGCTTCCAGCATGGCGAAGCCGGCGGCCATCCACATCACGAGGAAGCCGCTCACCAGAAATGAAAATGTGTTGAAGATGAAGGCGGTCTCGGCGGAGACCTCCGCGCGCGCCGGCGCGCTGGCAAGTGCCACGGCCACCAGAGCCAGGCTGCCCCAGCCCAGCTTGTGACCGAAAGATGTGCCCATAACTCTCATTTCCCTAGATCCTCTTCTACAGGGCCTCGGCATTGGTCTCGCCGGTGCGGATGCGCACGGCGTGACCAACGTCCAGGACAAAGATTTTTCCGTCGCCGATCCGGCCGGTGTTGGCCGAGTTCTGAATGGTCTCTACGACCTGGCCGACGGCATCGTCGGTCACGGCAACCTCGATTTTCACTTTGGGCAGAAAGTTCACCGAGTACTCCGCCCCGCGGTAGATTTCGGTCTGGCCCTTCTGGCGGCCGTAGCCTTTCACTTCGCTGACCGTCAGGCCCTCGATCCCAATGCTCGTGAGCGCTTCTCTCACATCATCCAGCTTGAACGGCTTGATGATGGCCATAACCATCTTCATGCGCCGGCTTCCCCTTTATCTCTCTGCGCACCGGTACCCTTGCAGACGGGTCCCCAGTGCAATTGATCCGCCTGTCGGCCGCTTGGCTCAAACTCTCGTCGCCACCCGTCGCGGGCGGCGACATTCATTGCTTACAGAGTCAAGAAGCGTGCCAAGTCACATCACTTGCATGGAAACGACCGGAATCCGCCATTTGCACGGCGCGGGCCCAACGCCGCTGCTCTTTTGATGATCGTTCGCGTGCGCCTATTTTTTGGGCAAAGCTTAAGAGAAGTTCAAATTTTGTGCAGTGCGGCACGTCCAGGCTCGAGTGTCGGGCCTTGGTCACCGCCGGGGACAAGGCGCGGCTGGACAAGCCGGGCGGCGCCGGTAAATCTGCCTGCTACGGCGCGAAGGAAGGAAAGCATGGCCGAACCCTTGGAAGTTGAAGTGCTGGTGGCCGGTGGCGGCATGGTCGGCTTGGCCCTCGCTGTGGCCCTGGCCGAGGCCGGACTCGCGGTTGCGGTGGTCGATCGCATGGACCCGGCGCAGCAGCGCGACGAAGCTTTCGACGGGCGCTCCTCCGCCATCGCCCGTGGCTCGCAGCAGGCGCTCCAGGTGCTCGGCCTATGGCAGGGCATGGCTCCGGCCGCCGCGCCGATCCTAGAAATCCGCATCTCCGACGGCCGCCTGGGCAGCGGCCGGCCCGGTGCTGCCTCGGCATTGCATCTGCATTTCTCCCACCAGGAGGTGGCCACAGCAGAGGATGCCCGTCCCTTAGGCTACATCGTCGAGAACAGGGCGATCCGCCAGGCCAGCCTGGATCGCGCCCACGCCCTCGCCGGGATCGAACTGCGCGCGCCGGCCGACCTCGCCGAGGTGACCCGCCAGTCCGGGGGCGTCACTGCGCGGCTTTCCGACGGCACCACGGTGAAGGCGCGCCTGCTGATCGCCGCCGACGGGCGCGGCTCGGTCCAGCGCCAGGCCGCCGGCATCAAGGTGACCGAGGTCGACTACGGCCAGACCGCCATCGTCGCCACCATCGCCCACAGCCTGCCGCACGGGGGCGTGGCGCACGAACACTTCCTGCCCTCGGGGCCCTTTGCGCTGCTGCCGATGACGGACGCCATCGATGACAGCGGCCGGCCGGCGCACCGCTCCTCGCTGGTATGGACGGAGCGCCGCGAACTGGTGGCGGCCATGATGGCACTGGACGAGCAGGGCTTCGCCGCCGAGCTGCAGCGCCGCTTCGGCGACTCCCTCGGACGCCTCGCGCTCTGGGGCGGCCGGCGCTGGACCCATCCGCTCTCGCTGCTGCATGCCGAACGCTACATCGACACGCGCCTGGCCCTCATCGGCGACGCCGCCCACGGTATCCATCCCATTGCCGGGCAGGGGCTCAACCTCGGCCTGCGCGACGTCGCGGCGCTGGCCGAGTGCATTGTCGATGCCCGCCGCCTTGGCCTCGACATCGGCAGCGCCACGGTGTTAGAGCGCTACCAGCGCTGGCGCCGCCTCGATAACATGGCGCTGATCGCCGCCACCGACTCGCTGAATCGCCTGTTCTCCAACGACCTGCCGCCGGTCCGCCTCTTGCGTGACCTCGGCCTCGCCGCCGTCAACCGGGTGCCGCCGCTGAAGCGCTTCTTCATGCGCCACGCCATGGGGCTGGTCGGTGACCTGCCGCGCCTGGTGAAGGGCGAGACCCTCTAAATTTCCTTGCGCAGCAGCGCGTATTCGAAGGGGAAGGTGGAGAGCGGCTCGATGCCGGTTTCGGTGATCAGCACCTGCTGCTCCAGCTTGACGCCCTCATGGCCACCCTCTTCGCCGATGTAGCTTTCGACGCAGACTGCCATGCCGGCCTCGAAGACGCCGTCGTAGCCCGCTGCGTCGAAGTCCTCCAGATAGACCACCGCCGGATACTCGTCGCAGAGGCCGACGCCGTGCACCACCACGGAGTAGCGGTTGGCGGCGCAGCTGGCCGGCAGCCGCCAGGCCCGCTCCGCCAGCTCGCGAAACCCGAGACCCGGCTTCACCAAGTCCATGTTGAAGTGGATCTGCTCCCAGGCGAGCTGGTAGAGCCGGCGCTGTTCGTCGCTCGGCTGCACCTCGCCGCAGAGGAAGCTGCGGGAGATGTCGGCGCAGTAGCCGTAGGGGCCGATCATGTCGGTGTCGAAGCTGACCATGTCGCCGGCCCGGATGACGTCGTTGCCGCATTCGTGGAACCAGGGATTGGTCCGCGCACCGGCGGCCAGCAGGCGCGTCTCGATCCATTCGCCGCCCTCGGCCGCATTCACCTGATTGAGAACCGACCAGAGCTGGTTCTCGGTCATGCCCGGCGTGAGGGCTTGTCGCATGGCACCCATGGCTTGCTCACAGACGGCGACCGAGGCCTTCAGGCAGGCGACCTCCTCGGGCCCCTTGAAGCGCCGGGCCAGCTCCATCACCTCCTGGCCGTCGAAGATCTCGATGCCGAGGGCGGTCAGCGCGGCGACGCCCAGCGGCTCGCACTTGTCGATGGCGAGGCGCCGGTTGCCGCCGCCGTGGCGGCGTACCAGCTCGGCAACCTCGGCCGCCCAGCGGCCGGCGAACTCGGCGCAGCGGTCGCCGGCGGCGAAGTAGAACCAGCCGATCCCGGGACGCACCTCGGCGACGATCTCGTTGCCGGCGGAGAGGTGCGCGCAGTTGTGGAAGTCGAACAGCACGACCGGACCTTCGGTCGGCACGAAGACGTAGCGCACCGCGTTGTGCAGCGACCAAACCGCCATGTTGCGGGCATCGCAGGCATAGCGCAGGTTGATCGGGTCGTAGAGCAGGGCGCCGGCATAGTCGCGCGCCCGCAGCTCGGCACGCAGACGGGCGAGGCGCCAGGCCCGCAGTGCGACGAGGTCGACTGGCTCATTGCCTGAACGAACGGCGGTATCGGGTGCCATGTGACGGACCCTCCTGCTCCTGCGACCGCTGAAGCTTTGCACAGCGAGGGGATCTGTCTTGCCGCCGAACGACCCGTGGCGTGGCGGTTTTACGTCAGGGGTCGCGGCTGAGGCCCTTGGCGGCGAGATTGTCGAGGTAGGCCTGCCATAGGGCCTCCTGCTCGCGGCCCAATCGATAGAGATACTGCCAGGAGTAGATACCGGTGTCGTGCAGGTCGTCGAACTTGATGCGCACGGCGTAGTTGCCGACCGGCGCGACCTCCATGATGCCGACGTGACGCCGGCGCGCGACGATCTGCTTCTGGCCCGGCCCGTGCCCCTGCACTTCGGCCGAAGGACTCTCCACGCGCAGGAACTCGGCCGGATAGGTGAAGGTCTCGCCGCTGTCGAAGCTGACCACCAGCTGCTTCTCGGCGGAGAGGTAGCGGATCTCCGTCGGCCAGTGGGTGGTGTCGAAGCTCTGCGCTTCGTTCTCCTGGATGGTCTTGCCGGTCATCGCGGGCGCGCCGTCAGTCGTCGAGCTGGCGGGCTTCGTCGATCAGCATGATCGGGATGCCGTCGCGGATCGGAAAGGCGAGCCGCGCCTGGCGGCTGATCAGTTCCTGCGCCTTGGCGTCGTAGTCGAGCGGTCCCTTGGTTAGTGGGCAGACCAGGATCTCCAGTAGCTTCGGGTCGACGGGGTTATGGCTCATCGCATTGATTCCTGTTGCCGACGCTAGTGACGCTTGGCTTCGCTCTCGCCCCCGTGGGTCGCCATCTCCATGATGGCGGTCAGTGCCTCGGCGCGCTCGGTGAGGGTTATCGATTCCAGCAGCGCCTGCTTCTCCGGCGCGCCCAGCGGGCAGATCATCGCCAGCGAGGTGACCAGGCGCTCGTCGCCGGTCTGCTCGATGGCCTCCCAGTCGCCCTCGATGGCGTTGGCCTCGAAGTAGGCGTTCAGCACTTTCACCAGGCGGTCGCGGTCGATGTTGCTGCGGTCCTCTTCCAGGTCGGCGGCGAAGCGCGTGAAGTCCGGTTCCACCTGGCGGTAGCTGCCCGAAGGCAGTTCGCGCCGCACGTCGAAACGCAGCAGGCCGGAGAGCGTTGCCAGGTAGCGTCCGTCGTCGGTCTCGGTAAAGGCGGTGATGCGCCCGACGCAGCCGGTCTCGTAGATCGTCGGCGTCTCAGTGCCCTGACTCTCCTCGCGGGGCTGGATCATTCCGATCAGTCGGTGGCTCGCCAGGGCGTCGTCGAACATCGCCAGATAGCGCGGCTCGAAGATGTTGAGGGGCAGGCGGCCGCCGGGCAGCAGTAGCACGCCCTCCAGCGGAAAGATCGGCAGGACCCGCGGCAGGTCCTCGAAGGCAGGGTCGAAGGCGGTCCGGCTCATGCGAAGAGCAGTGAGGACAGACGCCGGCGGGCTTCGATCGTCAGCGGATCCGTCGGCCCCCAGGCCTCGAAGAAAGTGACCAGCTGCTTGCGCGCGCCCTCGTCGTTCCACTTGCGGTCGCGTTGGATGATCTCCAGCAGCTCGTCGGCGGCAGCCTGGCGCTTGCCGGCAGCGTGCAGCGCCAGGGCGAGGTCGAAGCGTGCCTGGTGATCGCTGTGATTGGCGGCGACCTTCTCCATCAGCAAGGGGATCTCGCTGGCATCGGCGGCCTGTTCCTGCAGGGCGATCTGGGCGCCAACCGAAGCGAAGGCGGGGTCGGCCCGCATTTTGTCGTCCAGGCCGTCGAACATCTCGCGCGCGCCGGCGACGTCGCCCTCGGCCAGGTGGCAGGCAACAAGGCCGGCCAGGGCTGCGGCGTTCTCGGCGTCATGCTGCAGCACCTGCGCGAAGATGGCCGAGGCGGTCTGGAAGTCGCCGGCCGCGAGGACCTCTTTAGCCTGCTCGAGGGCCTGCTCGACGGGACTCGGCTCCTGGCCCGCGGCGCCAGCCTTGCGCAGGCGCTCGACGAAGGCCTTGATCTCGCTTTCCGGCTGCGCGCCCTGGAAGCCGTCGACCGGCTGGCCCTGGAAGAAGGCGTACACCGTCGGGATCGACTGGATGCGCAATTGCGCCGCCAGCTGCTGGCTCTCGTCGACGTTGATCTTCACCATGCGCACAGCGCCCGCCGCGGCCTTCACGGCGCTCTCCAGCAGGGGGCCGAGCTGCTTGCAGGGGCCGCACCAGGGGGCCCAGAAATCGACCACCACCGGCACGGTCATCGAGGCCTCGATGACGTCCTGCATGAAGGCCTGCTGGTTGCTCTCCTTGATGAGGTCGGCGCCGGCCTGCGCTGCACTGCCCTGGCCGCCGAGGCCGCCGATGATCGGTTCCATGGTGTCTTTCCGTTTGCCTGCTTGATCTTGCGACCGCCGTCACTGACCGGCTCTTGCGGCCATCCCGGCGGGTTCCACACAATAAATGGCGGCTTTCGGGTCCGAGGGCAAGTCCACCCGCGGCCCCAAGGCTCTGGCGCTACAGCTCCAGCATCAGCGGGGCGTGCCCCTCAGCCTCCAGGAAGCGCAGCAGGTCGGCCGGCGCCAGTGCCGTGGTCATGGTGTTGACCAGCGGGTGGCAGTTCACCGGGCCGCCGCCCATGACGCCGCTGTCGAGCACCATGGTGACCGCTCCAGCCTTGTCGTTGATCACCGCAAAGGGTGTCACCGCGCCGGGCCGCACGCCGAGATAGGTCATCAAGCGCTCGGCGCTGCCGAAGGAGAAGCGCCCGGCCTCCAGGCGCGCGCCGAGCGTCTTGAGGTCAACCTCGCGATCCTCCAGGCAGGTGACCAGCCACATCTGGCCCTTCTTGTTGCGCAGGAAGAGGTTCTTGATGTGCGATCCCGGCAGCTCACCGCGCAGCGCCTTGGCCTCCTCCACCGTGAAGACCGGTGGATGGGTGACGCAACGGTAGGCGATGCCCAGGGCATCGAGGCGCGCCAGCAGGGCGTCGGGCGAGGTCGGCAGCGCTGCTTCGGCGGCGTCTTCGGCTCGGGTCTCGGACATCGTCTCCTGCCTCCTGAAGGGCGCTCGTCTTGTCGCCATGGCCGTAGCAGACCGGCGGCCCTTTGTCACCCTTTCGGGCCCTGCCGGAGCCGTTAAGCCTTGGGTAGCAAAGGGCCTTTAGGCTGGCGTCGCGGTTCCCAAGAGGGGGCTTGCAAAGTGATACGAAAGCGGGTATTTCCCCGCTCTCCGGTGCGGGCGTAGCTCAGGGGTAGAGCACAACCTTGCCAAGGTTGGGGTCGTGAGTTCGAATCTCATCGCCCGCTCCAATTCCCCTCCCTCGGGAGGGGCTCGAAATGCAAAGGCGGCCTTTCCGGGCCGCTTTTTGCGTTTCCGGATTTTCTTCCGCCCTCAGATCGTGTGGCGCAGGTGGAAGGACTTGGGGCGGGTCAGCATCTCGTAGCCGACCTGCGACAGGGTGGCGCCTCGGCCGGTGTCCTTCACGCCAGTCCAGGCCAGCATGGGGTCGAGGTAGTCGGCCCGGTTCATGAACACGGTGCCGGTCTCGATCTCGCCGCCGATGGCCTCGGCGGCGGCCAGGTCCGCCGTCCAGATCGAGGCGGTGAGGCCGTAGGCCGAGTCGTTCATCAGGCGCACCGCCTCCTCGTCGCCCGATACCTTCATGATGCCGACCACCGGGCCGAAGCTCTCCTCGGTCATCACCGACATGTCGTGGGTTACCCCGGTCAGCACCTGCGGCGCCATGTAGGGCGTGCCGGGTTCGTCGCGCGCGAAGTCCCTGGGGTCGAGGTGGGCGGTGGCGCCGGCCTGCACCGCGGCGGCGATCTGGCCGCGCACGAAGTCGGCGGCTGCGGTCTTCACCATCGGGCCGAGGGTGGTCCTGGGGTCCAGCGGGTCGCCCAGCACGTAGTTGCGGGTCACCTCGACGAACTTGTCGACGAAGGGCTTGTAGAGGCTCTCGTGCACGTAGATGCGCTCGATGCCGCAGCACGACTGGCCGGAGTTGAAGAAGGCGCCGTCGACGGTGTTCTCCACCGCGTAGTCGAGGTCGGCGTCGGCGCGCACGTAGGCCGGGTCCTTGCCGCCGAGCTCCAGGCCGAGGCCGATGAACTGACCGGCGGCGGCCTGCTCGATCACCTTGCCGGCCTCGACCGAACCGGTGAAGTTCACCTGGTCGGCCCAGCGCGCGCCAATCACTTTGCTCACCTGGCCGTGGCTCATGCAGAGGTTGGTGAACAGGCCCTCCGGCAGGCCGGCCTTGTCGCAGGCCTGCTGGAAGCGTTCGCCGACCAGCAGGGTCTGCGCCGCGTGCTTCAGCACCACGGCGTTGCCCGCCATCAGCGCCGGGACGATGGAGTTCACTGCCGTCAGGTAGGGGAAGTTCCACGGCGCGATGGTGAGCACCACGCCCAGAGGGTCGCGGCGGATGTAGCGCTTGAAGCCGCTCTTCTCCGCCGGTACCACCGGCGCCAGCGCCGTCTCTGCGAGGTCGATCATGGCCCGCGCGCGCTCCTCGAAGCCGCGCAGTTCGCCGGCCCCGGCGCCGACCGGGCGGCCCATCTGCCAGGCCAGCTCCGGCACGATCTCCTCGCGGAGGGCCAGCATGGCGTCGACCAGGGTGCCGCAGTAGCGCGCGCGATCGGCGACCGGCAGGCGGGCCCAGTCGCGCTGGACGAGGCGGGCGCGGGCGAAGACGGCCTCCAGCCGGTCGTCGCCGGCGATCGGGCGGCGCGCATACTCGCTGTTGTCGACGGGGGAAATGCAGATGCTGTCGGTCACTGGAAACTCCCGGGAAGGCGCCGGCGGCCGCCCTCAGCGACCGCCGTGGCATGGTGTGCGGCGGGTTCGATAGCACAGTTCCCGGGAGGCATGCAGCAGGGATCGTGCAGCCGCGGCGTCGTCACTCGAAGCGGAAGGCCGACAGCGTGGTCTCCATTACCCGGTCGCTGAAGTCGCGCCGGCCCGGCCCGGCCGCGCCGGCCGCCACCATGAGGGGAAGCAGGTGCTCCTCCTGCCCCTTGGGGTGGGACTGCAAGCCGCCCGGCGCTTCGGACCAGGCGGCCAGCGCCTGATCGCGCGCTGCTGGCGCGGGCTGCGAGACCGCCTGGACCAGCCAGCCATCGAAGGCGTCGGAGATCGGCCCGTAGCGCGGATCGCCGTAACCGCGCATGTTGTGGAAGCTCATCCCGGAGCCAAGGATCAGCACGCCCTCGTCGCGCAGGGGCGCGAGGGCCCGCCCGGCGGCGAGATGGGCGGCAGGGTCGAGATCGCGGCGCAGCGACAGCGGCACCAGCGGGATATCGGCCTCGGGGAACACCAGCTTCAGGGGAATGAAGACGCCGTGGTCGAGGCCGCGGGCGGGATCCTCGCGTGCCGCGAGGCCGGCGCCTTCGAGCAGCGAGACCACTCGGGTCGCCAGGGTCGGATCGCCCGGCGCAGGGTAGCTCAGCCGGTAGGTATGCTCGGGAAAGCCGGAGTAGTCGAAGATCAACTCGGACCGGGCTGCGCTGGCGACGGTGAAGGCTGGTTCCAGCCAGTGAGCGGAAATCACCAGGATGGCTCTCGGGCGCGCCGGCAAGCTGGCGGCGAGCCCGCGCAGGTAGGCCGCCATGCGGTCCCAGGCGTCCGGCGGGCTCCAGTCCATGAAAAAGCAGGGCCCGGCGCCATGCGGCAGGAACAGGCTGGGCAGGCGGTCGACGGATTGCTGCTTGGGCGGCATGGGCTCTCTCGCGGCGGGTCAGACACTATATGGTCAGGTGGTTCGGCTTTGCCACCTCGCGCCGCCGCCGCTACGCCCGCGTTCCCTGCCATAGGGAGAGCATGCCGGCCATGATGATCAACGCCATGCCGGCAAGCGTGACTACGTCGGGAACTTCGCTGAAGAAGATCAGTCCCCAGCCGGTGGCGAAGGCGATGTAGGCGAAGTCGAAGGTCGCCACGACCGCGGGCGGGCCCGCCTGATAGGCGATCGCCGCCCCCACGCTGCCGACAATGACAAGGCTCGCGAGCAGTGCCATGGCACCCCACTCGCTTGCCCCCATCGGCGCCCAGGGGCCGAGCAGGAAGGCGAAGGCGCGGGTGCGGCCTTCCGCTGCGCCGGCAAGGGCCACCAGGAAGGTGGCGGCCAGGCCGACGCCGACAAAGGAGAGGTTGAGGCTGAACGACAGCACCAAGGGGCTCTCGTTCTTGCATTTCGTGCGGGTCAGGATCATCGCCAGCGCGTAGAGCGCGGCAGAGACAAGCGGCAGCAGCGCATAGGCGTTGAACGCCTCCGTCTGCGGCCGCAGGATGAGAAGCATGCCGCAGAACCCCACGAGAACCGCCGCCCATCCCCGCGCGCCGACCTTGTCGCCGATGAAGAGCGCCGCAAAGAGCGTGATGAAAAGCGGCAGGGTGTAGTAGGCCGCCGCAGCGACGGAGAGCGCCAGATGCGGCAGCGCGGCGTAGTAGGCTACCCACATGAAGGTCAGCATCAGGCTGCGCAGGGCCGTCCAGCCGAGATGGCGCGGCCTCAGGGAAGCGGAGCGGTTGCGCAGCCTGATCACCGCGGCAAGGGCCGGTATCGCGAGGAGGGACCTCAGCACGAAGACCTGCCACAGCACGAAGTTTGCGCTGATCAGTTTGATCAGGGCGTCGCCGAACGACAGCGCCAGGACCGTGAGCAGGATGCTGGTGATCGCCAGCGCGAGGTTGTCAGGCGCTGACGCGGCAAGCGGTTTCATAGGCCTCACGGTGTGGCAGGGCGGCGAGGGGTCACATCCTTGCCGTGCTTGGGGCCCCGATCAATGACGCCGCTGATCCTGGCAGCGGTTGCTGCTGACGGCGGTGTGGCAGGAATGATCCTGAGGGCCATCTACCATGACCTTGCCGTCGACGTCAGCGCCTAGATCGGGTCGCGGTTACACGGAACCACTCGGTGGTTCCGTGTGACCGCGTGAATCCGATCTCATTCAAACGGGTAGAGCAGATTCACACGGTCGATGGATCGCCGAAGGCGATTCCATGCGACCGTGATCTGCTCTAGCAGGCTGCTGAAAAATCCGTCGGACAGTGGATTTTGCCTCTGGTCC
>CAYYIV010000022.1:0-71777 GCA_964472095.1 uncultured Pelagibius sp.
CATCCGCCAGATTTCGATCGCCCCGCTGATCGGCGATGCCATGCAGCGCATCAGCCACGAGCGGTCGGTGTCGAGCCTTTTCGACGTCCCGGCCATGTGAGGCCGCCGCCGGGGCCCGAGTGGGATTTGAGCCTTTACCGATGCCGGCACCCCTGGAGGCCGGGTCGGAAGCTGCGGACGGATGGCAGGGTGCCGGCGTCCGCTTCATTCGTGAAGGAGTTGGATTATGTCTGACATCGTTGTAATGCCCGCCGTTGCGCGGGATCGGGCCGGGAAGGGGCCAGCCCGGGCAGCACGTCGCGCCGGGCAGGTGCCTGGGGTGATCTACGGTGCCAAAAAGGACCCCAATATGATTTCCGTCGAGGAGCGGCTGCTGACCAAGCTGCTGCACCAGGGCGGATTCTTCTCCACCCTCTTCGACGTGAAGGTGAACGGCAAGGCCGAGCGGGTGCTGGCCCGTGACGTGCAGTTTCATCCGGTGAGCGACAAGCCGGTTCACATCGACTTCCTGCGCGTGTCCGCTGCCACCAGCGTCCACGTCGAAGTCTCGGTGCACTTCATCAACGAGGACAAGAGCCCCGGCCTGCGCGGCGGCGGCGTCCTCAACGTGGTGCGCCACGAGGTCGAGCTGACCTGCCGGGCGGATGCCATTCCGCAGCATATCGAGGTCGATCTCGAAGGTCTCGATATCGGCGACGGCGTGCACATCTCCATGGTCAAGCTGCCGGACGGCGTGCATCCGACCATCACCGACCGCGACTTCACCATCGCGACCATCGCCGCCCCGACCGTGGTGCGCGACGAGGCCGCAGCGGAGCAGGCGCCTGCGGAAGGCGAGATCGAGGCAGCTGCCGCCGAGAGCGAGTCCGACGAGGACTAAGCCTACCCAAACCAAAGGGTGGCCAGCATGCTGTTGCTTGCCGGGCTCGGCAATCCGGGCCCCAGCTACGCCAACAACAGGCACAACATCGGCTTCATGGCGGTGGACGAAATCGTCCGCCGCCATTCCTTTTCGCTCTGGCGCAGCCGGTTCCAGGCCGACTGCGCCGAGGGCTTCCTCGCCGGCGAGAAAGTGCTCGTCATGAAGCCGCAAACCTACATGAACGAATCCGGCCGCGCGGTCGGCGAGGCCCTGCGCTTCTACAAGCTGGCTCCCGAGGCGGTCTTCGTACTCTACGACGAGATCGATCTCGCGCCGGGCAAGCTGCGCGTGAAGCAGGGCGGCGGCACCGGCGGCCACAACGGCATCCGATCCCTCGAGGCCCACATCGGCAAGGACTTCTGGCGGGTGCGCCTCGGTGTTGGCCATCCCGGCCACAAGGACCTGGTGCACGGCCACGTGCTCAGCGACTTCGCCAAGGCCGACAAGGCCTGGCTGGACAAGCTGCTCGACGCGGTGGCGAGCGAGATCCCGCTGCTCACCGCCGGCGAGGCGCCGCGCTTCATGTCGCGGGTCGCCGAGATCGTGACCCCGCCCCGCCCGAAGCCGCCGAAGAAGAGCTCAACTGAATCGAACGAGAACGGGGTGGAGACGCCGTCACTACCGTCCTCCCCATCGTCACCTTCCCGGAGCGACGACTGATCCATGGGTTTCAATTGCGGTATCGTCGGCCTGCCCAACGTCGGCAAGTCGACCCTGTTCAACGCCTTGACCGAGACCGCCGCGGCGGAAGCGGCCAACTATCCCTTCTGCACCATCGAGCCCAACGTGGGCCGCGTGCCGGTGCCCGATCCGCGCCTCGACAAGCTGGCGGCCATGGCCAAGTCAGCCAAGGAGATCCCGACGGTCCTGGAGTTCGTCGACATCGCTGGTCTGGTGCGCGGCGCTTCCAAGGGTGAAGGCCTCGGCAACCAGTTCCTCGCCAACATCCGCGAGGTCGACGCTATCGTCCACGTGTTGCGCTGCTTCGAGGGTGACGTGACCCACGTCGAGGGCTCGGTCGATCCGATCCGCGACGCCGAGACGGTGGAGACAGAGCTGATGCTGGCCGACCTCGACTCAGCGGTGAAGCAGCGCGAGGCGGCGGTAAAGCGCGCCCGCGGCAACGACAAGGAGGCCAAGGATCGCCTGGCGATCCTGGATCCCGTCATCGCCGCCCTGGAAGCCGGCCTGCCGGCGCGCAGCGTCGCGGTCAGCGCCGAGCAGCGCCCGCTGTTCCGCCAGCTGCAGCTGCTGAGCGGCAAGCCGGTGCTCTATGCCGCCAACGTCGAGGAGGACGCCGCCGCCAGCGGCAACAAGTACTCGGCCCTGGTCGAGCAGCGCGCCGCCGAGACCGGCAGTGCCTGCGTGGTGGTCTCCGCCGCCATCGAGGCGGAGGTCGCCGCCCTGAGCGACCCGGCGGAGAAGCGCGAATTTCTTGCAAGCCTCGGCCTGGAGGAAACCGGGCTCGCCCGCGTCATCCGCGCCGGCTACCAGCTGCTCGACCTCATTACCTTCTTTACCGTGGGGCCGAAGGAGGCGCGCGCCTGGACTCTGCGGCGCAACAGCAAGGCGCCGCAGGCCGCCGGCGTCATCCATACCGACTTCGAGCGCGGCTTCATCCGCGCCGAGACCATCGCCTACGAGGACTTCATCGCCTGCGGCGGCGAGCAGGGCGCCAAGGACGCCGGAAAAATGCGCGCGGAGGGCAAGGACTACGTGGTCAAGGACGGCGACGTCTTCCACTTCCGTTTCAACGTGTGAGGGGAACCTGCCGCCGGCCGTCGCGTTGACGTAGACTGTTTGGATTCTGAGGCAGGCAACGGATGCGAAAGGAAACAGGCATGGGCGAGACGGTGAAACTGACGGCCGACGACGGCCACAGCTTCGATGCCTACGTGGCGCGGCCGGCCGAGCAGCCGAAGGCGGGCCTGGTCATCGTGCAGGAGATCTTCGGCGTCAACGTCCACATCCGCGGCATCGCCGACGGCTTCGCCGCCGACGGCTACTTGGCCATCGCCCCGGCCCTCTTCGATCGCGTGGAGCCCGGCATCGAGCTGGGCTACGACAAGGACGACGTCGCCGAGGGCCGCCGCCTGCGCGGCCAGGTGCCGTGGGCCGCGGCGATGAGCGACGTCGCCGCCGCCATGGGCTTCCTCGCCGGCGCCGGCAAGGCAGGCGTCATCGGCTACTGCTGGGGCGGCTCGGTCGCCTGGCTCGCCGCCACCCGCCTCAATCCTGCCGCCGCGGTCTGCTACTACGGCGGCAACATCCACGAGTGCCGCAACGAGCAGCCCTCCTGCCCGGTGTTGTTCCACTTTGGCGAGGAAGACAGCGGCATCCCGCTGGACCAGGTGAAGGAGATCGGCGCCGCCCATCCCAAGCAGGAACTCTTCACCTATCCGGCCGGGCACGGCTTCAACTGCGACATGCGCGGCTCCTACCACGCCGACAGCGCGGCCCTCGCCCGTGAGCGCACGCTGGCGTTCCTGGAGCGCACCATCGGGTAGCGCCGCGCCGGCAAGCCTCTTGCCCGATGCTTGGACTGCGCCTATTTCCTTAGGTATGGCGAAAAGCGTCGCATTTCTGCTGGTGACGCTGCTGCTGGCAGCCTGTGCCGCGCCGCAGCCGAGCTTCTACGCGCCGCTTGCCGGCCGCGACGGCTATGCCGAGGAAGCGCTCGGCAAGGGGCTCTACCGGGTGAAGTTCCAGGGCAACAGCGTGACCTCGCGCGAGCGCGCCGAGGACTATGCGCTCTACCGCGCCGCCGAAATGACCCTGGAGATGGGCGCGCGGCGCTTTGCCGTGCACAACCGCCTGACCGAGCGCTTTACCAAGGTGACGCGGGAGACCTACGACCCCTTCCCCTACTATGGCTACGGTCCGCACTGGTACCGCCGCCCCTATTACGGACTGCACCGCGGATCGAGCTATCAGAGCGAGTACACCACCTATCTGGCCGAGCTCACCGTAGAGCCCTTCAGCGGCATCGCGCCCAGGAACGTCGGCACGGTCTACGAGGCCGGCGAGGTGATCCGCCGACTGGCAGCTCAGATCGTCCGCCCGGAAGACCAGCCGCAGTAGCGAGTCGCCTCTCCGGCTATGCCCCCTCGGTGAACTCCAGCAGCACGCCGCAGGCGGACTGCGCGGGGACGCGCAGCAGGCGCGCGCTATCCCAGTGCACCGGCGTGTGGTTGCGCTCCAGCCGCGTGGCGCAGCGTCCGAGATCATCAACGGCGACGCGCAGGGCCGCCAGCCAGGGCGTCGGCAGGCGCGGCGCACCGACCAGGCCCGGGTGCAGGCGGCCGAGCATCTCCGCCGTGGTGAAGCGCAGCCAGGTGCCGCCGCAGTCGACTTCCACCACGCCGTCACCGGCGCGCACGCGGTCGAAGCCGAAGAGCTCGGCGTAGGGGATGGCCAGGGCCGAGGGATCCTTCACCACCGAGGTCATGGCGATGAGACCGGTGGCGCCGTTAGGATGCGTGCACCACTGCGGGCGCCACACCAGTTCCGGCGTCAGGTGCTGGCAGATGAAGGCGGAGGTGCCGGGAGTCGCCTCCGGCGGCATATGCAGCAGCTTGAAGCGCGGCCAGACCTCGCCGTCGGGATCCTCCAGGATGCGCTTCAGGTCTCGCATCTCGCCCGGCGTAATGCCGGCGCGCCGCAAGGCGCGCTCGGCGAGGGCGACGTCGTCGCTGGCGAAGGCGAGGCCGAGCAGCCCTTCGCGGGTCTCCAGGAAGCGGTTGAGGTTGTTGGTGAACTGCGCCGGATCGAGGATGCCGAGCAGTTCGATGTAGTCGTCACGGAACATGACACAGTAGTTGGCGGTGCCCCAGCCGATGTGGCGGCCGCGCGGTGAGACGGTGAAGCCGAGCCGTTCGTACGTCTCGCGCGCCGCCTCCAGGTCGCGCACGCCGACCAGCACATGGTCGATGCCGCGGATCGGCCGCGCCGCCTCCACCCCCTTTTCAGTCACCACCAGCTTCATGTCGTCAGCCTCCCCGGCCATGGCTTTCCCCGTCCGCTGCACCTGTACCGGCCGCGCCGGCCGCCGCCTCAGGCCCCGAGCAGCCGCCCGGCGACGGCATCGAGGCAGGCCAGCAGCGCCGGATCGCGCGCCTCAGGATGGGTGATCAGCGCCGCGTCCAAGGCATGATGGCAGCCCATTGTGCAAGGACTGTGGCGCCCGCTCAGCTTGGGCACCACCTGCTTGACCAACGCGCGCGCCTTGTCGGCGTTGTCGATCAGGATCTTCACCACCTGGTCCACCGTGACATGGGCGTGCGCGTCGTGCCAGCAGTCATAGTCGGTCACCATCGCGACGGTCGCGTAGCAAATTTCGGCTTCGCGGGCGAGCTTGGCCTCCGGCATGTTGGTCATGCCGATGACGTCGCAGCCCCAACTGCGGTAGAGCTGCGACTCGGCGCGGGTGGAGAACTGCGGGCCCTCCATCACGACATAGGTGCCGGCGCGGCGCAACGGCAGGCCGAGCTCCCCGCCGGCGACCTCCAGGTGATCGCCGAGCCGCGCGCAGACCGGATCGGCGACGGAAACGTGCGCCACCATGCCGGCACCAAAGAACGACTTCTCCCGCGCGAAGGTGCGGTCGATGAACTGGTCGACGATGACGAAGGTGCCCGGCGCCAGGTCCTCGCGCAGCGAGCCGACCGCACTCAAGGAGACGATCTCGGTGACGCCGGCCCGCTTCAGGGCGTCGATGTTGGCGCGAAAGTTGAGGCCGGAAGGCGGCAGCTTGTGGCCGCGGCCGTGGCGCGGCAGAAAGACGAGGCGCTGGCCGTCGAGCTCGCCGAAGAGCAGCGCGTCGGAGGCTGCGCCGAAGGGCGAGTCCACGCGGCGCCACTCGGCGCTCTTCAGCCCCTCGATCTCATAGATGCCGCTGCCGCCGATGATCCCGATGACCGGCGGGGTTCCGGGCTCCGCCATGCGCTGATCCCCTCTTTCGACCCTGGTCCAGGGATTCCCTTTACTCGACGGAGCCGGGCTTGCCAAGCCAGGGTAAAGAAAAGGCCGCGCGAAGGCGGCCTTTTCCGGTCATGTCGTGGGATTGCGGCCTAGTGCACGTCCTTCCAGACCTTGCGCTTCGCCGCGTAGAGAACGCCGGTGAAGACCACCAGGAAGATCAGCACCTTGATCCCGGCGCCCTTGCGGTCCTCCAGCTTCGGCTCGGCTGCCCACATGAGAAAATTGGCGACGTCGTAGGACATCTGGTCGATCGTGGCCGGCGTCCCGTCGGCGTAGGCGACGCTGTCTTCGTAGAGCGGCTGGGCCATGGCGATCTGGTGGCCTGGGAAATAGGCGTTGTAGTTGGTCCCCGACGCCAGGTCGAAGTCAGCCGGCGGCTCCTCGTAACCGACCAGCAGGGCGTGGATGAAGTTCGGTCCGTCAGCGCGCGCCTTGGCCATCAGCGAAAGGTCCGGCGGTGCCGCACCGCCATTGGCAGCTGCCGCGGCCTTGTCGTTCGGGAAGGGCGAGGGGAAATAGTCCGAGGGCGCGCCCGGCCGCTCGAACATATCACCTTCATCGTTCGGCCCGTCGGTAATGGTGTATTCGGCAGCGATCGCCTTCACCTCGTCCTCGTTGTAGCCGAGGGCCGCGAGATTGCGGAAAGCCACGTACTTCAGGCCGTGACAGACCGAGCAGACTTCGCGGTAGACCTGCAGGCCGCGCTGCAGGGCACGGCGTTCATAGGTGCCGAAGGGCCCGTCGAAGCTCCACTCCAACTGCGGCAGCTCGATGGCCTCCCCCGCCGCCTTGGCGGGGCCGGCAACCGGCAGCGACGCGATCGCGGCAAGGGCCGCCAGGCCGAACAACAGTCCCTTGCGCATCAGGCTTTCTCCATCGGCTTGGCAGTGGCCCCGGCCATGGCGCCGCCGCCCTTCAACACCGGCTCACTGATCGAGGTCGGCAGTGGCTTGGGCCGCTCGAAGACGCCGAGCAACGGCAGGATCACGAGGAAATGCAGGAAGTACCAGAAGGTCGAGATCTGGCCGGTGATCAGCCAGGCGCCCTCCGGCGGATTGGCGCCGACGAAGCCCAGCACCACCACGTCGATCGCCAGCAGCACGAAGAAGATGCGGAAGATCGGGCGGAACTTGCCGCTCTTGACCGGCGAGCGGTCGAGCCAGGGCAGGATGAACAGCACGGCGATGGAGCCGAACATGGCAATCACGCCGAGCAGCTTGTCGGGAATCGATCGCAGGATCGCGTAGAACGGCAGGAAGTACCACTCCGGCACGATGTGTGCCGGCGTCGCCAGCGGATCCGCAGGGATGTAGTTGTCCGGATGGCCCATGTAGTTGGGGATGTAGAACACCACCGCCGCGAAGAGGATCAGGAAAACGCCCAGCCCGAAGGCATCCTTGATCGTGTAGTAAGGATGGAAGGGGATCTTGTCCTGCGGCCCCTTGGGATCGATGCCCAGCGGGTTGTTGGAGCCGAACTGGTGCAGCGCCCAGATGTGCAGCACCACTACGGCCACGATCACGAAGGGCATCAGGTAGTGCAGCGCGTAGAAGCGGTTGAGCGTCGGGTTGTCGACGGTGAAGCCGCCCCACAGCCAGGTGACGATGCCCTCGCCGAAGATCGGCACGGCGGAGAACAGGCTGGTGATCACCTTGGCGCCCCAGAAGCTCATCTGGCCCCAGGGCAGCACGTAGCCCATGAAGGCGGTCGCCATCATCAGCAGCAGGATGACCACGCCGAGCATCCACAAGAGCTCGCGCGGCGTCTTGTAGGAGCCGTAGTAGAGCCCGCGGAACATGTGGATATAGACGACGATGAAGAAGAAGGAGGCGCCGTTCATGTGGATGTAGCGCAGCAGCCAGCCGAAGTTCACGTCGCGCATGATGCGCTCGACGGAATCGAAGGCGTAGTCGACGTGCGCTGTGTACTGCATCGCCAGCAGAATGCCGGTGACGATCATAATCACCAGCGTGATGCCCGCCAGCGAGCCGAAATTCCACATGTAGCTGAGGTTCTTCGGCGCCGGATAGCCGGAGCCGACGGCGTGATCCAGGAAGGAGAACACCGGCATCCGGTGCTCGATCCACTTGATCACCCGGCTGTTGGTCTGAAAGCCGCTCATGCCCTTCAAATCTCCCCTTACCCGATCACGATGGTGCTGTCGCCGGTGAACTCATACGGCGGCACAGGCAGGTTGAGCGGGGCGGGACCTTTGCGGATGCGCCCGGAGGTGTCGTAGTGCGAACCGTGGCACGGGCAGAACCAGCCACCGAACTCGCCGCGGCTCTGGCCTGTCTTCTGACCCAGCGGCACGCAACCCAGGTGGGTGCAAACACCGATCACGATCAGCCACTCCGGCTTCTCGACGCGATCGGCGTCGGGCTGCGGATCGGGCAGGGCCGCGATGTCGACCGCCTCGGCCTCCTGGATCTGCGCCTGCGTGCGGTGGTCGATGAAGACCGGATTGCCGCGCCAAGTGACGGTGATCCGCTGACCCTCGGCAATCGGCCCCAGGTCGACCTCGGTCGACGCCAGAGCCAGCACCTCGGCCGAAGGGTTCATCGTGTCGACCAGCGGCCAGACCACACAGGCGGCGCCGACGGCACCCATGCCGGCTGCGGCCAGGTACAAGAAGTCGCGCCGCGTTTCGCCGGATCCGGCCTGCGCGGGAGTGGCTGTATCTGCCATGCGTCCTTTTCCCCTACGATCCCTCAGTTGGAGCCTTGGTGGAACAAGGCCCCGATGATCCTCCGGCGGGGCCTGCGGCTTCCGGGAGGACCTAAACCTTATCGCGCGACAGCGCGCCGAGGATGCGGCATGCTGCCGCGCCCGGCGCCCGAACGCCCCTTTGTGGGGCTCGATATAGAGGAATTTTCCGGGGAACGCAAAGCCCGTTCGCAGCGCGTGAAACGATAAGATTCACCTATCCATAGAACCGATTAGCGGCAAAGTTCTACTCGAGCATGCGCCTTGCCCTCTATCAGCCGGACATTCCCCAGAACTGCGGCGCCCTGATTCGCCTGGCGGCCTGCCTGGGTGTCGGTTTGGACATCATCGAGCCTTGCGGCTTCCTGCTGGACGACCGCCGACTGAAGCGCGCCGGGCTCGACTATCATGCCCTCGCCGCGGTGCGCAGGCACCCCAGCTGGCGTGACTTCCGGACCGCTTTGCAGGCCACTTGCCGCGAGACGGCAGTGGAGGGGCCGCGCCCTCGGCTGCTGCTGTTGACCACCGGGGGAGATCGGTCCTACACCGACTTCGTCTATGCGGCGGCGGACATTCTGCTGCTGGGGCGCGAGTCGGCGGGGGTGCCCGAAGAGGTTCACGCGGCGGCGGAGGCCCGCCTGGTGATCCCGTTGCGGGCGGACTGCCGCTCGCTGAACGTGGCCCAGGCCGGCGCCATGGTGCTGGGGGAGGCTCTGCGCCAGACTGCCGGTTTCCCGGCCGTCAGGCCGCCGGGACGGGCGGCCGGAGTGAGGAAGTGCGAGTGAGCGAGCGATGACCGAAGCCATCGGCGACGAAACCACCGAGGCGCGCAAGACCCGGGCCAAGGCGTGGTTCGAATCCCTGCGCGACGCCATATGCGCCGCCTTCGAGGCGCTGGAGGATGAACTGATCGGCGGCAACGCCGAACGTTTCGCCGAGGTGCCGCCCGGCCGCTTTTCGCACAAGGCCTGGGAGCGGCCCGACGGCGGCGGCGGCGTCATGGCGCTGATGCACGGCCGGGTCTTCGAGAAGGTCGGCGTCAATGTCTCCACGGTGCACGGCAGCTTCTCGCCGGACTTCGCCAAGCAGATCCCCGGCGCCGAGACGGACCCCCGCTTCTGGGCCAGCGGAATCTCCCTGGTCGCCCACCTGCGCTCGCCCCTGGTGCCGGCGGTTCATATGAATACCCGCCACATCGTCACCAGCAAGGCCTGGTTCGGCGGCGGCGGCGACCTCAACCCGATGTTTCCCGACGACCACGACACCGCCGACTTCCATGCCGCCTTCAAGGCGGCCTGCGACCGCCACGACCCCGCGTACTACCCGCGCTTCAAGCAGTGGTGCGACGAATACTTCTTCATTCCCCACCGGGGCGAGGCACGCGGCGTCGGCGGCATCTTCTACGACTACCTCGACAGTGGCGACTGGGAGGCCGACTTCGCCTTCACCCAGGATGTCGGGCGCGCCTTCCTGGAGATCTATCCACAGCTGGTGCGCCGTCACATGGCCGAGCCCTGGAACGACGAACAGCGCCGCCACCAGCTGTTCCGCCGCGGCCGCTACGCCGAATTCAACCTGCTGTACGATCGCGGCACCAAGTTCGGCCTGCAGACCGGCGGCAACGTCGAGGCCATACTGATGAGCCTGCCGCCGGAAGCCGCCTGGCCATAGGGCTCAGGTCCCCGGCGCTCTGGGGAGATCGGGCGAGATGCGCTCGGAAAGCTGGCGCAGACGGGCCAGACAGGCCGCGCGGTCGGGGACGAAGTCCTCAGCGATCCACCAGTCCTCCACCGCCCGCAGCAGACTGCCGACGTCGGGGCCACTACTGTAGCCGAGCCGCAGCACGTCGGCGCCGCCCAGCGGGAAGCGGCGCTCCTGCCAGTCGACGGCGATGCCCAGTGCCTTTTGCAGGCCCGCCAGCGCCGTTTCCCGCTGCGCCGGTTCGGCGGCCAGCAGCCGCGCGCAGCCGATCGCCAGAGCGGTGCGCAGCTGTGCTGCGCCGGCGCGGTAGAGCGCGATGGAAAGCGCATGGCGCACGGCGGGATCGCCGCTGCCGCGGGTCAGCGCGGCGGCGGCCTCGCCCAGCACAGCCTCCGGTTCGCCCAGCATGACCAGCTCCGCCGTTTCGGCATTCGACAGGCGCAGGCGCTCGGCCACGTCACGCGCCACCTCGGCGCCCGGCGGCAGCAGCGCGCCGAGGCGCAGCACGGGGTCCGCCGCCTCCGGCAGGTCGAGTTGCAGCAGGCAGCGCAGCACGGCGGTTTCGCTGATCTGCGGCAGGATCGCAGCCAGCAGGCCGTCACCGATCATGAGGTCGAGCACCGGCAGAGGGTCGGGGGCGTCCAGCAGGCGGAGAATCTCGCCGCGGATTCGCTCGCCCGAAAGGCCGCCCAGCCGGGGCGCCAACTCGCGTGCCACCGCCAGGATTTGCGGATCGGGCGGAACCCGCCCGTAGTGCGCCTGGAAGCGGAAGAACCGCAGCAGGCGCAGATAGTCCTCCCGGATGCGGTCGCGCGGGTCGCCGACGAAGCGCACGCGGCCCGCTGAGAGATCGGCCTGGCCGCCAAAGGGATCGAAGAGGCGGCCATCCGGACGGCACGACATGGCATTGAAGGTGAGGTCGCGGCGCGCGGCATCGGCCTGCCAGTCGTCGGTGAAGGCGACCTTGGCGCGGCGGCCGTCGGTTTCGACGTCGACGCGCAGGGTGGTGATCTCGAAGGGACGGTGACCGGAGACCGCCGTCACGGTGCCGTGGTCGAGACCGGTCGGCACCGCCTTCAGGCCGGCGGCCTGCAGCAACGCCGTGACCATCTCCGGCCGGTCGGGTGTCGCCAGGTCGACGTCCTTGACCGGCCGCCCGGCCAGCGCGTCGCGCACGCAGCCGCCGACGAAGCGGACCTCGGCCCCCTCCGCGGAGAGGGCCGCGATCACCGCGCGGGTCTCCGGCGCGGTCATCCAGGCCTGCGGTTCTATGCGTCCGGGCGCGCTGGCGGCGGTCATCGCTTCCTGAGCCTGCTGTGGCATCTCGTCCGCAGCCTGCCGACATGGAAGGCCGCTGGCAACCCGGGGTCCGCTGCCGGCGTCACTCTACCGGATGGCTCGGCACCACGACGCCGTCGACCAGCGCCGGCGGCACCAGTTTGGTGTCCGGCGAATGGCCGGTCGAGACGTAGAGGTAGAGCAGCCCGACGAGGGCCGAACAGAGGCCCAGCGCCAGCAGCCAGGGCAAGGGGGCCTCCCGCCAGTCCAGCGCGATGACGCCGCCGGCCGTCTTGCGGCGCACCAGCCAGACCCAGCCCAGATAGATCAGGAAGGGCGCCACAAGCGGCAGCAGAACGGTCAGCAGTACACGCAGCATGTCCGTTCTCCTATGACTGCAAGAGATCCGACGCGCGCAAGACGTCGCAGAGATTGGAGAGGATGCCGGCAGTCGCCCCCCAGATGTAATAGTCGCCGAAGGGATAGGCATAGAAGAACCGCTCGGCGCCGCGGAACGTCCGGCTGTGCAGCGCGCGGTTGGCGGGGTCGAGGAAGAAAGCCAGCGGCACCTCGAAGATCTCGTCGACCTCTCCGGCCTCGGCGCGCAGCACAAAGGGCGGGCGCAGCAGGCCGACCACCGGCACCACGCTGAAGCCGGTGCGTACGAGATAAGTGTCGAGGCGCCCGATCACCGTCACGTGGTGCCGTGCCAACCCGACCTCCTCCTCCGTCTCGCGGAGGGCGGCGGCCTCTGCATCGACGTCGCCGGGATCGATGCAGCCTCCGGGAAAGCTGATCTGGCCGGCATGGTCCGGCAGGTGCGGGCTGCGCCGGGTGAGCAGTACCGTGAGCTCCTGCGGCCGCTCGATGATGGGCACCAGCACCGCCGCATCGCGCAACGGGCGGGTCGGGTCGTAGAGGCCGGGATCGAGATCCGGGTTGAGATCGTGGTCTCCTCGCCGCCCGGTCGCGACCATCTCGGGCCCGGTCGGCGCGACGCGTGTGCCCGGCGCCGGCAGCCCGGCAAGCCGCGACAGCAGGTCGTCACCCCGCCACTTCATGCCCGGCCGTCCCGCATCACCGGGCAGATCCCAAGGGGAAGTACACACCATGGCTCCATACCCCGAGACAATCCTTCGGCGCCGCCAAATCCTGCGGCGGCGGCACCGCCAGCTCGGCGAGTTCGTAGTATACCGGGCGCAGAATCAACGCCTCCAAACGGTCGCGCACCACGATATAGGGGCTGATCTCGCCCTTTTCAGGGTCTTCAACCACCCGTAGCGGGTGCACCGCGTCGGCTTCCACCCAATCGTCGAGATTAGTGCGGAAGGCGAGTATCTGGCCAGACCTCTCAACTCTTACGGAAAGTTCAACGGCGGTAAAGGGCGCATCTTCCACCGCGATGCGGCCCTGCTCGACCGGCGTGCGCAGCCAGTAATCGCCGCCATCGTCTCGCCACAATACCGAGGCAAAGAGCTTGACCAGGGGCTTGCGGCCGATCGGGGCGCCCTCATGGAACCAAGTGCCGTCGCGGGCGATGCGGATATCGTAGGCATCGCCGGGACCTGCGGCGCCTTTGGCCCGGGATCTCTCGGTCTGTCCTGGCGACTGGTCAGCGGGCATGGAAAGACCTATCTTTGTAGTCAAGATCGTGCGGTTGGTTGCGACCCGCCAGCGGGTGATGGCCCACCGGCCCTTCAAACAGCTGGGAGATGCTGTCCCGTGACGACGACACCCACCCTCTCTGCCGATGACGCCGCCGATGCCAAGCTCGCCGAACAGATCGATGAACTCGGTCACAAGCTCGGCCTCGTCCGCCAGTCTATCGGCCGTGTCATTTTCGGCCAACAGGGGGTCGTCGATCAAACCCTGATCACGCTGCTGGCTGGCGGCCACGGCCTGCTGATCGGCGTCCCTGGCCTCGCCAAGACCCGCCTGGTGGAGACCCTCGGCACCGTATTCGGCCTGGACGACAAACGGGTGCAGTGCACGCCAGACCTCATGCCGGCGGACATCCTGGGCTCCGAAGTGCTGGAGGAGAGCGAGACCGGCCGGCGCTCCTTTCGCTTCATTCCCGGCCCGGTGTTCTGCCAGCTGCTGATGGCGGATGAAATCAATCGCGCCAGCCCGCGCACCCAGTCGGCCCTGCTGCAGGCGATGCAGGAACGCCGCGTCACCGTGTCCGGCCACCCCCACGACCTGCCGACGCCCTTCCACGTGCTGGCGACGCAGAATCCGCTGGAGCAGGAAGGCACCTATCCCCTGCCCGAGGCGCAGCTCGACCGCTTTCTTATGGAGATCGATGTCGGCTACCCGGACATCGGGGCCGAGCGGCAGATGCTGATCGAGACCACCGGCGTGCAGCAGGCCGAGGCCAGGGCAGTGATGACCGCCGATGAACTGATGCAGGTGCAGCGCCTGGTGCGCCGCGTGCCGGTCGGCGAGAGCGTGGTGGAAACAATCCTCGCCATCGTGCGCAACGGCCGCCCGGAATCGAGCGAACTGGAAGAGGTGCGCAGCCAGGTGGCCTGGGGGCCAGGTCCGCGCGCCAGCCAGGCACTGATGCTGGCGGTGCGGGCCCGTGCGCTGATGGACGGCCGCTTCGCCCCCTCGGTCGACGACGTGATGGCCCTGGCCCACCCGGTCCTGAAGCACCGCATGGCGCTGAGCTTCGCCGCGCGCGCCGATGGCGTGACGCTCGACCACATCATCGCCCACCTTACCGCGCCCTATCAGTGACAGCTTCGGAGTGTCCGACCGGCCAATGACGAAGCCCCTCCCGCTGCGGCATCGCGCCGAGCAACTGGCCGCCACCCTGCCGCCGCTGCTGGTGGCCGCCGAGCGGGTCGCGGCCACCGTGGCGCAGGGCGTGCACGGGCGGCGTCGGGTTGGGCAGGGCGAAACTTTCTGGCAGTACCGCCACTACGACATGGGCGATCAGCCGCAGTCCATCGACTGGAGGCAGTCGGCCAAGTCGGACATGGTCTTCGTGCGCCAGATGGAATGGGAGGCCGCGCAGTCGGTGTGGCTCTGGCGCGACACCTCCGCCTCTATGGGCTGGACCTCCGACCGCAATCACCAGAGCAAGCGCGAGCGGGCCGACCTTCTGACCCTGGCGCTGTCGGTGCTGCTGATGCGCGGCGGCGAGCACGTCGCCCTGCTCGGCTCCGGACTCAGGCCCGCGGCGAGCCGCGCCACCCTGACCAAGATCGCCACCCTGGTACAGAACGGCCAGCCGGTCGTCGACAACCTGCCGCCGGCCCTGCCGCTGCCGCGCAGCGCCCAGCTGGTCTTCATCAGCGACTTCCTGGCGCCGCTGGAGGACATCAACCACGCCCTGCGCTACTACGGCGAAGGCGGCCAGCGCGGCGCCCTGCTGCAGGTCCTCGACCCGGCGGAAGAAAGCCTGCCCTATGACGGGCGGGTCCGCTTCGACGGGTTGGAGCAGGAGCCTTCCTGGCTGGTCTCCCGCGTCGAGGCGGTGCGCGGCGACTATGCCCGCCGGCTGCAGGCCCAGCGCGACGGCCTGCGCGACATCTGCCGGGCGCTCAGCTGGACCTGCGACTTCCACCGTTCGGACCAGCCGCCACAGGCCGCGCTGCTGCGCCTCTACACCACCCTGTCCCAGGCGGTGGCATGCTGAACCTCGGCCTGCTCGCCTTCGCGCAGCCCTGGCTGCTGCTCGCCCTGGCCGGGCTGCCGGTGCTCTGGCTGCTGCTGCGCCTGACGCCGCCGGCGCCGCGGCGCATGGTGTTTCCCGCTATCCGCCTGCTGGCCGGCCTCAAGGCGCCGGAGGAGACCCCGGCACGCACGCCCTGGTGGCTGCTGCTGCTGCGCCTGCTCATCGTCACGCTGATCATCCTGGCGCTGGCACAGCCGCTGCTCAATCCCACCGCGCGCCTGGCCGGCAGCGGCCCGCTCGTGCTGGTGGTCGACGACGGCTGGTCGGCTGCCCGCTTCTGGCCGACCCGTCAGGCCGCTGCCGCCGACCTGCTGGCCCAGGCCGAGCGCGAGGATCGCCCGGTGATGGTGCTGACCACGGCCGCCAGCGAGCAGGACTCGCCGCCCGAGGCCAGCGGCCTGCTGTCCGCCGCCGAGGCGCGCCGCCTGCTGCAGGGCCTGAAGCCGAAGCCCTGGCCCGCCGACCGCAGCGCCGCACTGGCCGCCGTGCGGGATCTCGACCTGCCGGGCGCCGCCAATGTGGTCTGGCTCTCCGATGGCCTCGCCAGCCCGGAGAGCGACGCCCTGGCCGCTGCGTTGCAGCGTCTCGGCAGCCTCCACGTGCTGCGTGACGAAGGTGAGGGCCTCGCCCGCCTCGCCCTGGCGCCGGCGACCGAAGGCGTCGACCTCGTCGCCCGTGCCCTGCGCGCCGATCCGGCCGGTGCAAGCGAAGGCGCCGTGCTGGCCATCGCCGGCGACGGGCGGATCGTCACCAAGGCGCCGCTGATCTTCGAGCCCGGCGAACGCGAGGCCCGCACTCTGCTCGACCTGCCGACGGAGATGCGCAACCGCATCGCGCTGCTCACCATCGAGGGCGAGACCACGGCCGGCGCCACGGTGCTGCTGGACGAGCGCTGGCGCCGCCGCCCCGTCGGACTGGTGCTCGCCGGCACCCAACAGGAGGCGCAACCCCTGCTCAGCGAAAGCTACTACCTGGACAGCGCGCTGCAGCCCTTCACCGAGCTGCGCAAGGGCAACGTCGAGGATCTGCTGCAGCGCCAGCTCGCCGTGCTGGCGGTATCCGACAGCGTCGTGCTGAGCGAGGACGAGCGCAGCCGCGTCGCCGCCTGGGTCAACGAGGGCGGCCTGCTGCTGCGCTTCGCTGGGCCGCACAGCGCGATCCGGACCCCCGCCGACCAGCGCGCCGACGACCTGCTGCCGGTGCGCCTGCGTGGCGGCGACCGTGTGCTCGGCGGTGCCCTCACCTGGGACACCCCGGCGCGCCTTGCACCCTTCGCTGCCGACAGCCCCTTCGCCGACCTGGCGCTGCCCGACGACGTGGTGATTCGGCGTCAGGTGCTCGCCGAACCTTCGCTGGACCTCGGCGAGAAGACCTGGGCGCGGCTGACCGACGGCACGCCGCTGGTTACCGCCGACCGGCTCGGCGACGGCTGGCTGGTGCTGTTCCACATCACCGCCAACACCGACTGGTCGAATCTGCCGATCTCCGGCCTCTTCGTGGAGATGCTGCGCCGGGTGATGGCAGTCAGCCAGGGCGTCGCCGGTGGCGGCGGCAGCCAGGCCCTGCCGCCGCTGGAGACCATGGACGGCTTCGGCATCCTCGGCACGCCGCCGGCCACGGTGCTGGCACTGGAAACCGGCGCGGCGTCCGCCAGCGCCATCGGGCCGCGCCATCCGCCGGGCTATTACGGCAACGACAGCCTGCGCCAGGCGCACAATCTCAGCAACTTCCTGCCGCAGCTGGAGCCGCTCGGCCGCCTGCCCGGCGGCGCCACCGCGAGCCTCTACCAGGAAAGCCCCGAACGGGACCTGAAGCCCTGGCTGATCGCCGCCGCACTGCTGCTCGCCCTCACCGACCTGCTGATTTCGCTGGCGCTGCGCGGCCTGCTGCGGCCGGCCGGTGCCACCGTGGTGCCGACGCTCTGCCTCGGTCTGGTGCTCGCCGGCCTCGCTTTGGCGCCACCGGCCCGGGCGCAGCAGAGTGACGACGCGCGGACCCTGGAAGCGACCCTGATGACCCGCCTCGCCTACGTGGTGACCGGCGACGACGCGGTCGACGAGATCAGCCGCGCCGGCCTGCTCGGCCTGACCCGCGTGCTGGAGCGCCGCACCTCGGTGGAGGCCGGCACGCCGCTCGGCATCCGCCTGGGCCGCGACGACATGGCCTTTTACCCGCTGGTCTACTGGCCGGTCACCGCGACGCAGCCGGCGCTCAGCCGCGACGCGATCGACCAAGTGAACTACTTCCTGGCGCACGGCGGCACCATCCTCTTCGACCTGCGCGAAGCCAGCGGCGGCGCCCAGATCTTCGGCGGCGGCAGCCGCGGCACGCAGGACCTGCAGCGCCTCACCCAAGGCATCGCCATCCCGCCGCTGGAACCGGTGCCGGCCGACCACGTGCTGCGCAAGTCGTTCTACCTGATGGAGGACTTCCCCGGCCGCTTCGTCGGCGGCTCGCTGTGGCTCGAGGCGCTGGGCGAGAACATCAACGACGGCGTCACTTCGATTCTCGTCGGCAGCAATGACTGGGCCGGCGCCTGGGCGGTCAACGACCTTGGCCGCCCGCTGAATGCCGTGGTGCCGGGTGGGCCGCGCCAGCGCGAGATGGCCTATCGCTTCGGCATTAACCTCGTGATGTATGCGCTGACCGGCAACTACAAGGCCGATCAGGTGCACATCCCCTTCATCCTGGAGCGGCTCGGCCAATGAATGCCCTGACCCTGCAGTGGGCACCGCTGCTGCCGCTCTACCTTGTGGCGTGGCTGGCTGCCCTCTCCGTGGTCCTGCTCGCCGTTGCGCTGTGGCGCCGCGCCTCCGGCGTGTGGTGGCGCGCTGGTGCTTTCGCGGTGCTGCTGCTGGCACTGGCCAACCCCTCGATCGTCGAGGAACAGCGCGACCCCCTGAGCGACGTGGTCTTCGTGGTCGCCGACGAGAGCGCCAGCCAGGAGATCGAGGAGCGTGGCAGCCAGACCGAGCAGGCGGTTGCCCACCTGCTGGCGCAGATCGGTGCCCTGGAGGCAACCGAGGTGCGCCTGATCCGCGCCGGCGACGCAGAGGGCGCACTCGACATCGAAGGCACCCGCCTCTTCGAACCGCTGCGCCAGGCCCTGGCCAAGGTGCCGCGCCAACGCGTCTCCGCCGTCATCCTGGTCAGCGACGGCCAGGTCCACGACATGCCGGAGTCGCTGGAGAGCCTGGGCATCGATGCGCCCGTCCACCTGCTGCTGACCGGCCGGCCCGACGAGGGCGACCGCCGCCTGACCGTCATCAAGGCCCCCTCCTTCGGCATCGTCGGCGATCGGCTGACCCTCACCCTCAGGGTCGACGACCTGCCGGCCGGCCCCGCCGGCGGTAGTGCGCGTGTGGTGCTGCGCCAGGACGGCGTCGCCACCCAGGGCATCGATGCGCGCATCGGCGTCGATGAAGAGATGACCTTCGGGATAGACCGCCGCGGCCCCAGCGTGCTGGAGATCGAGGTCCAGCCGGGACCGCAGGAACTGACGCTGTCCAACAACCGGGCCGCCGTGGTGGTGAACGGCGTGCGCGACCGCCTGCGCGTGCTGCTGGTTTCCGGCGAACCCCATGCCGGAGAGCGAGCCTGGCGCAACATCCTGAAGTCCGATCCCTCGGTCGATCTGGTGCACTTCACCATTCTCAGACCGCCGGAGAAACAGGACGGCACGCCGATCCGCGAGCTGTCGCTGATCGCTTTTCCGACCCGCGAGCTCTTCGAGGTGAAGCTCGACGAATTCGACCTCATCATCTTCGACCGCTATCGCCGGCGCGGCGTGCTGCCGAGTATCTACCTGGAAAACGTCGCCAACTACGTGGAAAAGGGCGGCGCCCTGCTGGAGGCCGGCGGCCCGAGCTTCTCGACGCCGCTGTCGCTCTACCGCACGCCGCTCGGCCGCGTGCTGCCGGCCGAGCCGACTGGCCAGGTTTTCGAGACCGGCTTTTATCCGCAGATCACCGACCTGGGCAGCCGCCATCCGGTGACCGCCGGCCTCGACGGCAGCGGCAGCGTGGACGAGGCGCCGACCTGGGGCCGCTGGTTTCGGCAGATCGAGGGCGACATCAACCGCGGCAACATCCTGATGCAGGGTGTCGGCCAGAGTCCGCTGCTGATCCTTGACCGCTTCGGCGAGGGCCGCGTGGCACAGATCATGAGCGACCACATGTGGCTGTGGTCGCGCGGCTTCGAGGGCGGCGGCCCGCAGGCCGAGCTGCTGCGCCGCATCTCCCACTGGCTGATGAAGGAGCCGGATCTGGAGGAGGAGGACCTGCGCGCCCAGGTGCGCGGCGGCCTGTTGCAGGTCAACCGGCGTTCGCTCGCAGTCGAGGAGCCGGAGGTCACCGTGACCCTGCCCTCGGGCGAGAACCAGACGCTGCGCCTCTCCCCCGCCGGGGCAGGGCTCTCCACCGGCACCCTGGCGGCCGGAGAGAACGGGCTCTACCGCATCACAGACGGCACGCTGACCACGCTGGCCGCTGTCGGCCCGCTGAACCCCCTGGAGCTGCGTGATCCGCGCTCCACCGGCGCCGTAGCCGCACCCCTGGTGGAGGAGAGCGGTGGTACGGTCCGGCGCATCGCCGAGGCAGAACTACCCGGCCTGCGCAAGGTCGCCGCCGACCGCGACCGTTTCGGCCGCGACTGGATCGGCCTCAAGCGCGGCGACGGCTATGTGGTGACCGGCGTGCTGCAGATCCCTGTGCTGCCTGCGCTGCTGGTGCTTTGCCTCAGCCTCGCGGCTGCGGTATTAGCATGGCAGCGCGAGGGACACTGACCGAGACAGCCTTCATCATGTACCACCCGAGGTCCAAGGCTTCGCTGACGAGCCCGATCATGCTGCTCGTCTTCGTGATCATATGCCTGGCCGCCGGGAGGCTCGGCGCGGCTTTCACCGAGCCAGCCCTCGAAAGCTGGTACCGCGGCCTTGCGAAGCCGGACTGGACGCCGCCCGACCTGGTCTTTCCGGTCGCCTGGTCGCTGATCTTCGTCATGATCGGCATCGCCGCCTGGCTGGTGTGGAAGACCGCGGAGCGCGGCCAGGCCCGCCTGCCGCTCACCCTGTTCTTCGGCCAGCTGGCGATCAACGTGCTGTGGTCGTTCTCCTTCTTCGGCCAGCGCGACCCCTTGCTGGGGCTGGTCTGCCTCGGCACCCTGGTCCTGGCGGTCATCCTCACCACCATCGCCTTCTCGCGGGTTTCCAAGGCGGCGGGGTGGCTGTTCCTGCCCTACATGCTGTGGCTCGGCTATGCCGGCGCCCTCAACTTCGCGATCTGGCGGCTGAACGCCTGAGGCTCTTCAGGCCGGCTTAGCGCCGTTCAGGCGACCGAGCGTCGAACCCGCCTCCGGCGCGCCGACTTGGCTTCAGCCGACCGCAGAGCGCCCGGCTGGCCCCGCCCAATGACGCCGTGGACGCCGGCCAGCGCCCCGGCAACCAGCTCCGTCACCTGGAAGCGCTCCGGCTCGACCGGCCCGGGCAGGGAGAGCCCATGGGCAGATGCCGGGATGAAGCCGAAGGGCCGGTAGTAGTTCGGATCGCCGACCACCACGCAGATGGCATGGCCGGCGTCCTGCGCGGCCTTGAGGCTGTGGCGAACCAGCGCCTTGCCGATGCCGCGCCCCTGCAACGCCGGCTCCACCGCCAGCGGCCCCAAGAGGATGGCTGGCGTGCCGGCGATGGCGATCGGCCAATAGCGGATCGAGGCGAGGAAGCTGCCGTCGTCATCGATCGCCGAGAAGCACAGCTCGGGCAGCGGGTCGAGGTTCTCGCGCAGCCGGTAGACGGTCTTGCGGTTGCGATCGAAGCCAAAGGTGCGGTCGAGCAGGGGGGTGATCAGCGCGGCGTCTTGCGGCCGCTCGGGCGCGATGGTGAAGCTCATGATCTTTGTTCCAGGCGGGCCGCCGCAGGTGTCGTAGCAGTACGGTGCGGCCGAGGTTGACTGCAGGCTGAAAGCCGCGCGGAAAAAGCGCGGATCAGCGTCGTCGTCGCAGTCGTTCCTGGGTGATCATGGAGTCTGTCTATCAGCCGGATCATTAAAGACGGGTGAATAACACAGATCGACGCTGGTGAGATAGCCTCCAATGCGGGGGGCCGCGATTTCCACTTCAGCCGCCCTTCACCCCCAGGAGCGGCGGGGCGAGCGCGTCGAGGCCGGCGTCCCAGTAGGGCTGCTGGCCGAAGCGTTGGGCCAGGAAATCGACGAAGACCCGCACCTTCACCGAGAGATTGCGGCTGTGCGGATAGACCGCGTGGATACCCTGGTCGGGCAGCGGAAAGCCGGGCAGCACCACCTCCAAGCGGCCGTCGCGCAGGTGCGGGCCGACGATGAAGGTGGGCAGCCGGGTGATCCCCATGCCGCCGAGGGCGGCGCCGCAGAGGACGTCGCCGTTGTTGGCGATCAGCGGCCCCTCGACGGCGACGCTCTGGCGGCCGCCCGGCCCGGTCACCGTCCACTCGCGCGGATTGTCGGTGTTGGCATAGAGCAGGCAGTCGTGGCTGGCGAGGTCCTCCGGCCGCTCGGGCCGGCCGCGGCGCTCAAGATAGTCAGGACTGGCGCAGAGCGCGGCGCGGCAGGGGGCGAGGCGGCGCGCAATGAGGCTGGAGTCCCGCAGGTCGCCGATGCGCAGGGCGATGTCGTAGCCCTCCTCGATAAGGTCGACGAAGCGGTCGTTCATCGCCGCCTCGACGGTAATCTGCGGGTAACGGGCGTGAAAGGCCGGAATGGCGCTGCTCAGGTGCAGGAACCCGAAAGACATCGGCGCGTTCAGCTTCAAGAGGCCGCGCGGCGCCGCCGCGAGATCGCTGACCGCCTGCTCCGCCGTCTCTGCCTCGTCCAGCACGCGCCGGCAGGCGGCATAGAAGGTGTTCCCCGCCTCGGTAAGGGAGAGGCGCCGCGTGGTGCGGTTCAGCAGGCGCACACCGAGACGGTCCTCCAGGCGGCCAATCTGCTTGGACACCGCCGACTTGCTGACGCCGAGACGGCGGGCCGCCGCAGAGAAGCCGTCGGACTCGACCACCTCGGCGAAAACCTCCATCTCATCCAGACGGGCCATGGCAGTTGTTTCCTCAGAGAAACAATATTGTTCCAAGTTAGGTTATTAATATCAAACGGAGAACGACTTAACTATTGCGCATCACCGCCGCCGGCGGCCCGGAAAACGACAGCAAGCCAACCCAAGCCATCGAGGGGAATTCCAGCCATGACCAAGATTCTCGTCCTCTACTACAGCAGCTACGGCCACGTCGAAACCATGGCCGGTGCCGTCGCCGAGGGCGCCAAGGGCGTCACCGGTACCGAGGTCACCGTAAAGCGGGTGCCGGAGCTGATGCCGGACGAGGTTGCCAAGAAGGCAGGCGTGAAGCTCGACCAGGCGGCGCCGATCGCCAAGCCCGAGGAACTGGCCGACTACGATGCCGTCATCTTCGGGACACCGACCCGCTTCGGCAACATGGCGGCGCAGATGCGCAACTTCCTCGACCAGACCGGCAGCCTGTGGATGAAGGGATCGCTGATCGGCAAAGTCGGCAGCGTCTTCGCCTCCACCGCCACCCAGCACGGCGGACAGGAGACCACCATCACCTCCTTCCACACCACCCTGCTGCACCAGGGCATGGTCATCGTCGGCCTGCCCTACAGCTGCCAGGAGCAGATGACGCTGGACGAGATCGCTGGCGGCTCGCCCTACGGCGCCACCACCATCGCCGGTGGCGACGGCAGCCGCCAGCCGAGTGAGAAGGAACTGACCATGGCGCGCTTCCAGGGCCGTCATGTCGCCGAGATAGCCGCCAAGCTGGCGGCCTGACGCAGGGCGCCAGCTTGGCGTCGCCATAGGAGCACGACGATGATCGAGATCAAGTCCTTCGACCGGCTGGGGCGCTTCGACAACGACTGGCTGTCGGCGCGCTACCACTTCAGCTTCGCCAACTACCACGATCCGCACCGCATGGGTGTCGGCCCCTTACGGGTTTGGAACGACGACACCATCCAGCCGGGCACCGGCTTCGACCTGCACGGCCACCGCGACATGGAGATCATCACCTACGTGCGCCGCGGCGCCATCACCCACAAGGACCACCTGGGCAACGTCGGCCGCACCGAGGCCGGCGACGTCCAGGTGATGTCGGCGGGCAGCGGCATCATGCATGCCGAGTTCAACCAGGAAGACGAGACGACGCAGATCTTCCAGATCTGGATCGAGCCGGCGGTGCACGGCGTGGCGCCGCGCTGGGAGACCCGCAGCTTCCCCAAGGCAGGCCGCGAGGGCCAGCTGGTGACGCTCGCCTCCGGCCGCAAGGACGACGACGGCGCCCTGCCGATCTACCAGGACGCCGCCATCCTCGGTGCCACGCTGAAGGCCGGCCAGTCGGTCACCCACCGCCTGGCGCCGGGCCGCAAGGTCTACCTGGTGCCGGCGACCGGCCGCGTCACCGTGAACGGCAAGGCCGCCGGCGCGCGCGACGGCGTGGTGCTGGAAGACATCGAGGAGGTGACGATCGCCGCCGAGGAGGATGCGGAGATCCTGCTCGCCGACGTCGCCTGAACCGCGAAACAGGCAAAAGGAGAATGAGATGGGACTGCTGATCGACGGTGTCTGGCACGACAAGTGGTACGACACCAAGAAGTCCGGCGGCCGCTTCGAGCGGCAGGAGAGCGTCTTCCGCAACTGGGTCACCGTCGACGGCAGCGCCGGCCCCGGCGGCGAGGCCGGCTTCAAGGCGGAAGTCGGACGCTATCATCTCTACGTCTCCCTGGCCTGCCCTTGGGCGCACCGCACGCTGATCTTCCGCAAGCTGAAGGGCCTGGACGAAATCATCCCGATCTCGGTGGTGCACTGGCACATGGGCGCCGAGGGCTGGACCTTCGAGCCGGGCCCCGGCACGCTTCCCGACAGCGTCAACAGCGCCGCCAAGCTGCACCAGGTCTATACCAAGGCACTGGCGGACTACACAGGCCGCGTGACTGTGCCGGTGCTGTGGGACAAGCAGCGCGAGACCATCGTCAGCAACGAGTCGGCAGAAATCATCCGCATGTTCAACAGCGCCTTCGACGGCATCACCGGATCGACGCCGGACTTCTATCCGCAGCACCTGAGGAAGGAGATCGACACGGTCAACGACGCCGTCTACCACAAGGTCAACAACGGTGTTTACAAGTGCGGCTTCGCCACCGAGCAGAAGCCCTACGAAGAAGCTTTCGATGCACTCTTCGCGACGCTCGACGACCTCGAGCAGCGGCTATCGCGCCAGCGCTACCTGCTGGGTGACCGCCTCACCGAGGCGGACTGGCGCCTGTTCACCACGCTGGTGCGCTTCGATCCGGTCTATCACGGCCACTTCAAATGCAACCTCAAGCGCCTCGCCGACTATCCCAACCTGTGGAACTACACCCGCGAGCTCTACCAGGTGCCGGGCGTCGCCGAGACCGTGAACCTGCACCACATCAAGCACCACTACTACGAGAGCCATCCGACGGTGAACCCCAGCGGCATTGTCCCGAAGGGCCCGGCCATCGACTTCGCCGCCCCGCACAATCGCGAGTCACTTAAAGCAGCGTAGCTCAGCTCGAGGGCGGATGGCTCCTCACAGGTCGAAGTCGGCGATCAGGGGGGCGTGGTTGGAGCGCGGGTCGTCTTCGGCCATCTCGGTCTCATCGGCCAGGTCGTCATTGTCGGCCTCGACTCCGCGACAGCACGCAGCGAGCTGCTGCGAGCAGAGGATGTGGTCGAGCATGCGCCGGTGTCCGCCGTGCAACACCGTGAAGCGGCGCGGCTCCGGCAGCCGGCCCTCCAGCGCCTCCAGCGCGCGGTCGGCCAGTGCCGGGTTGCCGCTGTCCTCCACCCGCGCCTGCAGGATGCGCGAGGGCGTCTCCTCCTCGCCGGCGTTGAGGTCGCCGCAGACGGCGACCAGCGCCTCGGGCTCCGCATCGAAAAGCCGCTCGACCAGCAGCCGCGCCTCCAGCGCCTGGCCGCTGCGCTTCAGCGTCGCGGTGAAGTAACCCTCGGCCCAGCCGGCGAGCGAGCCCCAGGTATCGGCGTTCAGCTTCTGTCCGGGGATCGGCGAGGCCAGCGGACTGCGCAGGTGCAGGTTGACGACGTGCAACGGCCCGACCGAGGGCAGGTCGAAGACAGCGTGCAGCAACGGCCGGTCCCACGCGAGGGTGAGGTCGCGCGCCGTGGCCGGCTCCGCAGTCAGCGAGCGATAGGGCAGTGGCGGAACCAGGTGGTGGCGCAGCACCTCGATCTCGCGCGCCGGCCAGCGGCTGAGGATCACCAGGTTTTGGACGTCGGCCACGCCCTTGCCGCCCTTCCCGGCGCCGGCGGCGAGATGGAAATCGCGGTAGCCGGTGCCATCGAGCAGGCGCGTCAGCGCCGTGAGCTCGCGCCCCGTGCCGCCGGCGACGTGCTGGCCGTTGACCTCCTGCAGGCAGAGAACATCGGCCTGCAAGCGATCGAGCTGCGGCCCCAGCACCGCCGCGCGGCGCGCGAAGACGGCCTCGCCGCCCGGGGTGAGGTCAAGGCTTTCCAGGTTGAAGGTGGCAATGCGCATGATCGCTCCCGGCGGTCCTTCGGCGTCGAGTGCCTGTTCGCCCTTCGCTTGTGCCCGAACGAGCGTGCACAAGTCCAGCCCCCGAAGCGCTCGCGGACGCGAAAGCATTGGCGCAGGCGCCCCCTGGCTCTAGACTGGACGGCAATAAGAGCCTGAAACGGGGAAACGTCCTTGGTTGGAACGAAACTGGATATCTGGCACTCCGAAGACGAGCCGCGCCTCGGCGCGGTGCTCGCCGAGTGCTGGCATCTGCTCGCCGACGGCGTTGCCGACCCGCAGCACGACTTTCACCTCACGTCGCTGGCGACCGCGCACGCCGGTCTCGGCTGCACCCTGCGCACGGTGGTGCTGCGCAAGGTCGACCCCGCTGCGCGCGAGCTGTGGTTCTACACCGACCTGCGCAGCCGCAAGATCGGCGAGATCCAGAACGACCCGCGCGTCGCCCTGCTGTTCCACTCCCTGAGCGACGACACCCAGTTGCGCGTGCAGGCCGAAGCGACGATCCATCATCGCGACACCCTCGCCGAGGCAGCCTGGCGCGAGCTGACGCCACGCCGGCGCCGCGACTATCTGGTCTCCGGCCCGCGTGGCCTGCCTTGGGCCTGGGCGACCTCCGGCCTGCCCGCCGAGTTGGAGAGCCGCGACCCCAACGAAGCGGAGAGCGAGGCCGGGCGGCTGAACTTCGCCGTGGTGGCCTGCCACATCAGGCAGCTGGACTGGCTTTTCCTCACCCCCTACGGCCACCGCCGCGCCAACTTCGCCTGGAACGGCGACGGGCAACTGCAGACCAGCTGGCTGGTGCCGTGAACCGAATATGGAGCGGGCAGGCATTCAGCGTGTCCCACGCCGACGGCGGCAAGTTCGAGGGCACCGGGCTGAGGGCCTTCTTCGAGTATCGCGATCTCGGCATCGCGGGGGCGAGCGGCGGCAGGTTCGGCGCCCACGTCATCCGCGCTGTGCCCGGCAGGGAAAGCCCCGGCGCCTGGCACAGGCACGACCTGGAGTTCCAGATGGTCTACGTGACCAAGGGCTGGGTCGTCTTCGAATACGAAGGCAGCGGCGAGCAGGTGCTCCGCGAAGGCTCCTGCGTCCTGCAGCCGCCGGGCATCCGCCACCGCGAAGTACGCCATTCCGACGACATGGAACTGATCGAAATCACCGCGCCCGCCGATTTCGCTACCCACGAGTCTGACTCGCCGGCGTAAGCCGTTCAGAACGACGAGTTCGGCTGGGTGAGGAATTCCAACTCCTCCTCCGTGCTTTCGCGGCCGAGGATGGCGTTGCGGTGGGGGAAGCGGCCGAAGCGGGCGATGACGTCGCGGTGGCGCTCGGCGTAGGAGAGGAACTCGCCGGCGTTCGCCAGCACCGCCATGAGCGCGACGCAGTCCTGCTGGTCCTTGAGGTCCTCGCTGTGTTCCAGTGGCATGTAGAGGAACACCCGTTCGACATCGTCGAGCGCCTTGTCGAAACCCTGCTTGAGGGTATGGCGCGTGACCTCGCGGGCGGCCGCGTCGCTGGCAAAGGCGCGCGGCGTGCCGCGGAAGACATTGCGCGGCACCTGGTCGAACAGCAGGCAGAGCGCGAGGCAGCCGCGCGGCTCGCGCCGCCAGTCGGCGTACTTGCCGAGGCGCGCCGCCTCGAAGTGCGACAGCAGTGCGCGGCGCACTTCGCCGTCGAAGGCGTCGCTGGCCTCGAACCACTGTGCCTGGCGGCCCGCGGCAAACCAGAAGCCGAGCACGTCGTCGAGCGCGCTCATGCCGCGGCCTGCAGGTTTTCGAGCACCCGCCGCGTCACCTCGGCCGTGCCGTCGGGGCCACCGAACTCGCAAGGACGCAGGCTGCCGCCGGCATAGGCGCGGTCGACCGCCCGGGTGATGAGCCGCGCCGCCTGCTCGGCCTTGGGCTCGTCGTGCCGCTCGGCCAGCCAGTCGAGCATCATGGCGGCGGAGAGGAAGGTCGCCGTCGGATTCGCCTGGCCCTTGCCCGCGATGTCCGGCGCGCTGCCGTGGCAGGGCTGGAACACCGCGCGGTGGTGGCCGATATCGGCGGAGGGAGCCATGCCGAGCCCGCCCATGAGTCCGGCCGCCAGGTCGGAGAGGATGTCGCCATACATGTTCTCGGTCACCATTACGTCGAAGGTCCAGGGATGCTTGATGAGGTCGAGCGCCATGGCGTCGACATAGCGATGGCGCGCCGCGACGTCGGGAAAATATTTTGCGCGCTCGTCGAAGATGCGGCGGAAGAACACCATGCTGCCGAGCACGTTGGCCTTGTCGACGCAGGTCAGCACGCCGGCATGGCCCTTGGCCTTGCGCCGCTCGGCCAGCCTGAAGCAGAAGTCGAAAAGCCGCTCGGAGGCCGCACGGGTGATGACCTGCACGTCGCGTGCCTCGTCTTCGGTATGCTCGGTCCTGCCGCGCGCGGCGAAGAGGCCCTCGGTCTGCTCGCGCACCAGGACGAAGTCGACCCCTGTTGCGCGCGAATCGGCCAGCGGCAGGGGCGCGCCGGGAATGGCGCGCACCGGGTGCACGCCAGCAAAGAGGCTCCAGCGCTCGCGCAGATCCAGCTGCGGCGCGATCTCGCGGCCGTCGGGGTAGCGCACCTCCGGCAGGCCCATGGCGCCGAGCAGGATGGCGTCGGCCGCTGCCGCCGCCTCGACGGTCTCCTCGGCGATGGCGACTCCCCGCTCCCGGTAGACCAGCGCGCCGGCCTCCAGCGTCGTGAAGTGCAGCTTCAGGTCACCGACGACGCGGCAGGCTGCCGCCAGCAGGTCGAGGCTCGGCACGATGACCTCCGGGCCGATGCCGTCGCCCGGCAGCACAGCGATGTGAAACTCCACCATCGGCGTCAGCGTCCCTTTCCGCCACAGGCGCAGGTACGAGAGGGCCGCGCATTGCCTGATCGGCCCTTACCTGAGAGGGGCGACTATAGTAGCTTCCAGGCGCCCTTTGCCAGGATGAAGCCCCAAGGAGGCTGTCGTTGTCCCCTGCCGAACCCTTGCTGCCGCTCTCCGAAGTGAACTTCCTGGGCGCCGGGCTCGACAGGCCGGAATGCCTGCTCTGCACCTCCAACGGCGACATCTACAGCGCCGACGGGCGTGGCGGCGTGGCGCGCAGCCGCGCCTTCGGTCCGCAGGCGCTCTACCAGGCCGCCGGCGGCGCCGAGGCGCTCCGGCCGAACGGGATCGCCCTGCAGCGCGACGGTTCCTTCCTGGTCACCAATCTGAACGACGCCGGCGGCCTCTTCCGCCTCGATCGCGACGGACGCCTCAACGAGGTGCTGCGCGAGGTCGACGGCATCGAGCTGCCGGCCACCAGCTTCGTGCTGATCGACGACCGGGGTCGCGTCTGGGTCACCGTCTCGACGCGCCAGAGTCCGCGCGCCCTCGGCTACCGCCGCGACGTGGCCGATGGATTCGTCGTGCTGATCGACGGCAAGGGCGCGCGCATCGTCGCCGACGGCCTCGGCTACGCCAGCGAACTGCAGCTCGACCGCCACGGCGAGCACCTCTTCGTGGCCGAGACCTTCGGGCGCCGCCTGACCCGCTTCCGTATCGGCCGCTTCGGCACCCTCAGGGAACCCACGGTGATCGCCGGGTTCGGCGCCGGCACTTTCCCCGACGGCCTCGCCATGGACATTGAGGACCACCTCTGGGTCACCTCACCGGTCTCCAACCGGGTCATCCGCGTGGCGCCCGACGGCGCCCAGACCCTGATGCTGGAGGACAGCGACCCCGGCCACCTGGCCGCGGTGGAAGCCGCCTACGAGTCCGGCAGCCTGGGCCGCGCGCACCTCGACCGGGCGCGGAGCCAGAAGCTGCACAACCTCTCCAGCCTCGCCTTCGGCGGGCGCAACCTGCGTACCGCCTTCCTCGGCAGCCTGCTCGGCGAGCGCATCGCCTTCTTCCGCGCACCGGTCATGGGCCGCCCGCCGGTACACTGGCATTACAATTTTTAGAGATCGGAGCCCCCGGCATGTCTCTCAGCAAGGACAACATCGTCGCCGCCAACCGCGGTGCCTGGAACGAAGCGGCCGACCATCACCGCGCCCACGCGCAGTACGCCGCGCTGCTGGCCGGCTTCGCCACGCCCGGCTTCTCGGTGCTCGACGAGACGCTGACCGGGCGGCTCCTGGCGCTCGGCCTCGAAGGCAAGGCGGTGGTGCAGCTCTGCTGCAACAACGCCCGCGAGCTGCTCTCCGTGAAGAACCTCGGCGCGGCCAGCGTGACCGGCTTCGACTTCGCCGCCGCCTTCCTCGACCAGGCGCGCGAGCTGGCCGCCGCCGGCGGCATCGAGGCAGAGTTCGTGCAGACCGAGGTCGCGAAGATCCCCGCCGACTACGACGGCCGCTTCGACCTCGCCCTCGTCACCATCGGCGTGCTCGGCTGGATGCCGGACCTGAAGGAATTCTTCGGCACCGCGCGGCGCCTGCTGAAGCCCGGCGGCCATCTGGTGATCTATGAGGACCACCCGATCCTCAACATGTACGACGACCGCGACCACGGCGGCCCGCCGCAGCCCGACGAGTCCTACTTTCGGGCCGAGCCCTACCGCCATGACAGCGGCCTCGACTACTGGTCCAACCAGGACTATCAGGCGCAGCCCTGCTACTGGAACTTCCACAAGATGAGCGACGTCCTCATGGCGCTGGTCCGCGCCGGCTTCGCCCTCGAGGATTTCGAGGAATTCCCCCACAACATCGGCACCCGCGCCCACATGGAGAACCAGCCCCAGCAGCTGCCGCTGAGCTACATCCTGGTGGGGCGGCGCGCACACCGCTAAGCCTGCCCTGGCAAAATAGGAGGAAGCTATGCAGATAGAGCCTTACCTGTTCTTCGACGGCCGCGCCGAAGAGGCGGCCGAATTCTACAAAGAAGCACTCGGCGCCGAGGTGGAAATGCTCATGCGCTTCAAGGACAGCCCTGAGCCCCGCGAAGGCATGGTCCCGCCGGGTTCCGAGGACAAAGTGATGCACATGTCCCTCAAGATCGGTGGGTCGAGGGTGATGGGCTCCGACGGCCACTGCCAGGGAGCACCCAAGTTCGCCGGTATCTCGCTGTCGCTCACCGTGGCCGACGAGACCGAGGCGGAAAAGACCTTCGCCGCGCTTGCCGACGGCGGCGAGGTGCAGATGCCGCTCGCCAAAACCTTCTTCAGCCCACGCTTCGGCATGGTCGCCGACCGCTTCGGCGTCTCCTGGATGGTGATCGTGGAGGCAAAGGCGTGAGGTATTTGAGCCCCGACAGGATCAAGCGGTTGCCGGCCCCTTCAGTTCGATGGTGTTGCCGTCGGGGTCGTTGATGTAGACGGAGGGGCCGTCGCCCTCGGCGCCGTAGCGCTGCACGACCTCGCCGGGGTCGATGCCGTGGCTTGCCAGATGGCTGCGCAGGGCCGGCGGGTCGAAGGGATCGATGCGGATCGCGAAGTGGTCCATGTTGCGGGTCGTTACGACCAGCTCGGACTCCTCCGGCCCGGGGTTGACGCGCTGCAGGTCGATCATCGAGGCGCCGGCGCGCATCTGGATGAGGCCGATGCGCTCGACCCGGCGCTCCTCGCGGCAGCCCAGCACCTCGGTATAGAACTTCAGCGCGCGGTCGAGGTCGCTGACGCAGACCACCACGTGGTCGATGTTCCTGATGGCGAAGGCCATGGCGTGTTCTCTCCAATCTCCGATTTCTTGCAGAGCTCTACATATAGGAAGTTTCCGCAAGCAGGAAATGCCGCGCTAACGCCCCGCCCCCGTCCTTTTCAGATAGCGTCCCGGGGTGTCGCCGAGGCTGCGGCGGAACATGGCGATGAAGGCGCTGGGGCTCTGGTAGCCGAGGTCGTAGGCGACGGATGTCACGGGCTCGCCCTCGGCAAGGCGCGCCACCGCCGTGGTGAGGCGCAGGCGCTCGCGCCAGGCGCCGAAGGTCATGCCGGTCTGCTTCACGAAGAGCCGCGCCAGGGTGCGCTCGCTGGCGCCCGCGCCCTTCGCCCAGTCGGCCAGGGCGCGGCCGTCGGCAGGATCGGCCAGCAAGGCCTCGGCGATCTTCTTCAGGCGCGGGTCGCGCGGGTGCGGCAGGTGCAGGGGCTCCGGCTTCAGCGCGCGCAGCTCGTCGAAGATCACCGCCATGACCCGGGCGCCGGCACTCCCGGGCGCATAGTCGAGGCCGACCTCCATGGCGCGCAGGATGAGCTGGCGTAGCAGCGCCGGGATCGCGACCACGCAGCACTCGCTTGGTAGCTCGCGCGCCACGGCCGCGTCGACGTAGAGCGTGCGCATGGCGATCCCCGCCCGGTGGCCGACCTGGTGCTCGACGCCCGGCGGCACCCAGACCGCCTGTGCAGGCGCGACCACCCAGGTGCCGGCCGCGGTGCTCACCTGCATGACGCCCTGGTCGGCATAGAGCAGCTGGCCGCGCCGGTGGTGGTGCCAGGGGCGGAGCGAGGCGCCGCTGTAGTCGATGGCAAGCGGCGCGACGGGCCGCCTGGGGTCGTCCAGGTTGCCGGGATGGTCCGGTAGCGGGTCGCTGTGGACATGGTCCGGCCCGCGTCGCAGGATCCTGCTGTTGCTTTGTCCGTTTCGCGTCATTCATTGGCATTCTACAGCAAGACGGGCAGATCGGGGAGCGGTATATCGGTTCGATGCAAACGACCGAGACCCCTTCGCCCGACCGTGCCGCCCCGCTCGCCCGCTGGCAGCGGCCGGAGGTGCTGCTGCTGCTGATGGCGGCGGCCGTGCCGCTGTCCTTCGCCACCTGGCAGGCCCTGATCAATAACTTCGCCTACGAGCGCGCCGCCTTCGGCGGGGTCGAGATCGGCATCATGCAGTCGCTGCGCGAGGTGCCCGGATTCCTCGCCTTCGGCGTGGTCTTCCTGCTGCTGCTGATCCGCGAGCAGCGCCTGGCGCTCCTCGCGCTGCTGCTGCTCGGCCTCGGCACCGCGGCGACCGGCTTCTTCCCCACGGTGCTCGGCATCTACATCACCACCATCGTGATGTCGCTCGGCTATCACTACTATGAGACGCTGCAGACCTCACTCTCGCTGCAATGGATCGACAAGCTCCGCGCGCCGGAGACCCTCGGCCGTCTCATCGCCATCGGCTCCTTCGCCTCGATCATCGTCTACGGCCTGGTGTGGTTCACCAGCGACCTGCTGGCGATGGACTACCTGTGGATCTACATGATCGGCGGCGGCGTCACGGCGGTGATCGCGCTGGTCGCCTGGCTCGGCTTTCCGCAGTTCAAGCAGCCGGTGGAGCAGCACAAGCACATGGTGCTGCGCAAACGCTACTGGCTCTACTACGCGCTGGTCTTCATGTCCGGCGCGCGGCGGCAGATCTTCATCGTCTTTGCCGGCTTCCTCATGGTGGAGAAATTCCACTACGACGTCGGCGCCATCGCCCTGCTGTTCCTCGTCAACGCCGCGATCAACGTGTGGGCGGCGCCGAAGATCGGCCGCCTCATCGCCCGCATCGGCGAGCGCAAGGCCCTCATATTCGAGTACCTTGGCCTGATCGGCGTGTTCACCGCCTATGCCTTCGTCGAGAACGCCACGGTGGCGGCCGGGCTCTACGTGGTCGACCACCTGTTCTTCGCGCTGGCCATCGCCATCAAGACCTACTTCCAAAAGATCGCCGACCCGGCCGACATCGCCTCCACCGCCGGCGTCAGCTTCACCATCAACCACATCGCCGCGGTCTTCATCCCGGTCGCCTTCGGCTTCCTCTGGCTGGTCTCCCCGGCAGCCGTCTTCCTGGCCGGCAGCGCCATGGCCTGCTGCTCGCTCATCCTCGCCTTGAACGTGCCGCGCCACCCGCGGCCCGGCGAGGAAGTCCTCGTCGGCCGCGTTGTGGTGCCGGCCGCCGCAGCGGCGGAATAGGGCGGCTCGGGTCGCCGCCTGGACACCGATGACGATGGTTGCGGCGGCGGTGTGTCGTAACAGACTGACCGAGCAAGAGCTTTACGGCCGTGGCCCCGCCCGCTATTGATCGGATCAGACCGGCCGCCCGGGCGGCCCGATCCAAGAAGCCTCATCAGGGAGAAGCCCCATGTCGCGCAACAGCCTAACCGCCGTGCTGGCGGCCGCTGCGGTGATTTCCGCCTTCGCCTCCACTGTCGCCGGGAGCGCCGCGGCGGAGACCCGCGTCACCTACAAGTCGGCCAAGTCCGGCACCTCCTACTACCAGATGGCGGTGCAGATCGCCGAGGCCACGAAGGCCGGCTCCGACGGTGAGATCATCGTCACCGTGGAGGAGAGCCAGGGCTCGGTGCAGAACGTGAAGGAGGCCGCCAACCGCTCCGGCAACTACGTCTTCACCACGCCGCCCGCGCTGACCCAGGCCGCCATCGCCGGCAAGGGCCAGTTCGAGCCCAAGGACCCGGCTTTCGAGAAGCTGCGCAGCCTCTTCCCGATCCCCTTCCTCACCATGCACTATGTCGTGCGCGAGGATTCCGGCGTCACCGACTTCGCCGGCCTCGCCGGCAAGAGCTTCATCATCGGCAAGGGCAGCTTCGGCGCCAGCGAGGCGGAGAAGAACTTCGAGACCTTCGGCGTCGCCGGCAAGGTGAATCTTGTGGATGTGGAGCTGAACTCCGCCGTGCCGGCGCTGAAGAACGGCCAGGTCGACGGCTTCGCCACCGCCGGCTCCTACCCCGCGCCCAACGTCATCGAGGCCGCCGCCGGCACCGGGGTCCGCCTGCTCTCCATGACCGATGAACAGGTCGCCGCCACCGGGCGCACGAAGCTGGTGATCCCCGCCGGCACCTATCCCGGCATCGACACGGACGTGGTCACCACCTCGCTGCCGGTCGGCACCTACACCACCAGCGACATGGACGAGGCGACCGCCTACCAGCTCACCAAGACCTTCTGGGAGCGCAAAGACGACATGGCCAAGGCCAATCCCTGGTGGGACGGCGTGACACCGGTCCTGCTGGAGACCCTGGGTGCACCGCTGCACCCCGGCGCCCTCAAGTACTACAAGGAAGCCGGCATCGAGGTGCCCGGCGGCCTGATGTAGGGCGAACGGCAAGCAGGCTATCCGAAGAGGTGATCGGGGTGCAGGGCCCGGCCGCAGAGCGCCGGGGCGTGACGCCCTGGCGCGCGGCTTTCACCCTGCTCGCGCTCGCCTCGGTCGGCTTCCATCTCTGGCTCATCTTCGCCGGGCTGATCCCCAACCTGGTGAGCCGCCCGCTCCACCTGATGCTCGCCCTGCCCTGGGTCTTCATCGCCGCACGCGAAGAGAACGCGCTCGCCCGCTGGGCCGGCTGGCTGCTCTGCCTCGCCGGGCTCGCCGGCTGCCTCTACATCATCGTGAACCTGCACGCGCTCGACGACCAGTACGGCAGCCTCAAGGGGCCGCTGCAATATGCGCTGGCCGCCGTCCTCATCGTCACCGTGCTGGAGATGGCGCGGCGCGCCATCAAGCTGGCCCTCCCCATCGTCGCCCTCATCGCCCTCGCCTACGGGCTCCTCGGGCAGTACCTGCCGGGCCAGTTCGGCCACCCTGGCATCCCGGTGAACTCCTTCCTCGGCACCCTGACGATCGCCGAGGGCGGCATCTGGGGCGAGCTCACCGGCGTCTCGGTGAACGTGGTCGCCGTCTTCGTCATCCTCGGCGGCTTCGTCGGCGCCGGCGAGGGCGGGGCCGGCTTCATGGCGCTGGCGACGAGTCTCGCCGGGCGATTCCGCGCCGGCGCGGCCAAGGTCGCCGTGCTGTCCTCGGCCTTCTTCGGCTCGATCTCCGGCTCCGCCTCGGCCAACGTCGCCTCCACCGGCGCCATCACCCTGCCGGCTATGAAGCGACTCGGCTATCCCCCCTCCTTCGCCGCCGCTGTCGAGGCGGTCGCCTCCTCGGGCGGCCAGATCATGCCGCCGCTGATGGGCGCCGGCGCCTTCATCATGGTGGAGCTGCTGCGCCTGCCCTACACGGCGATCATGGCGGCGGCGATCCTGCCGGCGATCCTGTTCTTCTGGGCGGCCTGGTGCGGCGTTGACCGCTTCGCCCGGCGCTACGGCCTCAAGGGCCTCTCGCGCGAAGAGCTGCCCGACCGCGCCACCCTGATCGGCACGGTGCCCTTCTTCCTGGTGCCCTTCGGCCTGCTGCTCGCCGTGCTGTTCCTGACCGGCTACACGCCGCAGTACGCCGCCGGCCTCGCCATCTTCGCCGCCGCCGCGCTGCTCGTCGCCGACCGCCGCGGCCGGATCTCGCTGCGTGACGGCCTGCGGCGCTTCGAGGGCGCCTGCAACGACGCGGCGCGGCAGATCGCCGCCATCGCCGCCATCATCCTCTGCGCCGGCATCGTCATCGGCGTGCTGAACCTCACCGGCCTCGGCGTCAAGGTCACCTCGGTCATCATCGCGCTTTCCGGCGGCGAGCTCTGGGGCGCGCTGCTGCTGACCGCGCTCGCCTGCCTCATCCTCGGCATGGAGGTGCCGACCACGGCGGCCTATGTGATCTGCATCTCGGTCGCCGGGCCGGCGCTGCAGGAACTCGGCCTGCCGCCCCTGCAGGCGCACCTCTTCGTGTTCTGGTACGCGCTCTTGTCGACCATCACGCCGCCGGTCTGCGGCACGGTCTTCATCGCCGCCGGCATGGCGCAGACGCCCTGGGTGCCGGTGGCCGGCCAGGCCATGCGCCTCGGCCTCGGGCTCTACCTGGTGCCGCTCGCCTTCGTCGCCAACCCGGCGCTCATAGCGCCCGACACGGCGCCGCTATTGGCCCTGCTCGCCCTGGCCAAGATCGGCCTGGGATTGTGGCTGCTCAGCCGCGGTCTCATCGGCGCCGGCGATCCGCTGTGGCAGCGCGCCGCCGCGCTCGCCGCCGGCGGCGCCGCGATCTTCGCCTTTGGGGTGGCTGCGTAGCCGGTTGCGCCGTAAGCATCCGAAGGAGGCCGCCTTGCCAAGTGAGGCGCGGTGTTGAGAACCGTCCTTATGGACAGTCATACGCGCAGTGCCCAGGTCGAGCGGCTGGACGTGGTGGAGACGGGTCGGCGGCGACGCTGGTCCGAGGATGAGAAGCTCAAGATCGTGCTGGAGAGCCTGCAGGCGCCCCGGCAAGCGCGCCCTTGCCCGGCAGCCGGCGCAGCTGGTCCTCCAGCCAGGTCTTGAAGGTTGTGAGCCGCGGCCCGCCCCCGTCGGCGTTCGTCGGGCGGGCGTCCGCGAATGCGGGCCTCGATGTCGTAGAGTTCGCCGATCCGTTTGAGGGCTTCCCCGGCCAGCAGCCGCAGCGTCTACAAGAGCGCCCCGAGTTGCGTGAGCATTGGCGGGGGACAGTTGCCGATGAGCTGCTAAGGCTCACCATAACGAATTTACAATGAACGCAAATGGAAGCTCAAGTGCTTGATAACTAGGCCCATGTCTAAGATAAACAGTTCTCACATCAAGTGGTTCAGGCGAACCGGAGGGTAGTCCACGGTGAGAGCCAACGCGCGAAATTTCGACGTCACCGGCTTCGAGGCCCGAAAAATGTGGGATGAGATTGCCCGGTCAGGTGAGGATACGGTCGCCGTCGCACGGGCGAGCTACGGGGCCGGCGGAAATGCCCGCCACCGTTTCCATGCCGTCGCCTGGCTAACGTTCGATGCTCGGTTCTCGGCCGAGGCCCGCGAGTTTGCAGCCGAGCTTCTTGACGACCGCTCGAGCAAGGTGGTGGAGGTAGCGTCACGCGCGCTTGCCTGGGGCTGGGACGTCACCCTGCTTTCCCGGATGCGGAAAGCAGCCGAGCGAACGAACGGGGCGAAGCGTGCCGACATTGAGGCCGCGATTGCCGCGACTGAAGTTGGGAATCCGGACCTGTTCCTCGATCGCACGGGCGGTGGAAACCTTCACATGTTTGTCGCAGACCATGACTGGCGGGAATTGCGGGGCGGTCTGATCCGAGTTGCTCAACCTCGACACGTCCCCGCGCTTTTGGACATTGCGCCGGAAGGCTCACCGTATCGCGTTCCGCTGGTCGGCTGCGAACCTCCTCTGAACGAACAGGATTTGCGCGCACTGATCGATGCGAAGACATGCTGGATAGTCGGGGCGCCGATCACCGGCAACCTCGTCGCGCAGATGAGGGGCAGTGACTGGTCGGTCGAGAGCATTGCCGTGACCGAGCGAGAGCAGGACAGTGCACTCTGGTGGCAACTCGTGGGATTCGCCGAGCAAGAGGGCCGGCGGCGTGGCCTCGAACAGATCGTCCTAAATACGCGAGCGCGGGCGTGGCCTGACCATGAGGCATTCGGCCGCCACGGTTACCGCGAGGCCGACCGGTCGGGCGACGAGAACGGACTCGAAGCGGTGTTTTACGAGAAGGCACTTTGACCGCGCTTGAACGGCATAACCACGAGCCTAACGTTCGCGGCCTTCCTCCGGCCATCATAGGCCATCCGTCCTCACGTGCGCACGCGACAACCACGCGGCCTTTGTCGGATGCTTACGTTGCGCCTGCCTCCAACGAATGTTCCGAGTTGGCGCTAGGCGCAGAAGATTGCTCCTCTACCCTGGCAGTCCCTTTTAATGGCGGGAGGAGTCCTGTTATGGCAATGGCGGCTGGCACGGTTCAGGAAGACAACGAGCGCACCCGCGTGACGCTGTGGCGCTTTCCGCCGCGAGGCGAGACCGGTTTCCACCGCCATGAGCTCGACTACGTCATCGTGCCGCTCACCACGGGGCCGCTGACGGTCGTCGACAAGGACGGCAAGGAGACAACAGCCGCGCTGACCGCCGGCGTCTCCTACTTTCGCGCAGCCGGCGTCGAGCACAACGTCATCAACGCCTCGGACGCCGACTTCGCCTTCGTCGAAGTGGAGTTCAAGTAAGGAAACTGGCTGGGGCGGCAGGATTCGAACCTGCGAATGCCGGTACCAAAAACCGGTGCCTTACCACTTGGCGACGCCCCAGCAGGGCCCGGCGGCCGGCGCCATCATAGGGCCGCGGCCGGGCGGGCAGCAACCTAGCGCCGCCGCCCCCTGGCTGCAACGGCCTTCGGCCGCCCCGGTCAGTCCCGCGGCAGGCGGCCGGCCAGCGCCAGCAGGGCCGGCAGGAAGGCCAGCACACAGACCAGGGTCAGCAGAATGGCAATGGTGAGCAGCTGGCCCATGGAGGCGGTGCCCGGGTGCTGCGAGATCGACAGCGCCCCGAAGGAGGCCAGCGTGGTCAGCGCCGAGAGCAGGATCGCCCTTGGCGTCGAGTTGGAGGGGCTGACCGCCGCGCCGCCGGCCGCTTCGCGGGCGCGGATCACATAGTGGATGCCGCTGTCGACACCCAGCCCGAGCAGCAGCGGCAGCACGATCACATTGGCGAAGTTGAACGGCAGGCCGAAGACCACGCCGACCGCCACGGTCAGCAGCGCCGCCAGCACCAGCGGCGCCAGCACCAGCAGCGTATCCAGCGGCGAGCGCAGCACGACGAGCAGCAGCAGGGCGATGGCGACGAGCGCCAGCACCATGGCCTGGAAAAAGGCGTTCACCACCGCGCGCCCGGCCTCGACGATGGTGACCGGCGCGCCGGAGACGCCGGGCACCAGCGCCTGCAGCGCATCGACGAAGCGCTCGCGGGCCGCCTGGTCGCGCAGGTCCTCGGCCGGGATCACCTCGATCAGCACCTTGCCTGCGTCAGGGCCGTCGGCGGCGAGGTAGCGCGCGGCGAGCTCCGGCGGCAGGCTGTCGAGGGCGACGTCTGCCGCCTCCAGGCCATCGAGCAGGCGCTCCAGCGCCGCCTCGAAGCCGCCCAGCCAGGCCGCCTCCAGCTGTGCCGGCGCGACGGCGCCGAGATCTTCGAGCGCGCGCAGCAGCCGCCCGGCCGCCGGCTGCAGGCCGTCCGGCGCCGCGGCCAGGGACGCCTTCAGCCGCTCCAGCGCGGCGGCCCGCTCGGCGGCGTCGTGCGCGGCGGCCGGCGGCGGCGCGGTGAACAGCGGCGAGAGGAACAGCGCCAGCTGGTCGAGCACCGCGAGCTTGGCCTCCTGGTCCTGCGGCACGAAGTCGCCCAAGCTGACGGCGGCCTCGACCGTCGGCAGGGCGGCCAGGCGCGGCGCCAGCGCCTGCGCCGCCGCCAGGTCTGCGGCCAGCACCTGGGCGCTGTAGGGCGTTACCCGCGGATCGGCCATCAGCTCCAGCAACGCCGCCACCGAGGGCGAGTCGGGATCCCGCAGATTCAGCGGATCGTCGTCGAAGCGCGCGCCCGGCAGGGCCAGCGCCGCCGCCACCCCCAGCAGCAGTCCGAGCGTGGCAAGGGAGCGCGCCCAGCGGGCGGCGCGGCGCTGCAGCGCGGCCCCGGCGCGGGCCACCGGACCGAGATGGGCGGCGCCGGCCGACGCCGGCATGAGACGCATCAGCGCCGGCAGCAGAGTGAGGTTCAGGAACAGCGCGATGAACATGCCCGCCCCGGCGATGAGACCAAGCTCCGACAGGCCGCGGTAGGCGGTCGGGAAGAAGGCGAAGAAGGCCAGCGCCGAGGAGAGGGCGCAGAGCAGCAGCGGGCGGCCGAGCAGCGCCGCCGCCGCCGGCAGCGCCGCCGCCTGGGGGCTGCCCTCCGCCTGGCTCTCCTGCACGCGCAGGGCAAAGTGGATGCCGAAGTCGACGCTGAGGCCGATGAAGAGCACGGCGAAAGCGACGGAGATGAGGTTCAGCTCGCCGATCGCAAGGGCGGCGAATCCGGCAGTCCAGGCCAAGCCGGCAAAGAGGGTGACCAGGATCGGCACCGCCAAGCGCCAAGACCTGAGGCCGGCGAAAAGCACCACCGCCACCAGCAGGGCCGAGATCACGCCGACCAGGCCGATGCCGGAGCGCACGGAGACCAGCTCGTCCTGCAACATGAGTTCCTGGCCTGTGAGGCGCAGGCGATAGCCCTCTGCCTCGGTCAGGCCCAACTGACCGGCCGCCGCCTCGACTGCGGCGACGGTGTCGGCCATGGGTGCCAGGCTGGCGAAGTCGACCACCGGCTTCACGACGATGAAGCGCCGGCGGTCCTCGGCGGTCTCCTCGGCGTCGGAGAACAATGCCGACCAGGAGAACCGGGCGGCGGGGTCGCCTGGCAGCGCTTCGGCCACTGCCGCCAGGCGATCAAGCAGAACCGCCAGCTCGTCACCGCCCGCGGCGTCCTCCGTCAACGCCTGCTCCAGCAAGTCGGCGAGGCCGCGCAGGCTGGGGTCGGCCTGCAGCGCCGAGAGCAGCGGTTGCGCCCCGGCGAGCCGGTCGCCGAGCGCCTGCAGGTCGTCGAGCGACAGGTAGAGCAGGCCGTTCTGCCGGAAGAAGGCGCCGCCGCGCGGCAGGAACACCGAGCGGATCACCGAGGGCTGGCCGCCGAGTGCCTCCGCCAGGCCTTCGGCAGCGACCTCGGCGGCGAGGGCGTCGGGCGCCTCGACAGCGATGGTCAGGGTATCGATCAGCTGGGGAAAGGCCCGCTCGAGGGCGTCCTCGTTCTGCCGGAACGGCAGCTCCGCGGAGAGCATGTCGTTGGTCGAGGTATTGATGGTGAGGGTCGCGATGGCCAGCCAGAGCAGGCCGGCGGCAGCGGACAGGCAGAGGAACACGACGAGAACGGGCCGGCGGCAGGCCCGGTCTACCCAGGTGCCGAAAAAGCCGGAGAGGCGGTCGTGAAGGTCGATATTTCTTTCCAAGGGCGAGCGATCCCGGGCCGAGGCCGCCATATAGCCCGGGATTCGCGCCGCTGACAACGCTCCGGCGACCTGCCCGGGGTCCGGCCGATCGCTAAAAAGTTATGTTTTTGAAAGGCTTCGAATTAGGGCTCCGTTAACCACGGCTGCCGCATAACGGTCTATTGGAGCCTTCGGCGCGGACCCGCAAAGCCCGCTGCCTGCGCCAGGGCCCGCAATGAGTTGCACGTTTTCAGGTCCGGTACGGTCCGCCGAAGAGATGACAGAGAACACGGACAAGTCGCCGCAGAAATCCGGCAAGACCCCGCCCAGCAAGCGGGCCGGCAAGACGCGCTCGCCCGAAGGCAAGCGCGCCAAAGCGCCTGGAGACAAGGCGCCGGCGGCAAGCGAGACCGAGGTTCCCAAGCCCGGCGTTTCCAGGGCGCCGGATGCCAAGGCCCAAGAGTCCGCGGCCGACCCTGCGACGCCCGGCGCGAAGTCCCTGGCCCCCGATCCGGCGACCATCACCTTCGGCAGCAACCGTCCCATCGTGGCGACGCCCCCGAAACTGCCTGAAAGCAGCGGCCTGCAATTTGCCGGCCCCTCGGCCGGCATGCTGAAGGCGAGCGGCCCGCAGCCGACCTCGGCGAAGGCCAGCGGTCTCACCTTCACCTCGGGCAAGCCGGTGACCCCTTCGGCCAAGCCGGCCGGCGGCGGCACCAGGCCCCTCCCAGCCAAAGCCCTGGCCGCCAAGCCCCTTCCCGCCAAACCTGCATCCAAGGACGGCGACGCGGCAGCCAAGGATGCGGCGAAGCAATCCACCGAGGCCGCCAAGCCGGCCGACGCCAAGCAGTCTGTCGGGACGGCACCCGAGGCAAAGAAAGCGGCTGGCACCAAGCCGGCCATCGCGCCGCAGGCAAGCAGTCGCCACTTCGATAAGGAGCGTTCGACCGGCGGGTTCGTGGTGATGATGCTGGCGCTCATTGTCGTGGGCGGCGGCATGGCCTTCTGGATGAACTTCGACAACGAGGCCGCCACGCCGCAACAGGCGCCTGCCGTGCAGCAGGCCGAAGTCGAGACGGTTCCAGAGATCGTTCCCGATGCAGGGCGCGAAACCGATGCCGTGGTCATCCTGGGTCCTTCGGTGCGCGCACCGGAAAGCCCTGGCCCGCTGGTGGCCGGACCTGACGCCGAGGCGGGCCTCGACGTCGCGCAGATCGGTGAGATCCAGCAACTGCTCGACCGCCTCGGCTTGAACCCCGGCACCCAGAGCGGCGTGCTGACGGCGGGGACCACCGCCGCCATCCGCAGCTATCAGGAAATGGCGGGCCTGACTGCCGACGGTGAAGTCAACGAGGCGTTGCTGGAAGAGCTGCGCTCGGTGGTCGAACTCTACGGCAGCTGACACTCCCAAAAACCGCAAATGCTAGATCGGATTCACGCGGTCGATGGATCACCGAAGGCGATTCCATACGACCGTGATCTGCGCTAGGCGCGCAACAGCGCCGGCACCACCCACCAGTCCCGATGTTGGAGCGCCACCGCGGCCGCCGCGGCGTGCGCAGCCGACTCGTTTTCGAAGAGCCCGAAGCAGGTCGCTCCGCTGCCGGACATCCGAGCCAAGAGGCAGTCGGGCATCGCATTCAAGTCCGCCAGAACCGCCGCCACCGCCGGCGCGAGCCGGCAAGCCGGGGGCTCCAGGTCGTTGCCACGGACGGTCAGCCAGTCGATGAAGGCCGCGAGACCGAGCGGCGGCAGGCGCGGCTCGGCAACCTGCGAGAAGGCGCCTTGGCGTTCCGCAAAGACCGCCGGCGTCGAGACCGCCACGCCGGGGTTCACCAGCAGCAGCCAGAGCGGCGGCAAGGCGGGCACCGGTTGCAGCACTTCGCCGATGCCCGACATCACCGCGGCTCCTCCCCGCAGGCAGACCGGCACGTCGGCGCCGAGGGAAAGGGCCAGTGCTTCCAGCTCCGCCGGCGGCAGATCGAGCCGCCACAGGCGCGCAAGGCCGCGCAGCGTCGCCGCGGCGTCGGCTGAACCGCCGCCGATGCCGGAGGCGACGGGCAGGTTCTTGGTGAGAGTCAGGACAGCACCGGCCGGAGCGCCGGTGTGCGCCGCCAGCACCTGCGCCGCGCGCAGTACCAGGTTGTCGCCGGCACCGTCGAGAGCGGTAGCGAAGGGCCCCTCCACCGTCAAGGTCAGCGCGCCGGATTTCTCCAGCTGCAGCCGATCGCCGACGTCGGCGAAGGCCACCAGGCTTTCGAGCTCATGATAGCCGTTTGCCCGGCGTCCGGTGACCTGCAGGGTGAGATTGATCTTGGCCCAGGCCTGCTCGCTGCAGGGCACGGCAATATCGATGGCATTGCTATCTGACACGGCCGACCGCTGCGCAGAGTGAGAAGGAGACGGCGCCACTTCAAGGGTACCGCTGGCTTACCTAGATGTCCTCTGGCGGCACCGACATACCCTGCTTGATCTTCTTCTCGATGTCCGGCACGACATCTTCTTCCGGATCGAGGCTGAGGGCCCGGTGCCACTGGAAGCGCGCCTCGTTCTTGCGGCCGACCTGCCAGAGCGCATCACCGAGATGATCGTTGATGGTCGGATCCTGCGGCCGCAACTCGACGGCACGCTCGAGCTGCACCACCGCCTCGTCATAGCGGCCGAGGCGATAGTAGACCCAGCCCAGGCTGTCGACGATGTAGCCGTCGCGCGGACGCAGCTTCACCGCACGCTCCAGCATGGCCTCCGCCTCTTCGAGGTTCTGCTTCTTCTCGACCCAGGAATAGGCGAGGTAGTTCATCACATAGGGCTGTTCCGGCTGCAGGCCGAGAGCGTGCTTGAAGTCCGCCTCTGCGCGCTCCCACTGATCGGAACGCTCCAGCGCGATGCCGCGGAAGTAGAGCAGCGACCAGTGGCGCGGCTCGATCTCGCCCTGCTGTTCCAGGCGCTCGACGGCGGCGTCGTAAGCTTCCACCGCCTCTGCGAAACGCTCCTCGATGCGCAGCAGGTTGCCCTTGCGCGACAGCGGCTCATAGGCATCCGGCCGCTCGGCGGCGAGGCGGTCGAGCTCGGCGAGCGCCCTGTCGGTCTCGCCCAGCTCCTGCAGTTCGTCGGCGATGCGCAGACGCACGATCCAGCTGAAGGGCGAGCCTTCCGGCACCGCCCGGTAGGCGGCGATGGCCTCTTGGCTGCGCCCCAGCTTCTGCAGGATCTCGCCGAGCAGAACCTGCGCCAGGATGAAGTCCGGCTTCAGCGCCAGCGCTTGCTGCAAGTGGACGAGGGCCGCGTCGTCGGCCTGCTCCTGGCTCAACAGACCGGCGAGATTGAACAGCACCTCGGCCATGCCATCGGTGGCGCTGGCAACCTCGGCAGGACTTTCGCCGCCCTGTTCCGCACGCTCCAGCATCGGTACCAGGATGTCGGATCCCGGCGCGCTGTCGACGTATTCGCGGTAGAGCGCGATCGCCCTGTCGCGCTGGCCATGCCGCTCGAAGAAGCTGCCCGCCAGCCAAGTGATGCGCAGCGTCGGCCGCGTGGTTTTCGTCAGCAGGTTCTCGTATTCCTGCCCCGCCAGGTCGCTGCGGCCGGCGACCTCGTTGATGAGGGCCGCGTGCAGGCCGTGCAGCACGGCAGTACCGCCGTCGCCTTGCAGCAGCACCGAGAGCGCCTGGAGGCCGCCGTCAGCGTCGGCCTGCCCGGTCTTCAGCCAGGCATTCAGCATCGGCAACAGCACCTGGTCGAAACCGCGCCCCGGCAGGACGGCAAGCCGCGCCTCAGCTCCCTTGAGGTCGCCCTGGCGGGCTGCCTCCACCGCCGTCACCAGGACGGCCAGGCTGTGCTGCGGTTCCCGCTCGAGGACGCGCGCGGCCAGCGACACGGTCTCTTCGCGGCGGCCGGTGGCCGCTGCCAGGGTGAGGGCGGGATAGAGCAGTTCCGGATTATCCGGGTCGTAGCGCAGTGCCTGCAGCATGTACGCGGCGGCCGCATCGAGGTCACCGTCGCTTTGCGCCACCAGGCCGGCCAGATAGGCCCCATAGGGCGAGGAGATCGGCGGTGCCGCCCCCTGTGGCTTCAACTGCCCCTCGGCGAGCTGCGCCAGGAGGCCGCCGCCACGCGCCGGGGGCTCCGCACTGCAGGCGCTGGGCATGAAACCTACTGCCAGGGCAAAGAACAGCGCCCTGGACCAGGCGGTCCGGCGCGAGAGCAACGCTGTGTTCGACAAATCAATCTCCCAGCGGTTTCGCTGCGATGCGGCCGGCGGGGAGGCCGGCGCAGACCCACGGTGGATCCGCACAGTGTAGCCGACCGCTCCAAGGCGTCACAATGACCAGCTTGGCACCCGAGAGCCCTTCGGAGGTCAAGCTTTTGAGCCTTTCCGGCGGAGCGCCCCGGTGACGCTACCCGACTAACATGGCGCTGGCGGCCCGCCATGCAAGGCGCCGTGCCCCGGCCTGGCCGTTCACATGTTGGGGTAATTGGGGCCGCCGCCGCCTTCCGGCGTGACCCAGACGATATTCTGGGTCGGGTCCTTGATATCGCAGGTTTTGCAGTGGACGCAGTTTTGCGCGTTGATCTGCAGGCGCGGCTGATGGCCCGCCTCCTGCACGATCTCGTAGACGCCGGCCGGGCAGTAACGCTGCGCCGGCTCGTCGTAGAGCTTCAGATTGTGCGCCACCGGGATGGCGGGATCCTTCAGCGTCAGGTGGACCGGCTGGTCCTCCTCGTGGTTGGTGTTGGAGATAAACACCGAGGACAGCTTGTCGAAGGTGATGACGCCGTCGGGCTTCGGATAGTCGATCTTCGGCATCGCGGCGGCCGGCTTCAGGCACTCGTGATCGGCGTGCCTGTGATGCAGGGTCCAGGGCGCACGGCCACCGAGAACCTTGAGGTCGAAGCCGCCGTAGAGCATGGCGCCATACAGGCCCCATTTGCTGAAGGCCGGGCGGAAGTTGCGCGCCTTGTGGAGTTCCTCGTAGACCCAGGAGGATTCGAACTTGCGCGGAAAGGCGGCCAGTTCGGCCGGTGCCTCGGTTCCTTGCCCGGCAGCGACGGTAATCGCCTCGAAGGCGGCCTCTGCGGCCAGCATGCCGGTCTTCATGGCGTTGTGGCTGCCTTTGATCTTCGGCACGTTGAGGAAGCCGGCGGCGCAGCCGATCAGCGCACCGCCGGGAAACACCAGCTTCGGCAGCGATTGCAGGCCGCCCTCGTTCAGCGCGCGGGCACCGTAAGATATCCGCTTGCCGCCTTCCAGCATCGGGCGGATCGCCGGATGGGTCTTGAAGCGCTGCATTTCCTCGAAGGGCGCGAGGTGCGGGTTGTCGTAGTCGAGGCCGATCACGTAGCCGACATAAGCCTGGTTGTTCTCCAGGTGATAGATGAAGGAGCCGCCCCAGGTGGTGGTGTTCATCGGCCAGCCGGCGGTATGAATCACGGTGCCGGGCTTGTGTTTTGCGGGATCGAGTTCCCAGAGCTCCTTGATGCCGATGCCGTAGGTCTGCGGGTCGGCGCCCTGGCGCAGACCGAAGCGGGATTCGATCTGCCGGGTCAGCGAGCCGCGGCAGCCCTCGCCGAGGAAGGTGTAGCGGCCATGCAGTTCCATGCCGGGCTGGTAGCTGTCCTTGTGGGAGCCGTCGCGCGCCACGCCCAGGTCGCCGGTGGCCACGCCCTTCACCCGGCCGTCCTCGTGATAGAGCACTTCGGCGGCGGCAAAGCCTGGATAGATCTCCGCGCCCAGCGCCTCGGCCTGCTCGGCCAGCCAACGGCAGACGTTGCCGAGCGAAACCACGTAGTTGCCGTGGTTGTGCATCTGCGGCGGCAGCATCCACACCGGCACCGAGGTGCTGCCCTGCTCCGACAGCAGCAGGAACTTCTCCTCGTCGACGGCTGCGTGCAGGGGTGCCCCTCTGTCCTGCCAGTCCGGGATCAGCTCGTTGAGGGCGCGCGGCTCCAGCACCGCGCCTGAGAGAATGTGGGCGCCGACCTCCGAACCCTTCTCGAGAATGCAGACGCTGACCTCCTTGCCGCTTTCGACGGAGAGCTGGCGCAACCGGATGGCCGCCGCCAGGCCGGCGGGACCGGCACCGACGATGACCACGTCGTATTCCATGAATTCGCGTTCCAAGATCCCTCTCTGCCTTTCTCAAGCCGGTGCTTTGTTGCCGGCGCCGCCGCGCCTGGGCACCGACCTACATAGTACAGCCGGCCCCCCGGGGCCAAGCCCAGCAGCCGCGCCGCCATTTCGTCTGGGACCGTCCTTTTTTACCCGGAACGGCTGGTAAATTACCCAAATTTTCACCTTTGCCATGCAAGATAGCGGTGTAGGAGACCGCAAACGCATGGTTGCACAGGAAGTCCAGGACTACGGCGACGAACCGGCCCGCGAGAACACCCCGAGCGAGCTGGACGAGCTGACGCATGCCGAGATGTGCATGCTCTACCGCGAGTCGGCCGATTCCATCCGCTTTGCCAAGGCACACCAGTGGAAGTCGCTCGGCGCGACGCTGCTGGTCTTCGCCGGCATGATGGCCCTGGGCCGGCTTGACGCCAGCAACGTCACGCTGACCAACCTGATCATCGCCTTCAGCTTCATGAGCAGCAGCGGCGTCATCTACATACTGGTGCTCTATCAAGTGTGGCAGAACACCGAGCGTGAGAAGCTGCGCGACATCTCCAGCCACTTCTCCAGCTTCTCCCAGTTCACGCGGGCGATCAAATCCTCGCGCGAGGCCAACGTCCACCGCTACACGCTGCTGATCTTCATGATCATTGCGATCCTGATCGGCAATGTACTGCTGGTGATGACCGTCTCGCCGCTCTATCGCTGAGCCGCCGGCCGGCTTTCGGCCATCCCCGCTTTCTGAAGCCGCCACGCCGGTGATAAGCTGGCGCGATGATCAGCGCTGAACATGACCGCGCGCTCCTCGAGGCCCTGCGCTGGCAGATCGAGGCCGGCGCCGACGAGGCCATCGGCACGCAGCCGCTGGACCGCACGGCCGTTCCGCCGACTGCACCGGCGCACGCCACCGGCGGCCTGGAGGAAGCACCGGCCAAAGCGCTGCCCGCCGCGGTACCGGCCAAGCCGGTGCCGGACGATCGGACGGTCGCGGCCCGTCCGCCGGCCAGCCTCGCCTCGGCCAGCGAGACCCAGGCCTCGGCCCAGCGCCTCGCCGCCGGCGCCAACAGCATCGCGGAAATCCGCCAGGCCCTGGAGGCCTTCGACGGCTGCCCCCTGAAGGCGACGGCAACCAACCTCTGCCTCTTCGACGGCAACCCCGGCGCCCGAATTATGATCGTCGGCGAGGCCCCGGGCGCCCAGGAAGACCGGCAGGGGAAGCCTTTCGTCGGCCCTGCCGGCCAGCTGCTCGATCGGATGCTGGCGGCCATCGGCCTCGACCGCGAGCAGGTCTACATCACCAACCTGCTGTACTGGCGCCCGCCCGGGAACCGCAACCCGACGCCGGGGGAGATCGCGTCCTGTCTGCCCTTTCTGGAGCGCCAGATCGAGATCCTGCAGCCCAAGCTGCTGCTGCTGGTCGGCGGCATGTCGGCCAAGACCCTGTTGAACCGCAGCGAGGGCATCCTGAAGCTGCGCGGCCGCTGGGCCGATTACCACCACCCGCGCCTGCCACATCCGATCCCCGCCCTGCCGACCCTGCACCCGGCCTACCTGCTGCGCCAGCCCGCCCAGAAGCGCGAAGCCTGGCGCGACCTGCTGGCCTTCGCCGAGGCCATGGAGCGGGAAGGCAGTGGTCGCACGGCGACCAAGCCGGCCGGCTGAAGCCTTATCCACAGGCCGGGCGCCGGCCGGTCGAGCAAATCCCCCTCAAGTGCCGCCAAATTGCCGCTCAAATGGCTTATTTAACGCCGACTTAACCCGAGTCATGGCCTTCTTGGGGCGATAGTTGCAGCGCCGAGAACACTTGGTTAGGGTCGATGAACGAAGCGGGGGTCGCATTGCAATCCAGGAATTGCGCCCGGCAACGGGCCGTACGCCTTCAACGGAAGGCGCGGATAGCGCTTGTTGCGCTTGCCGCGGGCTTTGGCGCCATCGTCATCGGCAGCGCCACGCCGCTGGCCCCGGCCGCCCGCGCCCAGGTGCTGCAGCCCCAGGATCTGCAGCCCAGCAGTAGCGTCCTGCAGAGCAACCTGCCCGACACTCCGCAGGCGATGCCGGCCGGACCGGACGGACTGCCCACCGTGCTGACCCCGCGCGACGCCGATCTTTACCGCCGCATCTTCGCGGTGCAGGAAGAGGGCCACTGGCAGGAGGCCGACCGCCTCATCGCCGGGCTCTCCGACAAGCGCCTGCTGGGCCACGTGCTGGCGCAGCGCTATCTGCATCCCACGGCCTACCGTTCCAAGTACGTCGAGCTGAAGGAGTGGATGGACAGCTACGCCGACCATCCCGAGGCGAAGCGCATCTACAATCTCGCCGTGAAGCGCCGCCCGGCCAACTATCGCCGGCCGCAGCCGCCGGTCACCGCCGGCAGCGCCGCCTGGGCTGGCCAGCGGGCAAGCTATGACTACGCGTCGCCGCGGCAGCGCTCCAAGGCAACACGCAGCAAGGTCACCCGCCTGCTGCGCCAGGTGCGCCTCAACGTGATGCGCCAGCGTTTCTCGACGACCGAGAACCTGCTCGCCCAGCGCTCCGTACAGGAGCTGCTCGACCCGGTCGAGCTCGACGAGGCCCGCGCCCTTGTCGCCGCCGGCTGGTTTTACTACGGCGAGCCGGCGCGCGCCTACGCGCTGGCGGCACCCGCTGCGCAGCGTTCCGGGCGCGAAGCACCCATGATCAACTGGATCGCCGGCCTGGCCGCCTGGCGCCTCGGCGCACTCGACGAGGCCGCGGTCTACTTCGAGACCCTTGCCTATGCCGACAACGTGGCCGGTTGGAATGCCGCCGCCGGTGCCTTCTGGGCCGCGCGGGCGCACCTGAAGCAGCAGCGGCCGGATCGCAGCAGCCCCTTGCTGCGCCGCGCCGCCGACTATCCGCGTACCTTCTACGGCCTGCTGGCGCGGCGCAGCCTCGGCATGCCCTTCGACTTCGATTTCGGCGGCCAGCACCTGGCGCCGCGGACCGTCGCGCAACTGAACAACAGTCCGGCGGGTGCCCGCGCGCTGGCCCTGCTGCAGGTCGGCGACCGCGAGCGGGCCGAAGAAGAGCTGGTCGGCGCCGGCGACTGGAGCAACCCGGAAATCAGCGAGGCCCTGCTGGCGCTGGCGCAGCACGCCAGGATGCCGGCCCTGGCCTACCGCATGGGCAGCCAGCTGACGCGCGCCGGCAGTGAAAGCGACGCCATCGGTGGCACCGTCGATGCGGCGCTCTACCCGATCCCGCCGTGGCAGCCGGAGAGCGGCTTCACCGTCGACCGCGCCCTGATCTACGCACTGATGCGCCAGGAGTCCGGTTTCAACACCCGGGCCATGAGCCCGGACGGCGCCCGCGGCCTGATGCAGCTGATGCCCCGCACGGCCAGCTATATCGGCGACCGCCGCTACCACGGCAGGGGCGAACACGAACTCTTCGAACCGGGCCTCAACATGGAGCTGGGCCAGCGTTACATCGCCTATCTCCTGGTCCATCAGCGCGTCCAGGGCGACCTCTTCCGCCTGACCACCGCCTACAACGGCGGCCCGGGCAACCTCGGCAAGTGGGAGCGCACCATCAACGCCGAGGACGATCCCTTGCTCTTCATCGCGGCCCTGCCCTCGAAGGAGACACGCCTCTTCATCGAGCGCGTGCTGACCAACCTGTGGATCTACCGCCAGCGCCTCGGCCAGCCGATACCGTCGCTCGAACATCTTGCAGGCGGCGACTGGCCGCGCTACGAAGCCTTGGACGGAACCCGTTCCGAGGTCGCGCTCAATGGCTCGAATTGACGAGAAACTTCCCTTTCTGCCCGTCAACATCGCTGTTCTGACCATCTCCGACACCCGGACTCTCGCCGACGACAAGTCCGGCGACCGCCTGGTGGAGATGATCACCGCCGACGGCCACAAGGTGATCCACCGCGCGATCGTGACCGACGACCGTGACGACATCGTCTCCGCGCTGAAGAACCACATCGCCAATCCCGAGGTCGACTGCATCATCACCACCGGCGGCACCGGCGTGACCGGGCGCGACGTCACGCCGGAGGCCTTCAGGCTGGTGATGGAAAAGGAGATCGAGGGCTTCGGCGAGCTGTTTCGCATGCTGAGCTACCAGAAGGTCGGCACCTCCACCATGCAGAGCCGCGCCATCGGCGGTGTCGCCGACGGCACCTACCTCTTCGCACTGCCCGGTTCCCCCTCCGCCTGCAAGGACGGCTGGGAGGACATCCTGAAATACCAGCTCGACTCGCGCCACCGCCCCTGCAACCTGGTCGAGCTGATGCCGCGCCTCAAAGAGCATTTGAAGGCGGCGAGCTGACCGGCAGCACTTGAAGTCGGAACCCAACCGCCACACGAAAAGTTCATCGGCCAATTCACTTTTCCCCTTTGAAAGGGAGGACGTGATTCCGATCTACTGCGGAACGCAAGGTCCTTCCCGTACGCCGGCTGCGAGGAGTCAACGATGAGCGAAGCCCGCATCACCGTGCCAGACTACGAGGCTATTCCGCTGCCCGACCGGCGCCACTTCGGCGATGCCGAGATGCGCGAGCGGGCCGAGCACTTCCTGGCCGAGATGAAGACGCGGCACACGGTGCGCGACTTCGCGCCCACGCCCGTGGCGCGCGAAGTGATCGAGACCTGCCTGACAGCGGCCGGTCTGGCGCCGAGCGGCGCCAACCACCAGCCCTGGCACTTCGTCGCGGTCGGCGATCCCGCCGTGAAGCGGCGCATCCGCTTGGCAGCGGAGGCCGAGGAGAAGGCTTTCTATGCCGGCAAGGCCGGCGAAGAGTGGCTGAGCGACCTGACACCGCTGGGTACCGACGCCGACAAACCCTTCCTCGAAATCGCGCCCTGGCTGATCGTCATCTTCGCCGAGCGCTACCGCATCGAGGCGAATCGCAAGATCGGCAAGAACTACTACATCGGCGAATCGGTTGGCATCGCGACGGGCATGCTGATCACCGCGCTGCACTGCGCCGGGCTCGCCACGCTCACCCACACGCCGAACCCGATGCGCTTTCTCAACGAGATCTGCGGCCGGCCGGAAAACGAGAAGCCCTACATGATCCTGGTGGCCGGCCACGCGGCCGAGGGCGCCACAGTGCCCCGCCACGCCAAGGTAAAGAAGCCGCTGGGAGCGATCGCGACCTTCCTCTGACCGGCACTAGCGCGCCGCCAGCACGGCATCCAAGAGGCCGGGGAACAGCCGGTCGAGCTCTTCGCGGCGCAGCTCGTTCATGTGGGCTGCGCCGTCGGTGCGCGTACGGACCACGCCGGCATCGCGCAACACCCGAAAGTGATGCGACATGCTGGACTTGGGCCGGCCGCAGTCCAGCGCCGTGCAGGTCGCCTCGCCCTCGCGCTCGAGCTGGCGCACCACGTCCAGGCGCACCGGATCGCTGAGCGCGTGCAGCACCCGCGTCAGCTCGATCTCCCCGGCTTTCGGATGGCGCAGCGCCCGCATCCCTTGAACTCCCGTCAAGTCGCTCCATATTTCGAATGTTCGATATTTATCGAACTTACGAATTTACCTGGCCTAGATATAGGTGAACCGCCGATTTCCGCAAGGCTTCTGTGGAAATCCGCCAAGCTAAGGGACCCTCATGTCGTCGCTCTTCGCTCCCTTCTCCCTCAAGGACGTCACCCTCAGGAACCGCATCGCCGTCTCGCCGATGTGCCAGTATTCCGCCACCGAAGGGCTGACGAATGACTGGCACCACGCCCATCTCGCCGGCCTGGCGCGCGGCGGCGCCGGCCTGGTGATCGCCGAAGCCACCGCCGTCTCGCCGGAAGGCCGCATCACGCCGGGCTGCACCGGCCTGTGGGACGACCGCCAGGCCGAGGCCTTCGCACCTGCCGTCGCCGCGATCAAGGCCGCCGGCGCGGTGCCCGGCATACAGATCGCCCACGCCGGCCGTAAGGCCAGCGCCAACCGCCCCTGGGAGGGCGACGACCACATTCCCGAAGGCGACCCGCGCGGCTGGCAAACGATCGCCCCTTCCGCTATTCCCTTCGGTGCCCATCTGCCGCGCCGCCCGCGGGCGATGACCAGGGACGATATCCACCGCGTGCAGCAGGACTACGCGGACGCCGCCGTACGCGCCCGCCGGGCCGGCTTCGAGTGGCTGGAGCTGCATTTCGCCCACGGCTACCTCGCCCAGTCCTTCCTCTCGCCGCACTCCAACCGGCGCGACGACGAGTACGGCGGTTCCCTCGAGAACCGCAGCCGCTTCCTGGTCGAAACCTTCGAGGCGGTGCGTGCGGTCTGGCCGGAGAGCCTGCCGCTGACCCTCCGCCTCGGCGTCATCGAGTTCGACGGTCGCGAGGAGACCTTCGAGGAGTCCATCGAGCTGGCGCGACGTTTCGCCGACAAGGGCCTCGACCTGCTGGACGTCAGCATCGGGTTCAACATCCCCGGTGCCGCCATTCCCTGGGGGCCGGCCTTCATGGCGCCGCTCGCCGAGCGCATCCGCAAGGAAGTCGGGATCCCGACGGCCACCAGCTGGTTCATCAACGACCCGCAGCAGGCCGACACCCTGGTCCGCGAGGGCAAGGTGGATCTCGTCATGCTCGGCCGTGTGCTGCTGGAGAACCCGCACTGGCCCTACGAGGCCGCCCGTGCCCTCGGCATCGACAAGCCCTCCTGGGTGCTACCGGCGCCCTACGCCCACTGGCTGGAGCGCTACCGCCCGCAGCGTGACGAGGCCGCCGCGTAGAGCCGCCGGAAGTCGACGCCGCTGTCGACGTCGCCGAGACGATCCACGAAAGCGACCTTGCCGTCGGGCAGATTGGCGAGGGTGTCGGTGAGGGCGTCGGGCGTCGACCAGCGCACGCCGACGAACGGCAGGCGGAGCACCGGGCGGCGGCGGGCCCCGATCAGCCAGTAGCCGCCGTCCTCGGCGGAGCCGAACACCCAGTCGTGGACACCGAGCGCCCGGAAGGCGCGCCACACCCGCTGGCGGGTGATGCCGGGAATGTCGCTGCCGACGATGAGCGCCGGCCCGGGCGGCAGGATCGCCAGGATATGGCCCATGCGCCGGCCGAGATCGCCTCTGCCCTGCGCCAGCACCGGCCCGTCGAAGCGCCAGAGGCCGCGGCGCTCGCGCGCCGCCGCATCGGGCGTGACCGCCAGCCAGGTGGTCCAGCGCCGGTCGCCGGCCAACGCGCCGAGCAGCGCGGCGGTGTGGCCGCGGTAGAAGCGCAGCGCTTCGAGGTCACCGATGTCGCGGGCGAGCCGTCGCTTCACCGTGCCGAGGCGCGGCGCCCGCGCCATGACCACGAGGTGGCGCCGCAGTTCAGCCATAGAGCCGGGCGATCCAGGCGGGCGGCAGGCCGAGATACCACAGGGTCAGCAGCATGAGGTTGCGCGCGGGCCTGAACCACCAGCCGTCGCGCCGGTAGCGCGCCGCCGAGGTGACCGCGGCGCTCTGCAGCAGGCGGAGGCGGTGGCCCCCAAGGCGAACGAGGCGGCGCACCAGGTCGACGTCCTCCATCAAGGGCAAGGGCCGGTAGCCGCCGACGCGGTCGTAGAGCCGCCGCGAGATCAGGAGACCCTGGTCGCCGTACGGCAGCGCCAGCCGCCGGCTGCGCCAGTTGGCCAGACGCTCGATGCGGCGGGCCTCGGGCGCCGCGTCGTCGAGGCGCAGGCGGAAGGCCGCCGCCATCTCCGCCGCGCTTTCGCCGGCGATGAAAGCCTTCACCTCGCGCGACCAGCCGTTCTCCAGGCGAGTGTCGGCATGAAGGAACAGCAGCCAGTCGCCCGAGCTGCGCGCCGCCCCGGCGATGAGCTGCGGGCCGCGGCCTGGTAGCGCCGCGAAGACTGAGGCACCGAAGCCGTGCGCGATCTCCACCGTCTCAGCGCAGCCGCCGGCATCGGCGATGACGATCTCTCGCAGCAGGCCGGCGTGACGCGCCTCGCCCAGCGCGCTGAGGCAGCCCGGCAGCAGGCTGGCCGCGTCCAGGGTGGGGATGACGATAGAAAGGACTCCGTCCGACATGATGGTCCTTTCATAGCACGACCGGCGTTGGCACGAGGCCGCCACGCGCTGCCGTCACAAGCTCATGTGATTTGGCCAAGGGCGACGGCCCGTGCTAGCGCAGAGGGCCGCCGCCCGCCCAGCCGAGGAGCGCCCTTGCCACCCGGACCCGATCTCCCCGCCCTGCAGCGCGCCCTCGCGGCGCTGCCGGCCTTCGCCACGGTGGCACCTGCGAATCTGCGGGTGCTGCCGACCAAGGGCCTGGCGCACGACCATGTAGAGCTGGTGGGACGAGATGTGCTGTTGCGGGTGCCCAGGCAGAGCCAGTGGGCCCTGCCCGCCGGCGAGAATCTCGCCTACCAGGCAGCCTGCTTCGAGCGGGTCAGCGCCAGCGGCCATGGTCCGCGGCTCTTCGGCATCCTGCCGCCGTCGCCGGCGATCCCACTCGGTGCCCTCGCCGTTGAGCGCATCGCGGGGCGCCCGCCGCAGCTGCCGGCGGACCTGCCGGCCCTCGCCGAGGCCATGGCGCGGGTGCATGCCCTGCCGCTGCCGCCGCCGGGTGAGCGCCCGCCGCTGGCCGATCACCGCGACCCGGTCGCCGGGGCGCTCGCCGAGATCGAGGGACAAGCCACCTTCCTGGATGCCGCCCGGCTCGCCGCCGACAGCCGCCGGGCCATCGACGCGGAACTGGCCTGGGCGCGTGGCTTCGCCGTCCGCACCGCCGCCGGGGGCCCCCATCAGCCGCGCAGCCTGGTGCTGACCGATACCCATCCCGGCAACTTCCTGGTCACGCCGGACGGCAGGGCGGTCATCGTCGACCTGGAGAAAGCGCTCTACGGCGCGCCGGGCATCGACCTCGCTCACGCCACGATCTACTCCTCGACCACCTGGGACGTGGAAACCCACGCTGTCTTGAGCCGCGAGGCGGTCGCCGGCTTCTACCGCTGCTATCTGGACATCCTCGGCGAGGCCGCCGGCCCGCAGCGCCGCGCCGCCCTCGCCCCCTGGCTGCTGCCGCTGCGCCGGCTGCTCTTCCTGCGCGCCACCACCTGGTGCGCCAAGTGGCGGGTGCAGCAAGCAAAACCGGCCGCCCGCGGCACCGAGAACTGGTCAGCAGCCAACAGCGATCCCGGCCTGGTCGCCCATGTGGCTGAGCGGGTTGCCGACTACCTCTCGCCAGCAACCTTGGCGCGAATGCAGGCCGACTGGAGGGCCGACAGCCCCCTGCAGAAGTCGCTTCCCGAGTCGCACCAGTGAATCCCTGGAGTCAAGCATTCTTTGTTCTTGATTTGTTCTGTTTTTGTCCGTAGCGTTCCAGCCATGGTTGATCTGATCCCCCAGCGACCAAAGAAGGGCCGTGGCGCCGTCAGCAATGCCAGCGGGCGCTACGAGCCCTTCACCCGGGTCGCCGTCGACGACGGCTGGAACGAGCGCCTCGGCGATCCCGGCCCCGACGGCTTCGGCGAGCCGCCCGGCCCGCCGACCGAGGTGACCTGGGATGCAACCCGCAGCATCATCACCCGCAACACCTCGCCGGACGTTCCCTTCGACCGCTCCATCAACCCCTACCGGGGCTGCGAGCACGGCTGCATCTACTGCTTCGCAAGGCCGAGCCATGCCTGGCTCGGCTACTCGCCGGGCCTCGACTTCGAGACCAAGATCCTCGCCAAGCCCGAAGCCGCGGCGCTACTGAGGAAAGAGCTGGCGCGCAAGGCCTATAAACCGGAACCGATCGCGCTGGGCACCAACACCGACCCCTACCAGCCGCTCGAGCGCCGCCTGAAGATCACCCGCAGCATCCTGGAGGTGCTGAAGGAAACCCGGCACCCCTTCACCATCGTCACCAAGTCCAACCTGGTGCTGCGCGACCTCGACATCCTGGCGCCGATGGCGCGCGAGAACCTGGTGCGGGTGATGCTCTCGCTGACCACCCTCGACCGTGGCCTCGCCCGGGTGATGGAGCCGCGCGCGCCGATCCCCGAGCGCCGCCTTGAGGCGATCCGCACCCTCAACGCCGCCGGCGTCCCGGCGGGCGTGCTGACCGCCCCCGTCATCCCGGCGATCAACGATGCCGAACTGGAGGCCCTGCTGGAGGCGGCGGCGCGCGCCGGCGCCAGGCATGCGGGCTACGTGCTGCTGCGCCTGCCGCTGGAGATCAAGGCGCTCTTCGCCGAGTGGCTGGAGACCCACTTCCCCGACCGCAAGAGCAAGGTCCTCAATCTGGTGCGCGACACCCGCGAGGGCGGGCTCTACCAGGCGGAGTTCGGTTTGCGCCAGCGCGGCAGCGGCGTCTACGCCGACCTCATCGCCACGCGCTTCAAGCAGGCCGCCCGCCGCCTCGACCTCAACCGCGGTGCCGCGCCGCTCGACGTCACCCGGTTCCAGCCGCCTAAGCCGGACAACCGCCAGCTCTCGCTGCTGTAGAGCCCCCCTTGGGGAACACGCCGCGTTAATCACTTAAACGCTTCCATGTGTTAGAGAACCCGCATGGAAGGGCATGCAAGCAGCATCACCGGATTCGCCATCGTTGTTGTCGGCGCGCTCGGTTGCGGCCTGCTGATGCGCCACTTCCGCCAGCCGATCCTGCTCGGCTACATCCTGGCCGGCGCGGCGCTCGGCCCCTCCGGTTTCGGCTTCGTCGAAAATCGCGAGCAGATCCAGGTGCTCGCCGAACTCGGCGTGCTCATGCTGCTGTTCTTCATCGGCATGGAGCTGAACCTGCGCGACTTCCGCACCGTGTGGAAGGTTGCGGTGCTGACGACCGCCTTCCAGATCGCGGCCGCCTTCCTCGGCATGTACCTGCTCGGCCTGCTGCTCGACTGGCCGCTGGCGCTCACCGCCGTGGTCGGGTTCGTGGTGGCGCTCTCCTCCACCGCCGTCGCCATCAAGATGCTGGAGGAGATCGGCGAGAAGCGCACCCGGGTCGGCTACGTCACCATCGGCATCCTGATCGCCCAGGATCTCGCGGTGATCCCGATGATCCTCATCATCGGCGCCTTCCGCGGCGAGGGCGGCATCGGCACCCTGGCGATCCTCAAGATCGGCATCTCCATCGTCTTTCTCGGCCTGATGATCGCCTATCTCAGCCAGCGCAAGCGGGTGCGCCTGCCCTTTACCAAGGACATCGGCCGCGCCAACGACCTGACGCCGCTGGCCGGGCTGGCCTTCTGCTTCGGCGCCGCAGCGCTTTCCGGGCTGCTCGGCCTTTCGGCCTCCTACGGCGCCTTCCTGGCCGGCCTGGTGATCGGCAATTCGACCATACGCCGCGCCATGATCCACTACACCGAGCCGATCCAGACGGTGCTGCTGATGGTGTTCTTCCTGACGATCGGCCTGCTCATCGACGTCCAGTACATCTGGGCCAACCTCGGCATCGTGGTAATGCTGGTGTTCTTCGTCGCCATCCTCAAGACGGCACTGAACATCGTCCTCATCCGCGCCCTCGGCGAGACCTGGCCGCGCGCCTTCCTCTCCGCCGTGCTGCTGGCCCAGCTCGGCGAGTTCTCCTTCATCCTCGCCGCGCAGGGGCTTGCGGTCGCCGCCATCGACTGGGAAAGTCACCGCCTGCTGGTCGCCGTCACCGTGCTGTCACTGATGGTCAGCCCGGTATGGCTGGAGGCCGCACGCCGCCTGCACCGCATCGCGCTGCTCGGCATCACCTCGGGCCGCGAGACGCTGCGCCTCACCGTCGGGCCGGAGGCGCTCGCGCTGGACCGCTCGCGCGGGCTCGTGGCGGCCTGGCTGGCGCGACAAAGCCGACCCGGCACCAAGGCTGGCGGTCAGGCCGCGTCAGACTAGGCAGTTACTTTGGGGCAACGCAGGGGGAAGACGAAGGGTGCCGGATTTCGTGCTGGAAGTGGAGTTGGGCCAGAGCAGCGGCAGGACCGTCATCGGCATCGACGAGGCCGGTCGCGGGCCCTGGGCCGGGCCGGTCGTGGCCGCTGCCGTGTGGCTCGATCCCGCAAGGCTCGACCCGGCGCTGGCTTGCCGCCTGGACGATTCCAAGAAACTCTCGCCGGCCCTGCGCGACACCCTGTTCCTAGCGCTGACCGATCCCGCGGCCGGCTGCGCGCTGCTCGGCCTCGGCGAAGCCAGCGTCGCGGAGATCGACCAGTTGAACATCCTGCAGGCCTCCCTCCTCGCCATGCAGCGCGCCGCCGCTGCCCTCGCCGTTGCGCTCGACACGGCGCAGCCGGGCCGACATCCCGAAGCCGCCCTGGTCGACGGCAACAAGCTGCCGAAGCTCGCCTGCGACGCCCGTGCCGTGGTGCAGGGCGACGGCCGCTGCCTCAGCATCGCCGCCGCTTCGGTCGTCGCCAAAGTGACCCGCGACCGCGCCATGGCCGGCCACGCCCGCGACTTTCCCGGCTACGGCTGGGAGCGCAACCAGGGCTACGGCACGTCCGAGCACCGCTCCGGCATCGCCCGGCTGGGGGTCACGCCGCTGCACCGCCGCTCGTTTCGTCCAGTGCGTGAGGCACTTTTGCTAAAGGCTTGAGTCGCCAAGACTCTTGACGCCAGACTCGGCTTGACTCAGGATGCCCGCTTCGCGCCGAATCGGGGACGACGCGCGCAAGAGGGGAACAGCCTGTGCAGAAAGACGTGGTCAGGCAGGGCGACTGCATCGCCTTGATGGAGGCCATGCCGGAGGCGTCGGTCGACATGGTCTTCGCGGACCCGCCCTACAACCTCCAGCTCGAGGGCGAGTTGCTGCGCCCCAACAACAGCAAGGTTGACGCCGTCGACGATGCCTGGGACCAGTTCGACAGCTTCGCCGCCTACGACGATTTCACCCGTCGCTGGCTGCGCGCCGCGCGCCGCCTGCTGAAGGACAACGGCACCCTCTGGGTGATCGGCAGCTACCACAACATCTTCCGCGTCGGCACCGCGCTACAGGACCTCGACTACTGGATCCTCAACGACGTGGTATGGCGCAAGACGAACCCGATGCCGAACTTCCGCGGCCGGCGCTTCACCAACGCGCACGAGACCATGATCTGGGCGGCCAAAGACAAGGACGCGCGCTACACCTTCAACTACGACGCCATGAAGCGGCTGAACGACGACCTGCAAATGCGCAGCGACTGGCTGATCCCGATCTGCAGCGGCGGCGAGCGGCTGAAGAACGGAAAGGGCGAGAAGGCGCACCCGACCCAGAAGCCGGAAGCTCTGCTCCACCGCGTCATTATGGCAGCGACCAAACCCGGCGGCATCGTGCTGGATCCCTTCTTCGGCTCCGGCACCACCGGCGCCGTGGCCAGGAAGCTCGGCCGCCACTACATCGGCCTGGAGCGCGATCCCGACTACATTGCCGTTGCCAAGAAGCGCATCGCCCAGGTGCAGCCGATCACCGACCTGGAGCTGATCGATACCCCGGCCAAGCGCAGCGAGCCGCGCATCCCCTTCGGCTGGCTGATCGAGCACGGCCTCTTGGAGCCGGGCACGGTGCTGCACGGCCCGGACAAGCGCTGGCGCGCCAAGGTGCGCGCCGACGGCACCCTCATCACCGCCGACTTCAAAGGCTCGATCCACCAGGTCGGCGCCCACCTGCAGGGCGCGCCATCGTGCAACGGCTGGTCGTTCTGGCACCTCAATGTCGAGGGCAAGCTCATCTCCATCGACCTGCTGCGCCAGAAACTGCGCGCCAACCTCAACACCACGATGAACTGAGGCGGACGGCACGCCCTCGGGATCTCTCCCTACCCGGCCGGCGCCGGCGCGAAGACTCGCACCGGCTGCGCGCGCCCCTTGACGGAGATCACGCCGACCTCCCGCAGCGCCGCCTCCGCGGCGCCGGCGCAGGTATGCTCGCAGGCCAGGAGGCGCGTGCCGAGTTCCTTGTTCTTGGCCTCCAGGCGTTGAGCCAGGTTCACGGTGTCGCCGTAGACCGTATAGCTCTGTCGGCCACCGCCGCCGACGCTGCCGGCCGCCACCGGCCCGGTCGCGAGACCGATGCGCACGGCGAGCGTCATTCCCTCGAAGCGCTGTCCGGCCACCAGGTCGAGCAGCGCGCGCCCCGCCGCCAGCGCGCGCGACTCGGCCGCCGGCAGCGCCACCGGCAGGTTGAAGGTGGCGATCACCCCGTCGCCGACAAAGCCGATGACCACGCCGCCGTGGCGCGAGACCACCTCGGCAACGCCGTCAAAGAAGGCGTTGAGTATGGCGATGACCTCGACCGGGCTGCGCTGCTCCGACAGCGCCGTGAAGCCCTCGATGTCGAGGAACATGACGGTCGCCGTGTCGGTCTTGGCGCCGAGTGCCGCCGTATCAGCGAGGATGGCCGCCGCCACCTGCTCGGGCACATAACGGCCGAACACCCGCTGCACCTGTGCACGCTGGCGCTCGGCGGCGGCGCGGTCGCGCACCAGATTGCGGGCGCGCCGCACGGCGACCGCCAGGATGACCGCCGTCAGACCGATGAAGAGGCTGTCGCCGAAGCGGCTGCCGGTGCCGATGAAGTCGGGATCGAGGAAGACGGCAAGATACGCCTCCCTCGTCGGGCCCGGCGGCAGGTCGCCCCAAGTCACCGTGCGCGCCATGCCCTGGACGATCCACAGAAAGACCGCCCACATGACAGCGATGCAGGCGGCGCCGGCCCAAAGCACCAGACCGGGCGACAGCGAGAGCGCGGCCACCGCCAGAATGAGGAAGAGGGGAGTCGTTCCGTAAGCGCGGAAGGTGATGATCTGCGGCACCGCGTCGCCGACGCTGAGCGGCATAAAGATGGCGGCGACGCCCAGCACGGCCACATCGACGGTGAGGAAGAAATAGCGCTGCCAGCGCCGCTCGCGCCCGCTCGACAGCAGCCAGTGGTGCAGCAGGCCCCAGGCCAGGAAGAAGCCGATCAGCAGCAGCCCGTAGAGATTGCCGGGGAAGTTGCCGGCCAGGCCGAGCCAGAGGCCAACCGGCAGCAGGGCGACGGTGCGCCCTTTGATCGCCAGCTTGAGGCCGGCGCGCTCCGCCTCGGCAAGGTCTGCCTCCACCGAGGCGGCTTCAACGGGGTCGTGTCGCGGATCCGCAGCCATGCCGGAAACCATAGCCGAGGCCGCGGGCGCGCTTCAGGGGAAATCGTGTGAACCTTTCGGGCGCCCGCTGCGACCCATGAGGCAGACAACGAAACTCCCAGGAGGAGCCCGTCATGGCAAAGCATTTTTCCCTCGGTCTCTTGGCCGCGGCCGGCCTGACCGCCGCGCTCTCGACAGTCGCCGGCACCGCCGCCGCGCAGCCAAACCTCGTGCCGGTGCTCAGCAACCCGATGAACGCCAGCGTCGGCGTGCAGAACCTCGGCGCCACGGCCGCCGGCCCGAGCCACCTGACCATCAACTGCACCAGGTTCGGCGAGGCCGACGGCGGCTGCCCGGACATCCCCGGCCTCGCCGCCTATGCCGACCCGGCCTTCCCAAACCGCGTGGTGGTCGACGTGCCGGCGCTGGAGCCGGGCGAGAGCTTCAATCATAACCTCGCCTTCTGGGCCGCCATTCCCTGGACCCCGGGCACCTACGTCTTCGATGCCGTCGCCGATGCCGGCAATGCGGTTGCCGAGTCCAACGAGGCCGACAACACCAGCCAGAGCAGCTACACCCAGCTGCCGGCCGTCGGCGTCGCGCCGCAGGCGCCGCTGCCCCTGGCGGCGCAGCCGGTAAAGCCGCAGCCGCCGAAGCCGGCGGGCAACGCCTTCGTTCTCAAGCAGGGCCGAAGCGCCACGGCAGCGCCGCAGCAGCCGGCCGGCCCGCAGCGCCTCGCCCCGACGCAACCGAGCGAGCCCAAGCGCCTAATGCTACGCACGCCGGATACTCGTCCGGCCAACTGAAGTTTCCTCCCGAAGCTCCTCCCAGGGCGGTCATCTCGGTGGCCGCCCCTTCTTTTTGTCCTCTCCGCCGGGGCCTGATCTATGCTGCCGCCCGACCCGCACAGCCGACAGGACGACCATGCCTCAACCCCACCTCGACGAGGATCTGCTGAACCGCCCGGGCGGCCGACTGGAACTCGCCACCCCCACCCTGGTGCTCGACCTCGACGCGCTGGAAGCCAACATCGCAGCCATGGCGGCCTGGGCAACGCGCGAGGGCGTCGGCCTCCGGCCCCACGCCAAGACCCACAAATCAGCCGCCATCGGCCGGCTGCAGATGGCCGCCGGGGCGCTCGGCCTCTGCTGCGCCAAGCTGTCGGAGGCTGAGGCTCTGGCAGCGGCCGGGCTCGACCGCTTCCTGCTCACCGCGCCAGTCGTCGGCGCGCGCCGGATCGACCGCCTGCTGAAGCTGGCACGCACGGCCGAGGTCATGGTGGTCGCCGATGATGCCGACAACGTCGCCGCTCTGGGCGCCGCGGCAGTGGCGGCGGGCCGCGATCTCGGCGTCCTGATCGACGTCGACATCGGCCAGGACCGCACCGGCGTGCTCGATGCGGCAGGTGCCCTGGCGCTCGCCGAGGCCATCGCCGCGGAGCCACGGCTCGCCTTCAAGGGACTACAAGGCTATGCCGGCCACGTGCAGCACATCGCCGACCTCGACGAGCGCCGACGGGCTTCCCACACATGCCTCGCGAAGCTGGCTACCGTACGCGACCGGCTGGAGGCGGCGGGCCACGCCTGCCCCATCGTAACCGGCAGCGGCACCGGCAGCCACGCCCTCGACCCCGCCGCCGGCGTGCTGACGGAACTGCAGGTCGGCTCCTACATCGTCTCCGACGTGGAATACGACGCGGTCGACCTCAGTATCGACGGCCGGCGCCCCCTCCGCTCCGCCCTTTTCGTCTACAGCCGCGTGGTGAGCGCCTGCCATGCGGGCTTCGTCACCATCGATGCCGGCTCCAAGAGCCTGGCGATGGACGGGCCGCCCCCGGAAGTCGCCTTCGGGGCGCCCCAGGGCACCAGCTATACCTGCGTCGGCGACGAGTTCGGGCGCCTCACCCTGCCGCCGGGCAGCACATCGCCCAGGCCGGGCGACCTGGTTGGGCTGGTGGCGCCGCACTGCGACCCCACCATCAACTGCTTCGACTGGTATCACGGCGTGCGCGGCGACGACCTGGTCGAGATCTGGCCAATCGAGGCCAGAGGCTGTTCAGCCTAGCTTCTCACCGCACCGTCATCCGGCAGGACCCTTAATGTACCGGCATGCGCCGGGGCCCGTTAGTGTACCGGCATGCGCCGGGGCCCTTTAGTGTACCGGCATGCGCCGGCCAAGGGCGACGCTCGCCACGACGAAGACCGCGAAGCCCAGCGTCAGCGCGTCGATGGATTCGCCGAGCAACAGGGCCGAGGCCCCGATGGTCATGAAGGTCTGCAGCAGCTGCACCTGGCTGACCCGCGCCACGCCGCCCAGCAACAGGCCGCGATACCAGGCGAAGAAGCCGAACAGCTGGCTGAACAGGGCGACGTAGGTGAAGGCGACCCAGCTCGCGGGCGAACCGGGCAGGCCGTGCGCCAGGACCGCCGGCACCACCGGCACCAGCAGCAGCGGGAAAGCGATCACCAGCGCCCAGCAGATCACCTGCCAGCCGCCGAGGCTGCGGCTGAGGCGGGCACCTTCCGCGTAGCCCACGGCCGCACAGACCACCGAGCCGAGCAGCGCCAAGTGGCCGAGGCTCAAGGTCCCGCCACCTTTCAACAGCGAGAAGGCGACCACCGCGGCGCCACCGACCAGCGAGACCAACCAAAAGGCCCCCGACGGGCGCTCGCGCAGCAGCACGGCACCCGCCATCGCCGTGGCCAGCGGCAGGATGCCGAGCACCACGCCTCCGTGGGCCGCCGGCACCCGCTGCATGCCCCAGGCGGAGAGCAGCGGGAAGCCGAAGATCACCCCGGCGGCCACCACGGCGAGCGCGCGCCATTCTTTGCCGAGCGGGCGGCGCTGGCGGGTCGCCAGCAGGATGGCGGCGGCGACAGCAGCTGCCACCAGCGAGCGCCCGAGGCCGAAGACCACCGGGTCGCTGTCGACCATGGCGAGGCGCGTCGCCGGCAGGGTGAGGCTGAACACGGCGACGCCGATGAAGCCGAGCGCCAGGCCCTTGCTTTCGGCGAGCGGGTCGCGGTCCCGGGCGACGAGGGCGGCCTCAGGCATCGCGCCCGCAGACGGCGGTCTGGGTCAGGCCGTGCTCGATGATTTTGCGCATCACTGTTGGGAGCGCCTCGTCGGCGAGGGCGTCGAGCGCCACCCAGCGCCCGGTCCCGACCTGCGGCGACGCGGCCCGCGCGGCCCAGACCGTCACCTCGAAGTGGAAATGGGTGAAGGTGTGGCGCACCAGGCCGGGCAATTCGCGCCACTCGGCCGCCAGGGGAACCAGCTCGCGCGCTTCCGCCGCCGGCCAGGGCGCCTCGCGCCAGGGCGTCGAGGGCACCTCCATCATGCCGCCGAGCAGACCCTTCTCCGGCCGCCGGCGCAGCAGCAGCCCGCCGTCCGGTCCCAGCAGCCAGAACGCGACAGCGCGGCGGGTCGGCCTGACAGCCTTGGGCTGGCGCCGCGGCAGTTCCTGTTCGATGCCCGCCGCCTTGGCCTGGCACGACGCTTCCAGGGGACAGAGCAGACATTTCGGCGCGCGCGGCAGGCAGACCGTGGCGCCGAGATCCATCATCGCCTGGGCGAAGTCGCCGGCGCGCTGTTGCGGCGTCAGGCTGTCGGCCAGGCGGTGCAGCTCAGCCTTGGCTGCCGGCAGCGGGGTTTCCATCTTGAACAGTCGGGCCACGACGCGCTCCACGTTGCCGTCGACCACCACGGCGCGGCGCCCGAAGGCGATGGCGGCGACCGCGGCGGCCGTATAGCGGCCGATGCCCGGCAGTTTCAGCAGTTCCGCCTCGCTGTCCGGGAAAGCCCCGCCGAGCTCGCCCGCCACCACCTGGGCGCAGCGGTGCAGGTTGCGAGCCCGGGCGTAGTAGCCGAGCCCGGCCCAGGCCGTCAGCACGTCGTCGAGCGGCGCGGCGGCAAGCGACTCCACAGCGGGCCAGCGGGTGAGGAAATCGGCGAAATAGGGCCCCACTGTCACCACGGTGGTCTGCTGCAGCATGACCTCGCTGAGCCACACGCGGTAGGGATCGGCCGGCGGGTCACCGGGACGCGCGCGCCATGGCAGCGTTCGGGCATGGCGGTCGTACCAGGCGAGCAGCCGTTCCGCGTCACGGCAACCCTGCTGTGACCGGACTTTCGAAGCTGCGCCAATTGTGGGTGCGACTTGGACCATGCCCTTCTCTATACTGAGCGGGCAATCACGGCAAAGCAGGCTTTTGTCACCGCGACAATGTCAAATTCTTCTCCATCACGCGATCGGCGCCACGGCGGCCTCAGGGCGCTGGGTGGCAGCCTCGGCACAGTGACCAAGCGCGCCTTCGCGCGCCGCGGCCTCACCGGTGCCGACATCGCCCGCCAGTGGCCGGCCATCGTCGGCGCCGAACTGGCGGCCCACTGCCGCCCGCGGCAGCTGCGCTTTCCCAAACCTGGAGAGGCCGTCGACGGCCGCCTCACCCTGCGCGTAGAGTCGAGCTGGTCGCTCCAGGTACAGCACCTGGAGCCGCTGGTGCTGGAGCGCATCAACGGCTTCTTCGGCTACCGCGCGGTGGCCCGCCTGGTGCTGCAGCAGGGCCCGCTGCCGCCGCTGCGCGGCGGCCCGTCCGCCGGCAGCAAGAAGATCCCGGAGGGTCCGCCGGAGCCGCTCGAGCGGGAGCTATCGGCGAAACTATCCACAGTCGCCGACCCGGAGCTGCGGGCGGCCCTGGAAGGCCTCGGACGCTCGCTCCGCCAAAAGCGCGATGGCAGCGCCAAAAAGCCTTAAATTTCGCTGCTCAGAGGACTACATAGAGCGCGTCCGCCGGGGGGCGAAACCGCGCCCTTTTCGGCAGCATAGGGCGCTTGTGGAATCCGAAATGGCCCACTAGCATGCACAACATCTGGTAGGTTAAGCAATGAACAGACGGAACATTCTGATCGGCCTGGGAGTCGTCGCAGCCGGTGCCGCCGCGGGCGGCGCCTATTGGCTGAGCCGTGGGGGGACGGCCTCCATGTCATCCGGCCAGACGGCGGCAGCGCCGCAGGCCGCCGTTCAGTCGACTGCCGCCGGCAACATGCCGATCTTCGATGATGACCGCATCCTCGGCGACCCCGCCGCGCCGGTCACCATTCTGGAATTCTCCTCCCTGACCTGCCCGCACTGCGCCGCCTTCCACCGCGAGACGCTGCCGCAGGTGAAGTCCGAGTGGATCGACAGCGGCCGCGCCCGCCTGGTCTACCGCCACTATCCGCTCGACCAGGTGTCGCTGCGCGCCGCGGCAGTCACCGACTGCATTCCGGGCAACGGCTTCTTCGGCTTCCTCGAGGTGCTCTTCGCCAACCAGGACAAGTGGGCCCGCAGCCAGGATCCCATCGCGGCGATCGGCCAGTACGCAGCGCTGGCGGGGCTCGACAAGACGACCTTCGAAGCCTGCCTGAACGACGAGGCGGCGATCGACCGCATCCTGGCAAGACAGAGCGACGGCAGCGCCAAATACAGCATTGCCTCGACTCCGACGTTCGTGGTCAACGGCACGCCGGTGGTCGGCAACCGCACCTACGACGAGTTCAATAGCGCCTTGGAAGCAGCGGCAGCCAACGCCTCCTGAGGCCAGGCCGCCCGCGTGAGCGCGCATCTAAGGATGGGATCTGTTTTGACGGTACGGGGGGAATAGCCAGGCGTGGTGCAGTTCACCAAGCTTCGCTTGAGCGGCTTCAAGTCCTTCGTCGATGCCACCGAGTTGGTGATCGAGCCCGGCGTGACAGGCGTCGTCGGCCCCAACGGCTGCGGCAAGTCCAACCTCGTCGAGGCCCTGCGCTGGGCCATGGGCGAGACCTCGGCCAAGCGCATGCGAGGCAGCGAGATGGACGACGTCATCTTCGCCGGCAGCGCTAACCGCCCGGCGCGCAACGTCGCCGACGTGACCATCGTGCTGGACAACAACCAGCGCAAGGCACCGGCGATGTTCAACGAGTTCGACGAGATCGAGGTGGTCCGCCGCATCGAGCGCGGTTCCGGCTCGCTCTACCGGGTGAACGGCAAGGACGTGCGTGCGCGTGACGTGCAGCTGCTGTTCGCCGACGCCGCCACCGGCGCCCACTCCACCGCGTTGGTGAGCCAGGGCCGCATCGGCGCCATCATCAACGCCAAGCCTGCCGACCGGCGCTCCTTGCTGGAAGAGGCAGCCGGCATTTCCGGCCTGCACTCGCGCCGTCACGAGGCCGAGCTGCGCCTGCGCGCGGCGGAGACCAACCTGGAGCGCCTGGACGACGTCATCACCACCCTGGAATCGCAGCTCCAGGGCCTCAAGAAGCAGGCCCGCCAGGCGACCCGCTACCGCAACGTGGCCGATCAGATCCGTCGCTCCGAAGCCATCGTGCTGCATCTGGAGGGGCTCGAGGCCAAGGCTGCCGTGGTGCGCGCCGAGGCCGGCTTCGTCGAGGCCGAGAAGGCCGTCGCCGAGGCGACTGCGGCCGCCGCCGTGAAATCCACCGAGCAGGCCGAGGCGGCTGCCGCGCTGCCGGGCCTGCGCGAGGCGGAGGCCGAGGCCGCCGCCGCCCTGCAGCGGCTGAAGGTCGACCGCGACACTCTCGACCGCGAAGAAGCCCAGGCCCGGGACGGCAAGGCCCGCGCCCAGGAGCGCCTGGCCCAGCTGCTCGGCGACAAGAGCCGAGCCGAAGCCCTGGCCGGCGACGCCGAGGCGGCGCAGCAGCGCCTGGAGCAGGAGCGCGCCGGCCTGGTCGCCGCCGCCGAGGGCGAGCACGAGACCATCGCCGCCGCCGAAAGCGCCCGCGCCGAGGCCGCCGGCAAGACCGAGCGGCAGGAACAGGCGCTCGCCGCCGTCACCAAGAAGATTGCCGAGGACGAGGCCCGCGCCAACGCCCTGCAGCGCCGCATTGAGGAGCTGACCCAGCGCCTGCAGCGACTGCGCCAGCAGCGCGAGCAGGCCGCGTCCCAGCGCGAGGCGGTATTGCGCGACACCGTGGCCGAAACCGAGCTTGAGGCCGCCTCGGAGGCCCTGGCCGACGCCGAGCAGTGCCTCTCGCAGCTGCGCGAGGCCAGCAACGCGGCTTCGGAAGCCACGGCGGAAGCACGCCGCAGCGAAGCCGAGTCGCGCAGCCGGCTGCGCGAGCATGAGGCCGTCCAATCGAAGCTGGATGCCGAGATCGCAGCGCTGACCGCCATCCTGGAGCCGACCGAGGCCGACATCTGGCCGCCGGTGGTCGATGCCGTCACCGTGACCCCGGGCTACGAAGCCGCGCTCGGCGCCGCCCTCGGCGATGACCTCACGGTTTCCGCCGACGAGGCCGCCCCTGTGCACTGGCAGACCCTGGCACCGCTGGCGACCGTGCCGGCCCTGCCGGCGGGCGCCGAGCCGCTGAGCGGCGTGGTGCGCGGGCCGGCCGCCCTCGATCGTCGCCTGGCGCAGATCGGCGTCGTGCCCGATCGCGACACCGGCGGACGCCTGCAGGCCCAACTGCAGCCCGGCCAGCGCCTGGTCACCCAGGAGGGTGACCTCTGGCGCTGGGACGGCTTCACCGCCCGTGCCGAGGCGCCGACCGCCGCCGCCCAGCGCATGGCCCAGCGCAACCGCGTCGCCGAGTTGGGCGCCAAGCTGGAAGGCGTCGGGCGCGATACCGCGCGGGCCGCTGCCGACCACGGCGAACTGGAAACCGCCGTAGAGCAGGCCGCCGCAGGCGAGCGCGCCGCCCGCACCGCCGAGACCGAAGCCTTCGAGACGGTGAACTCCGCCCGCAAGCGGCACGGCGACCTGGCCCAGCGGGCCGCGGCCGTGGCCTCCCGCCTCGCCGCCCTCGACGAAACCCTGGCGCGACTCGGCGGCGACGTCGAGGAGACCGAGGCCACCCTGGGCCAGGGCCGCGAGGAGCAGGCCGGACTGCCCGACCTCAACCTGGCCCATCAGCAGGCCGACGAGCTGCGCGACGAGCTGGCCGCCGCGCGCAGCGCCCTGGTCGAGCGCCAGGCACACCTCGACCAGCTGCGCCGCGAGGCCGAGGCCCGCGGCCGCCGCCTGACCGACATCGAGACCGAGCGGCAGTCCTGGGCGCGCCGCGCCGGCGAGGCCAAGACTCACCTGGCCGAGCTGGAGGAGCGCCGCGCCGCCACCGAGGTGGAGATCGAGACCCTGGCGGCGATTCCCCTGGCGCTGGCCGAGAAGCGCGACGCCCTGGCCGAGCTGATCGACGAGTCCGAGGCGCGCCGCCGCGCCGCCGCCGACGCCCTGGCGAGCGGCGAGACCCGGCTCGGCGAGGCCGACAAGGCGTTGAAGGCTGAGGAAACCCGCCTCACCAACACCCGCGAGAACCGCATCCGCGCCGAGGGCGCCGTCTCCCAGTCGGGCCAGACCCTCGACACGGTGATCGCCCGGGTGCGCGAGAAGCTCGATTGCACCCTCGACAGCGTGCTCGAGGTGGCCGAGGTCGAGGAAGGCCAGGAGCTGCCGGCGCGCGAGGAGGTCGAGGCCAAGCTCGCCCGTCTGGTCCGCGAGCGCGAGAACCTCGGTGCGGTCAATCTGCGCGCCGAGGTCGAGGCCCGCGAACTCGACGAGCAGATCGTCGGCATGCAGTCGGAGCGCGCCGACCTGGTGAACGCCATCGCCCGCCTGCGCCAGGGCATCGCCGGCCTGAACCGCGAGGGACGTGAGCGTCTTTTAGCGGCCTTCGAGGCGGTGAACACCCACTTCCAGGAGCTCTTCGTGCGCCTCTTCGGCGGCGGCCGGGCCCACCTGAAGCTCACCGAATCGGAGGATCCCCTGGCCGCCGGGCTGGAGATCATGGCCAGCCCGCCGGGCAAGCGCCTGCAGGTCATGTCCCTGCTGTCCGGCGGCGAGCAGGCGCTGACGGCACTGGCCCTGCTGTTCGGCGTCTTCCTCACCAATCCGGCGCCGATCTGCGTGCTGGACGAGGTCGACGCACCGCTCGACGACGCCAACGTCGACCGCTTCTGCTCCCTGGTCGACGAGTTGACCAAGGTGACCGGCACCCGTTTCCTGGTCATCACCCACCACCGCATGACCATGGCCCGGGTACACCGCCTGTTCGGCGTCACCATGGCCGAGCGCGGCGTCAGCCAACTCGTCTCGGTCGACCTGGAAGCAGCCGAGACCCTGCGCGAGAGTGCTTAGAGCAGATCACGGTCGCATGGGACCGCTTCGTGGTGTCGTCAGATCACGATCCGCCCAAAAACATCATCTTTTGGCGGTCGTTTCCCGAAGCCCTGAGGAAGCGCCCCGGCGGCCCCGCGAAAGCCGCCGAATCCGGGCGATTCGCAGGGTTTCTTCGCCTTGACAGGGCGGGGGAGTCTTCATACTGTGCGCCCGAATTCA